>JANRLJ010000050.1:0-9471 GCA_033762735.1 bacterium | reverse complement strand
GGCCAACAACACAGGCAGCCCGCTTACCATCAACTTCACCGTCGCGGGCACAGCCACTTCCGGCACCGACTACACCGCGCTCCCGGCCAGTGTCAGCATCTCCAACGGTGAAACCAGCGCCACCCTCAACGTGACGCCGATTGATGACAACACGCCCGAAGCGAACGAGACGGTCATCGTCACCCTGACGACCAGCCCAGGCGTAACGCTTGGTGCGACGATCAGTGCGACGGTCACAATCGCCGATGATGATGTGTCGAGCGAACTGACCATCCTCGCGCCGACCGGGACGATCACCGACGCCTACGGCAACCCGACCTATAGCTGGTCGAACACGGGCGCGGCGACCTATGAACTGGCGGTCTGGACGCGCGATTACACACGGCTCGTCCTGTATGTACAGAACATCGCGGCCAGCACCTACTGCGACGGCGCGACCTGCTCGCTGGAGCCGACCACCGAGCCGACCTTCAACGAACTGGCGCGTCTGTACAACGGCAGCTACGATGTCTATGTGCGCGAGGCCAATGGCACCTGGGCCGGGCCGGCTCGCTTCACGCTGAATGCGCCGCCGCCGGGGCTGATCACACCCGCAGCAGCCACCCAGACCAACACGCTCCAGCCGACCATCAACTTCACGCTGCAAGGTGCGGCGGTCAACGCTTCAGGCATTTTCGTCTACCTGTTCGAGAAGGCGCTGTTCGACGCGGGCATCTACACGCCGATTGATGGGCGCTGGTACTATCGCTATGAACTGTGCGACGGCGCGGCCAGCACCACCTGCTCGTATGTGCCCCCGGTTGCGCTGCGCGATAACACCACCTACTATGCCTTCCTGCTGTCCGGCGGGCCGGGCGGAATCAGCCAGGGCGGGGAATTCAACAACGGCTTCGTCGAGATCGAGTTCCGCGTCGATCTGGTGACAGATCCTGCTATTCCCACGCTGCAACCGGTGACGGTGAATCAGGGCGTACCGTCGATCACCTTCTCCACCGACGCCAACACCACCCAGCACACGCTGGTGCTCTACAACTGGACAACCGGGCAGTTCGTGTGGAACAAGGTCTACACCAAGACAGGCAGCGATATTACCTGCACGGCCACAACCTGCACCATCACCGACCCGACCATGTACCTCATCAACGGCAGCTACTCGGCCTATGTGAACGGCATCAACGGTAGCGAGGTCAGTTCTGGCGGGCCGTTCAATAACGGCTTCGGTGGCCCGACCAACCCGACAGATACCAATGAACCGGGTGATTTCGTGTTGAACTTCACCGTGCCGCCGCTGGTGACAGGACTGACCGCTTCGGTCACGGGCGGCAATATCACCGCGACCTGGACGGCTCCGGCAGGGACGACCTTCTACTACGTGTGGATCGGTACGGCGGGCGCGGCGCAGACCTTCTTCTACTTCCCCGTAGCGTCCAATACGCTCAACTGCACCGCTACGGGCGGCACCTGCACCTTCAGCTTCTCGGCATCCACTCTGGGCATCCCCGCTGGTACACAGTTGTACTTCGCGGTGCTGTCCATTGGGCCGGGCGGTTTCGCGACAACAGGTGGTCTGGTGGGCAACGGCTATCAGGTGTCTGACCCGTTCAACGTGCCGTAAGCGTCTACCACCACGACAAAACCAGGTAACTTTTGAGGGTGTCTCGCCTGGAGGCACCCTCTTTTTTACAATTTTTTACACGTCTTTATGCGAACCATGCCCCCGCTGCCCTTACAATGAACACAATCTGACAGCAGTCCTTATTGCTGCTTTATAGTCGCTTGATAACCGCTCTCTAATCGTATTTCATTGAAGGAGTCCTTATGCTGTATCATTCCACGAGAGCTTTTCCCGTTCCGTTCCTCCTGATGCTGTCGGTACTGATCGGAGCGTTGCTTGTTCCGCAGCCCGCCCAGGCCGCCACCTATACCGTCACCAACCTGAACGACAGCGGCGCAGGGTCGCTGCGGCAGGCCATCACCGACGCAAACGCCAACCCCGGCGCGAATACCATTACTTTCGGAGTGAGCGGCACAATCCCACTGACCTCTACGCTCGGCGTTGACAGCACCATGACGATTGACGGCAGCGGACGATCCATTGTACTCAACGGAAATCAATTTGTACGTATTCTCCAGGTGATGCCGGGTGGCAATCTTACGCTCAACAGCCTTACCCTTACACAAGGTTTCGCCGGTGAGGGTGGCGCAGTTCACGTCAGCACGACATCAACGCTGACGATAAACGCCAGCACCTTTTTCCTCAATCGGTCGCAGATCAACGGCTCGGCCATATACAATGCTGGGACGCTGTTCATCAACACGAGCACATTTGACAGTAACCAGGGTGGGAGTATCGGCGGAGACGGAGGCACAATCTACATCGAAAGTGGGACAGCGCAGATCACTGCCAGTACCTTCAAGGACAACACTCATAACGTCGCTGGTGGCGCAATTTTCAACGGGAATGGCAGTTTAATCATCACAAACAGCACCTTTTCCGGCAACTCGGCCAATTTTGGGGGTGCAGTTTCCAATGCTGGCACGACGACTATTCAATCCAGCACCTTTGTCAACAACAGTGCCACCAACGGCGGCACGATTTTTGTCACAAACAGTGCGCCTTCACTGTCACTAAACAGCAGCATTATTCGCAACGGCGATTGCGTGGGTGCAGTAAGCGGCATCGGTAATCTGATGTTCCCGGCACGCTGTGGTGAGGCAGGTGGCGTTGTAGCCGATCCCCTGCTGGGGCCTTTAGCCGACAACGGCGGCGGCACTCAAACGTTCTTCCCTGCTGCTAACAGCCCCGCCCTGAATGCCTTCACCCAGGGCTGTCCATCCACCGATCAGCGCGGCGTCGCCCGGCCACAGGGGGCAGCCTGCGACATCGGCGCGGTGGAAGTCCTTCAGCCCGCCGCCCTCACGCTGCTTGTGCCTACCGGGACGATCACGACGGTGGGGGGCAATCCTCGTTATCGCTGGACTCACATGGGTGCCACAAGCTATGACCTCGCCGTGTTTCGCGCCGATAACATGGCAGCGCCTGTTTTCTACCTGACCTTCCTTTCCAGCGCGAGTTACTGCGCCATCGAAACCTGCGAGCTTGACCCTGTGACACAGACGCCCGCTGCCGAAACCGCCCGGTTAGCCAATGGCACCCATATCGTTTATGTGCGTCCCTCTGCTGGTGCGTGGAGTGCCCCCTTCAGTTTCACACTGAACGCGCCCCCGCCCGCGCCCGTGACGCTGACCGTGCCGACGAGTGTGAACAATCTGCGCCCGACGTTCAACTGGACTTTGACGGGGGATGCCCTATACACCACCGCCTTTAACCTCTACATCGCGCCCAAAGCCCAGTTCGACGCGGGCAACTACACGCCGACCTATTTCCAGCAGCACACCCGCGTCCAGCGCTGCGGCAGTGCCAACTCAACCACATGCAGCTTTCAGGTGCCGCTCGATCTGCTCGATAACACCGACTACTATCTGTTCATCCAGAGTACCGCTCCCGGTGGCCTGAGCGTGGGCGGGCAGTACAATAACGGCTGGGAAGGCGGCCCGTTCCGTGTGGATACCCTGCCCGACCCGGCGCTGCCGACAGGGCTGAACGTCAGCCCGAATGATGGGCATCCGACGGTCTACTGGAATGACGGCGCCAATACCACCCGTTACCACCTTGTCATTTACAACTGGACGACCAGCCAGTGGGTGTACAACGTCTGGCACAACAAGGGCGAAGTGTGCAGCGGCGGCACATGCAGCGTGACACCGACGCTGACGCTGGCAAACGGGAGCTACTCCGTCTTTATCGGTGCAGAAGGCGCGGGCGAGGTGAGCCGGGGCGGGCCGTTCCTCAACGGCTACAACGGCCCCACTGCTCCCGCCAATACAGCCGAAGCGGGCGATTTCGTGCTGAACTTTTCCGTGCCTGCGCTGGTGACAGGGCTGACGGCCAGCGCGAACATTGACGCCATTTTCGCCAGTTGGGACGCACCGCCGGGGACGACCTGGTATTCGGTGTGGGTGGGGACGGCAGGCGCAGCGCAGACCTACTATTTACAGTGGCACTCCTCGCTGCAACTGGGGTGTTCGTACCAGTATGCCGACTGCAACCTGACTCTGCTGCGTAATACACTGAACATCCCGGCGGGTACGCAGCTTTACGTCGCGGTGCAGGCAGCGGGGCCGGGCGGCTTCAGCACGGGCGGTCCGGTGAACAACGGCTATCAGGTGTCCGACCCATTCAACCTGCCCTGATCCTGGGTGCAGGCGAGAAAACGAGCGTAATTCAAAAGGGCGACCTCGTGTGAGATCGCCCTTTTTTGATGGACAGCTTTTATGAGGACAAGGCATGCCTTGTCCCTACACTGCTGCTTAATATTCGGGCATCTGGGGGGCGCCGCCGCCCTTGTTTTCTTCCGGCACGTCGGTGATGAGGGCTTCGGTGGTCAGGATCATGCTGGCGATGGAGGCAGCGTTTTCGACTGCCCCGCGTGTCACCTTCGCCGGATCGGGGATGCCGGCTTCGATCATGTCCACATATTCGCCGCTCATGACGTTGTAGCCGATGCGGTGGTTCTTCTTCTGCTTCTGGATGCGGCGGACGTTGTCGATGATGACCGCGCCGTCTTCACCTGCGTTGGCCGCGATCTTGCGCATCGGGGCTTCCAGCGCCTTGCGCAGGATGACCACACCGGTGTTTTCGTCGTCGTTGCTCAGCTTGAAAGCCAGCAGTGCGGTCACGGCATTAATCAGGGCGACACCACCACCGGGCACGACACCTTCTTCAACCGAGGCACGCGCGGCGCTCAGCGCGTCTTCCACACGGTGCTTCTTTTCCTTCAGTTCGGTTTCGGTGGCCGCGCCGACGCGAATCACCGCCACGCCGCCGCTCAGCTTCGCCAGACGTTCCTGGAGCTTTTCCTTGTCATAGTCGCTGGTGGAGAGGTCGATTTCCTTGCGGATTTCTTCGATGCGACCCTTGATGCCGCTTTCATCACCCGCACCGTCCACGATCACGGTGTTTTCCTTATCGCTGACGACCTTGCCCGCACGGCCCAGGTCTTGCAGCGTGACGGTTTCCAGCTTGCGACCGGTTTCTTCGCTGATGACCGTGCCGCCGGTCAGAATGGCGATGTCGCGCAGCATGGCCTTGCGGCGATCTCCGAAGCCGGGAGCCTTGATCGCCAGCACGTTCAGCATCCCGCGCAGCTTGTTCAGCACCAGCGTCGCCAGCGCTTCACCGTCCACGTCTTCAGAGATGATGACCAGGTCGCGCTTGCCGATCTGCACCAGCTTTTCCAACACGGGGACGATGTCCTGCGCCGCGCTGATCTTCTTGTCGTAGATCAGGATGTACGGCTCGTTGATGACGGCTTCCATGCTTTCGGGGCTGGTGATGAAGTAGGGGCTGATGTAGCCGCGGTCGAACTGCATCCCCTCGACATATTCGGTCTCGAATTCCAGACCGCGCGACTCTTCTACCGTAACCACGCCGTCCTTGCCGACCTTGTCCATGACCTCGGCGATCAGGTTGCCGATTTCGGCGTCCTGGGCGCTGACGCTGGCGACATTGGCAATTTCTTCTTTGGTTTCGATGGGGGTCGCCTGCTGGAGGATGTTCTTAGCGACGACTTCGGCGGCGGCCAGGATACCACGCTTGAGCAGCATGGGGTTCGCGCCAGCAGCCACGTTCTTGAGGCCTTCGGTCACGATGGCCTGCGCCAGCACGGTCGCGGTGGTGGTGCCGTCACCCGCGATGTCGTTGGTCTTGGTCGCGGCTTCCTTGAGGAGCTGCGCACCCATGTTCTCATACGGGTCTTCGAGTTCGATTTCCTTCGCAACGGTCACGCCGTCATGGGTGACGGTGGGTGCGCCGAACTTCTTGTCGAGCGCGACGTTGCGCCCCTTGGGGCCGAGGGTGGTGCTGACCGCATTGGCGACGGCGTCAACGCCATTCAGCAGCTTGCGGCGGGCTTCTTCGCGGAAAACGAGTTGCTTGGGCATAGGTCTTTCACCTCTAAATGTTGAGTTATGGTCGTTCGATTTGTTCTATGAAACTGAAACAGGTGCTGCCTGATTGCGATACAGCGGCGGGCTTTATTGTTCTTCGATCACGCCCAGAACGTCAGTTTCCTTCATAATGAGGAGCTTGCTGCCGTTCAGTTTGATTTCGGTCCCGGCGTACTTGGCGAAGAGGATGGTGTCGCCAACCTTCACATCCATCGGGATGCGTTCGCCGTCTTCGTCGTGGCGGCCAGCGCCAGCAGCCAGCACCTTACCACGCTGCGGCTTTTCCTTGGCCGTTTCCGGCAGAAGCAGACCGCCCGCGATGGTTTCTTCCTGTTCGATGGGTTCCACCAGCAGACGATCACCCAGAGGACGAATGTTCACAGCCATTGTTGAGATGCCTCCCTAGCAAAGTTGTTTTGGATTGGGCGAATTTTTAGCAGTTACAATGCCTGACTGCTAATTTTCGACGTGAGTCTATCATGAGCCGTGCGGCAGCGTCAAGAAGTGGTTTCTTTTTCTAGCAGTGTTCTTATGTGAGTGCTAATCGGTTTCTAAGTTAAGCCGGAGGTAAGTGCAGGGTAAATGGAGGGTTGGTGTGTGCACATAACTATAGCAGAGGAGAGGGCGAGTAGGCAGGGTTAAAACCGAATAGGGGCTTAGGACAGGGCGAACCCTGTCCCTACTTTTCACTTGCTGCTTTCGGCTCAACCCCCGAAGCGCCCGACTCGGTACTCGGCACTTTGGACTCTGGACTCGGTACTTTCGCCTCTGCACTGACGGCCCTGCCCGGCATTCGGAAACCGAAGGTGCTGCCTGTGCCGTAGGTGCTGGTGAAGATCATCTCGCCGTCGTAGCGTTCGACGATGTTCTTGACCAGATGCAGCCCCAGCCCTGTCCCCTCAATGGTGGCGGTTTCCTCACTTTGGGCACGGTAGAACGGCTTGAACAGCCCGGCCTTCTGGTCGTCGGGGATGCCGAAGCCAGTATCCACCACCTTGAACACCGCTTTGCCACTCTCCGCCGCCAGCGAAATCGTCACCGTCCCGCTTTCGGGCGTGTACTTGATGGCGTTGCTGACGAGGTTTGCCATGGCTTCGCGCAGTTGGGCGCTGTCCGCTTCCACATACAGCGTCGCCTGCGGGAGGTTGAGGGTCAACTGCTGCTTTTTCTGCTGTGCCTGTAACTCATAATCGTGGAAGACTTCCGTCAGCACGGCGTTGAGGTCAATCGTCTCGCGCTTGTCGGCCTGAATGTTTTCAATCCGCTCCAGGCTGAGGATGTCGGTGGTGATTTTTTCCATGCGCTTGGCGGCGCGTTCGATGGAGGCCAGGAAGTGTTCCTGCTTCTGGGTAAGGTTGTCGCCCAGATTCCAGCGCAGCAGTTCGGTGTAGCCCACGATCACGCTGACCGGGTTGCGGAGGTCATGGGCGGCGATGCGGATCATGTCGGTCTTAAGCTGTTCCAGCCCCTTGACCTGCTCATAGAGATCGGTCAGGCGGGAAAGCTGATCCTGCGCCAGTTTATAAAGCTGCGCATTCTCGGTAGAGACGGCCACGCGGGTGGCGATCAGCTTGATGAAATCGAACGTTTCCTGCGTGAAGCGTTCGGGGCGGTGCGTTTCCAGATTGAGCACACCCACCAGCCGCTCATACGAGTTCAGCGGGAAGATCATCTGCCCGTGTGGGCCTTCGCCGGGCTGTGCCGGGAAGAAACGCGCTTCCTGGGTGTCGATCAGTTCGCGGATGAGGGGCGATTCGGGCAGCGGCGTATCCAGCGCGATCTCAGTATAGCGCCCGATAGCCTGCTTCACCCACACCTGATTGTTCTCCATCAGGCCGATGAAGCCCGCGTCCGCCCCGCTCAGGCGCACGGCGGCATCCAGCGCCAGCGCCAGCACCAGCTCTACGCTGCTCATCTGGCTCAGTTCATCGTCGATCTGGCGCAGGATGGTCAGCTGCTGAATGTGCTTTTCGCGCTCGGCTTCCATCTGCTTGCGCGGGGTGATGTCGCGCACGATGAACTGGCGGCGGTCGGCGTCGATGATTGTGGCGCTGACTTCGACATTCAGCGGGGCACCGTTGGCGCGTTTGAGTACCCGTTCGCTGAGCAGGCTGTCCGGCTGGGCTGCATCCAGCGGGGCTTTGTGCGGGTCAGAGGGGTGTATCAGGTCACGGGTGTGGAGCAGATCAGGCGCACCGTTGAGCATCCCCAGCGAGTGTGCCACCGGGTAGCCAAGCATCCCCCGCGCTGTGCTGTTGATATACACGATTCTGCCTGCGTTGTCGCCGATGATGATGCCGTCAGAGGCTTCATCCAGCAGCCGACGATAGCGTGCCTCGCCTTCATACACTTCCTTGATGAAACGGTCGCGTTCCAGCGCGTAGCGGATCGACCGTTCCAGCAGCACGGGCTTGAGCTGCGCCTTATCGATGTAGTCTGCCGCGCCTGCTTTAAGCGCATGCAGATCAATATCATGATCGCCCTGGCCGGTCAGCAGAATCATGGGTGCATTGATACCTTCAGCCACCGCAGCACGAACCAGGTCGATGCCGTTCTGTTCGCCGCTCAGACGATAGTCGATCAGGTAAACCTGATATTCGCCCTGCCGGAGTTTTTCTATCCCGGCGGCATACGTTTCCACCCATTCCAGCACAAAATTCTGCTGAGTGTGCGCCAACATCTGGTTGGTCAGGGTATAGTAGTTCCGGTCATCATCGATGAGCAGAACGCGAATTGTGTTGGACGCCAC
Source organism: bacterium (assembly GCA_033762735.1). Classification (GTDB taxonomy): domain Bacteria; phylum Chloroflexota; class Anaerolineae; order Aggregatilineales; family Phototrophicaceae; genus JANRLJ01. Next base: position 713 of record JANRLJ010000050.1, on the reverse strand, counting down.
GCCTTTAGCCCTCAAGCGACAATTTTGCTTTCACGCCAGCCCGAAAGGGGTAGTGAAAGGGATTTCCCAAAGGATATTGCAGTTTTTTAACCTCTGGGAATCATAACCGGAAATTGCTCGTCGCACCATTCTAAAACCGTAAATAATTCTTTAACCATGTCGTAACGATGATGGCCCTATGCCCCATTGTGCGCCAGCCGAAAACCGATATTGCTGGCCCGGCTGCCGGGCAGGTAGCGGGCGCGGGTGGTGGGCTGGGCTTCGGTCGCTGCATCGAACCAGCTCCCGCCGCGCATCACCCGTGCATGACTGTCATCAGGGCTTTCGCGGTCATCCGCCAGGCTGTAGGGATAGCCGTAGTCCATCGTCTGCCAGTTGCGCCCCCAGCGTGACGATGTCCACTCCCACACGTTGCCAAGCAGATTGACCGCCCCGCACCAGGACACCGCACCATGCTGCACCGCCCAGGGATGCCCCAAACCGAGTTCGGCGGAATTCAGACGGCTCAGGTCGATCAGCGGAGCAGTATTCCCCGCACCGCGCGCCGCCGCTTCCCACTCGACTTCAGTGGGCAGCCGCCATGCCCGCTTCGTCTGTTCGCGCAGCCAGCGGGCAAAGGCCATCGCTTCATACCAGCACACACCCACGACCGGCTGGTCGGGCTGGTTAAAGCGGGGATCGCGCCAGAAAGCTGGTTCATTTTTCTGCTGCAC
>JANRLJ010000049.1:0-6985 GCA_033762735.1 bacterium | reverse complement strand
CTATTTAGGGTGAGGGCAAAGATTTAAGTGTGTAAGTCCTAACAAAATGGTTTTGCTTCTGAACTAAGGTCAGGTGGATGATGCGTAGTTTTATTGCCCAGAACGTCAAACGGCTGCCGCCTTCGGGCATTCGCAAGTATTTTGACATCGCCGCGACGATGGACGATGTGGTCACGCTGGGGATCGGCGAACCCGATTTCGCCACGCCCGGTCACATCACCGAGGCTGCCGTCGATTCGCTGCGTGCCGGGCAGACCGCCTATACCTCCAACTCCGGCACGATTGAACTGCGCGAGGCCATCAGCGCTTACATCCAGCGCTTGTATGGAGTCCACTACGCACCAGAAGATCAAATCCTGGTCACGGTGGGCGTGAGCGAAGCGCTGTGGCTGGCGATGAAGGCCATCCTCAACCCCGGCGATGAAGTGCTGGTGGTGGAGCCGTGTTTCGTCGCCAATGCTGCTTCGGTAGAAATGGCGGGCGGCGTGGCCGTCATGGTGCCCACGCGCGTCGAGGACGGCTTTCAGGTCACGGGCGAAACGCTGGAGCGCTACGTCTCCCCGCGCACCAAGGCCATCCTCATCAGCTATCCCAACAACCCCACAGGCGCAGTGCTGACGCGCGAGCGAATGCTGGAAATCGCGGCAGTGGCGGAAAAGTATGATCTGGTCGTGATCTCGGACGAAATCTACGAGCGCCTGATCTACGGCGATCATCAGCATGTCAACTTCGCCAGCCTGCCGGGGATGATGGAGCGCACCATTCTGCTGAGCGGGATGAGCAAATCGTTCGCCATGACGGGCTGGCGCATCGGCTATGCCTGCTCCACGCCGGAAATCATGAACGCCATGCGCAAGCTGCATCAATATCTGATTATGTCCGCACCGACGATGGGACAGGTCGCGGCGGTGCAGGCACTTCTGCACGGCGAGGACGACGTACAGCACATGCGGGCGGATTATGACCGCCGCCGTCGCCTGATCGTGGACGGGTTCAATCAGCTTGGGCTGCCCTGCTTCGAGCCGAAGGGTGCGTTTTATGCCTTCCCGTCGATTGCGACGACAGGCATGAGTGATGAGACGTTCTGCGAAAGGCTGCTGCATGAGGAACGGGTCGCGGTCATCCCCGGCAGCGCGTTTGGAATAAGCGGCGATGGCTTCATCCGCGCCAGCTACACGGCCAGCTATGAGACGATTGAAACTGCGCTGGAACGGATGCAGCGCTTTTTGACACGGCACGGCGTTCACGACGGAGTAGGACTGGCGGCGGCGGCGCTGGGATAACAAATACTTGAAAACAGTTTGAATTCGCGTAAGAACATAACAGGATTCTACCGGACAGCCCCACTTGCGGGGCTGTTTCGTTTCCAACATAATGAAGGAGAAGCACTTTCATTGACGAGTCTTTTTTATGATGTCCATCGCGAACGCGGCTTCCATCCTTCTCGCCGATCTTGACAAAGAGTCGCGCCACAGCCTGCGCAGCGCCCTCCAGCACGCCGGACACACCGTGACCAGCGTCCGCACCCAGCGTGCGCTGCTGGAACGCCTGGGTGAGGCGCAGCCGCATGTGGTGGTGCTGGATGTCGATATTGCGGACGGCTATGCGCTGTGTGCCCGCTTGAAGGCGCTCTCCCGCGTTCCAGTCATCCTGATCGTCCCCAATGCTGAAGATGCGATTCAGCGAGCGCGTTCAGCAGGCGCGGATGACTGTCTGGTGCGTCCGGTGCAGCCTTCCATTCTGCTGTGGCGGGTGCAGCAGCTTCTTTCCTCAAACGCTCCTGCACAGCAGTCTTTCGGCGGTCGCCTGTTTGATTCGGTCAACGACGCGATTCTGGTGGTGGAACTGAACACCGGGCGCATCCTGGATGCCAACCGTCAGTCCTCCAAGCTGTTCGGCTATTCGCGCATGGAACTGCTGTCGATGCGCTACGATGAATTTGACAGCGGCATCGGCGAAGACACATCACAGATGGTGGCGCGGGAACTGACGACCAAAGGCCACTTCATCTTTGAGAAAATGTTCCGCACCCGTACCAGCCGCCTGATCCCGGTTGAGGTCAGCAGCCGCATTATCGACTATGACGGGCGCAAGGCAGTGCTGAGCTTTGTGCGGGACATCCGCCAGCGCAAACAGGCGGAGGATGATGCCGCAGAGCAGCGCCGCCTGATGGAAGCGCTCACCGGCGTGGCCGCCGCGCTCAGCGCCAGCCTGAACGTCAGCGAAGTGGTGGATCGCCTGCTGGAGCATCTGAACCGGGTGCTGTCCAGCGAGGCGGCCAATATCATGCTGGTGGAAAATCAACGCGCACGGATTATGGGGCGGCGCGGCTATCAGTGGTTTGAGGAAAGTTCGGCGTGGACTTCGCCGGGCTGGGCGCTCAACGAACTGGGCGCGGCGCAGTGGATGATGAAGCATCGGCAGCCGCTGCTGATCCCCGACACACACGATTCCCCCTACTGGCAGGTCAGCAAGGACACGGCCTGGATTCGGTCGTTTCTCGGTGCGCCGATTGTGGCCGATCAGCACGTCATCGGGTTCATCAACCTGGATGCGGCGGCGGTAGAGGCCTTTACCTCCGAACAGGCCAGTTACCTGAAAGCGTTCGCCGATCAGGCCAGCATCGCGCTGCGCAATGCGATGCTCTACGAAGCAGTACAACGCCATGCAGCTGAACTGGAACGGCGCGTCGGTCAGCGCACCCAGGAACTCCTGGAGGTGAACCTGCGGCTGAAAGATCAGGTGGACCAGCGCCAGCGCGTCGAATCGGAACTGCGTGAAGAACGCAATATGATGCGCACTCTGATCGACAACCTGCCCGATCACATCTACGTCAAGGATCGTAAAGGCCGCTTCCTGCTCGCCAACACAGCAGGAGCAGCGGGTTTTGAACTAGGATTGGTAAGTGCCCTGCTGGGCAAAACCGATTTTGACTTCATGCCCGGCGAACTCGCCCAGGAGTACTTTGACGAAGAACAGGAATTGATGCGCAGCGGCAAAACCGTCACCCGCGAACTGCGGCGCAAGGACGGCGAAGAATGGCTGCTGATGACCAAAGTCCCGCTGCATGACAGCCAGGGCGCCATCATCGGTCTGGTTGGGATCAATCGCAATATCACGGAGATCAAGCGGGCGGAAGAACGCCTGCTGCACGTCATCCGGGGCGCGAACTGCCTGTTTGGGTTTACCAAAGCCTGGAGGCAGCCCAATGGAGACATTCACTGGAACTATTTCGTCTCCGACCTGGACGCCGCCCGCACCTTCCTCCCGTTGGATGTACAGTCCGGCGAAAACTATGAGGATGCCTTCTGGCGCAGCATTCCGGCGGAAGATCGCGCCAGAATCACCAGTGTCTTTAAAGAGGCGCTGCTGGGGGGTAAGCAGTTCTTCCAGATGGAATTCACCTGCCGCCGCGCCGATGGCGAACTGCGCTGGCTGAACATTGACGTTCAGGTGCGGCAGCCTGCGCCGAGCGAGTGGACGCTTATCAGCGTGTGCACCGACATCACCGAGCGTAAGGCGGCGGAGTCGGCTATGCAGCGCGCCAACGAGCTGCTGGAACAGCGCGTCGCCATGCGGACAGTAGAACTTTCCAAAGTCAACCAGGCCTTACGGGAAAGCGAGGAGCGCTATCGGGCGCTGGTGGAACATGCGCCGGAAGCCATCGTCGTCTTTGACGCGGATACCGAGTCGTTTGTGGACGCGAACCCCAACGCAACCCTGTTGTTTGGCCTGATGCGCGATGAACTGCTGGAGCGCAGCCTGCATCACTTCAGCCCGGAGCAGCAGCCCGACGGTCGCAATTCTGTCGCGGCCATGCGCGCCTATATCGGCAAGGCGATCACCGGGCAAACCCCGGTTTTCGAGTGGGTCTACCGCAGCGCAGACGGGCGCGAAGTTCCGTGCGAAATCCGCCTGCTGCTGCTGCCGAACACGGGTGGTACGCTGCTGCGCGGGAGTATCACCGACATCACGGAGCGTAAGCTGGCGGAACAGGCCGAGCGCGAACAACGCCTGCTGGCCGGGGCACTGAGCGATGCAGCGGCGGCGCTCAGCACATCGCTCGAACTCAGCGAGGTGCTCGACCGAATTCTGGATTATGCAGCACGGGTGATGCCACCGCATGAAGTCTCAACCGTCCTGCTGATCGAGGACGAGGTATACGTGCGCACGGTGCGCCAGCGACAGTACACCGATGCCGCCCATACCGATTTTGAAACACTGTCCTCCAACACACGCTTTCTGCTGGATAGCCTGCCAGAACTGCGCACCATTCTCGAAAATGACCAGCCGATTGCCGTTGCCAATGCTGGCGATCCCGACGGATTCCAGAACTGGGGTGTGAAACCAGTCCGCTCATATATCGGCGCACCGATTCATGCCGAGGGGCGCGTTGTCGGCTTTGTCCATCTTGCCAGCAGCACGACGGGGCAGTTCACGCTCGATCATGCTCACTGGCTGCAGGCCTTCACCAATCAGGCGGGCATCGCCATTCAGAATGCCCGGCTCTACGAAGCCATCCTGAAGAACGCGCTTGACCTGCGGATGCGCGTGGCAGAACGCACGGCGGAACTCGATCATGAACGGGGACAGTTGCGCGCCATCATGGACAGCATGATGGAGGGCGTGATCTATTATGCGATTGATGGGCAAACACAGTACATCAACCAGTCACTCTACCACCTGACCGGATATTCCGATCATGAACTCGCGCACATGGGCATGGTTGATCTGGCCGTCGATATTGTGCCAGAGGAACGACAGCGTTTCCGCTCAAACGTCATCGAGACGATTCAACGCCTGGGCGCATGGCGTGGCGAACTCCGTTTGCAGCGCAAGAATGGTGAAGTCTTCGACGCCAGTCTCATCTCAACCGGTGTTCGCGCGGTCGATGGGCAGTTCAGTGGTTATGTGACCGTCATCCGCGACATCAGCCAGGAGAAACGCCTGCAGGCGCAGAAGTCGCGCTTTATCGCCACCGCCAGTCACGAACTGCGCACTCCCGTGACCAACGTGAAAACACGGCTGTATTTGCTGTCGAAGCAGCCGGAAAAGCTGGACATCCACCTGCCCATTCTGGAATCGGTGGTGGAGCGGATGCGCAAGCTGGTGGAAGATTTGCTGGATGTCTCCCGCTTTGAACACGGCATTATCGACCTGAACCGGGAAACGATGGTGCTGCAGGACTTGATCGAGCATGAACTGGAAATTCAGCAGGCCGAAGCCGATCAGAAGCAGATCGAACTCCAGCGGCGCTGGTCACAGCATCCCCTGTATGTATCGGTCGATGTCGGGCGCATGAAGCAGGTCATCACCAATCTGCTCACCAACGCGCTTAATTACACCCCCTCAGGCGGGGTGATCGCAGTGGAAGTCGAACCGGACGGCGACGAGTTCGTGCTGGTGCGGGTGCGCGATAACGGGGTGGGCATCGCGCCCGATCTGCTGCCCAATATCTTCCAGCCGTTCGTGCGCGGCAGCGATTACACCGGCGGCACCGGGCTTGGGCTGAGCATTACCCGCGAGATCATCGAACTGCACGGCGGGTCGATCACGGTCGAAAGCGAACAGCGGGTGGGCACCTGCTTCACGATTCGGCTGGCGCGACATCATCCCGCCTCCTCCCCTTTTATCGAGTAATGCAATCATCTGAGGCAGCATATGCCCTACACCCCGCTTCAACTTGCCAATGCCTTTCTCCAGACCGGGGAACTGGACGACGCGCTGGATGCGCTCAACCAGCATTTAGCTGCCTCACCGGATGACGCCGAAGCGCTCCGGCTGCGAGCGCAGATCAAGGGGCGGCATGATATGGAGAGCAGACGGGCGGCGCTGGCTGATCTGGAACGGTTGCCAGACCTGAGCGTTGAAGATGTTTTTTTGCGACTGGCGATTTTAACGAGCCTGGACGAAACCGAGGCAGCCCAGGCCACCATATTGGAGGCGCTTGCGCAATTTCCTCAGGATGAACGCCTGGCCGAACGCGGTGTGGATTTTCTGCGGGAAATCGGAAAGCTGACGGAAGCGCGGGCGCTGGTCGCGCAGCAGCCCCCGTCATGGCGCTGGCATCAGTGGGCAGGGATGCTGGCTGCCGAGGATGGGGATTTTGCGGCAGCGGTGGAAGCCTATTCCGGTGCTATCGCTGAACTCGAACACCGCTACCGCTTCGATCTCAGTGCGCCCGCCCGCATCCTCGATACCGGCAGTGATGCCGCTGCGCTCACGGTCGTGGCGGCCTATGGCAGCCTTCGGCTGGCACGAGGTCATGCCCTGCTGAGATTGAATCGCTTGGGCGAGGCAGAGGCCGATTATGCGGCGGCGGCGGCCATCCTTCCCAATGATGAAACCATCCGGTTCTATCAGGGAATCATCGCGGCCCTGCAAGGTAATCTGGACGAGGCGGAGCGGTTCTGTCGCGTCACATTGCAAGGGGTGAACGAAGCCCTGTGTGCTGTGCTCAGGGATGAACTGTCAGAGGCGAGTGAGCGCGAACCTGCCCTGAAAGCCCTGTTGCAACGCCTGTTCTGACCCACCTGGCTCTGATAAAGCTCCTACACAACTCCCCCTTCGTTTCCTGCGTATATCGTTATAATGACGGTAAAGAGTATGAGAAACAGGGATTGTCATGACGAATATCCTCGATTCGCTGCTCACGGTGGTGATTGGCACCATCAGCGGCGTTACCCGAACCATTACCCAGGGCGTTGGTGCGCTGGAAGATTTCTTCTACGTGCGCGTCTCTGGTTTACCTTTCATCATCCTGGGAGCGCGGCAGGTGGGCAAGACCACGCTGATCGAATGGCTGCGCCACAACATGCACAGCATCGAAGGCTTCGACCCCGACCCGACCGCGGCAGGCGGTACACCTGTGCCGGATTTCGCCGCCAGAGTGGGCGCGGGCGACACCCACGTTAAGCTCAAGCCAGGGCGCGACGTAGGCGGTGAATACGCCATGTGGGAGACGGACTGGGTAGAACTGTTCCGG
>JANRLJ010000048.1:0-27791 GCA_033762735.1 bacterium | reverse complement strand
AAATATTCAACGTGTCCATGAAGTAATCCCGAACGCATTCAGCAACGGGATAGGGGGTGCAGTAGTTCATCCCATGCGGGTTTATCCTGCATAAAACAGACCCACCTATGTCCATAAATGGGTATAGGAAAGGGAACTATAGCGTTGTAGCAACATTCCGTAATGCCGCGGGAATGATGAAAATCTGCGAGATGCAGGGGCGTAGCGCGCTACGCCCGTACCAGATATGTCCTCAAAGTCCACCACTCTCACGCCGCCCACAACAACCATCCAAAGAATTTTTGTGCTAAAATCGCCTGGATGTTCCACGCTCCACAACAGTCACGCTCGACGAACAGAAAGGGAGAACCATGCTGCCAAAACTCGATCTGATTGGGATGGTCGTGCGGGATATGCCCCGTGCGCTGGCGTTTTATCGTGCGCTTGGGTGGGATATTCCTGCTGAGATGGACACGGAAGGGCATGTCGAATATACCCTGCCTAACGGCCTGCGCATCGCATGGGATACCTACGAGGTCATCCACAGCTTCGCGCCGGAGTGGCAGCCGCCGACCGGGGGACACCGTATGGGGATGGCCTTTCTGTGTAACAGTTCGGCGGAGGTAGATGCCAGTTATGAGCGCCTGACCGGGATGGGCTATCACAGCCACAAAGCGCCGTTCAGCGCCGACTGGGGACAGCGCTATGCGCAGGTGGAAGACCCGGACGGCAATGTGGTCGATCTGTTCGCGCCACTCTAACTCGTGTATTCGACAAAGAATCGCCGCTTATTGCTGGCGTTCGCGCAGGGGCGAGCCATGACTCGCCCTCTTATATCAACGACCTTGAGCGCTGCACCGAGTTCAAAACCTCATTGCTCATTGCTTCCTGATCTGTAGAACTTATTTCAAAAACAGGCATTGTACGGGCGAGGCGCGCCTCGCCCCTACCGTATACGAATTTTGAAATAGCTTCAATTTAAAGCAGCACTGGCAGCGCCAGCCCCGCCACAATCAACATCTGGCCGGGGCTGTACGTCAGCCACACGAGATCGTTCCCGCCCGCGAAACGCACCCGGCCAAAAAGCTGCCCGGCCAGCACCAGATCGCTGAACAGGAACAGCGCCGCGCCCACCGCCACCGGCACAAAAGCGCGGTCTTGCAGCGCCAGTCCGGTCGCAATCCCCGCCGTGCCCGCCAGCAGCATGGCATAGACCAGCGCGGCAACGTGCAGCGGCGTGGGCCGATTTCCCCACAGCACGACGACCACCCACCCGATCACAGCGGCCACTTCCCACAGGAGCAGCGCATCTGCCCGCATTTCCAGCCCTGCCGCGCGGCTGTAGCCGAGCATTCCGATGATGTAGGCCATGTGCCCCAGGCTGAACGCGCCAATCCCGCCAAAGACGTAACGATCATCGTGCACGATCAGCCGTGCCATGAACAGATCACCCAGAAAGCCGAGCGTCATCCCAACGGCGACCCACAGCGCCAGCGGTCGCAGATCACCTTCCGCGCCGAGCAGCCACCATCCCCAGGCGAAGATGACCAGCACCAGCGACGCGCCCATCCTCGTCGGACGCGGGATGCGCTGTGGATTTGTGGGTGTGGGGTGCCCAAGCAGAAAGCCCCCGAACAGTACAACCGCCCACAGAATCACCAGAAGGATCAGTATGAGTTGGGTGAGGGTAAGCATGATGGTTTCCCTGTAGCGACTCTGAGAGAAAAGGCGCGATGAGGTACTGCTGCACCCTCATGCTTTGCGAACTTTGTAAGGTCTTGAATGTTTTGTAGAGGAGGGTTTAAAACCCTCCCCAACGGTTCTCGCCTTTTGATGCAGATTCTTTGGGGACTCTCTATCAAGTACCCCTCGATATGTTTTTGTAAGGGCGAGGCGTGCCTCGCCCCTACGAAATACAACCCTTTTTACAATCTATCAGCACTCGCGCAAATGTGTGCTGCGCCCCTGAACCCGTTCCCTTTGCGAACCTTTGCACCTCTGCGGCTTTGCGTCGCCTTTTTACGGCAGGAGGCGGAAGGCTTCCAGCGCAGGCAGCAGCACCGTTTCATAGAGCGTGACGCGATCTTCTTCACTGCCAGCGACCGCCGCGATCACATAGACCGTGCCATCATCAGCGGTGGTGATGGCGAACACAGAAAAGACACCCTGCCCGGTTTGCTCTGCCTCGTAGATGTCCCAAATGAGGTCCCCTGCTTCGACCTGATCGGTCGCGTCCGGCAGGCCTTCCAGGCCGTAATTGCCCACGAAAATCTGCTGCACATAGGCATCAAGGCTTTCGGGGAAGCGATAGGCCATGACCGGAACGTCGCCGTTGGCATTGGGCGAGAAGACACCATCGGCCACTTCATTCCAGCCATCCGGCACCAGTCCGGCAAAACCGAGCGTCTCGTTTTCGACCTCGACCAGTTCCAGCTCACCGAGCGGCGCGGCGACGAACTGCGGCGGCGCCATCTCCGCAAGGCAGCTTGCATCCGGCTCCTCGTTAGGGTTCTCGATGAAGTCGAAGATGATCTGCTGCGGGCAGGCTCCACCAAAGAAGGCGCTGTGGCCGACGCCGGGGAATTCATAGTAATAGCTGTTGGAAAGGCTGGCAGCAGCACGTTCGGCCCAGGCGGGCGGCGTGATCGGGTCATATTCCCCCACCGTTACCAGTGTGGGGATGTCGCTCACGATGGGTTCGGCTTCGATGTCGGGCGCGGTGGTTTCGCTCCACGCCGCGCACAGCGTCAGCAGCCCTTCCAGCAGGGGTACGTACACCTCGCGCACCGCCGGGTTCAGGTCAGCCGTCGCCTCGTTGATCTGTTCCAGCGTGGTGAAGGGCGTTTCCTCATAGCACTCGAAGGAGTTGTACTGCGACTCGCTGAAATAGGTGCTGAAGAACGTCGAGAACACGATGTCGTCCAGGAAGACATCATAGCTGCCTTCGCTGGCGGCGTAGATCGCTTCGGGAAGGCCAGGGATAGCGGCGCTGTCATAGAGCAGGCTGAACAGCGTACTGATGAGCGCTTCCCCGTTCAGCAGTATGTCGCGATCTTCGCCCGTATACTGGTCGAAATACGTCACCAGTTCGGGGGTTTCGTTCAGCCGTGCGACCGTTTCGTAAAATACCTCATCCAGATTGGGGTATGTCTCGTCGCAGGCGGGGTCTTCGGCGCAGCCCTCGAACAGTTCGTTGAAGGCGCGTTCAGCGTTTACGGCAAGCTCGGCATAGGCATTGACTTCCGGCGGATACACGGCATCAATGACCACGCTCCGCAGCAGGTCGGGGTGTTCGCGCATCGTCACCAGCGCCAACCGTGTCCCATAGGAAATGCCGAACAGGTTGACCTGTTCATAGCCGAGCGCCTCGGCAATCGCGGCCACATCAGCAGCGTTTTCCAGCGTGTTATAAGCGCCGATATTTGCGCCTTCTTCCACCAGCCGCGCACGGCATTCGAGTTCGACCGCGTTGGACTGTTCGATGGCTTCCGCGACCGGCACATCCTCGTCCAGCAGTTCATAGCTCAGTTCGGTCAGTTCCGGGCAGTCCAGATTCGGCTCTGATGCACCGACGCCGCGCTGATCAAACAGGACGACATCGCGCTGCTCAAGAAATGGCGCAAACTGCGACATATAGCCTTCGGCCAGCGCCAGCGTATAACCGCCTGGCCCGCCGTCGAGATAGATGAGCGGGTCTGGCTGTGGCTCGGACGAGGTGCTGCGGAACACCGCAACGGCCAGACGAACGGTGTTCGTGTTGTCGGCCAGCGCTGGATCGCGCGATTCGGGCACAGTCACATAGCCACACTCTACATAAAACTGGCCTGACACTTCAAAGGCACATTCCGACGGCTCGAACTCGGCTTCCTGCGCCGACAGCGTGAACGACAGAAGCGGAAGACTCACCAACAGCAGACACAGCACGACGAAAAATCGCAGGCGGTTTGTCATCAGGCATATTCCTTTTATTCTTGGAAAAGAAGGTGACAGCCTGATTGTAGCATTCTTATGCTGCGAATGGGCAAAGTGGGCGTATCATGGATAAAAATCGTTTCCAATCTGTTATAGGTTGGTATGAATTGCTTTAGATCGTGATGGTTACATTTGTGTTAATATAACGATCTGGTATAGTCTCTGGAAAAGAGTTATTGTTGAGGGGGCATTATGCTCAGACTGCGTCGATCATCCCTTATCTTTGTTATTCCTGCCCTTATTGTGGGTATTTTCCTTTTAAGTCCTGTTCCAGCGCGCGCAGAAGGCAGCCGCACGCTGTTCCCGAACCCAAATCCGGCGCCAGCCTGTGCCCCGGCAGGGGCCTGCCGCGCGAACACGGAATGGAACCCGACGGCCTACTATGGGAATCCGGGCGATATTGCACGGCGCACGATTTTCCGGGTCTTTGCCCAGGCCAACGAGGTGATTCTGGTCGGTTCCAGCGCGGTCGGGGTGGATGCCGCGCCCGTCACTGCGCCGCCTGCACCTCCCGGCTATCATCTGCCGGAAACTATCGGCAATGTCATCATCCTCGCGCCGGGGGTTATGCCGATTACGGGGGTAAACATCGGTGATGAACCGCTGCCCGATTTTGATACACTCCCCGACACCCAACTTGTGATGAGCTGTGTGCGCCAGCGTTTCGAGTCGGGGCTGGCGACGCGCGGTTTCATTGCCAACCGCGATCAGGAACTGGCTGGCCCGAACAACCTGACGCTGGCGACGGGCGTTGATCTGGGTGGCGGTGGCTATGCACCCTGCTATTATCAGGTTCCCGCTGGCGCAACGGGTATCTATACGATTATCTTCTTCGGCCCGATGGGCAACAACAACAGCGCGGGCGGTAACGTCCCCACCGGGCAGATCGGTAACGTCGCTGGCAACACCAATGCCACCCAGAATGCCACCAGCGCCATGTGGGATGTGACGGTGCGCGGGGCGGCGGCTGGCAACACCGTCGCGCCAGACTTCAACGGACGGCTGTTCGCCTTCTATCTGTCGCTGTTCACCGCCTCCAATGGCCGCCCGGTCTACAGCACCTTCTATCCCGTCACGCGCGACGGCTACATCTACCGCACCACCATGCGCGGCACCGACCCCAATGGCTTTATCGTCTATGGCAATCGGCTGGGCTTCCTCGATACGGATGGCACCACACCCCTGTACCGCAATATTCGCGGGAACGGCAACCAGCTTACGGGCTTCCGCAGCAACACTGGGGTGCTGAACGTGCAGTTTGCTCGCCCTGATTTTCCGATTTTCCTCAATCCACCGGATCCACTGGCTCTCGTTGCTTTAGGGATTGATGACACGCCCGATGCGCCAACGCTGAACACGGTAACATTTGTCGGCAGAGGTGGTGCGCCAGGGGTTACAAATCTGAGTCAGGGCGGTTTCTTTACCTATACCAGCGCTGTGCCTGGCAATTACGAAATTGTAATCAGCCGTGATGGGATCGACTTTGACCCCACCACAACGACCAATAAGGTGCTGCGTGGTGTATCGAACACTACAACCCTCACGGTTGAGTGGGATGGTACAGACAACGCGGGCGTTCCATTCCCTGTCGGGGGTCCCTATGCCATTCGGGCTTTTGTCCGCGCCGGGGAATATCACTTCCCGCTGCTGGACGGGGAAAACAACCTGCTCGGCGTACCGGGGGGCGGGCCAACGATTGAACTGCTGAATCCGCCCAACGGCACCTGCCCGCCCTGGAACGGCGGGTGCTTCGGCGCGTTCTACGATGATCGCGGTTATCGAACGCTGGATGGCAGCATCGTCGGCACGGTGAATGGTGATCTCTGCCCGCTCAACCCCGGCAACAGCAACGACAACGACCCGGCAGTCCTTTACAGCGGTGTGGTGGGCTATGACACCCGCACGGCACAGCGCGCCTTCGGGTTTGGGCTGAACCAGGGGAATTCTGGCGCAGATTGCGCGGTTGGTGGCGCTTTCGGCGATTCCAAGGGGCTTGATCTGTGGACGTATTTCCCCAGCAATCGGGGCGAAACCACGTTCATCATCCTGCCGCCGGGCGTGGGGACTGCTACGCCGACCCCGACTCCTACAGGCACACCAACCCCCGGCAGTTCGAGCGGCAGCCCTGAGCTTGGTTCGACTCCCGCGCCCGGTTCGGTCAACGCACCAGTGGGGAATCCGGTCTGCCTGACGGAACAGGGGCGCACCCTGCCGCAGTGCCAGGGGACGGTGCTGGCGAACGTGCAGGAACTCCCGGCGACGGGCGAGTCACCCTGGTCGCCCTGGCGCAGTGTGCTGCTGGCGCTGCCGGTCGTGCTGCTGTTCGGCGCTTGTGCAGTGGTGTGGCGGCGACGCACGGCGCGGGCATAGGGCCTTTCTGTACTGGGGCGCATCTGTGGGTGCGCCCTACGACATCGGTTATGATGGCAGGGTGCGGAAGAAGCACGCTGTTTTGTTGTGGGGAAGGGAGCCTGTGATGCGCTTTAAACCGGGATGGCGGCTCAGGTGGCGGGCGTTTCGCTTTGCGTTCAAGCGTCCCCCGCTGCGACGGCTGATGATGCGGCTGGGGATGCGTCGGCTGCGATCACGTCTGCGCCGTAAATAGACACGCGACTATAAGCCTGATCTGTTACGAAACATTAATGGTATTTACCTTCATTCCTGCGTAGTCTTAGTAGGTCTACATCAACCAATGGAGTTGCTATGATTCCCGCTACCTATCGCAAAATTGTGACGCGCAAGTTCAGCCGCAATTTCCGTGAGGCCACCGAAATTATCTCTGTCCCCATGCAAATGCCCGGTCCCGGCCAGATTCTTGTCAAAAACTACTATGCTGGCGTGAACGCTTCCGATGTAAACATCGCGGCAGGTGTGTATCCACTGGGCGACCCGCCTTTCGATATGGGCGTAGAGTCGTCTGGTGAAGTAGTCGCGGTCGGTGAAGGCGTGACCAACGTCAAGGTGGGCGATCATGTGCTGCTGTTTGTGATCGGCGGCGGCTACCGCGAATATCTGGTAACGGACGCAGCAGGCGCCTATAAAATCCCCGGAGCGACTGCCGGGGCAACCGCGCTGATGGTCGGCGCACTGACGGCGCGGGTGGGCATGTACATCGCGGGCGAACTCAAGTCCGGCGAAACCATCCTGATCACAGCGGCGGCGGGCGGCGTTGGCTCGTTCGCGGTGCAGTACGCCAAGCTGGAAGGCAACCACGTCATCGGCACGACCAGCACCGAGGAAAAGGCCGCGCTGCTGCACGAACTCGGCTGTGACCGGGTGATCGTCTACACGAAGGAAGATGTGGCCTCGGTGCTGAAGAAGGAATATCCCGAAGGTATCGACTTCGTCTTTGAAAGCGTCGGCATCGAACTGTTCGACGCGGCAGTGGATGCGCTCAAGATTCGCGGGCGCATGGTGATTAACGGCTACATCAGCGAATACAATGATGGCGCAAAGCCCGTCAACCAGCCGCGCATTTACGAGCGCCTGCTGTGGAGTTCGCGCACGCTGCGGGGCTTCCTGCTGCCGCACTACGGCGAGTACATTCAGTCCCACGCCCAGGCCGCCATTGAGGAGTATTCGTCCGGGAAGCTGAAAGCCTATGCCGACCCGACCTCGTTCGCTGGACTGGAATCCGTCCCGGACGCGGTGGAATACCTGCACTCCGGCAAAAGCATGGGCAAGGTCGTCGTCAGTTACGTGTAGGCGCGACCTCCGCTGAACATCCTCGATTCGTTATAGTCACCCTCACATTCCCCTCTCCCGTATTTGTATTGTTACGGGAGGGGGAATTTTGCTCATTATTGAACGCTTGGCATATTGGCAGGTGCAGTTGTGTTGCTAAACATCAACGCTTACTATTTCATGGCATAATGTTGAGATGAGCAAAAAGGCAAAATTACTCCAGCGCACCCAAAACAGCCCCAAGAATCTCCGCTTTCTGGATTTCTGCACCTTAATGGAATACTTTGGATTTACGTTGGTGCGTATGCGGGGATCGCACCATCTTTATCAGCATCCAAAAATTGAAGAAGTGATGAATGTGCAGCCTAAAAAAGACGGTTTAGCGAAAGCCTATCAGGTTCAGCAGTTTCTGAAGTTAATTGAAACTCATCAATTGACTTTGGTAGATACCAATCAGGAGGAAGAATAGGTTATGAGCGCGACACACCGTTATCCCTATCACATCAATATTTTTTATGACCCGGAAGATGGCGATTATATTGCCGATATTCCTGACTTCAAATACATCTCCGCTTTTGGAGACACACCGGAAGAAGCGCTGCGTGAGGTGCTGATTGCATTGGAGATGGCAATTGAAGTGCTGCGGGAACAGGGTAAACCACTGCCCGAAGCGCGTTATCGACCATCTTATCTGGCAGCAGGTTCCTGAAGTGTGTTATCACGATTGAATTTTCCGATGAGCACGGATTTTCAGCCGCCGCATCAAGTATTCGAGTGCCAGTGCCGCATCCAGTTCACTGCGCTCTGCATCGTTCAGCGTTCCATTACGATTGCCATCCAGCAGATAGCGGAGGCGTTCCTGAGCTGCTTCTGAAGCGTGCAGGGCAATTTCGGAATCTTATGAGGAGGTAGATGAGATTATTAGAACACAAAGGTTAAAAAGATGGCTCAAAAGTGTCTATCCGATTTTCATCAATCTCGAAAATGTTCCAGAGAAATTTCGTCACCTCTCCACTTTAGCTACAAAATGGGGAATTTCGGACGATGCAATTCGCTTTGAGCTGATTGATACTTCTTCAGATAGAGAGTTAACAGAACTGGTGGAAGCAGTGAAACCATATCATGCTGAATTGGATGAATGGTTGGCTGCACCAGATGTGACTGTCAATTCGGTTAGCCATGAATACCTTGTTTACTTCTGTCTGCGAATGGCTGCGGATGAAGCGGAAATCGTGCTCAAACGTCGTCATAAGGCAGTGGACGCTTGAGGGGGCATCAGAAGAAAAAACAACAGGACATGGCGCACCATGTCCCGTTGTTGACGACGTGTTTTCAGCGCAGCAAAACCCGCTTTACCACCCATGCTCCAGGCGAGCGATCAGGCGATCAGGCAGATCAGCCTGGCGCATCCGACGCTGCACCGAGGAGATGTCATACTCGATGCGGCGGTGCTCGAACATATTCTTCTCAAAATCCAGAATGGCATAAGCAGCGCGGGGATCGGCATCACGCGGCTGGCCGACGCTGCCAGGGTTGATGATCTGGCGGCGACCGTTCAACTGGCGCGGCTGGCTGTAATGGGGCTTGAGCGCGTCCGTCTCGCCGTTGTCGTTGACCAGTTCATAGATCACGGGCTGGTGCGTGTGGCCGACGATGCAGTAGGGCGTTTCAAAATGCGGGAAGTTCAGCGCGGCCACCAGCGGTTCGAGGATGTATTCCCAGATTGGTTCGCGCGGGCTGGCATGGACGAGGGTGTACTGGCCGATGACGAAGGTGGTGGGGAGGGCTTTCAGCCAGCGGGTGTTTTCATCCGTCAGGGTTTCGCGCGTCCAATCGACCGCGCGGCGGGCATCGGGGTTAAAGGTGCGGATGTCGAGCCGATCAAGCGCGGCCCAGTCATGATTTCCGGCCAGACACAAATGCGGCAGTTGGCGAAGCTGTTCGACACATTCGTTCGGGTCAGGGCCATAGCCGACCACATCCCCCAGGCACCACACGTAATCCCACTCACCCTGGGCGTGCTTCAGAACGGTTTCAAAGGCCGTGTAGTTGGCGTGAATATCCGAGATGATGAGAATACGCATGAAACAACACCTATGTTTTCCAGGACGAGAATAGTACGATCTTACCATGCTTTACGTGACGACACGAACACGGGTTTATCAATTCTTTCTGAAAATTTACGGTTGTCTATCCCTGATCCTACTTACCGCCTGTTCGTTCGGGAATTTCCCCGGCGGCGGAGACGCCCTATCCCCCGAAAGTACCCCGGAATTTCCACTCGATCTCGCCCCCACGCCGACGATTGACACCGTCTACACCTGGACGGATGAAAACACTATCATGAGCGGAATCTGCTTCGAAGCCGCCAACGATGCCGCCGGACGCACGTTCATCATCCGTAACGAGGCCGAACTGACCTTGCTGTATGATCTGGCGGATAACAGCCGCCTGTGTCGTCGTCCGGTGCAGCGCGGGACGTTCGACTTTTCCAGCGGGCGCGTCTTGGCGGGCATCTGGAGCGCGGGGCGCGGCTGCACGGCGCGGCATGATGTACTGGCTGTCCAGCGGGACGACGGCGTGGACAGCGGCGCAAAGACGATCACGATCACGCTGCGCTTTGTGACCGAAGGCGACTGCCCCTATGAACTGGTGCGTCCGTTCTGGGTGGGTTTGCTCGGCGCGGCGGATTATCAGATTGCGCTGAATGTCTTGCCCTGAGTACAGGGAAACCTCACGTCCGTTGTCACGCTTCATAGAGAGGAAGCTGGAGCGTGAGGTCTACACCGCCTATGCAGTCGCCATCAGCAGTGCTGAGCGCAGCAGCACGTTCGCCCCCTGCACCACGTCATCCCAGGCGGTGTATTCCTTCGGATTATGGCTCACGCCGCCCACCGACGGTACGAAGATCATCCCGGCCTGCGTAAAGCTGCTGAGCATCTGTGCATCGTGCCCGGCGTAGCTGATCAGCGGCATATGGCTGACTTCCATATGCTGGCAGACGCGCTCGATCACCTCGATGGCGCGGTCGGCCATTTTCGCGGCGGGCATGTGCTGGACTTTACGGTGCGTCGCGGTCAGGTTGTGCAGCGCGGCCTGTGCCTGCGCCAGATGGAGCAGATCGGCTTCCATCGCCCGCAGCGTGGCTTCATCAGCGTGGCGACATTCCATTGTCAGGCGGGCTTCGTCGGGGATGAGATTGAATTTGCCGGGGGAAACGGTCAGGTTGCCACAGTTGAAAATGCCGTCGGGGTAGCGGTGCTGCCAGAGCAGATGGGCCTCGCAGATGAACTTCGCCGCGCCGTGCAGGGCGTCCCGCCGTCGTTCGACTTCCGTCGTGCCGGAGTGCGAGGCCTGCCCCTTAAAGACCACCTCATAAGTCGTCCGCCCGACGATGCCCATCACAATGCCGATGTCGATCCCGGAGGCGTCCAGCCTGCCACCCTGCTCGATGTGCAGTTCGAGGTATCCCGCCACCGACTCCGGCTTTCGCTGCGCCTTATAGACATCTCCTGGACGAATGCCCGCGCGGAACAGGGCAGCGCGGAAGGGGCCATAATCCGCCTCGCGGTCGATGGTGTAATTCTCGGTGAGCGCTCCCACAAAGCCGCGACTGCCGAAAAGCGACTGCCAGCAGCCTTCCTCATCGGTAAAGCTGATCGCTTCCAGATGACGGGGCAGCGCCAGGCCTTCCTCCTTTACCCGCCGCAGACATTCCAGCGCGGCCAGTACGCCAAGCGAGCCGTCATATTTGCCGCCGTTGGGTACGCTGTCCAGATGCGACCCCAGCAGCAGGGTTTGCGCATCTGCCCTGTCAGCGTAGAGGATGCCGCTCAGGTTGCCCGCATCATCGTCGTGGACGTGCAGCCCAGCCGCGTCGATCTTATCCGCAAACCACGCCCGCGCCTCCAGGTCTTCGTTGGAGAGGGCAAGGCGGCTGATACCGCCGTCGAGCGTCGCGCCGATCTCGGCCAGTTCCTCGAAATCATGGCGCAGGCGGTCAGGGTTGATGGTCATTTCCAGGATGGACATAGGCTTTGAAGTGTTCCACTTGGTTTCAGATGTTCGCGTTCTTTTGCGAACCGTTCGCGCTAAATTGGCAGGACATTATAGCGATGGTGCCCTGATTTACGAGCGGCGGTGCTATACCCATTGCAGTCCACCGCCGTTTTCCTATCAAACCCTAATGCCTTACCAACACAGCCATAACCGGGCTGTACCATTGTGATAAAATCCGGGCCAACGCTGTCTCCACCTGCCCCTTCCGGTTCTTGCACCGTTCAAGTCTAGGAGGGCACAATGGCAAAACTCGTGCGTCTGTTTTTCTTGAGCCTTGTGGTTGTCCTGCTCGTTTTCTCCGCTGCACTGTCCTTCAGCGCGCCGCTGCCCCTGGCTGCGCAAACACCCGTCGTTCCAGAACCAACCAACGAACCCGGCACAATTGAAATTGATGTGCCGGAAGTGGCGGAAGACGTGGTGGAAGTGACCACCACCGTCGTCGAGGGCACGGCGGACACGATCAACAATTTCCTCGACCGGCTGATTAACACCCCTCGTTCGGATGTCGCCCGGCTGCTGCTGGTGGTGGGGGGCGCTATTCTGCTCATTGTCGGCTGGCGCATTTACGACTTCATCATCCTGCTGGCGGGTTTTCTCATCGGCGCCTCGGTGGGTGTTTCGCTGGTTGACCCGGCGAACACCCTGCTTCAGATCGCCGGGCTGCTGATCGGCGGGGTGATCGGGCTGGTGCTGGCGGCGCTGCTCTACTATGTGGCGATTTTCTTTATCGGGGCTTACCTCGGTGTGGCGCTCACTTCCGCCGCCGCGGTCGCGCTGGAACTGACGCCAGTGTCACCGCTGGTGCTGCTGGTGATGGCAATCGTCGGCGGTTTGCTGATGCTGGCGCTGTCGTTCGAGTTTCTGGTGCTGCTCTCGGCGCTGGTGGGTGCGCAGATGCTCTCGCTCGGCCTGGGGCTTGGGCCGCTGTGGACGCTGGTGCTGTTCATCGTCGGCGTGGTGATTCAACTGGTGGCGACGCGCTACTCTGGCCGCGTCATCCGCCGTCGTCCGGCGCGGGTGTTCTACTGGCCGCGCCGCAGAACGCTGTAGCCGCGCAGTTGCGTTTTCAGATGATGGAAAACCCAAAACGAACGCGAATAATCGTAGGGGCGACGCGCCGCGTCGCCCGTACAAATAAATTATTCGTGGTCTAATTGATTTCTCCATAAGTTCCAGAATCAAACAGAGGCTGCCCGCGCTGGACAGCCTCTGTTGAGTCTTTTAGACGTTACACAGTTTACCGTTTGTAGGAGGGGTTAAAACCCGCTCCTACGAGAAAAACAACCTGCGAGTGCGTAACTCCTGTCTTTATTTTGAGCGTTGAGCTGCTTCAAAATCTCATCGCTCGTTGCTTCTTTTACTGACTTTAGCAGGTGCCCTGGCGATTCAGGAAGCGGGCGCTCAGCCAGCCCTGGCCGTCCTGATACACCACGCGATACCAGCCCTCGGCCTTTTCGACCGCCTGGAGCGTGACGTTGTAGGGCACGGTGGTGATGATGGTCGAGGACGTGCTCGCTTCCGCCCGCAGGTTGAGGATGGCGCGGGTGGTCACACGGCAGTTGCTCACCGGCCCACTGGCAACGGGGGCGCTGGATGTGGTGCCCGGTGCGCTGACACCCGGTGTCGCTTCGGCAGGCGCGGGCAGCGTGGTCGAGCCAGTCAGCACCACCGTCCCGGCAGTGTCAATATCGGCGCAGGTGTAGTCATTGGCGCGGAAGGCCACCAACTGGCGCGGGGCACGGGTGCTGTTCTGGGAAGAGTCCAGGAAGATCAGCGCACCCTGACCGCGCAGGCAGACGCGCACGGGCGCATCAAAGCGGGTGATCGAGCGCAGATTGGTCGTGGCGAAAATATCAACGGCATGGATGACGCCTTCGTTCAGCACGTCACGGTTGCCCAGTTCACCCCGGTCGGTGATGAAACGGCCTTCGCGGGCGATAAAGCGGCAGAAAACCGCACCCGCAGAGACGGCATTTTCCGGCACATCAATCAGGGCAATATTGTTGGATTCAGCGCTGAAGATGCGGCATTCCCGCGCACCGTTGGTCTGGGCAGACGCACCAAATGGCAGCACGAGGACAACAGCCGCCAGAACGACGACCGTCATCAGAAGCAGCACACGTAAGGATTTTGAAGAAAGCATGTGGTTCCAACCCCCTAAAGGAATTCTGTGCGGCGCATTATAACAGGTTACGCTTTGTCGGGTAGGTTGAGCGGGCTTTAGAAATGGTTAAGAAATAATAGATTCGCAGATTTGTAAAAAGAGCGATTACGTTAACCTAAAGGTTTAGAGGGGAATACCCCAACAGGCATTCCCCTCTCACAATTGCCATCGCGATTGCGATTGGTCAGGGCATAGCGGGGACGGCGAATCCGTCCACATCGACCTGGAAGCCATTGCCGACAAGGCCACCTGTGCTAAAGCCACCCGGTCCGATAGACTGCACCGCAGCATAGTAGGTGCCCCCGGTGAGTGCCAGAGGAATAGCGATGGTGCAAGCGCCGTCGTTCTGGCAGTTCAGGCGTGTGGAGGAGTACCACATCAGGTGGTTGGTGGTCAGGGCATTGGCGGTGCCGATCCAGATGTAGTACCAGGTCGCGCCCTCCACCCCTGTGAAGCTGACCGTAACCTCACCACCGCTGTAGCTGGCATTCATGCTGCTCTGCGGCACCAGAGCAGGCAGGGCGAAATTCAGCGTAAAGTTGGTGCCTGCGCTGTAGCCGTTGTTCCACGTCCCCCTGTGCTGCTGCCGCTCGCGCCTGTGGCATTGAGGAATTTCCTGGTCAGCACTTTTAACGTGCGAACGGTGTTATTCGCTGTTCTCAATGATACTCGAAATAATTGCTGAGCGGAACAACATTCAGCACTGTATCAGGGCGATTGCATCGAAACTCGACGAGACTCTAAAGAACTTTTTTGAACCACAAAGGCACGAAGGACACGAAGACGAGGGAAAAATCTTTGTGTTCTTTGCGCCTTCGTGGTTTGTATTGAACTTTTTTGGCCTATATGTGGATTTTGATGCGTTTTCCCTGGTACTGTATGGCATCCAGTGCGCAGCCCCCGTCCCTTTCTTCCGTTGTGATAATCCACACGAAGTAGCAGGACATCTGTACCGAACGGACGCAAACGATTGCACGAAATTGAGGTAAAACATTGCGAAATCATCAGCGGTGTATTATGGTAGGAATAGAAAGTAGGTCAACTGGGTGATCTGTAAAGGAGGCCGTGTGACCTGATGCACAGATCCTATAGTTCTTACGTGCTGGCCGTGATGGCGCTGCTGACGCTCGGCATGATTATGATGCTGCCCGTTCTGGGTGATCCTGCCGCAGAACGCACCACTGTTGAAAATGCCGCACCATCCCTTGATGAGATCGCGCTTGACCGGGGTAAATCCGCTCAGGTGCGCGTCGAAGGTGGTCAGTTCACGCGCGGCACCACCCAAACCGAGATCAACACCGCGATTCAGGCATGCAGCACCGTGCAGGGTGCGTGTGATCCCTCGCTCAGCGCGGATGCCCTCCCCGCCCACCGTCTGCAAATTGACCCATTCTGGATGGATGTCACAGAAGTGACCTACCGCCAGTACGTCAACTTTCTGAATACGCTCGGCGCACGCGGGCATCTCAACTGTGAGGGGCAGCTCTGCGCCCTGACCTCGCTCGAATCCAGCACCAGCGCTATCAGCTTCGACGGCACCGGATATGACACGACCAACCCGGCCTTTGACGATTTCCCGGTGGTGAATGTGACGTGGCACGGGGCACAGGCTTACTGCCAGTCGCTTGGCCGCCGCCTGCCGACCGAGGCTGAATGGGAATATGCGGCGCGCGGTCTGCGGGGAACGCTTTATCCCTGGGGCAACGAATGGACCTATGAGGCGGCCAACGTGCGCGGCAGCACCAGCAGCGACGGCACGATTATCGCCGGGGCACAGCCCGTTGGCGGGCATGTGGATTATGCCAGCCGTGACGGTATCCGCGATCTGTCGGGCAACGTGGCTGAATGGGTGGCGGATTGGTACGCGGCAGACTGGTATCGCCAGCCGGGGTCACGCGCGGTGAACTCCGCCGGGCCTGCTGAGGGAGCGGAAAAAGTGGTGCGCGGCGGCAGCTGGAACGACTTGCCTTTCTTTGCGCGGGCGGTGCAGCGCTGGCGGCTCATGCCCGAAACCACGTCGTTCAGTGTCGGTTTCCGCTGTGTGTCGGATGACTGACGCGAAGTGGTGCACCTGCTGAATATGATGTGATATTTTGCGATGTTCTCGCAGGGGCGACGCGCACGTCGCCCGTACCAGTAATCTGAAATCGCTTCTGGTAAAATAAACACCTTCGCCGGAGACACCCCTATGGTACATCCTCCGGCGATTTTGTTACCGCTACTGCGCCAAATGCCGTGCCATCAGGGTGCGATAGCGCCGCAGTACCAGCCAATCGGCAATCCCCGGACAGATCGCATTGATAGCCGCCAGCAGTTGCGCCCCAATCCCCATGATATGCAGCGGACGGCGGTGGCGGCTTGCCCGGACGACCGTCGCAGCCACCGCTTCCGGCGAAGCGATGGTGATACCCATTTCGCGCCACAGAGCGTGATAGGGGCGTTCGACTGGCGTATCAGCCGCCGCCGGGCAGAAATAGGTGAGCACCACGCCGCTGCCCTCGATTTCCCGATTGACCGACTCGATAAACGAGCGCAGTCCCGCCCGTGTCGCCACATCCACACTGTAAAAGGGAAAGGCCAGGCGTCCATCGGCAAAGCCGCCCAGGTGGATGATCTGCCCCTTTTTTGCAGCCAGCATCCCCGGCAGAAATGCCCGCGTCAGCAGAATCGCGCCGAGCAGGTTCACCTGTAAGGAACGTTCGATGTCTTCCAGTGAATGGCTGAGGAAGTCCTTGCGCACATCCACCCCGGCGGCGTTCACGACCAGATCAATCGTGCCGAAATACCGCTGGCAGTCTTCATGGAGCGCTGCAAGACTCGCTGCATTGGTCAGATCGGCGGTGAAGACCTGTGTCTGTCCGCCGATCTCCTGCGCCAGTTCCAGCAGGGCGTCCCGATTACGACCAACCAGCACCAGCCGTGCGCCCTCTGCCGCATAGTCTTTTGCGATGGCCGCGCCGAGTCCGCCTGCTGCGCCGATCATCACAATGTTCTGAGTCATGGTTCGATGTCCTTATCCGACTGCGCAATTAAACTATACCGTCCAGACGGTATACCTGTCAATCAGGATAAGGTGAGCCGTGTATTAGCTGAAGAAGCCCGACTCCGCAATCAGTTCATTGGTCGGCACGAACGTCGCTTCGGCCACCGTCCTACCTGTCCCAAAAGGGAAACGCGATATGTTTTTCGTGGGACAGGGCATACCGCGAGTTAGACATCTCGACATCAAAATTCCTGAGTCGCCCAAAACGATTAAAACAAACCACGAAGGCACAAATGACATAAAGATTTTGTGATTCCCTTGGTGTTCTTCGCGCCTTCGTGGTTCAAATGATTACGATATGTTGATGCAATGGCTCGGTGTGCGGTTCTCAAAAATCCCTAAATAAAGGATGAATAGGCCATCTGACCTAATGACTCCCTCAACAAACTTCGCTACTATGAAGATAGTAAAGCTTCAAACGCAGCCAGAGGAAACAAACGCTATGGACACGCCGTTCACCCACAGCAAGTCCGGCGGTGTCTCGCTTCATCCGACCTCGCCCCACCGACACGCCATTTGTCCCAACTGCCGCCATGATGCCCACTTCGCCTACATTGGCGATCAACACTGGCCGGAAGAAGTCGCCCAGAAACGCGGCATTGCACAGGTTATGCGCCTGTATACGTGCAGCGAGTGCGGTACGACCGTGACCGGGCGCACCCTGGATGAAACGCCCAGGCCGCTCGTCCTGCCTATTCTGAGCAACTAAATCCAACCAAACGAAATCGGCTCAGCGAGGGTGACACACCCTCGTTTTTGATTCCCGCTTGAGTGCGCTTTATTCCTGTCCCTCTGCAATCGGCACGGTGAAATAGAACGTCGCCCCCTGATCCGGTGCGCCCTCCGCCCAGATTTTGCCACCGTGCGCCTCAATGATGTGCCGCGCAATGTAAAGTCCTGCACCTAAACCGAATACTTCCTGTACCTGACTCCGGTAGACTCTGACAAACACCCTGAAAACCCTTTGCAGGTCTTCCTGCGTTAAGCCGATACCCTGATCGCGCACGGCTACCTGAACAAAACCGTCGAGCCGCTGGGCATTGAGGGTAATGGTTGTCTCTGACGGACTATACATCGAGGCATTTTTCAGCAGCGCGACAAGCACCTGCGATAGACGATAGCTATCCCCGCTGATTGCTGGTACGTCTTCGGAAAAATTGAGCGTGAGTGACTGCTGCTTTTCCGTGAGAGTGTCTCCGATTTGTGTTATGGCAGCTTCAACAACTTTTTCAACGGATGTTACGGATGCGTGTATTGTGAGCCGTTCACTGTAAATTGCGGTGAGATTGCGCATGGATTCCAGGAGGTCTTGTATCGTCCCCGCGGAAGATCGAATGGCTCCGAGGAATTGCATCTGTTGTTCATCCGTAACAGTTGGTCTGAATTGCTCGGAACGTAAAAGGTCTGCATACCCTTGAACACGGGATAGGGGTGCTCTTATCTCACTTGATATGATCGCCATAACCTCAGACAGAGATCTCAGAGACATTTGTATTACCATCATCGTAGCACCCGTTTCATATGGGATGAGGGTTAGCCGTGTCCAGGGGAAGCCTTCAAAATATTCCTCGGTGGTGGTTGTGAGCCTTTCGCTGTTCCACCATGCCGCGAATCTCCTGTTGTAAGGATAGGGCAGCGCGGCGGCAGGCTGCCCTACGAGTTGTGCAGCGGATAACCCAAGCAGCTTTTCCGCCGCTGGATTCACCCGCGTAATCATGGCATCGTGGTCGAACAGCACCACACCATCCTGCATGTTGTGCAGGAGGAGGTTGAGAAGTTGTGAATCGGACATCGCTGCGCCTCTGGTCTGAGATTCAGATGTATTGAACCACAGATTTCACGTCGATCCTAAGCCACAGCATATTCCATGCTAAAATGACGATGTACTAGTACATTGACTATCTAAAGCTGCCTACCTGTAGGGGCGCAGCGCGCTGCGCCCGTACCAACGCAACCCATCATTCTCATCTTGTCGGCGTACTAGGTCTTTTAGACAGAGAAAACCTGAACTATGATTCATCTGCCGACCGTCACTATTCCGCTGCGAACCGATGAGCACGGCGCGATTCGTATCGGTAACACGCGCGTCCTGCTTGAACTGGTCATTCATGCGTATTATCTGGGTGAAACGCCCGAAAGCATCGTAGACAGCTATCCGAGCCTGACGACGGCGGATGTCTATGCGGTGATCGGTTATTATCTGGCAAATCGGGAAGAAATCGACACGTATGTGCGCCAGCGTGACGAGCAGGCTGAGCAGATAATGCGGGAAATGGAAGCGAACCTGACTCCCCAAGTCCGTGCGCTGCGGACACGTTTTCGCGCATATCAGGAACAGCACACCACCTCTATAGGATAGAAAACAGGCGCACCTTTGGAGATGCGCCTGCTCTCTGGCATTCGATTTAGGCTTCCTCGATCAGCAGCCACAGCGGATAGAAACTGCGCTGATAAATGCCGCGCATCCACCAGCGCAGCACAATCCCCGGCGCAGGCGGTTGATCTTCCGTCAGAGACATGGGCACACCTTCCGGCGTAGGCAGCGGAGAGCGCACACTGGCCGCGCCCACGTAAAGCCCGGTTGCCTCATGGAAATAGACCTGCGGCTCGGCCACTTCCGCCTCCGACAGCAGATCGAGGATGGGGTCGGTGCGGCGGGTGTAGATCGTATCCGCGTAGATCGCAATGCGGCGGGAAAGCTCCTCAGCCCCGGTGCGGGCATCTTCCTCGGTGGCATACAGCAGCGCGATCACATTCACCTGCGTCTCGCCATCCTGCTTATCGGCAAAGGCCACCCCCAGATACAGCGGCAGCGTACCGTAATTGTCCCACTCCGGCACGTCCTGATCGCCCACCATCGCCATCATCATCCCGGCCATTTGCGGGTCGATATTGCTGTCTTCCAGCATGGCCTGAAGTTCTTCACGGGTAGCGTTGCTGCGGTCGATCACGTTCACGACATCAGCCAGATTGAAGCGCACCATCTGCACCAGATCACCGGGGATGAACGCCTCATCGGTCAGTGCTTCGACCAGCGCGTGAATGTCCGGTGACTCGAGCAGCGAGGGCGCTTCCCCGGCCTGCGTCTCCAGCACAGCCTGGGCAGTCTGCGGGTTGAAAATCGCCGCAACCAGATCGTCAGCCACGACCAGCGGCGGTCTGCGCCCAAAGCTGGGGTCGAAGATGTTGCCGCGCTCGACCGCGTCCAGGTCGGGCTGAGTTCCGGTCTCATGAAGGAGCAGCGCGTTGTCGCCTTCGACCTGGGTGGTATAGCCGCGCGCTTCATGAGCAGCAATAACCGCGTCACGGTCGAAATCGCCCTGCACCAGGATGCCGTGCGTCGGCGGATTGCCATAGGCCAGCCCGCGCTGAATGTCGAAGAAACCGAACCCGGCGATTTGTGGCAGGCTGCCGAACTCGCGCAGCCCTTCAAAGATGGTCGATGGCCCGGCGCTGACCCGCTCGAAGGCTTCCATCCACAGGCGACCCTCTTCACCGCTCAGCGCTTCCCATTCGGTGTAGGTTTCCGGCGCGACTACGCTGTAACGGCTGCGCGTGATGAGGTCGTAATCGACATAGCTCAAAAATCCGGCGCGGGTTTCGTCATGATCCGGCAGCAGCGCCAGCATCGCCAGCAGAGGATGGGTTTCTTCCTGAGCGCGGGTGGCTTGCGGGGCGATCACCACGCCGCACAGGATCAGCAGTATCAGTAAAAACAGGCGTTTCAAGTCCATTCGTCCTTTCAACAAAATACAACGGGGACTGTGCTTATCATGTCCCCGCTGCGCTGTGATGGATATGGACGATATGCGGAAAAGCCCCTGCGACTTAAGACGGATTCACCTTCACGCGCACGGAGTCGAGGATGTTCTGGAAGGTCGGGATGAGGGTGTTGGCCGTTTCATCCGCGCCGTACATCTCCAGAATGACCAGGTAACTCCCGCGCTGGAGGAAATAGACATCGGTCTGCCCTGGCGCGAAACTCGGCCCGTTCTGCTGTCCACCATTCTGCGGCGGCTGGCCCTGCGACTGTTGGCCGTTCTGCGGCGGCTGCCCCGGCTGCCCCGGACGCGGCGCACCGAGTCCCCCGGCAGCACCGCCACCGTTGTAACGATAGCTCTGCCGGATTGTCCCATCTTCGGCTTCGGATTGGTCGATCAGCGTGATACCGGGATTGGTGGCGTAGTAGCGCTGCTGATAATCCGCCACTGCGTCCTGAAATTCCGCCGCGCCCATCAGCCCGGTATCGACCATCACCAGCGCGACATAGGCATCCTGGCCGGGGTCGCCCCAGATGTGGATGAGGCGGTTGGTGTCCGAACGGTCGGTGAGGCCTTCCGGCGGAATCCACGTGCGCGGGATGGAGATGGTGTAGAGCGCACCATCCACCGTTGTCGCGTTGAAGAACGGCGTCGGGACGGCGTTGGCATCAACGGTGGGGACAGGGGTCAGGTCGCTTTGATCGAGCAGCCCCGGCGCGACCAATACAGCCGCCACGACCAGCGCGACCAGCACGACCGCGCCAACGATCAATCCGACCGGGGAACGGCGCGGTGTGGGAGCAGGCTGCGTGACCGGGTTGAGGCCAATTGGCGTCGGCGCTTCCGAGGCAATCGGTTCGCTGACAGCCGGGATCCGATCTGGCGTGGGCGATTTCTGCGTCGGCACAGAGCGAGGCGGCGGGTTAAAGCTGGCCGTATCGCCCTTGATCGCGGCGCTGAAGGCCTTCGCCAGATCACCCGCCGAGGCAAAGCGATCTTTCGGGTTTTTGGCCGTCGCCTTGATAATCACATCTTCAATCGCGTTGGGGATGTCATCACGATACTGGGTGATGGGCGGCATCGGCTCGTTGATGTGCTTGAGCAGCACGGCCATCGGGGTTTCCGCCTGATACGGCTCACGCCCCGTAATCAGCTCGAACATCACCACGCCGAGCGCGTAAATGTCGGAACGGGCATCAATCGGAAAGCCGTTGGCCTGTTCAGGACTCATATAAGCAGGTGTGCCCACGATCATGCTCCCCGTGAGTTCGCTGCCCAGCACACGCGCGATGCCGAAGTCGCTGAGGTAAGCGTTCCCGGCTTCGTCCAGCATGATGTTGCCCGGTTTCAGATCGCGGTGGATGATACCCTGCTGATGGGCATAATCCAGTGCCAGCGCGATCTGCCGGATGGGTTTTTCCAGGTCTTCCACAATGCTCTTGCCGCGTCGGATCAACTGTTCCATACTGCCGCCGCCCAGAAAGCGCATCACAATATAGGGCACACTTTCATCCTGACCATAGTCGTAAATCGGCAGAATATGCGGATGCTCCAGGTGCGAAATTACATCGACTTCGCGCTCGAAGCGTTCATAAAAGCCGGGGTCATGCAAAAAGTGACGCGGCAGCACCTTCACCGACACGATACGGTTCATGGATTTCTGGCGGGCGCGATACACGGTTGCCATGCCGCCCCGACCGACTTCTTCCAGAATTTCATACTGCCCTTTCAGCGTTTTGCCGATCAGGTCGTCTTTCGGTTTGTTTGCGCTCATCCACTCGGCCTTAGCAATGTTGCAGCGTCCACAATAGTCCCATTATAGCCGAACACCCTAACCGTGCGGCAAGCGACACAACCCTAGCGCTTTTTGTACGTCTTCCCAACGATGCAGGGTGTTCATCACTGTGATAACATCAGATTGAACTTGATAAGCAAACCAGAGGTAAATGCTGTGCAGCTTCCACTTTTTCAGAATGCCATTGCCCGGTTTCCCTCCACACGCTATCAGGGCAGCAAGGCCAAACTGACTGATTGGATTTGGGAGCAGATCAAAGACCTGGCGTTCAAGTCTGCCCTGGACGCTTTTGGGGGGACTGGCGCAGTCGCTTATCGTCTCAAGCAGGAAGGGAAGCAGGTCTTTTACAATGATGTGCTGCGATTTAACGCCCTGATTGGAAAAGCGTTGATCGAAAATCAGTCTACCCGGCTTGACTCGGCGACCGTGGAAGACCTCCTAAACCAACATGAAGGCATCACCTACCCCGACTTTATCCAGCGCACGTTTCCTGACATCTATTACACCGATGCCGAAAATGCCTGGATCGATCAGACCATTACAAATATTTATCGACTGGAGCACCCTGAACAATTCGCGCTGGCCGTTTTCGCACTGTGCCAGGCCTGCATTATCAAGCGTCCCTATAACCTGTTCCATCGCAAAAACCTTTATGTGCGGCTGGCAGAAGTGGAACGATCCTTCGGCAACAAAACCACCTGGGACAAGCCGTTCGAGACATGGTTTCGCTTTTTTGTGGATGAGGCTAATCAGGCGGTATTTGATAACGGTCAGCAGAACCGATCCTACAACATGGATGCACTTGATTTCCCGGAATCCGTTGATCTGATTTATATCGACCCGCCCTATATTTCCAGGCAGGGGGTCGCGGTGGATTACCGAGATTTCTATCACTTCCTTGAAGGGTTAACCTTCTACTCCGACTGGGAGGCACAGGTTGACTTTGCCTCAAAGCATCGCCGACTGCTTCGGCAGCAAAGCCCCTGGACAGACAAAAACCAGATTGCCGATGCGTTTGATCGCCTCTTTGCTCGTTTTCGAGAGAGCATCATTGTTGTCTCATATCGCAGTGATGGCATTCCGGGAGAAAGTGCACTCGTGCATCTGCTGGAAAAATACAAATCTCATGTGCGTGTGGTTCCGTATGGACACTATAAATACGTGCTTTCCAAAAATGCACGGTCGGGTGAATTACTTCTGATTGGAACTTGAAATATGGATGCCGAAGCGTTCCGCGCCCAACTGCTGCCCTACCTGGACCAGTTTCAGGAACGGTTAGCCACTGCGCAGGGTGATTGGGTGGTGAAGGGGTTTATTGACCTGCATCAGAACATCTACACTGTTTCGGTCGATACCAAAGTGATTTCCAAAGTGGTTGAACTGATGCTTTTTCCGGCAATAGCACAGTTCGCCGCCGAGCACGGGTATCAGGTCATTCTGAGCGCACAGCAGAATCACTATCCAGATGTAACCTTTATTACGCCCGATCAGACAAAAATTGCCCTTGATCTCAAAAGCACGTACCGGGTGACACCCACCCTCATCAGCGGCTTTACATTGGGCGCATTTACCGGCTATTTCCGCCAGCGGAAGTCCAATAAAAACATCACATTCCCTTACGAACAGTACAGTGCACACTTCGTCCTGGGCACGATTTATTCACGAAACGAAGGTGCGCTGAGTGAGCAGCACATCTATGCACTGGACGATTTGCCTTCGATCACATCGGTCATCCGCGATTTTACGTTTCTTTTACAGGAGAAGTGGCGGATCGCCAGCACCCGCCCCGGCAGCGGGAATACGAAAAACATTGGCTCCATTCTGAATATTGATGCGCTTGTTCAAGGGGAGGGGCCGTTTGTCCCGCATGGGGAGACCGTGTTCAACGACTACTGGATGAACTACCTGACGGCAGACATGGCGAGAGCGATTGATTCAGAGGTTGTCTATCGCAACCTGACCGATTACTTCCGCTGGCGCAGCCGCTAAGACCACGTTTACAGAAACCCTATGCACACGACACGAGGACTATGTTACACTCGCAATGGAGTCTGTAGTGTGATTGTTGAGGTTGTCTTTGGCCGATATCGCAAAAATCGAACTGGTGGTGAAATCCAGCGTCGGGCATCTGGTCGCGGCGGAACAGATCGGCGACGTGTGGCGCTGCCATATCCACATCCCCCGCAACGTCGAGGCGCGGCTGCGTGGGATGAGCAAGGCCTTCCCCGAAATGGAGATCGAATCGCAGCTTGGGAAGGATGTGATCGTCCGTATTCCGGCGCAGAAGAATGGCACCGCCGCCATCGTCCCGGACAGCAATGAGCCTGCCCCCGCATTCGACCGTCCGCGTCCGGCGATTACGCTGAATACCAGCCTGAGCGACACCCATTTCCCCAGTGAACGGGTGCTGCCGCCCGATGAGCAGGTGCGGCGGCTGGGCAAGCTGTATGAGTCCTTTTTCGCCAGCACCTGTGACGTGCAGATGATGGAAGGCGGGCGGGTGCGCGTCAACTTTGAAGAAGCGCTGCGCTATCCTTCAACACATCCATTCCTCGCGCTGCTGCCCCGGCTGACCGATCTCGTCCCGGTGGCCTATGCCGGGGAACAGCTTGGCCGCCAGCCGAAGTTCTCCATCTATCTCGCCAAACCGGAACAGCGGATGCGCTATCGCTATGACCATGTGCTGATCCACATCGACGGTTCCTACCGTGATGGCGTGGGCGCTTTTGGTGCACGCTATCTGATGACGGGGCATCCACCCGCTTATCTGTCCGGTGCGCTGAATGTGAAGGACAGCAGCGGCGCGGAGCTGCTGGCGTTTTTGCAGGCGCTCGCCCATCTGGACGCAAGCGCGCGCAATCTCGCCATCTTCACCGATTCGGGCTATGTGCTGTCGTGGATCAAGCATGAAGGCCGCCCCTGGCTGGAGCAGGCCATCAAAAAGCATGGCAGTGTGCGTGTACAGCACGTCCATCGGGAGGAAAATCGCGCCGCCCATTCGCTGGCGAACCGCATGATGTCACGGCTGTTTGAGTAGGGGGAGCATTTGCCAGCAACCCTTGCATCGTGGCAGACCGCTCGTTCCGGCGAGTCTTAATCTGTAGTTCACAACTTCCTCAGATCGGCTCAAGCCTGGGAGCTTAGGGTAGGAGTCTGAATGGATGGGGCGCAGTATTGAGGCGCTCCAGCTTGAGGAGGTCGCTAACAATGATTAACCTGGACGATGTTAAAGGGCTGCTGGAACGGGAAGACAACGCCGTTCTTTCGCTCTACCTGCAAGTCGATCCCGCGCTCCAGGAAAACCAGGCGGCAACCCCGGCCTGGCGCAGTTGGCTCAACACCGCCTTGCGTGATACCCCCGCCAACATCCCTGAGGCGCAGCGTACCCTGTGGAACAACATTCATGAACGCCTGATGGCTTACCTCAACTCTGACGACGCGGACGCACCCTTCAGGCCGAGGGGCAAGGGGCTGGCTCTGTTTTATGGCGAAGGCTTCGAGCAGATTTACGATCTGCCCGTCCCGCTGGAAGGCAACGCCATCCACTTTGGCACACCCGTTGTCGCGCCGCTGCTGTGGGCGATTGACGAGTATGAGCCGTATTTGCTGGTGCTAGTGGACAGCGAGGAAGCCCGCTTCGTTGATGTGTACCTGGGGCAGCTTGAACAGCGCGAAACGATAGCCGACGACCGCAACGAATATGACCACGTCCAGCGCACCGCTTTTTCCTCGCGTCCCACGCCCGGTGGCTTCGGCAGCGACCAGGGCAACGAGGAAGACAAGTTCGAGGACATGATCGATGAGCTGATCGCCCGCTTCCACCGCGAAGTGGCGCAGCGCACCCGCGATCTGATGGCGCGGCTGGACGCTGACCGCCTTATCATCGGCGGGCCGGAAAAATCTGCCCACGCGGTCAAGAGCTATCTGCATGACGAGGTGGCGAACAAGCTGGTCACGGTCATCAACGCCCCGCTGCGGGAGGCGATGCCCGACCTGATGGCGCGGATTACGCCTATCGCACAGGAATATGAGCGCCAGAAGGAAATGGAACTGGTGCAGCAGGTGATCGACTTCGCCAAATCCGGCGGGCGCGGCGCACTCGGTCGCAAGGCCGTGCAGGACGCGCTGATGATGCAGCAGGTCGAAACGCTGGTCATCCCCTGGCCGCTGCAGGACGATGACGACTTCCTGCGGGAACTGCCGGAGCGAGCGCTGCGCACGAGCATGAACATTGAGCTGGTCAGTGGCGAGGCCGGGGAACGGCTGCGGCAGGAAGGCGGCCTGGGCGCGCGCCTGTACTACGCCATCAAGCCCGCCTGACACTTCAGAACTTGCGCGGTGTAGTAGGGGCGGGTTTCAAACCCGCCTCTGCACAAAACCTGCCTTCGCGGGTAAGACCTGCCTTTTCGGCCCGCGCGTTAACGAGCCGCCCGTCAGCGAGCCGCCCGTCAGCGGGCCGCCCATCAGCGGGCCGCCCACAGCATTCCGCGCTCGACCATCGTCCGCGCTTCCACCACTTCAAAATCCGCCACGACATGACCAAGCGAGCAGTAGAACACCCGCCCCGCGCCGAATGTGCGCGTCCACGTCACAGGCATGACAGTCCCTTCCACCCAGGGCACGTGTTCGCCGCTGAAGGTCGTGGTTGCCAGTACCTTGTTGGACGGATCGACGTGCATGTAATACTGCTCGGAGCGCATCTGGAAGTCATTTAGTCCGGCGGTGATCGGATTGTCGCGGTCAGTGATATTGACCGTGTAGGGGATGATGTCGCCGGGATGCGCCACCCACTGCCCGCCGACCATGAACTGATAGCCGGTGCTGCTGCGGAATGAATCCCCCATCGTCCCGTGCCACCCTGCGATGCCAACACCGTCATGCACCGCGCTCAGCAGCGCCCGCTCCTGTTCCCCGGTGATGCTGCCCATCGTCCAGACCGGGACGATCAGGCTGAGCGCATTCAGCTTTTCGGTGTTCAGCAGCGAGTCCAGCGTGTCACTGATTTCGACCTCGAAGCCCTGCCCGCGCAGGAACCCGCCGAACAGTTCCGCGCCCTGCTGGGGCTGGTGCCCTGCCCATCCCCCATAAATGATGAGTGCCTGTTTCATAAGAAGCCTTTAGCGGTTAGCCGTTAGCGATTAGCGGTTAGCAATTCGGTGTGTTGACATTTGTTAGGATTTCCGCAGTTGAGTCTTCGCCCTCACCCTAAATAGCGTTGTCCGGTACTCTAAAAGGAGTTATGAAAGTTCACAACGGCTCATTTGCCCTCACCCTAAATCCCTCTCCCAAAGGAGAGGGACTTAACACGCTTCCCTGGTCTTCTCCCCCTCTCCT
>JANRLJ010000047.1:0-7676 GCA_033762735.1 bacterium | reverse complement strand
TTGGGATGCAGTCGGCAGGGATGAGAAAGATGTTGTAGTCTCCCATTTCTGTTTCCAAGCCTTCTAATGCGATCCATTCTCCATCCGGGGAAGGCTGAACGCGATATAACACAAGCCCTTGCCGCCCTTCATAGGGACCTAGCAGTACTTCATTTCTTGTGCCATCTAACGCGTAAAACCTTAACTGCGTCGTTGTTTCTCCCTCTCTCGTTATGCCTTCTACAAGATAGAGTCCTTGCCCGTCGGTGCTCCACGCAATATCTCCATAACTGAAACCGGACGGAGGCACGTCGATCACACGTGTTTCACTGGTCGCCATGTCAAGCAGCCCAACCCTAGAAGGGTCGATGATATAGGCGATAAGCCCTGCACTATCTGACCAATCAGGGGCGTGCATATAATGGTCTACAGACCAATTGACCGGCTGAAGGGCTTCTTCGTTCGGGGATAATGTGTAGAATTCGGTACTTTGGTATCGAACGAGGAGCGTGTATTCTTCCGAATAGGTGAAGAACAGTAGAGTCATCACAATCAACTTATAGAGTGTCAATTTTCGCTCCTGTTGTACGGTTCACACTATGCGGGTGACAAAAGCTCACATAACCGCTTTGCGGCGGCACCTATGGCTAGCGTCTCCAATACCGCGTCACACCATCATTGCAGTAGGTGATCACCATCCTGTCATCGAACGTGATCCTAATGACCTGTGCCGGGTACAGCAGGGTATCTTGCAGCGCCCACGGCTGAATTGACCACACATAGGCGGCGTGGGAGTATTCATCAGCAGTCACCAAAATATTGCTCGCCGGGTTGAACGCGATCTGCGTGATCATGTCATTATGTTCAAGGGCGATCAGCGGACGGCGTGACTCCTCCATCGTCCGCAAATCCCACAGGTAGACAAAGTTATCACTCGCGCCGCCCAGAGCATCCTCGCCCACACCGACTGCCAGCCAGCGCCCGTCGGGGCTGAAGTTCAATACCCGCACCTGCGTATCGCTTGATTCGTCGGGGAGTTCGAGGAGATAAACAGTATTATCGCTTTGATGTGTGAGCATTATCGGAGCCTGTTCGGTGAAAATTGGTGCGGTGACATCCCAGCTATCCCCCGCCAAACGCATCCCTTCTATCTCAGTGCCATCGCTTGCGATGATCGCTGTCGTGTGCGAAAACATCTCTAACGAGAGTGCGTCGCTGCTGGCATAACCGGAGATCGTGCGGACTTCGTTTAGATGGGGTTCGTCCACTTGGAAAATCTGGATCGTGCCATCATCAAAGTGAATTGCCAGAAACACACCGTCACTGCTCAGCGTCGCCTGCTGGACGTTGTCAGCGGTGGGCAGGGTTACCACTTGGCGCTGATTGTCAGACGCATACACCCGCACGGCATCCCCTTCTACAACCATATAATACGGCGCGTCAGCGGGGGGCGCGTTGATGACGGTCGTAATATCCTCAACCGAGCGCAGCGTGAAAGGACTTTCTTCGCGTACAAAGCGCAGCGCCGAGCCATCGTCTTGGTTATAGGCGAGGACAGAGGGCGCGTCAACGTCCGGAAGGGAAACTTCCGGTGTAAACCAATTCGCCCTAGCAACAACAGCGCCTGTTTCCAAGGCGATTACGTAGGTCATGCCGTTAAAGTAATCAAGACCCACCTCCGCACCATTCACGGCTAAAAATTGTCCATCGGGGCTAAGCGCGAGATCGCGCGGGGATAAAACCCGCTCCAAGCGGAGTGTGCGAAGCAGTTCACCTGTGCCTACATCCCACATTTCAATGAATGCCTCATTCGACGATTCCAGTGGAGAACGCGCCGCGATGAGCGTGCTGCTGTCGTGTGTGAATACTAAAGCTTTGTAAGGCGTAGACAGGTCATCATCTGTGCGAAGTACCTGCGGCGAGCGGTCATTGCTCGTGTTGCGGATGACAATATCACCGGTATGTTCCGCAACTGCATAAACGGAGGCATCGGGGGCGAAAGCGATAACAGGCGGCTCGTATATGCCGAACGGCAGCGGCGTAGGATTTCCATTACGGCTGGTGGTAATAATAATTGATTGTTCGGCGCGATCTTGGTACAGCCAGAGCGGTTCAGACTCACGGTACAAATAGATGCCCCGGGGGGTGGTCACAGCAAGCGTTTCGTTATCGCCAAGCCACTGTATATCGTTCACGACTCCGAAACCAACACGCTCCACAATTTCGTATTGCGCGCTCTGTGCGGCAGTGGATACAACCCCCATCAGCACAACGCCCAACACCCACACGATATGTCTTTTCAACATTATGACGATACCCTACGGGCTATCCGTTCATTCCATGATAGTGAAGTGCGGCACACGCCACCTAACGCACAGGTGGCGCTTCACCAACGCTTACACTCTCGCTGATGGACACGCCTTTGCGATACGTCTCACATCTCATGGACGCTTCCTCCAGATTCAACATTGCTCAACGGGTGTACATTCTGAGCTTACCTTCTCGAGATTTTTATCTCATCACTGCGGGGGATTGAGTTCCAAGCCTTATAACTCGTCGTCATCCAGCACGACCCCCGCGTTGGCGATGCGGTGTTTTTCCACGTAGCGGCGCGGCATTTCGAGCGAGTTCCAGCCGCCCGCCTCTTGCAGCGCGAATAAATCGGTGTGATTGCGGGCGGCGCGGGTCGCCCATGTGTGCCGCCCGTCGTGCGCGCTCACGCCCGTAACCCCGATCCGCTTCGCAAGGGTGTTCAGTCGCTTGGTAATCGCCCGTTCATTCATGCCTGTTTTGGTGAGCTGACCACTTTTTAAACTGGCGCGTAAGAGCCGCCCCTCAGCAGGGGCATCGTTTTCCAAGTAGGCGCGGGCAGCGCGCATCGTGGAGGGGGTCAAGGCGTGAGTCTGCACCGCATCGACTTTCGGGCGGTAAAACGTGAGGGTTTTCACATCCAGTGAAATCGCGCCGACTTCCAGCCGCGCGATCTCCCCGACGCGCAGCCCGTGATCGAACATCAGACAGACCAGCAGGGCATCGCGCCGCCCCTGTGGCGTATCCGGCTGACGTTTCAGCGCCTTCACCTGCGACAGCGTCAAAACGATGGACTCCGCCTTTTTGCTGCCCATGCGCGTCGGCAGGTCAGCCGCCGCCCGTGCCGCGTCTACATGAGCGATTTCGGCATGTGTATACCCGCTCACGGTGCGGATCAGGGCATACGCTTCCGGGGTGAGCGCGCCCGCCTGCGCTGCAAGCTTGGCGTACAGTTTGACGGTTGAGAGACGGGCATTGACGGTCGTGACGGCATAGCCGCGCTGGAGCATCCATGCCACCCATGCGCTGACCAAGCCCCACGTTATCCCGCGCCATGCGTCGGGCTTATGGAGCAGATCGCCCACCGGCGCGCCCACCGCGCCTAAAAATTCCGCCAGCAGCGCCAGATCACCGGCATGGCGACGGAGCGTATGCGGCGCGCGCCGCGCTTGATACTCCGCGAACACATGCCGCGCGGCAGCATGATTGGCAGCATCCCCGGCGCGGCTGAGCGCATCGGGGAACGGGTCAGAATCGGGGGGAAAAGCGAACAGATTGGGCATGGTCATTTTCCATCGGTGCTGATAGGTGAAATGTATCTGTCCCCATTTTACCCCCGAAATGGCTGATTTTAGCCCTGCCAATCAAACAATAACGCACGCGGAGCGGGTATATTTCCCGCTCCGAACGCCGTACTGCTAATAGGCAGTCCGCGAGGTTTCGTTCAGCTTGCCTGTCCCAAGTAGCCACCACTGCCCTTCGGCGGCAGGTTCAAGAAACCATGTTGTTTCTAATAGTTCACCGCGCTGAGTCAGACGGTGTTCCTCCCCAATGATGAAGTAACGCTCATCGTGGGCAGTCTGCGCCTCTTTGACGGTGATCAGGTCGCCGATTGTGCGCGCAAGCTGCTGGGCGTGCTGACCGCCGCCCTGTTTGGCATCGCTGACGACTTTGATCGTGCTGACTTTGCCACTCGGCTGTGAGCGCCGCCCCAGCTCGAAATCGGCAATCGTTTGGGCATCGTCAAGGCGGTCGATGCTCGCTAGGTTCATGCGCATGACGCGGCGACCGTAAAAAGCCGCGCTCGTCAACTCTTGAGCAGTGGCTTCCATCTGCCCAAAGCTGGTGATCTTCGTGCCGCGTACTTCTGCCGTCGCCAGCACCGCTTTTTGACCACCCGCCGCATTGTTGATGATCTCCAGCGTGGCACGATTGCCGCCCGCGGTTAACCGCACCCCGGCGCTGCCTTCGCTGAACGTGACCGCTTCGACGCGGACATTTTTTCCACCGATGCGATTTTCGCTGTCATCCCGGTAGCTGATATTCAGCGTCTTGGTTTCGCCCGGCGGTACGGTGAGCGGCTGCTCCAACTGCCACAGCAGGTCAGTGTCGCCTGCACTGACGGTGCGCGGGTGGCAGGTGACCACCACCTCGTTCTTGAATTCGCCTAGCCCGGCGTATTCGTAACGCACATCGACCATTGTGTTATCGAACGTCGCTTTCACTGTCGTATCGAGCAGTAAATGATGCCGATTCCAGAACTGCGCCCGCCCTTCACGGTCGAAGAAGAAACGACCCCGTTCCGCTGCCACGACATCCTTGATCGCCCGGTACACGTTGAATGACTCCGAGGCGGACTCACCGGGGTTGCGCGGACGCACCCAGTTATCCCCCGCATACGCGAGCGTCGTCTTGCCCGCTTCGAGCGTGTGCGGCAGCACGGTATCAGCAAGATACGCAGCGCTGCCCATTTCGCCGTAACCGACGACACCGAGCAGCCATGACTGACTGAGTGCGGGCGGGATCTCCACTTCATCGAGCAGCGTATCAATGATCACATCGGTGCGCTTGTTCTCCTGCACTTCAAGCGCAGTCTCGACATCCTCCAAAAAGAGCATTGGACCTGCCGCGCGAATCTCAACCATGCGCTCCCCGTATTGATCCGGGCTGGGCTGAAGGCTTTCGATCCACCCTGTCCAGTGGGTGCGAAGGGTCGTACCATCATTGGAGCGCACCATCACCGGGCGATACGGCGCAAGTGTGCCATAAAGTGGACTGCCGCTGAATTCCGGCGAGAACGTTTTATCGGCGTTTTTCAAGCGTAGGCGCAGCATCGAGTCGTCGGCATCGTCTTGATAGGGACGGTGAATGCCCAAGAACCACTCGGCATCGGTCGTCCACGCGGTGACGTTATCGTACAGGTCGGCAGTGCTGCCCGCGTTGTAGCCCGGTGCAGTCGTGCCTTCTACGATCATGAATCCTGTAAAATCTACCGAGGTATTGGCATTGTGCGCTGGCAGAAAAATTTCAAAGAACACCCGATTGTCGTCGGCGGCTGATCCCGCTGTAAACGCTACATCGACCCGCTGCCAATTTCCATTCAAGGCAATTGTGCTTTGACCAAGCAGATTGCGCGTATTATCACTGCGGATTTCGACATACAGCAAATTTGACCCATAGCCTGAATTTCCACGCACCCATACTGAGGCACGATGCGCCGCTTGCAAGGTGACGGGAAACTGAACCTCTCCATTAGCGGTGTCTTTTTCACCCACCAACAGCACGAGTTTCGCTCCCGCGTTTGGGGCAGACAACCGCAGCAGTCGCACTCCCGTTTCATACCGCTCATTGATCACGGCTGAGGTGCCGCCGCTTCCGGTTTGATCCCACACCCAGCGATAAAACTGATCTACTTGTAAAGGGCGGGGAATGCGGTTGAGCGCATCCCCCGGACGCGCCTCCCAGCAGATCAGCCCCTTGCGCCGCCAATCAATCCCAATATTGAAAGAAGTAGACATTTTTCACTTTCTCCAATCTATTTTTTATTGTGTTCAGCAAAACGTACCAATTGGACATTAGCTACCGCACTGTTTATCAATGTCAAGACATTATCTCTAGCTGTGTTAATTTCTTTCAACGCTTTATTCCGTTCCTCGTTGAGTGTATTCGTTGAACTATTTTCCTGGGTCATCATAGCCTCAATTGCTAGATCACGTTTTTCGGCAATTGCCGCAACCGCAGCTTCGATTCTTTCTGCAATCTCAATAACTTCGTCTACTGCCTCTACAACACTTTCTGCAAGTCGGCTTAGTTCATCAATGGCTGTTGGCTGAAAAGCTGGCCCGGTCTCTGTTTGTTGTGGTTTCAAGATTCCTCCTCAAAAGCTTCTAACGAACTGGAGTGGAATGATATAACTTAGCGATGTATCAATGCCCTCAATGAGCGTAATCAAAGTATTACTCGATACGTCGTATTGAGCGATTGAGTACCCTTTTTCGATTTCTACTTCGGTTATTCCAATTAAGGTCGCTCCATCTCCTATCCAACTGGGTTGACTTATAAATTCTGTATCTAACCGCCGGTACGTTCCATCCGTTAAGTTACCCAAGATATAGGTTGTTGGGGGTGAATGGTCGAAAAACAGTACATACTCATGATTGGGACTGACCCACATGTCCGTGAGTAAAAATAGAGCATCTACTCTTGGAAGTCCTGAGACAACCTGTCGTGGTTCGGATCGCAGAGACACGTCAATTTGATACAATCCCCACTCTAGGGATGCGTATTCTTCGTCCTTATCTCGTATGGGGCTTGCTACGAAGAGCAAGTCATCAGTATTTGGTATTTTGGCAAATGACCATACACCCCATTCAGGAAGAACGTGGGTTATTTCACCTGTCCCCACATCAACCTGATAAAGTGCTGGTACAAAAGGATTATTCACCAAAACATGGTTTGTGCTCAACCAGTAGAGGGTCCCATTAAAGTACTGCAAATTCCCTATAAACTCAGCGGTATCATCGTGCAACCGTTGACACGTTTGCAACTCCAAGTTGAACAAACACATATCGTAAATGGGAATAATTGATTCCACATTTTGGCGATACGTCCGGATCAAATAGTAATTAGGCAGATTGGTGCGCTGAATCGACGCTGGATGTTGCCCTTCATACACAACCCGGTCAGTTCCTGTGGACAGATTAATCTCAACCACTTGGAAATCAACTACTTCACCTCGTACCCAAAATCGCCCAACTCCCTGCATTGCTAACAGAAGGTTTTCATGTTCCGTTGCCATTGGTATCGTTAGCGTAACACCTTTTGGAGTTTGATACTTTAGATGAAATTCGCTTGTGGCGAGGTTAAACGACCATATCTGCTGTTCATCCCTATCAAAAAAGTAGAGTGTTCCTGAATATACGTCGGCTGACTCTTGTGCGTGAAGGGCTCCAGAAGTCGGGATGTGCAAAGACAAAAAATATGTACATATCAAAATGGTCAATATATGAGTTGTCAAACGGAAATACTTGGTCATGTTTACTCCTATGAATTGCGGCAACCAGGCTGCTGGGTGAAATACAGTGTTATCAATCCTGAGTCGGAAGGTTGTGAACGCCCAACATAGATGGCACGCAGCTCTTCCTCAGATTTACATGTGTTTGCAATCCAAAAAGAATTGGAAACTAGTCGGTGTATAACCAGCTCTGGAGTTTCTGCTGCTAAAAATGCTGGATCGTTGAGCTCTTTGTAGTGCGGTGGTTTTTCTGGAAGGAATTAGACCGGAGATAAGGTAGGATAGCACGGTTGCGACCCTGCCGCCAACTCGAACTCCGCCGGTGTGAGATAATCCAACGACTGATGCAGACGCTCGGTCATGTAGGTCACTT
>JANRLJ010000046.1:0-12156 GCA_033762735.1 bacterium | reverse complement strand
AAGACCAGGGAAGCGTGTTAAGTCCCTCTCCCTGAGGGAGAGCGCCTCTTGCAGAGGGATTTAGGGTGAGGGCAAATGAGCCGTTGTGAACTTTCATAACTCCTTTTAGAGTACCGGACAACGCTATTTAGGGTGAGGGCGAGATGATAACTTGACCCTTTGTGACCCTTTATGATAAGATAGCACAAAAGGGTTTCAGGAACAGGAATGACTTGTGGCAACATCCCATACGAAAGAACAGCAGAAGGCGTTTGAAGCGCTGGTGCGCGATAACCGCCTGACCGGGGCGCAGCGCAATGAGGGATGGCGCAGGTTTCGCGAACAGGGCTATGACGCTGCCTCTGCTTTTGTGAACGACCTGCTTGCCAGCCTTCCCTCTCCCGAAGAACCGATTCGGCTCAAGACCGCGCCCATCCCCTATCGCATCTGGGGGCGCGAACACATCGAAGCTGGGGCACTCGGCCAGATGGAAACGGCCATGCGTCTCCCAGTCGCGGTGGCCGGGGCGCTCATGCCCGACGCGCATCTGGGCTATGGCCTGCCCATTGGTGGAGTGCTGGCGGTGGAAAATGCG
The DNA here is from genome assembly GCA_033762735.1 of bacterium. Lineage (GTDB taxonomy): Bacteria > Chloroflexota > Anaerolineae > Aggregatilineales > Phototrophicaceae > JANRLJ01. Next base: position 11,582 of record JANRLJ010000046.1, on the reverse strand, counting down.
GTAATCCCCTACGCGGTCGGCGTGGATATCGCCTGCCGCATGATGATGACCATCTACCCCGATGACCCGTCGATGCTGGACGATGAACAAAGCCGCGATTATGGACGGCTCAAGCGGGCGCTGCTGGAACGGACGATTTTCGGCTCTGGCGGGGATGGCCTGCACGACGGCATTTACGAGCATCCGGTGCTGGATGCAAGCTGCTGGCAGGCGACCGACCTGCTGCGCGATCTGCGTAAGACGGCCATCCGGCAGATTGGCACGTCAGGCACAGGCAATCATTTTGTCGAATGGGGACGGGTGCGCGTGACCATGCCCGATAATCCGCTCAACGTGCCGCCGGGGGAATATCTGGCGCTGCTGTCGCACAGCGGTTCGCGCGGCGTGGGCTACAAAATCGCTGACTTCTATTCGCGGCTGGCGATGGCGCAGATGCATCGCCTGGACGAAACCGCCCGACATCTGGCGTGGCTGGAGATGGACAGCGCGGGCGGGCAGGAATACTGGGAGGCGATGAACCTTGCGGGGGATTTCGCGTCGGCCAATCATCACATTATCCACGAGCAGGTGGCGAAGGCCGCCGGGCTGACGCCGCTGGCCGCGCTGGAAAACCATCATAACTTCGCGTGGAAGGAAACAGTTGAGGTGGAAGGCGAAGGCACCCGCGAACTGATCGTCCATCGCAAGGGCGCGACCCCGGCAGGCAAGGGTATTCTGGGGGTGATTCCGGGGACAATGGCCGACCCCGGCTATGTGGTGCTGGGTAAGGGACTCCCGGCCTCAATCAATTCCGCATCGCATGGCGGCGGGCGACAGATGAGCCGCACACAGGCCAAGAAGACCGTCACACGGGACGAACTCAGGAAGTATCTCAAGGCGCGTGGCGTGTCACTGCTGGGCGGCGGGCTGGATGAAGCGCCGCAGGCCTATAAGCGCATTGAGGATGTGATCGGCGCACAGCGCGATCTGGTGGACATTGTGGGCGAGTTCCAGCCGCGTCTGGTGCGCATGGCCGACGACTCGCCACCCTGGAAGCGCAAGGCCGCGCCTGCCGATATTGTGGACGCGGAGGGGGATTAAGCGCGACTTCCCCATTGTCAAGTAGGGGCGCAGCATGCTGCGTCCCTACAGAAACCTCCTGAACCTTCCATACCCGCTTGATGAATTTGCTACAATCGCCTTGCACTCAAGGCGCGGCATCTTCCAGTGTCGGCAGCCACCGGCGCACCACGTCCACTTCGCCGTCCGTCAGCGACAGCCAGCCGTCATAGCCGCGTTCCATCAGCGCTGCCAGCAGGCCGCTGTGGTTGATGACTCCGTTCAGCCGCACATAGCGCAGCATGGGGGCGTACTCCCGCGCGGCCTCCAGCGGATCGGCCTCCTCATGCAGCACATCGTCCAGGTCAGCGCCCACCCACAGATGAGGATGGTCATCCGTCCCAGCGCGAATTCGGGCCGCCTGCCCCAGCCGATTGACCAGATGTGCCTTCTGCTGGCGCACCGGGAGCAGCACCAGTTCCGCCCCCATCGCGTAGGCCAGATCGGTCAGGGTGGCGCGAAGCTGTTTGACCAGCATTTCGGCTTCCAGTTCAACCGCGGATTTATAGGGGCTGAGGTCGGGCAGGCACGGCTCGGTCTGAAAATGCGACAGGAAGACCACTGTCCCGCTGCCCAGGTCGAGCGAATCGGCCATCGCCTGTCGCAGCCTCGCAATCGCCCGGTCGCGCTCGGCGTAGTCGGGATGCACCAGGCGCGTAAAGCCTGCATCAACCGCCGCCGCCTGTAACCCAACCTTTGCCAGCGCTTCGGCCACCTGCGGGACACGCGCTGTCAGGCCGTCCGCCGCAAATTCCACCCCATCCGCGCCGATCATCTTCGCATGACGCAGCTTCTCCTCCAGCGTAAACCCCAGAAGCAGGTGTTCGGGAACTGCAATTTTCATAAGTCGAAACCTTTTACAGCAAGCAAAAACGACAGTCATTATGATTGGTTTGATGTCTGATTTCCAGCAGATCAGACAGTGCCTTCAAACAGACTCTTGATATAGTCCCTCAAAGGTATCCTTTTTCGTCCAGCGGCACGCCACAGAGCTTCATAAACCTGCACTTCGTCACCTGTCCATACCAGATCGAGCCGTCTTATGGGCTGAGTAGCAATGTGCTCGTATTGTTCTGGATGCCCCCAGTAACAGCGCAAACACGTCGTACTGTCCTTTGTGCTTAACCCATTTGGGCAATGTTCACACGTCCAGGCTTTTGATCGATTACACGAACGGCATAGCACCATGGTTGATTCGATGTGAGTTTCTCCCTGCGCTTCACCTTCAACTTCAAATGGAACGCGATGGTCAATTTGCAGCATTCGTGGGTCAAAGGTTTAACCACAGACATTGCATCGGAAGTTGTAAAGGTTCATAAGCTGTTGGCGAAAGGCTTTTGTAAATGGGCGTCTCCCTGGTTGGGCGAGAGTTTCAGACCCCATACTTTCACCGATGTTTTCGCCAAATCGATAGGCAGCAATAGTACGACCTTGTGTGTCTTTAACACGAAAGGTTTCTAGCACGATTCCTTGTTCACGCACATCCCGTAGTGCACGGGGTGGGTGCTTGTAGCCATAGGTTTTTTCTAAATCCTCAGTGGTGATAAAACCATGTTCAAGGATATGGTCGATGACAACACGCGCCCTTTTACCCTTAATATGTTGTAGACGTGCCAAAAATTCGTCCGAGTGGCTCATTCCAGGGCACCAAACAATAACAGTTGAACCGGGGATTTTTGTGCTTCCAGGCGGCTTTGTAAGACGGGAGACAGGTAAAGCGCCTCAACCGTTTTGTCGCTGCGCCCCAGCAAGGTCGCCTGTGAAGAACGGCCCGCCTGAAGCTCGATACGCTGTAAACCGAGGTCATCCGGCAGATCAAGACCATATTTTTTCTGACCTGTTTTGCCATCGTAGCTGAGAATAAAGGGGATACAGCGGCGATTGAGGTCAAAAAGGCTGGCTGTCAGTGCTTCGTAAGCGACTCCTTCGATGTAACGGGGGTCCCGGTTTGCACAGACACCCTGATAGGGCGGGTCAAGATAGACAAGATCATCAGGGCGGGCTAATGCCAGCGTCTTTCGATAATCGCCGCTCATCCAGGTGCTTCGGCCTTTCAAAAGCGCAGCGGCCGCACGAAGGTCACGGCGCATGGCAGAGGGCTGCCGCCCTTTCCGGCGATTATCGGGACTCTGATTAAACTCACCGTCCGCATTATAGCGCACAGACGCTTTTACACATCGCGCCAGAAGATAAAGAAAATAATGAGGACGATGGGTTCGGTTGAAGCGAAACCGCACAGCATCATAAAATGTGCGTTCACGTCCAAGCTGCAAATTCCACAACGTTTCATACTCCGACGCTAACGTCTCTGGCTCATAAACGATTTTCTGCCATAGATGAATCAAAGGTGCGTTGATGTCATTCAGGAGTACATGCCCAACGCGAAACCTCGCAAGTGCTGCCAACGAAACGGCTGCTGATCCAGCGAATGGTTCAATAAGCCGTTCTGTTTCCACCGGAAAACAGGCCAGGATTTGTTCGGCCAGATGACGCTTGCTGCCCTGATATGGAATCGGATGTGGAATACTCACTGCGCCAGACTTTCATCAATGACTTTTCTGTTCTACTATATCGTATTTTGCCATCGTTTTTTGGGGAAGACAGCATCAGGTTAAAGCATTTCTGGCGAACGTTCAGAAGAATTTCAAAGTTGGCGGGCTTCCAACACTTGTCTGCTGGTAAAATAATGCTACACGTCAATGCAATGCCCACTCCTATACATCCTACCTGCCGTGTTTTGCTTGCTACCGTTGCTCAGGAAGGTGTTATGGCGCGTTTCTTCCGTCAGCCACCCGCGCGTCGTCCAGATTTCATGCTGCCAGCCGTCATGCCACAACGCCCTTTTTCACCGCTGATCGCTTACGGTCTGCCAGTGCTGCTGACGCTCGTGGCGTTTGGGCTGTCGCTTCTGTTTTACCCGGCTATCGCGCCAAATCCCTATCTGCTGTTCTGGGGCGCGGTCGCGCTGAGCGCCAGTTTATGGGGCTTTAGAGCCGGTCTGTTAGCTGCTGGACTGACGATGATCATCGTCGAATACTTTTTCTATGAACCCCGCTACGCGATTGTGTTTGACGCGACGGATGTACTGCGCCTGACCATGTTCGTGGGCGTTGCGCTGCTCATCAGCCGTTTGTCCGCCTCCAACCAGAGTGCCACGCGCCGCGCCCAGCAGCAGCAGGAATGGTTCCGTATCACCCTTTCCAGCATCGGGGATGCGGTGATCGCGACGGATACAGAAGGGCGCATCAGCTTTATCAATGGGGTTGCTGAAACGCTGACGGGCTGGTCTGCGGCAGAAGCAGTAGGAACACCGATTGATAAGGTCTTTCGCATCGTCAATGCAACGACGCGCCAACCGCGTGACAATCCTCTGCTGGAAGCGCTTAAAAAGGGAACGATTGTCGGTCTGGCGAATCATACTATCCTGATCGCAAAGGATGGGCGCGAGATCCACATCAGCGACAGCGGTGCGCCCATTCGCGACGACCGTGGGCAGATACTCGGCGCGGTGCTGGTCTTCCGCGATGTCAGTGAGGAGCGGGAAGCGGCACGCATCGGTGAAATGGCCGAGATTGTCCTGAACAACGTCAGCGAGGGCTTCACCATTTTCGACACCGACTGGCGCCATGTCTTCGTCAATCCGGCGGCCATTCGGCTGACGGATGCAGCGCGAGGCAACAACGAACCCCTGGTCGGCCAGACGATTGAGGAAGCCTTTCCCGCCCTCAAGGAGTCCACCCTCTATCGGCTGCTGCAGCAAGCCGCCCTGGATCGCCAGCCCCGCTTTGTGGAAGAACATATCGAGTTCTATCAGCGCTGGTATCTCTATCGCATCTATCCGCTGTCATTTGGGGTCGCGGTTTTTACCGAGGAGATCACCGAACGCAAGCGGGCACAGCTTGAGGCGGAGGAGGCAAGGGCAGAGGCAGAAGCCGCGCGCCGCACCCTGCACAATCTGTTTATGGAAGCCCCGGCGCTGATCGGCATCCTGCGCGGGCGTGAGGGGCGGGTGGAGTTGTTCAACCCGCGCTTCACACAGCTCTGGGGCAATCGCAACGTGCTCGGCAAGACCATGCGAGAGGCGTTTCATGAGCTGGAAGGCCAGGGCTGGTTCGAGATTATGGAGCGAGTCTACAACACCGGGGAGCCGATTATCGGAACCGAACAGCGAGCCGACTTCGACCAGAACAATGATGGGAAGCTGGAAACAAGCTACTTCAACTTTGTGTATCAGGCGACCCGAAACTCCAAAGGTGAGGTCGATGGCGTGGCAATTTATGGCGTTGACGTGACCAATCTGGTGCTGGCGCGGGACAAAGCGCAGGAAGCCGACCGCTTAAAGCTGCAATTCCTGGGCATGATCTCGCACGAACTACGCACACCGCTGGCCTCCATCAAGGGCTTTTCCAGCACACTGCTGATGGAAGATGTGAACTTCGCTCCCGATCAGCAGCGTGAGTTCACGCGGGTGATCGACCAGGAAGCCGACAAGCTGACCGATCTGGTGGAGCAGCTTCTTGATCTGTCACGGATGCAGGCAGGTACGATGACGGTTCACCCGCAGGCTGCGGGGATTGAACGTGTGCTTGACGAGGCGCGCTTCCAACTGGATATGCTTACCCAGCAGCATCAACTGCGCATTGATCTTGAACCAAGACTGGCCTATGTCATGATCGATGTGCAGCGCATCGCACAAGTGCTCGTGAATCTGGTCAGCAACGCCGCCAAGTTTTCGCCCCCCAACAGCGAAATTCTGGTGGAAGTCCACCGCGCCGATCAATGGGTGGAAGTGGTGGTGTGCGATCACGGCATCGGCATCCCGCCGGAAGATCGGTTGCAGGTATTTGAGGCCTTCCGGCAAGTTGAGCGCAAGATCAGCGGTGCGAAGCGGGGAGCAGGGCTGGGGCTGGCGATCTGCCGGGGGATTGTGGAAGCGCACGGGGGTCGTATCTGGATTGCCGAGAACGATGCGCCAGGGACGAAGATCGTCTTCACACTGCCGCTGGCAACCAGCACCAACGCAGATCAGACCGGGTGAGGTGCGGTCCCCCGGTCTGATCCGCGTACAAGGAGGCAAAGGCGGGGTTTTGGGTGCGCCCGCCCCTGCCGGACAACACACTATTCCTCCACGATCAGCACCGTGACCATGCCGAACATCCCATGTGCGCTTTCGGCATGGGTCAGCACGTGACAGTGGAATGCCCACACCCCTGCTTCGTCACAGTCCACCAGGACATCGTAACGTTCACCAGGAGCAATATTGAGCGTGTCACACATAAACGGCGCTGGCAAGTAGTAGCCATCTTTCGCGAAGACCAACTGCGGAATGCCGTGGAGGTGCATCGGGTGGATCATCAGCCCTTCGTTCATATAGCGAATGCGGATACGATCACCCAGCTTCGCCACAATCGGCTGTGTATAGGGGAAGCCCTTGCCGTTGATCGTGAACCCCAGGGCGGAGTCGTTCAGCACCAGGGTATACTCGGCGGTGGTTTCCGGCTCGCGGCTGCGATCAGCGGGTTCCACAATCAGCGCACCCAGCAAACCACGAGTCACCTGTTCGGCAGCGTTGTAATGGCTGTGGTACATATGTGTCCCAGAGTTGCGAACTGTGAATTCATAGCTGAAGGTCTGCCCTGGAGTGATGACGGGCTGCGTAACGAAGGGTACGCCATCCTGATCGTTCGGAACACGCAGGTTGTGGAAATGCAATGCGGTGCTCTGGGTCATTTCATTGGTGACGTTAAAGCGCACACGGTCGCCTTCGGTCACGCGGATTTCGGGGCCAGGCACCATGCCGTTGTAGGCTATCGCCGGGAATGCCATGCCGGGGGATGTCTCCCACTGGATTTCCTGGCAAACAAGGTCGAAGACCTTGACATCTCCGTCCATCGTCGGTTCCAGCGCCGGACGCCAGAAGTTGGCATCCTGGCCGATATTATTGAGGAACGTCTGAACGCCTTCCTCGTGATAGCGATCCATTTCTTCCCATCCGCCCGCCTCTTGCTGAGGCTGGGTGGTATGTGTGTCGTGCTGTTGTGCCCATACAGGTTTGGCGCTGCTCAGCCCGGTCAGCGCGGCTGCCCCTGCCCCTGCGCTCATGAGTTTCAGAAAGTCGCGACGTTGAAGTTTCAATGCAAAGTCCCCCTGGGTGGAAATAGAAACGAACCGTTGTAGAAAGCGTTTTACCGTGTTGAACCCTATCTTAAGAGAATGGAAGTTCTTTCGGTACGAACAACTGTCACTGCGTTGTATGACATTTTTCACTTGTTCCTCATCTGGCCTGCTGTCCATAATGGGGAACAATTTCGGGGCGCGATCAGACGCTCTTTTGTTTGAATCGCGCTAAAATGGGTGGATGTGCGGACTTTTTCCTTTGAAACGGAGCGTGAAGCGGGATGACACGAGTAGAGCAGAACTCAACCAGCACCAATGCCTTTTTCCCTGTTCTGATCCTGTTTGGGATCATGGGGCTTCTTCTGATCGCTCTGTTAGGCCAGAACCAGTCCGGTGGCAATTCGGACGGGCAGGCTGAGTCCACTGAACCTGCACAGGTCGCGCAGGCCGAAGTGACCGAGGTCACGGCGACAGAGGTCGAAGCCACCGAAGCCGCAGCAGAAAGCACAGCAGCGGTTGAAGCTGCTGCCGAAGGGACGGCGACCGCTGAGGGAACTGCCGAAAGCGACACGACCGCTGAGGCAACGCTGGACGCTACATCTGAAGCAACTGCCGAGGCAACAGAGGAAGTGTTCGACCCAGCGCGGGCTTATGCCTTTGCCTGCGCAGGCTGTCATGGTCTTGAAGGGGAAGGTGTGGCCGATATGGGGCCAGCGCTGGTGAACAACCTCAGCATTTCGGAAGTCGGCCTGATCGACCTGCTGACGGAAGGCCAGCAGCCCACCGCCCCGCAAGACGAGTTTGTGCATCCCTATCGCGGCGGGGTCATCGAACTAACCGACGCACAAATCGCCGAACTCGCCGCCTATCTACAGGAACTTGTCGGGGCACGGTAAAGGGTGTGCCGGGTAAAAGAGGGGCGATGTGACACGTCGCCCCTGCTACAAAATTTTCACCCCTCGGCTTCGGCCTCCACACGCCAACCGCCGTTCGCCTCCACAAATGCTACCACCTCATCCAGCCGCGCCATCGCATTCCCCGTGCCCTGCTGGCTCACGATCAGCGCTCCGCAGGCGTTCCCCAACCGTGCCGCCTTGCGCCAGCCCCACCCGTTCAGCCGCGCCCAGATGAAGCCACCCGCGAAGGCATCGCCTGCACCGAGGAAGTTCACCACCTCAACCTGAAACGGCGCAGCTTTATACACGCCCCCATCGACCGTATAGACCGTTGCGCCTTCCGCGCCCTGCTTATATACCACTGCCTCCTGCACCCTCGTGAGCAGCGCTTCAATCGCCGCGTCGATCTGGCTGACCCCGGCAGCAGCACACAGTTCGTCATGCGTCCCCAGCGCAACATCGACCAGCGGCAGGATCAGCCGGGTCGTGATGCCATAGGTGCGCATATCCGACCACATCGGCTTGCGGTAGTCCAAGTCCATGTAGATTGCTGCGCCTGCCTGCCGCGCCTGTTCGACGGCAAACTGCGTGGCAGAGCGAATCGGCTCTTTCAGAAAACACATCCCGCTGAACAGCACCACCCGTGAGTCGGCCAGCGGCGCGTTGACCATATCATCAAACGTCAGTTCGAGATCGGCGTTGTTGGCGTGATAGGCCACGAACTGCATCTGTTCCGGCGGCTGTAGGGCCACCAGCACGGTATTGGTGTTGAAGCCCGGCTTGAAGGCGATATAGCGCGTTTCCACTCCCTCACCTTCCAGAAACTTGAGCAAGAACTGGCTGACGTAATCATCGCCCATCCCGGTGAGCATGACGGTCTTGAGGCCCAGACGATGCGCAGCGACACAGATATTGGTCGGGCTGCCGCCGACAAACGCACTGAAGGTTTTCACATCAGCGAAGGCCGCGCCGAGTTCGTTGGCAAACAGGTCGAGCGAACTGCGCCCGATGCACAGCAGATCATAGGTTGGCATAATCGGTTATCCGGTTCAATAGGCGAGGGTTCAGGAAGATGGTTTTTCCACCGAGAAAGCCACCATTATAAAAGGTCGCATACGACAGCCAAAAGCCCCCCACCCATACCCTAATCTTAGAAACTGTTTAGTCCGCTCATAGCATTTTTTTATACAAGCCGCCTATAGTGACGTTCAGACACATTCACCGGACGAACACCCTTTACCCAACACGCTCCATCTCACTCCGGCTCTAAACCCCTCATCGCTCACCTTTGAAAATGCTGTCCGGCGGATCAACAACCACAAAGGAGCGAGACATGCAAACGCTACTGGCAAGTTACGAAACACTGGACCGCGCCAATGACGCGGTAAACGCCCTCGTCGCGGCAGGGCACGACCGTTCTGATATCGGCCTGGCTGTCCTCGACCGGGAGGGCAAGCTGAGCCGTCATCTGGACGAAAGCGGCAATGTGCGCGATGACGTGAGTGGTGGTGAAGGCGTTGGCTTCGGCGCGGTCATCGGTACGCTGGTCGGTGCATTAGCCGGTCTGGTCGCCATCACCATTCCTGGAATTGGGCCGATTCTGGCCGCCGGGCCGCTGTCGGCACTGGGTGGCGCGGCGGCGTGCGCGGGCATCGGTGCGCTGACGGGCGGTGTCACGGGCGGCGTGACGGCGGCGCTGGTCGATTTCGGCGTCCCGCGTGAAGAAGCTGGCGCGTATGAAGAAGCTCTGCGGCGCGGGAGTGCGCTGGTCACGGTGACGATCAAGGACGGCAACGTGCAGGGTGCGCGTTCTATCCTCGAACGGTACGACCCGATGGACATCGACGAACGCCGGACGCAGTGGCTGAAGGACAGCGCTGCCAGCACCGACCCGATGGCCGAACCGTTTACGGCGGTTGACCGCGAACGTCACAACCTGGAAGGCGGTTCGCAGGGTTCCTCCAGCAGCACGGTGCATGGCTCTGAGGACATGAGCGACCGCAGCGGGATGCCGGGCGGGCTGAGCAACAGCACGGGGTCTTCCAACTCCACCGGGAACACCGGCTTCCCCGGCACGATGAGCAGCAGCGATGTGGGCGTGACCAACGACGAAGGTCGGGTGCGCGTCTATAACCGCGACTAAGGCAGCAAGCGAAATACAAAGGCCGGGAGCCTGTTCCCGGCTTTTTTTTCTCTACTGCCCCTGCGGCAGCAGATGCTTTTCCGCGTTGCGCCGCTTATAGCCCGCTGGCAGCGATGGCGGATTGGCCTGATACGCCTCGACAATTTCCTGCAAGTACGTCCGCACCGGGGTATAGTGCATCCCGAGTTCCGTCTTGCTGAGTGTATTGTCCAGTTCCGACATCCACAGATCACTGAATGGAGAGCAGTCCGGCAGGAAGCCGTTCGCCATCAGCAGGTCACGGCTGACGCGCAGGGTATTGGGTGCCATCCCGACCACATCGCCCAGGATTTGCAGGAAATCTTCCAGCTTCAGCGTTTCATCCTGGCTGATGTTATAGGCGCGGGTGCTGGTCGGCCCGCGTTCGATCAGCTTCATGACGGCCTCGACCACATCCAGCGCATAGATATGGCGCAGCGGATAATCGGGCGTTTCGGGGACGAGGATGGGGCCGCCGTCCTTGATGCGCAGAATATAGCCATACAGCCGATTGAACGGATCGCGGGCGCTGTTGACCATCGGAATGCGCACCGAGGTATAGGGGAAGCCGCGCTCGTTAAAGGCCTGGCGCAGCACATCCTCGGCCTGGCGCTTCTCGCTGCCATACAGCCATTCTTCATAGTCGTAGGTGTTGGGTTCTGGCGTGGGGATCAGCTTGCCGTCGTAATCGGCCTCGCGGAAAGGCCGTTGAACGCCATCGCGCACCAGATAAATCTGCCCGGTGCTGATGAAGATGTAGTGTTTGGTCTGCCCTGCCAGAATATCCACGATATCCTCGGCTTCACGCCCTTTGTACAGCACCATGTCAATCACGACATCAAACTGGCGGCCTGCCAGCGCTCGGCGCATCTGAATGCTGTCGGTGCGGTCACAGCGCAGGCGCGGCACATCGTCCGGCAGGTCATCGCGCGAAATGCCCCGGTTGAGCAGCGTAAGCCGATGCCCCGCTTTCAACACCCGCTCTGCCAGGTAATAGCCCATGTTGCGTGTGCCGCCGATAATCAGGATGTTCATCATCGCTCTCCGATTGGGGTCAAGGCAATTCCCTCTCCCCGGTGAAAAAGAATCATTCGTTTTTAGGGTTTAGTTTTTGTCGTGATGGAGGAATGCCCTGGTGCGGGTAAGCAGCAGGGTTTGTTTGCACGCGCTCCATAAAATCTTCGCAGGGGACACCGTGCTTTAGCGCGGTGGGGAATGCGAAGTCTCTCCTTTCCGAATACGCCAGCTGGAGAACGTGAGGTATTGCAACGTGGCTGGCTTGACCTTTGCGATACGGCTGCCCGTCTGCA
>JANRLJ010000045.1:0-49572 GCA_033762735.1 bacterium | reverse complement strand
GATGGGCGTGGCCGTCATCACCAGCACATGGGGATTCGTCCCCTTGCCGCGCAGCGCCCCGCGCTGTTCCACGCCGAAGCGGTGCTGTTCGTCGATGACCACCAGCGCTAAATCTCTGAATTCGACGCCGGGCTGAATCAGCGCGTGGGTGCCGATGACAATATCAATCGACCCGTCGGCCAGCCCGCGATAGATGCTCTCGCGTTCGGCGGTGCCCAGGGCACTGGTGAGCAGCCCGATCACGGGTTTCCGGTCACCGGGCATTTTATCCAGTGCGCGGCTGATGCCCCGGTAATGCTGTTCAGCAAGAATGCTGGTCGGCGCCATCAGCGCGGCCTGCTTGCCATTGGAGAAGGCCATCGCCATCGCGGTCGTTGCCACTGCCGTCTTACCCGATCCCACATCCCCTTGCAGCAGGCGGTTCATCGGAATGTCGGTGCTGATGTCGCGGCGGATGTCGTCGATGGCGCGGCGCTGTGCCCCTGTCAGCGGATAGGGGAACACGGCTTCGACAAACGGCTCCATAAAGTCGTCCGTGATGTGCAGCGGTATCCCCGGCACGGACTGCCATTCGCGGCGGTTTTGCAGAATCGCCAGTTGCAGCAGCAGCAGTTGATCGAAGATATAGCGGCGGCGGGCGTGTTCGAGATGATCCCAGCCTTCGGGAAAATGCAGATTGCGGATCGCCCAGCCCAGATCGCCCAGTTCGCAGCGGTCGAGCGTGGCTTCCGGCATGTAATCGGGCAGGCGCTCCCCCCAGTAATCGACCGTCGTCTTCATCAGACGGCGCAGTGACTTGGCCGTGATGCCTTCCGTCAGTGGATAGACCGGGACAATCGTCGGCGTGTGCAGATTTTCCGCTTCGACCTCCTCCCATTCCGGGTTGGTCATCTGTAAGCGGTTGCCAAAGATCGACGTTTTGCCGAAGAGGGCAAGCTGGGTGCCTTTGCGAATTTTCTGGCCCAGCCAGTGCTGGCCGAAGAAGGTGACGTTCAGCACCCCTGAACCGTCGTCCAGTTCGAGATAGAAATCTTTGCGCCCGCCGCGCCCGATCTTCACCAGCGTGGTACGCGCCGTGCCGATGACGGTCACGGTCTGTTCCGGGCGCAGCTTGCTGATATAGGACAGCCGCGTGTAATCGTCATAGCGGCGCGGCAGGAAGAACAGCATGTCGTTGATGATGTGCAGGTCGAGCTTTTCCAGCGTTTTCGCCATGCGCGGTCCGACGCCCTTGACCGTCTCCACCGGGGCATTCAACCCCCGCATAATGTCGGCGGCTTCATCTGCTGCGATATTTGCGCGGGGACGGCGCGGGGCACGAGCGAGGCGCGGCATAGGTGGAATATCCGGGTCGAAGCGGTACTGCGGGCCGCCTTTACGGAAGTAAAGATCGCCTGCATCTTCCTCAATGCCCGCTTCCTGGAAGCCATCACCGAGATCGTCATCATCGTCGTCGCCGCCTGCCAGCGCTGGTCTGGGCTGACGCTGGGGTTTCTGGTTCTGCGGGCGCTCAGCACGCTGCGCGGGACGAGCGCGTTCCTGCTGGCGTTCTTCCTGCGGCGGTCGCTGCGGTGGGCGGTTTTCCTGCTTTTTGCGATTTGGGCGCTCGATATGGCCGGACTTTTCCGGGACAGTCGCCTCAGCCGCTTCCGCTGATACGGCCTGAGTCTGGGCAACTTCACCTAGATGTGACGCGGCAGGGCGATCTTCGCGCTGCCCTCGCTCCTGCTGGGGACGGCCTTCAGACCGCTCCTGTCGTTCAGGACGTGGCCGCTCCTGCTGGCGCGGCGGTCGCTCGTGTGGTCGCTCCTGCGGTCGTTCTGGTTGTCGTTCCCGTGCAGATGTCGGCGGTGCTGTGGTTGCCGTTTGCTCGGCCTGTTCTGCCGCACGGCGTTCTTCCTCTGTAACCTGATATTCCGGCGGGGCGGGGAGCCGTCCCATGATGCGGTCGAGCATATAGGTCACGGAGGTAAAGCGATCCTCGCGCGCGTCGATCAGGTCATATTTATCCAGCAGGTGGGAGAGTTCATCGACCAGCTTATGATGCTCAATTTTACGCGCCTGCTGGTGTGCGTTGATCGCCCAGTTGCGCCCATACGCGCTCAGGCCGCCGATCACAGCGTTGTTCTTGCAGCCCTGATCGCGCTCTAATTTCAGAATTTTGACCAGCGTTTCCAGTGCAGATGGCATGTTCCGTTAAACCTTCCAACCTGTTCACAGGTTCTTTCGCAACACTGCCGCCCCAATCGCGCCGGGACCGATATGAGTCCCCAGAGTTGGGCCGATCATCCCCGTGATGGTTTCGGGCGGCAGAATATCCTTGAGCCGTTCGCGCATTCCGTCCAGCGCGTTCAGATTATTGACATGCAGCAGTGCAAGCCGATCAAGCGGCGCCTGCTGCCGCACCAGTTCCGCCAGTTTATCCAGCGCCTTGTTAAATGTTCGCACCCTTGCTGTGGCGCTGACCTCGCCCTCGACCACTTCCACAACGGGCTTGATCTGCAGCAGCGCACCGATATTGGCCGCCGCCCAGCCCACCCGCCCGCTGCGCCGCAGGAATTCCAGTGTTTCCAGCGCGGCATAAACGACCTGCTTCTGCTTGGCCTGTTGAATGGCTTCCAGCGTTTGCTGGACGCTTCCCGTTCGGGCAGCGGCTTCTGCCCCCACCAGCACCTGCCAGCCAATGCCCATGCTGAGCTGTCCGCTGTCCAGCAGCGTTACCCGTTCCGGTGCGAACCCGGCATCTTCTATCGCCAGGCGCATCGAGTTATAGATGCCGCTCAGCCGGGCGGGTGTGGTGATGACGACCAGATGATCGGCGTGCTCGTAGGCACGTTCCAGCGCAGTTCGGGCGACTTCCGGCGGCATGGCGGCGGTGGTGGGTGTTTCCTTCATAGCGGGGAGTTCGCGGTAATACATCTCCCGCACCAGTTCAACGCCGTCGTCGGCGTGGCTGATACCGCCGTAATTGACGAAGCAGGGGATCACGGTGATGTCCCACTGACGCACCAGATCATCCGGAATATCGCATACACTGTCGGTGGCGAATTTGATCTTCTTAAAGGTCGTCATCCAAATCTTCCATCTCGCATTCCAGAATCACGATGCCTGCTGCGTCCGCGCCGATCAGCATCGCCATCGCTGCGCTGTAGGTGGCATACGGGAATTCCTTATCGGGGAATTCGACCGCCAGCCGCTCCTGCAAAGCGCGTGTCAGGTCGGTGATCTGCGCTTTGTTCTGGACGATCAGCGTGTCTTCCACCTCTGTAAATTCTACCGCAAATTCGACCAATCGTTCTATAGTCTGTGTTCGGGTTTTGACTTTTTCCACCGGAACCAGGCGGCCTTCTTCAATCGTCACGAAGGGTTTGATGCCCAGCATCGACCCAAGAATAGTGTGCGAGGGTGACATAATCCTGTTTTCCAGCAGAAAATCCAGCGCTTCAACCGTGTAAATCGTATACAGGCGGTCAGCTGCGCCACGTACCTGCCGCACCATTTCGTCAAACGAAATGTCCTGCTGGGCAATTCTGGTGGCGAAATTCACCAGCATCCCCTGCGCTACGCACAGCGTCCGCGAGTCGATAACGGCGACCTGCGTGCTGCCGATCATGGGCTGCGCGGCAGCACGGGCGTTCTGCCAGCTCGGATACAGTTCGCGCGAGGCATGAATCGAGAGAATCGCGTCGGCCTCATGCGACAGGCGGTTATAAACAGCGGTGTATTCCTCGATGGTGGGAACGCTGAGCTTCACTAGTTTGGGCGATTGGGCGATCAGCGTGAGGGCATCCTCCGCACTGATGTCAATGCCTTCCCGATAGGTTTTGCTGCCCAGGCTGATTTTGTTGGGAACAACCGTCACCGGATGCTGGCGCAGCAGCGCCGGGTTGGCGAAGTGCGCGCAGCTATCCGTTACGATGTGGACATTGACCATGCGTTATTCGATGCTCAGAATGTAGGGATAGAGCGGCTGCCCGCCCTCCACGATCTCGAACTGCAACCCGTCGAAATCGCGTATCAGCACATCAGCCATCTGACGCGCCTGCGTTTCGGTCACAGTTTCCCCATAGTATAGCGTAACCAGTTCATGTTCGTCTGCCCTGGCTTTGCTCAGCACCGCCCGAATGAGATGAACCAGATCATCCCCGGCGGCGACAAGCTGCTCGTTCAGCAGGCCGATGTACTGCCCCTCGCGTACCTGCACGTCGTTCAGCGCTACATCGCGGATGGCGGTGGTAATCTCGCCCGTCTGAACCTGGTGGATGGCTTCCTGCATGGACTCCATCACGGCGATGACGTCGCCTTCCGTCCGAAGATCGAGCGTCGCCAGCAGCGCGGCCACGCCCTGCGGAATCGTCCGCGTGGGTACGACCTGCACCTGTTTGCCACGCGCCAGTTCCGCCGCCTGCTGTGCTGCCATCAGAATGTTGGAATTATTGGGCAGCAGCAGGATATGGGTGTTGGAGAGCGAATCGATAGCGGAGAGGAAATGCTCGGCACTGGGGTTCATGGTCTGCCCGCCGCTGATGACCCGCGCTGCGCCCAAGCCTTCGTAAAAGAGATGCTCCAGTCCATCTCCGCTGGCGACCGTAATCACGGCCACGCCTTCGACCTCGCGCTGATGACGCTGCTCCCTGGCGCGGCGCTGTTCAACATACTGCTGATACTGCAACTGCATGTTTTCCACCACCACATCATCGATCATCGCGCCATACTCAATGGCATAAGTCAGTGGTTGACCGGGATTATGGACGTGGACATGCACTTTAATCAGTGACGAATCGCCGACGACCAGCGTTGACCAGCCCATCGCGTCAATTGCGTCGCGCACCGCCTCCACATCCATATTTTCGCCGCGCATGAGGAACTGCACATCGTAGCCATAGCCTTCTTCGCTGCCGGGTTCCAGGGTGTTTTGCCAATCAGCGTCTTGTCCACTACCTTCACGTGGTTCCAGCCTGCTTTCCGGGTCGAAGTTCACAGGCTCGCCGTGCAAAAAGCGCTGCATCCCTTCCAGAATGTAGACGAGGCCGGAGCCGCCCGAATCGACCACACCCGCTTCCTTGAGCAGCGGCATCAGTTCAGGGGTTTTGGTCAGCGCTGCTTTGGCTGCTGCAATCAGAACATTAAATGCTTCGGTCAGATCGTTGTGATCGGCAGTATACTCAAGCAGTGCCTCGACCGCTTCCCGCGCGACGGTGAGAATCGTCCCCTCGGTCGGTTGCAGCACGGCGCGATAGGCTGCCGCGACCGCCTTCTGGCAGGCGTGGGCGAAAGTCTGCGCGTCGAAGACTTCATGGCCGCGAATGCCTTCCGCGAAGCCGCGCAGAAGTTGCGAGAGAATCACGCCCGAATTGCCCCGCGCACCCAGCAGTGCTCCCCGCGCCACCTGTACCCCGACGATCCCAGCATGGGGTTCGTCCAGTGGGGCAATCGCTTCGCAGGCCTTTTGCAGCGTAAAGCGCATATTCGTCCCTGTGTCACCATCGGGCACGGGGAAAACGTTCATCTGATTGACCTGTTCCTGATGCTGCTCCAACCAGGCCAGACCCGCCGCGACCAGCCACTTCAACAAGTAACCGTCGCAGACTTGTTTTTTGACATCCACAATCATCAGTAAACTTCCGCTGAATTTCGTTTTAAACCAATAATATTAGGAGTTACGCACTTGAACCGTCGCCCTCACCCTAAATAGCGTTGTCCGGTACTCTAAAAGGAGTTATGAAAGTTCACAACGGCTCATTTGCCCTCACCCTAAATCCCTCTCCCAACGGAGAGGGACTTAACACGCTTCCCTGGTCTTCTCCCCCTCTCCTAGCGTCAGCGGTTGGGAGAGGGGGGCGGGGGTTGAGGGCAGAAAAGCGCCAACTCAATACCGGACAAGCCTTAAATCCCTCTCCCACCGGGAGAGGGACTTAACGGCAAGGTGTCCCTTCTCCCCCTCTCCTAGCGAAGCGGTCGGGAGAGGGGGGCGGGGGGGTGAGGACAACTGCGTAAGTCCTAAATATTAAACACTTCCGCGCATGGAATGATGCTCAAGGGTTGAATTCAACCCGCGTCGCATGGTAACATGCCTGTTCACCGATCTTCAAATTTCAGTAAAGGCAATCTGATGGCTCTGTGTGAAAACTGTGGCAAGAAGCCGACCTTCGGCAACCAGCGCAGCCACTCGATGCGGGCGACCCGCCGTAAGTTCAAGCCGAACCTGCAAAAGGTGACGGTGATGGAAAAGGGCGCACCCGTCCGCAAGACGCTGTGCACCAAGTGCATCAAGGCGCTGGGCAAGGACGCCTAGCCGCATGGGCGTCTGCAGAGACGTTCGTTCAGGATAAAAAAGCCGGAAGAACCCGGCTTTTTTGTTGCCTCAGTGATGGGTTGTGAGCGCTTGCCCTCACCCCAAACCCCTCTCCTTCACTGAGAGGGGCTTAAACGTTGAGCGCTCCAGCAGGATGCTTACTGCTTCAGGAAGTTGCGCAGAACGGTGTGCAGAATGCCGCCGTTCTTGTAGTAGTCCACTTCGACGGGCGTATCAATGCGGGCGATGGCCTTGAAGGTCTTCACGCTGCCATCCGCCGAACGTGCATTGACAGTCAGCAGTTGGCGCGGCTGGATGTCGTTATCGAGATCGACCACCTCGAACACCTCATCCCCGGTCAGGCCGAGCGACTGCCACGTCTGACCGTCCTGGAATTGCAGCGGCAGCACACCCATCATGACCAGGTTGCTGCGGTGGATACGTTCATAGCTGGCCGCGATGACCACGCGCACACCGAGCAGCGCCACGCCCTTCGCCGCCCAGTCACGGCTGCTGCCCATGCCATAGTCCGCGCCAGCCAGGATGACCAGCGGCGTCTTGTCTTTCTGATAGTTCATGGAGGCGTCGTAGATGCTCATCTGTTCGCCTGTCGGCAGATACTTCGTCACGCCGCCTTCGGTGCCGGGAATCAGCAGATTGCGCAGACGGATGTTGGCGAACGTGCCGCGCATCATGACCTCATGATTGCCGCGCCGCGAGCCATAGCTGTTGAAGTAGGGCTTGGACACGTCATGATCGAGCAGGTATTGACCTGCCGGGCTGTGCGCGTCAATGTCGCCAGCAGGGGAGATGTGGTCGGTCGTGACCGAATCGCCAAACAGCGCCAGCACACGCGCCGCCTTGATCGGCTGAACACCGGGGGCTTCGGTGGGCATGTTGACGAAGAAGGGCGGTTCCTGAATGTAGGTGCTGTCCTTATCCCAGCGGTAGACCGGGTCGCCGCTGGCAGGGATCGCATTCCAGGTTTCATTGCCCGTATAGACGTTGCCATACTGGTTCTTATACAGATCGGCGCTGATGCTGTTCTGAATCGTCTCGCGGATTTCGTCCTGAGTCGGCCAGATGTCGCGCAGGAAGACTGGGCTGCCCGCTTTGTCGTAGCCAATCGGTTCGTTGTTCAGATCAATATCGACCGTTCCCGCCAGCGCATAGGCCACGACCAGCGGCGGTGAGGCCAGATAGTTGGCTTTCACTTCGGGATGGACGCGCCCGGTGAAGTTGCGGTTGCCGCTCAGCACCGCAGCGGCGACCAGATCACTTTCCTTGACCGCGCTGGAGACGTTCTCCGGCAGTGGGCCGCTGTTGCCGATGCAGGTGGTACAGCCATAGCCGACCGTCTGGAAGCCAAGCTGATCGAGGTAGGGGGTGAGTCCGGCCTTATCCAGATACTCCGTCACCACCCGCGAACCGGGCGCGAGGCTGGTCTTGACATAGGGTTTGCGTTCCAGACCTTTTTCGACCGCTTTCTTCGCCAGCAGACCTGCGCCGACCATCACTGAGGGATTGCTGGTGTTGGTGCAGCTTGTGATGGCGGCGATGATGACCGCGCCGTGACTGATCTCCGCGCTGTGACCGTTGTCTTCAACGGTCGCTTTGCGGGTCAGCGACGAGTCATTCAGCGCATAACCCCGTGCGCTCACGGGTTCACGCAGCGCCTTGCCAAAGGTGGCCTTCATCTCACGCAGCGAAACACGATCCTGCGGGCGCTGCGGCCCGGCAAGGCTCGGCTCGACGGTGCTCAGGTCGAGTTCCAGCACATCGTTGAATTTCGGATCGGGTGTTTCGTCGGTGCGGAACAAGCCCTGTTCCTTGCTGTAGCGTTCCACCATTTGCACAAGCTGCGGGTCGCGCCCGGTGCGCAGCATGTACTGGAGGGTTTCGTCGTCTACCGGGAAGAAGCCCATCGTCGCGCCATATTCGGGAGCCATGTTGGCGATAGTGGCGCGATCAGGCAGGGTGAGGCGGGTCAGGCCAGTGCCGTAAAACTCGACGAACTTGCCGACCACACCCTTCTTGCGCAGCATTTGCGTCACAACCAGCACCAGATCGGTAGCGGTCGCGCCTTCGCGCAGGCTGCCCGTCAGCTTAAAGCCGACGACTTCGGGCATGAGCATATAAATGGGCTGACCGAGCATGGCCGCTTCCGCTTCAATGCCGCCCACACCCCAGCCCAGCACACCCAGGCCGTTAATCATGGTGGTGTGGCTGTCAGTGCCGACCAGCGTATCCGGCAGCGCCACGCCATCGTAAACCTGGACGACCTTCGCCAGATATTCGAGATTGACCTGATGCACAATCCCGGTCGCGGGCGGGACGACCTTGAAGTTATCGAAGGCGTTCTGCCCCCAGTGCAGGAATTCGTAACGTTCACGGTTGCGCAGGAACTCGTATTCGGAGTTGATACGCAGCGCGTCGCGCATAGCGAAGGCATCCACCTGCACGGAATGGTCAATCACGAGATCGACCGGGACAATGGGGTTGATCTTCTGCGGGTTGCCACCCATGCGCACCATCGCGCTGCGCAGCGCGGCCAGATCGACCACGCACGGAACGCCGGTGAAGTCCTGCAAAATCACGCGGGCGGGCTTGAACGGAATCTCGATGTCCTGCGCTTTTTCCCACTGCCAGTTGGCGATGTTCTGCACATCTTCCTCGCTGACTTCGTGGTTATCGAGATTGCGGAGCGCATTTTCCAGCATGATCTTGATGCTGAACGGAAGCTGATCGACGTGGCCGATACCCAGTTCGACCAGTCGTTGAAGACGATAAAATACCGCCTCGCCGCTGCCAGTCTCGAAGGAACTGCGCGCGCCGAAGCTGTCAAGTTGTGTACTCATTCGCAAGGCCTTTTCTACCTGTGACCCTTGAGGTCAACACGATCCTGAAGCGAAGTTTTGCATTGCGTTGGTTTAGATCGATCTAATCCTATTTTATCTGATGAATAGGCAATTGTCAGGGGAGAGTGGCATAAAATCTTAGCGGTTGGACTTATTGCGCCGTTTTTCTCAAGTGTGCCCCCTCTTGCTGGGGAGACCCTTCCCAGGCAAAAGCGCTACAATGAAAAAAACAGAGAGCCAAAAGAGGAGTCTACGATGACGGACGAGACACAACCCACGAGTGAACAGAGTGCCGCCGTCCATCAACGGCTGCGCCGCTTGCAGGAGATGAGCCGCTCCGATATTCCATCCATGATGGCACATCGCTCCATGAGTTCGTTCACACTGCATGAGGAACCGCTGCCACAGGAAGCCTATGCCCGTGCGCTGGTGCTGGTCTACCCGCAGGATCCCTTCGTAGGAGAGCCGGAAGTACGCTCGATGAGCACCACCGACATCGGCAGCAGCCTGATGAACTCACGGGTGCGCGTGGAAGACAGCCGGGGGGAAGCGGCTATCCCCGATGCTGACGGCAACTATCTCTACTGGCCGGGGACGCCAGAGTTCGATCAGGTCAACAGTTTCTACTATGCAACCGGGACGCTGCGCATGTTTGAGCGCTATGCCCGCCGTGCGCTGCCCTGGTCATTTCCGTCCCCGCGCATCACGATTGACCCGCATGTGGGCGATCAGGCCAACGCCTTCTATCATGAGCAGGATGGAATGCTCGGCTTCCACACGTTTAAGCGCAATGGGAAGACGATCAGCACTGCCCAGAGTGCCGATATTGTGAGCCATGAAACTGCCCATGCGGTGCTGGATGGATTGCGTGATCTGTACAACGAGTCGTTTGGGCTGGGGCCGACTGCTTTTCATGAGAGTTTCGGCGACATGGCCGCCACGCTGATCGCGCTGCACGATGACTCTCTGGTGCGGCGCTTCCTGGATTGGACAGGTGGCGACATGCGGATGGATAACTTTGTGTCGTCAGTCGCGGAACAACTCACCACAGCGCTGATGGAAGATGAGGACTATGTGCGCGGTCATACCATTTACCTGCGCAACGCCCTGAACACCTTCCGTCGCATTCCGTTTGATGAGCTGGTTTATGACCCCAAAGAGCCGGAGTTTGAGCTGGGGCGGCAGAGTCATAATTATTCTCGTCTGTTTACCGGCGCCTTCTATGACATTCTGGCTGGGATGTATGAACAGTTCGAGGAAGAAAATGTCCCACCCCATGTCGCCATTTACCGGGCGCGGGATGTGGCCGGGCGGCTGTTGATGACGGCCATTGAACTGGGACCGGTAGGGGAGTTCGAGTTTGATGATATGGCACGGGCGTTCCTCAGTGCCGATCAACTGCTCTATGCCGGACGGCATGAGGCCGTAATGGTCAGTGTTTTCGATCAGCGGGCACTGCTTTCTCGCGAGCAGGCAGCAGCGCATCTTGCCAGCCTTAAAGAACTGCCGGAAGTCTATCTACCCAAAACCATTAACTCCGCGCTGGCTTCGGCGCTGTTTATGGAGCAGGAGATCATCCCGGCCTTAAATCTGCAACCTGCCGAAGAACTGATCCCACTGGGTGCTTACCGCAACGCCGCCGGATACGCTTTCCTGACGTATTTTTCATCCAGGCGGGTGCCGCTGCAAGGCGACCATTTCAGGCAGTTTAACGGCGTAGACATTGATGTGTTCAGTGGGCTGACGCTGGCCTTCGATCCTGAAAATCGGCTGCGCAGCGCGGTGTATCGCCCGGTGCTGGAGGAAGACATTCGTCAGATCAAAGTTATGGTGGCCGATCTGATCGCACATGGGCTGATTGTGGACAGCCTGCAACCGAACAGCGTTTATCTGCGCCGTCCACCGCATGGTGTGGTGGTGCCCGATCCGGGTGTGCAGAGCAAGCCCAACGGTAGAAGCGGACGACTGATGAAGCTGCCGCTGGTGGTGGATGTTATCCCGGAAAGGTTGACAGGGTTCCTGGAATATATGCGTCGCATGTGGCGCAGACCACCGAATGGGACAAAAGTCGCTCAGCCCTGAATGGGGAGTGGTGAATTTTGAGGACATCATTAGTAGGGGCGTAGCGCGCTACGCCCCTACATGTCTCTGATTTTCACCACTACCCCTGAACGTTTGTATTTTACAATTGCCTGCCCGTGCAGTAGACTCGTGCCGCATTCAGATCGCGATGGTCTTTTAAGCTGCCCGATTGCAAGGAGTCCAACAGGCAATGACCAAAAATAAAACTGAAAAACCGACGACTTCCCCCGCCCCACGCGGCGGGGGTGAAAGCCGGTCGCGCACCCGTGAACGCCGCATGGAAAAACAGCAGCAGAAACGCCGCCAGCAGCAGTTGACGCTGATTATCGGCGTGGTGGCGGTGGTGGTGATCGCGGCGATCATCTTCATCGTTTCCAACCTCCCAGAAGAAGCCCCCATTCCCGAAGGCGTGGTGGAGCGTTACGCGGGGATCCCGCAGACCTTTACCGACGAGGGTTATCCTCTGCTGGGCAGCCCTGATGCTCCCGTGCTGGTGGAGGAATACTCCAGTTTCGGCTGCCCGGCCTGTAAAACGTTCCACGACACCAGCTTTGATGACATCATCCAACTGGTGCGCGAAGGCAGAATTGCGTTTGCCTTTGCGCCAGCGGCCAGCTTCGGCAGCCTGAACAATCGTGAAGGCGCGGCGGAAGCGGCCATGTGCGCGTCTGAGCAGGGGCGCTTCTTTGAGTATCATGATGTGCTGTTCGACTGGCACTCGCGCTATGCCAACCGCGCCTTCCTGGCGAACCGTCTGATCTCTGGGGCAGCGGAACTCGGCCTCGACCAGGCGGCATTTGAGTCCTGCCTGAACGACAATCGCTATGACGAGGTCGTAAACACAGCCACAACCGAGGTGCAGGGTCTGGGCAGTGTTGGTACGCCTGCGGTGGTGATTGATGGCGTACAGGTCGCGACCGATCTTGAGACAATCCGCAACACCGTCGAGCGCAATATCGCCACACGTGGCGTCGTCCCGGTGCCGCTTGCGCCTGCTGGCGAGACGGAGCCGACTCCGGTAGAAAGCGCGACGAACGGTGCACCGGAAACCACCCCGGCGGCGGCTGAGGAAACCTCTCAACCGGAAGCGACTGCTGAAAGCACCGACGAAGAATAAGCTGAATCAAAAAGGGACGAGGTGCTGAACCCCGTCCCTTTTTCGTGTGTAATCACGGCTTGGTGAGCATCGGCCCCAGGCGACGGCCACCCAGCAGGTGCATGTGCAGGTGAAAGACCTCCTGACCACCATCCCCCTTGCAGTTGACGATCAGACGATAACCGTTTTCCGCGATACCCTGTTCGCGCGCGATCTGTTTGGCGACGACGAACAGATGCCCCAGCAGGGCTTCATCCGCCGCATCCACATCATCCACGGTCGGAATCTCTTTGTTGGGGACAATCAGAATATGCACGGGTGCCTGGGGATTGATGTCTTTGAAGGCGGTAACGCGCTCGTCTTCATAAACAATAGCGGCGGGAATTTCCTTTGCGATGATGCGTGAGAAGATGGTGGTCATTTGGATGGAGTCCTCTTGAAACTATTCCCCTTTAAAAACGGGCGTTCGTTTTTCCAGGAAGGCCATCACGCCTTCGCGGAAGTCTTCGGTGCGGAAGGCCGCACCCTGAAGCAGTGCTTCATATTCCATCGCATCCAGCAGCGACCGTTCTGAGGCGCGGTATACCGCACGCTTGGTCATGCCGATGGCTTTGGTAGGCATCTGGGCGAGACGGGTGGCAAGCGTCCGCGCTTCGGTCATGAGCGCATCCGCTGGAACGACACAGTTCACAATGCCCAGGTCAAGCGCAGCCTGTGCTGTCACGCGATTTTTGGAGTCGGCCAGCAGTGCCAGTTCAAAGGCTTTGGCCTGCCCTACGAGCCGCTGGAGCAGATAGGTTCCGCCTGCGTCGGGGACGAGGCCGATATTCACAAAAGCGGCAAACACGAAGCTGGCATTTTCCGAAGCGATGCGGTAGTCCGCAGCCAGCGCCAGGCTCGCACCAGCTCCGGCGGCTGCACCGTTAATCGCGGCGATAATCGGTTTTTCAAGGGAGCGCATCTGCCCGACGATTGTATTGAGGCCGTTGCGCAGATGATCGGTGATGGGTGCGTCGAAGTTCTGCCCGATTTCGGCCAGGTCTGCGCCGCTGCTGAAGCCTTTGCCTTCCCCGGTGAAGATGACCGCGCGGACGGCCTTCTCACGGTCGATCTGCTTAAAGACATTTTTCAGATCGTCGAGGGTGGCAAAATTGAGCGAATTGTAGGTAGTGGGGCGGTTGAGTGTGACGGTCGCGACGCCCTCGCTGAGATCGTACAAAAGGTTTTCGTAAGTCATTAGTTCTCCTCAAAGAAACTGTTCAAATAGTGCGAAGCGCTGAACCGCCGTGTCGCCACGATTTTGCAGCCGGAGCTTTGTGTCCTTCGCGCCTTTGTGGTTCAATTATTTAGCTTCTGCATTGAAATTCATATTCATACGACTACATCGCCATGCCGCCGTCCACATTCAGGACATGCCCCGTGATATAGCCAGCATCCTCAGACGCCAGAAACGCCACCGCTTTTGCCACGTCTTCAATCTGCCCCCAGCGTCCCAGCGGAATCAGCATATTCAACTGCGTGGTAAGTTCTTCGGGCAGGTCTTTCGTCAGATCGGTCAGCACGAACCCCGGCGCAACCGCGTTCACCGTGATGCTGCGGCTGGCGACCTCGCGGGCCAGCGCTTTGGTAAAGCCGATTAACCCGGCTTTGCTGGCGCTGTAATTGGTCTGGCCGGCCTGCCCGACAATGCCGCTGACGCTGGTGATATTGATGATGCGTCCATAGCGCTTGCGCATCATGGCACGTACTGCTGCTTTGGAGCACAGCCACGCGCTGCGCAGGTTGGTCTGCATCACGGTGTCAAAGTCGTCGGGCTTCATCATCATGATGAGGTTATCGCGCGTTGTGCCTGCGTTGTTCACCAGGATGTCAATTTTGCCGAAGTCGGTGACTGCGGTCTTGATGAGTGCTTCTGAACCCGCTTCTTCGCTCACGTCGCCCTGAATGGCTGCTGCCTTGCCCCCGCTGGCTTCGATCTCTGCGACAACGGCCTGCGCTGCATCGGCGCTGTTCTTGTAGTTGACGAGCACGGTCGCGCCGATCCGTCCAAGTTCCAGTGCAATCCCGCGTCCAATACCCCGGCTCGCCCCGGTAACAACCGCTACCCGGTCAGAGAGAGAACCCATCACCAAACGTCCTTCGATGAGAATGTGCCACAAATAAAAAGACAGGGCGACATTTCCATGTCACCCTATGATAACGGTTTTAAAAATGTTCGCAAACTCAAGGGGCAATCCAGCCGATGAGCGTCATTTGCCCTCGCAGATCGACCGTAAGATTGGTTGTCGCCCCTACCGTTAAATTGAGAGTGTAAATATCCGCACGGCCATCGGCGGAACTGGCATTAATGCCGCTGAATGCCAGATAGCGGCTGTCGGGTGAGAAGGTCGGCGTACACATACTGGGCGGGGCGTTGCGGCGGAAGACGATCTCATAGCTGCTGGCATCGACCAGAATCACCCCGTAAGGGCATTGACCGCTGGAGCCGCCCAGTGCAATGCGCAACCCATCCGGCGACCAGCTTCCAGACATGGTATACCGGGCGAAGTTGAGGTCGTCGAGCGTGGCAAGTCCCTGCCCCTGGGCAGAAGCGATCAGGATGCGGTTGGTCGCGTCCGCGCTTTGAAACAGAACCCGCGCCCCATCGGGTGCCCAGACCTCGGACAGCAGCAGACTGGATGCGTTGGCGGTTGCCACCTGCTGCGCCTGCCCGCTGCTGGCATCGCCAAGCCAGAGGGTGCGGCTGGGGGTGAGCAGATCAAGCGGGTTGCCACTGGAAAAGACCAACTGGCGCCCATTAATCCAGCGGGGCGTTTCGGTGGTGACTTCTTGCGAAATCTGCATGACTTGGCCGCTTGCCACGTCCATTACGTAGACCTGCCCACCAAGCGGTGGGGCAGTCGTCGCTGGGTCACAGGCGTTTGCGTCTCCCGGTCGCCAGGATGGGCAGGTGGCGCGATCTGAGACAAACGCGATGGAACGCCCGTCGGGTGACCAGGCAGGACGGAAATCGAACGAACCGGCATCGGTCAGGTTGCGCCACGTTCCCGTTGCCATCGTGAAAATGTAGACATCGAGGTCATAGCCCGATTCCAGTGTCACGGCCAGCTGCGTCCCATCCGGCGACCACACAGGAGCGCTGTAAATGCCGCGCTGGGTGAGCGAACTCATGTCCAGAATACGCTGCCCGACGCCGTTGGCAACATCCAGCACATACAAACCGGGCAGCCGCCGGAACATGTCTGTGACCAGATAAGCGAGCGCATTGCCGCGTGGGGCGAGGAAAATCTGATTCTGGGTGGACTCCGTCAGTTCAATAATCGGCACACGGGCGGCAGGGTTATCTGGCGGCGCGTAATACAAAACTTCGATATTGGTGTTTGGTTCGGCGGTAGAGAGCGTCCGAACACTGACACTGTCGTTCTGATTGGTATAGACCACCAGCGGGCCATCAATGCCATCAGCGATGTTCTGCGGTATCTCGATGACTTCCAGCCCGTCATAGGCAAACGGTGCGGTTGCCTGGGGTGTGGGGGAGGGAATCGCCGTCAGTGTTGGCGGCACTGTCGCGGTCGCGGTTGGTTCTGGCGTGGGCGTCAGCGTTACGGTGGGGGTTGGTGTCGTTGTCGCCGTTAGTGTGGGTTGAGGAGTTGCGGTGGCGGTAGCGGTGCTGGTCGCGGTAGCAGTCGTCGTTGCGGTGGCGGTTGGGGTACTGGTGGGCGCGGGAGCCAGGGTATCGCAGGCGGCACAGCACAGCAGAATCAGAATCACAAGTTTACGCATCAGAGGTTTTCATCGTTCCAGTTGGTAAAAGCCGCGCAATGATACCACATTCACGGCAACCGCAAGCGAACGCTTGCCCTACGCTGGAGTGATGGAGCTATTCGGGCTGGGTTTCCAGCCGCTTCATCACGTAGTATGAGCCGCGCTTTTCGCCCATTTTGCTCAGGATGTTTTTGGTCACGAGGTCGGCCAGATCGCGCCGAATCGTTTCCGCGTGGACATCCGGGAAAAGCTTCTGAAGTTCACTGTTGGTGATGCGTGTGGTGCCGGGCTGCCTGAGGAAGGCAATGGCCGCTTCCTGCCGTGCATTGACCGGAAGACCGTTGTATTCTCCGGAAAACTCGCCATTGAGTTCAGCCGCTTTGGCACGCACAACGGACAGGATGAGACGCTCCTGATTAAACAGCGCCACCTTAAAGCTGCTGCCTGTCTCCTTGAATTCCGGCTCCCGCAAGTCCTGCTGGTGCATCAGTTCGATGACACGATTGATGCCATAGCCCAGGCGCTCGATAAAGCCCATGTCCGAAAGCACCTGCACGATGATGGGATTGCGGGAAAAGCGCTCGTCCTTGATATTGGCAACCGTAACCGGGCCGGGCAGACCGCCGGGGCTGGTGACTTCCATTCGGTCTTTGAACAGGAACAGGCGGATTCCGTCACCGCTGATGCTGTAATCACGATGGGCAACGGCATTTACGACCAGTTCACGCGCCGCTTCCATCGGGACTTCATAGCGTTCCTGCCGTTCCATGCTGTCGGTAAGGGTCACATCCTTGCGCAGATGATCGAGCAGGAAGGTTTCCGAGCGGCGAATCTGCTCAGGCAGCGTTCCAACCAAGTCCTGACGACTGAAACGGTCGCTCATGGTCGTTCCGGCGAAGCGGGCGGCGGTGATATCCGCGCCTCGAATGAAGCGCTGGGGGTCTTTGCCAAACAGCAGAATTCCGGCATTCGTCGGTCGGAGCTGGTCGCCATTCTGGGTCAGACAGCCACGCCGAATCAGCAGTTGTTCGGGGTCAGATTTGAGGCTCAGGGTATTCGCATAGTGATGAACCCGATCCCAGTCAAGGTCTTCACGGGTTGCTCCGGGCGTGAGTGCCGCCTCGAAGCTGAACTCTCCCCGCTGCATGAGGAGTGTACGCAGTTCGCGCGGATTCAGAGGGAGATTAACCGTACCCTGCCGGACGAGGTAGCGGCCTTCATAGGCGTAGACGTGTGGCAGTCCTGCGGAAACACGTACTGCAACAACAGTCTTACCATCAACGATGATGCTGCGAGGGAGCGGGATAATCAGAGTCGGGTCGAGCGCGACGGCGGCCTGTAAAATCCGGTCGATGATTTCGCCTCTGTCCTGAATGCCTGCGACAATGGCCTGTCTGCCTTCGCTGACAATTCCGATCACCAGCATCCCACCCTGACTGTTCGCCATCGCCGCCATCGTTAATGCAATGGCGGCAACGGCTGGTTGTGCGTCGAACCAGTCGAAGGTGGTGGAGCGCCCTCGCTGGAGCAGACTCTTTACTTCTGTCGCGCCCTGCTCGTTCGCATAGGAATGCTCATCGCTCGTCGGACTCAAGGCTTAACTTCTCCGGCTCTTTGTCATCATCATCCCGGTCTCGATCCCGCATTCGACCGTCAGGTGGCGGCGGCAGCAGCACCAGGTCAAGCACCTGCTGCATGTCGTCCACGAAAATCACATTCATATCGCGCAGGGCGACTGATGGAATATCCACCAGGTCCTTGCGATTCTGAGCAGGGAGAATGATGTTTTTGAGCCGTGCGCGGCGCGCTGCCAGCACTTTTTCCTTCACACCGCCGACAGGAAGCACCTTGCCTCGCAGGGTGATCTCGCCCGTCATGGCATAGGCGCTGCTGATTGGGCGCTCAGTAAAGGCCGAGATGATGGCCGTTGCCAGGGTGATACCCGCCGAGGGGCCATCCTTGGGTACTGCGCCTTCGGGCAGATGCACATGAACGTCATAGTTCTCGAAGTCGTCGCTGGGTACGTCGAACTCCGCAGCACGCCAGCGCATGTAACTGTGCGCTGCCTGCGCCGATTCCTGCATGACCTCGCCAAGCTGGCCTGTCAGCGTCAGCGTACCTTTACCGGGAAGAATCGAGACTTCAATCGTGAGGATGTCGCCGCCGCCTGTTGTCCATGCGAGGCCGGTTGCGACGCCCACGCTGTCCTGGTCGTTTGCCCGCTGCGCGATGTATTCTGGCGGCCCAAGATATTCCACAATTTTGGCCGGAGTGATGCGTTTGGCGAACTTCCTGTCCTCGGCCAGCAGGCGTGCGGTCTTGCGGCAGACATTGGCAATTTCACGGTCGAGGTTGCGCACGCCTGCTTCATAGGTGTAGTCGCGGATCAGCGTTTCCAGCGCGGGAGTTGTAAACACAATCCCGGCTTTGTCCAGGCCATGCGCCTCAAGCTGTTTGGGCAGCAGGAACTCCCGTGCGATGTCCAGCTTTTCTTCCTCGGTATAACCGGGAAACTCGATCACTTCCAGTCGGTCAAGCAGGGCAGGCGGCAGCGTAAACAGATCATTGGCCGTCGTGATGAACATTACTTTGGAAAGGTCGTAAGGCACTTCCAGATAGTGATCGCTGTACTCGCGGTTCTGTTCAGGGTCGAGCACTTCCAGCAGCGCCGCCGCCGGGTCGCCCCGGAAGTCCGCACCCAGCTTGTCGATCTCATCCAGGATGAAGACCGGGTTGATCGTCCCCGCACGGCGCATGGTCTGGATGACACGACCGGGCATCGCACCGATATACGTCCGGCGGTGGCCGCGAATCTCGGCCTCGTCGCGTACCCCGCCCAGGCTGACGCGCACAAATTCCCGCCCAAGCGCGGCAGCGATGCTCTGACCGAGCGAGGTTTTCCCAACGCCGGGCGGCCCCACGAAACACAGAATCGGGCTGCGCATCTTTTCCGGCGCGAGCTTGCGCACGGCGATATGCTCCAGAATGCGATCCTTGATCTTGCTCAGGCCGTGATGGTGTTCGTCCAGCACGTACTGTGCCCGCTTGAGGTCGAGATTGTCGGTGCTGCTTTTGCTCCAGGGGAGCGACACGAGCCAGTCGAGATAGGTACGGATAATGCCGACTTCGGGTGCCAGCGGCGGCATCATCGCCAGCCGCGCCACTTCCCGGTTGGCACGTTCAAAGACTTCCGCAGGCAGACCAACCTTGATGATCTGGTCGCGGATTTCATTAATCTCCTGCTGGAAGATGTCTTCTTCGCCCAGTTCGCTCTGGATGACGCGCATCTGTTCGCGCAGGTAAATTTCGCGCTGGCTGCGGGCCATTTCCTGCTGCACCTGCCCGTTGATCTCGTCCTTGAGTTCGAGCATGTTCAGTTCGCGGCTGAGCAGCATGGCGACATGGCGCAGCCGCTCGTTGAGGTTGGTCATCTCCAGCACGCGCTGGCGTTCGTCCAGCGGCAGCGTCAGCGTCGAACTGACGAAATCGGCCAGCCAGTCGTAATCGTCAATCGACAGGGCGTAGTTGACGATTTCCTCCGGCAGATTGTCGTTGAGATCAACGGCATGTTGAAACAGATTGGCGACCGTCTGTGCCAGAATATCGGCCTCGGCGTCGTCTTCCAGGAAGTCTTCGACCAGGCGTGCACGGGCGATCAGGTGCGGGGTCGTCTGCACAAATTCGATGATTTCCAGACGGCGACGCCCCTGCACCAGAATTGAATTCTGATTGTGCGGCATCGGCAGCAGACGCCCCAGCGCAATTTCAGTCCCCATCGTGTAGAGGTTTTCCGGTGAAAACGAGTCCACCGCCGAGTCGCGCATCGTCAGCGCGATCACGGTCTTATGGCTGTCCAGCCCATAACGTGCAGCAGCCAGCGCACGAGTATCGGATAACGAGATAGGCGCGACGATATTGGGGTAAACCACCATCCCACGCAGCGGCAGAACCGGGCGTTCCACAATCCCGTGTTCGTCGGGTTCTGCATTGCGGATGTCTTCAAAATCGTTCACGCCGATAGCTTCGGTCAACGTTGATTTCCTTAAGAATCATGTCAGGATTAGCACAAAAGTGTACATCAATTCAGAGCGCAATGTAAAGCATAGACACTTGTCGCCCCCCGCCGCCTTACGTTACACTGACGCGGCTGTTTTTCTGGATAGCATAAACGAGTATTTCAAAACAACCATGCGACTTCCTGTCTGGATTACTCTGATCGTGGCGGTGCTGGCGGCGGCGCTGGTGCTGGTCGGCGGTCAACTGCTCATCAACCCTGATCGTCCGCTGATTGTCAGCGCGGCTTCTTCCTTAGATCGAATCTCTCCGAATGCCGACGGTGTCGAGGATGTCACCGAATTCACCTATGAACTCTCCCGCAACGCGAGTGTTTCGCTCACGCTGACGGACGCTCAAGGGCAGGCCTTCGTGTTCCGGCAGGATGAACCGCGCATCGGGCAGGAATACCGCGTGCAGTTCGGCGGGGTGGTGGATGGCTTTACCCTGCCTGATGACGAAGTGCAGGGGACGATTGTGCGCCGCCTGATCCCCAATGGCAGCTATACGTGGACGCTGCGGGCGGTGGCGCAGGACGACGGCGAAGTGATGGAACAGAGTGGAACGCTGACCGTCGAGGGTGGCGCGGCGCAGCCCCCTGACATTATCGAATTCACCGTATTCCCCGATGTGTTTACGCCCAATCAGGATGGTGTTGACGACCGCACACAGGTCAATGTCGGCCTTGCCAAAGCGGCTGAGCTGGATGTCTTCCTCCAGAGTCCGTCCGGCGAGGAAATCCCGATGGCGCGGCGCGAGGAAGGGCGTGAGGAAGGCGAAGAAGGCCGCCACGCCTACGATTATGAAGGCGGCGTGGATATTGGCGCAGACCCGCCGCCTGACGGGACGTACACCGTTGTGGCGCGGGCACAGGATGCGGAAGGGCAGGTGGTGGAGCGCACCGCGATTCTGACGATTGCCAACGGCGGGAAACCCCGCGCCGAGATTGTCGCGCAGCCCGTCGGCCCGACGGTTGCCTTTACCGTGCTGCCCTATGAGGAGGGCTATTTTGCTGGACTGGACGAGGATGGGGAGCGGGTTGCAGGTGATCTGATCGCCCTGCCTGACCAGCCGGACTCGCTCAGCATGAATGCGATCACGATGCAGATCGGTGATCTGCTGGTCTTCCGGCTTACGGTTGAGAACTACAGTCCCGCGCCCATCCGCACGACCGGCCCGCCACCGGGCACCGTGTATCAGCAGGAGCAGCTTGCCGCCTCGCTGGGCTGGTTTGAGTCTTCCGGCGCATGGCGTGTGGGGATTCAGTGCGAAACCTCGCAGGACTCCTATCCCTGGCGCTGGGCGATTGGCGCACCGGATGAACTCGTTCAGGAAACAGCCGCTGATGGTGAGGTGTATTATTACCTGCCGCCAGGTGAGCGCAGTGTCGTGTGGGGAGCAGTCCGCATGACCAATATCACCGAAGCGCAGAATCCGCAGCGCTGCTGGGCAGGTCTGATCCATGAAGATGTGGAAGTCACCCTGCAAAATTCCAATGTCGGAGCGCGTGAAATCGAACTGGTTGACCCGGCGGCGGAGTCTTCCGGCTGAGCCAGGCGGTGTTATGGTAGGATTGGGACAGACGGCCTTTGCACGAACCCTGGAGTAATGCTCATGCCCGGCAAGCTGCGCCTGATCTTGTTGATTGCGTCGCTGATGATTCTGGCAGGTTGTGGTGGGGATACCGCGCCCGAAACGGTAGCGACCCTTACGCCTGTGCCTACGCTGACCCAGCAGGAGCGCGTGGCCTTCGCGCCCGGTTTGCCACAAAACCCGCTGCAACTGGTGGTCGTGCCGCTCCGCCGGGCCGACGAAACCAGTACTGCGCTTCTCGAAAGCGCCCTTTATGAGCGCACCGGGATTTATTTTGAGGTTATACAGGTGGAAAGCAGCGCAAGGGCATTGACCGCTCTCTGCAATTCCGGTGAAGGTATTGTCTCAATTGTCTGGCTGGATGGCGTTACAACGGCGGCAGCCAGAGCACAGAACTGCGGTCAGCCTGCGCTGCTGGTTGCATCTGTGCCGGTAAGCCGACCCCTCATCACGGGAGCGCCAGAGGCCACGCCCGAAGCGACTATTGAAGCGCCAGAGTTACCAACGGATGAACCGTCGCAGGCGGAGACGCCCGAAGCCACCAGCGAAGAAACTGCCGAAGCGCTCAACGAGGAAGCCACAACTGAACCTGTGGAAACCGCTGTTGAGGAAGAAAGCACCCCTGAAGCGACACCTGTTGCTACAACAGCGGAAAACCTGCAGATCGGCACGGCGGGGCTGATTTTGCTTAACGAAGACTTCGGCGGCCTTACAAGCCTGCGCGGGGAAGTCTTCTGCCGCCTGAGTGAAACGGACTTTTTTACCTGGTTTGTTCCAGCACTTGTGATGCAGCAGGGCGGGCTTGATCCGCAGCGTGATGTCACCGTGCGCGAGGAAGACTCGCTTGAGGCGCTGGTGCAGGCCGTCTCAGACGGGGACTGTGCCGCGACTGGATTGTCGCAGGATGCCTATGATACCCTGTTTGCGGAACAACCCGATCTTTTCGAGAATGTCGAAATCGCCGCGACCACACCTGCTTTCCCCTATGGGCTGCTGTTGTATCCGCTGGAAATTGACCTCGGCGTTCGCCTCACCCTGAATGAACAGCTTCCGCTGCTGGCGCAGGATGAAACGGTCGGCGCGGTGCTGCGTGGCCTGCTGGGGCAGACGGCGCTGCTGCCTGTGGAAGACGAAACGCTGGCCGACTTCGACGCATTTCTGACCGCGACCGGGTTCGACTTCGCTCAGTTGGGGAATTGATGCGCGTGATGCCTGATCTGGCTGTCATCATCGTTACCTGGAATGTGCGTGATCTGATCGTCAACGCGCTTGAAAGCCTGTATGCGGACTTAGCCACTTCTGGCCTCCAGACGGATCTATATGTCGTGGACAGCGCTTCTCAGGACGGTACGCCTGACATTATCGCGGCGCGGTTTCCACAGGTAAAGCTGACGGCCAGCGCTGAAAATCTCGGCTTTGGTAAGGCCAATAATCTCGCGCTCAGACAAATCGGCTTTGGACGTTCGCCCCTGAGCGACCTGCCGCCCGCGGTGTACCTGTTAAATCCCGACACGATCACACATCCGGGCGCAACCCGTGCCCTGTATGACGCGCTCATGACCCAGTCACAGGTGGGGCTGGTAGGGGCGCGTTTATCCTATGAAGATGGCAGCTTCCAGCACAGTGCCTTTGGCTTTCCTGGCCTGGGACAGTTGTGGGTAGAGTTCTTCCCTACGCCAGGTCGCTTGATCGAGGGTGCGTTTAACGGGCGCTATTCACGAGCACTCTACGAGTCGGAGCGTCCTTTCCCGGTCGATTTTATGCTGGGCGCGACGATGATGCTCAAGCGCGAGGTCATCCAGCAGACAGGGATGTTCGATGAAACGTTCTTTATGTACTGTGAGGAAATCGACTGGGCATGGCGCATCCACGAGGCGGGATGGCAGGTGCAGTGTGTGCCGAGCGCACATGTGACGCATCTCGCTGGCAAAAGTACCTCGCAGGTTCGCCCGCGCAGCCTGCGCTACCTGTGGACGAGCCGCCTGCTGCTGGCGAAGAAGCATTATCCCCTGTGGAAGCAGATCGCGGCGCGTGGGCTGATCGTGGCTGGAATGCGTCGTAAAGCGCAATTGCTAAGCCGATCTCCTGACTATGTCCCCACGCGGGATAATGCGCTTCTGCTGACATATGAAGACATTGCAGAAATGGCGCTGAAGGGACAGGGGGCGCTGAAGGGACAGGGGGCGCTGCATCCATGACTCGCCTGATTGCCATCATCCTGACTTACAACGAAGCGGGGCATATTCAGGACTGTATCCGCAGCGTGTCGTTTGCGGACTCGGTGCTGGTTTTCGACTCCTACAGCACCGATGCGACGGTTGAGCTGGCGCGTCAGGCAGGGGCACGGGTGCAGCAGCGCGTCTTCGATAACTATGCCGACCAGCGTAACGCCGCGCTTGAGTCTGTCGAAGGTCAGGCCGAATGGGTGCTGTTCATCGACGCGGATGAGCGCGTATCGCCCGAGCTGGCAGCGGAAATCCGTTCAGCGCTGGAACAGGCGGAGTATGCTGGCTGGCGGATGCCGCGCCATAACTACATCTTCAATCGGCTGACGCTGGGCGCAGGCTGGTATCCGGATTATCAGACGCGGCTGCTGCGCGTGGGGAAGGCGCATTATGACCCGACCCGCAAGGTGCATGAAGTCGTCGTGCTGGATGGATCACTGGGAACGCTGCAACATCCGCTGGTGCATCACAATTACCGCGATCTGGCGCACTTTATAGCCAAGCAGCGCAGATACACGGCCTATGAAGCTCAGATTCTTTATCAGCAGGGGACACGCCCCAGGCCACAGAATTATATCCTGCAACCGCTGCGGCATTTTCGCTGGCGTTTTTTTCAGTTAAAAGGCTATCAGGATGGGCTGCACGGACTGCGCTTAAGCCTGTTGATGGCGTGGTACGAGTGGCGCAAGTATGTGCTTTTGCGGGGGTTATGGAAGCAGGGAGCATAGCATAATGTGCCATGCCCCCGGTTCCATTAGCTGAGCATCGGCACAAGCACGCCATAGCCGCCGCTGTCCCGGCGATAGAGCACGTTCACGCCGCCCGTCGCGGCATTGTGGAACATGAAGAAGCTGTGGCCGAGCAGTTCCATCTGGTCAATGGCTTCTTCCTCGGTCATGACTGACACGGGAACCTGCTTGCGTCGGACAATTTCAACCATATCTTCGTAGATGGCGTCCGCCCCATTTGCGAGATCATCCGCCGGAATGTCTTCGGCAAGCTCCAGTTCTTCCTCACTTGCCATAAAGCGGTTGTCGCGCTTGCGGCTGTCGCGCTGTTTCCCCTTAAAGCGTTCGATCTGGCGGTACATCTTATCTGCGGCGAGGTTGATGACCGCTTGCATGGCGTCTTTGTCGGTTCCCTGTTGTTTTTCCTCAGCGCGCAGAATGGCACCGCGTTCGTGGCGCAGGGTGATCTGGGCGATTGTCAGGTCTTCCCCGCGACTGTTGTGCTGGCGCGAAAGATCGACGCGGATCTCCGAAATGCGCGGCAGGTAGCGGTTGAGCCGCCCCAACTTGTTTTGCGCGTACTCCGCAAGGGCATCGGTGACGGTGACGTTGTGGCCGTGTATTTTCACGTCCATGATGTGGCGCTCCTTACATGATATGGCAACGATAAACGGTGTTCAGCTTCCATCAGAGGCCGAAGTCACCGCTAATCCCCAGACAGAATTTGCCCCGGCAGCAAGCGCGGCCTGGGCACAGGCGTACAGTGTCGCCCCGGTGGTTAACACGTCGTCTACGATCAACACGATTTTCCCCGCGACCGCTTCCGGCAGGGCGACGAAGGCCTCTTCCATATTCTCCTGGCGCTGCTGCGCGTTGAGTCCTACCTGTGATTGGGTTTCCTTCTGGCGATTGAGCGCATGGGGCAGGCACGGCAGATCGGCTTCCAGGGCGAAGGCTTGCGCCAGCAGTTCCGCCTGGTTATAGCCCCGCTGCTTCAGGCGGGCGGCGCCTAAAGGCACAGGCACGACAATTTCAACCGGCCATCCAAGCCGCTCTAACGTCACGGCTAAGCGTCCCCCCAGCGGAACCGCCACCTGACGCACATTTTCGTATTTGAGACCGTGAATTGCCTGCTGAAGCAGCCCGGCATGAAGCCCGGTCGCCGCCGCGACAAAATCCTCAGCGATGCGCCGGGGATAGATATTGTATGCAATCAGAGAGAGATCGTGGGCACAGCGCGGGCACCAGGTGGCATCCACACGGCCACAGCCAGAGCAGCGCGGGGGGTAGATCAGGTCAAGCGCTGCATGGAGAAGCGGATTGAGATATGACGCAAGAAGCCCAGTGGTTGACTGGGCTTCTGAGTTGAACCTCGCAGGATCGGGCATCAGAAGCCCCTGTTGATGTCGAGTCTCACATTAAAACATGTTGCTGTTGAGCAGGCGAAGCACGGCGGGTCCCATCAGCACAATCCAGATCGACGGGAAGATGAGGAGCACCATCGGGATCATCATCTTCACAGGTGCCTGATGCGCTTTCTCCTGAGCACGCTGGCGGCGCTTGGTACGCATCTGGTCAGACTGGATACGCAGGATTTTCGCCATACTCACACCGAGCTGGTCGGCTTGAATGATGGCTGCCGTGAACGAGTTGACGTCCGGCACGTCCATGCGGTCGGACATGTCCTTGAGCGCCTCACGGCGCAGCTTGCCAAGCTGGATTTCGCGCAGCACACGCCCGAAGGCCAGCGCCAGTTCGTTATCCCACTTTTCGTATACCTTGCCCATCGCCTGATCGAAACCGATACCCGCTTCCACGCAGATCACCAGCAGGTCGAGCGCGTCGGGCAGAGCCTTGAGAATGTTTTCCTGACGTTTCTTGATCTTGCTGCTCAACTGCGCCACAGGCAGGAAGTAGCCCAGCAGCGCACCGCCACCCATGTACATCAGGGCAGTCGTGAACGACTCCTTAAGTACCACGAAGCCGAGCGCCGCGCCGAGAATGCCGAACAGAATGGTCAGGCCGATGCGCATGGCAAAGAAGGTGGTCGGGTCGGTGGACATCCCGGCCAGTTCCAGCTTCTTGCGCGTCTGCTCAAGCTGTTTCTGCGGCGTTAATCGTGTAGTGATGTCGGCAATCGTCTTGAGAATCGGCACGAGTACGCGATCACTGAACGACATCGACAGTTCGACTTCTTCCAGCGATTCTGGCAGTTCACGGTCGCCGTAAGCCGCCAGACGTTCCTGGAGCGGGTCGCGGTTGCGATCATCCCGCAGGCCGACGTAAACCAGCCCACCAACGATGGAAAGCCCGACAATAATCAGAAGTGCGATAATGTTCTGATCCATACGATCATCCCTACCCGTTTAACTCACTAAACTTCAATGTCAATGATTTTCTGGATGGCTGCCGTACCGATGCCGATCAGCGCCAGACCTGCGCCGAGCATCGGCCAGCCGCAGGCGCGATTTTCAAACATCTGGGAGAAGTAGCCCGGCGTCATCACGTTCAGGAACATCGCCAGAACAATCGGCAGGAAGCTGATGAGATACCCGGTGTAGCGCCCCTGGGCGGTGAGCACACGAATCTCGCCCTTGAGCTTGATACGTTCGCGGATGGTGCCGCTGATCACGTCCAGAATTTCAGAGAGATTACCACCGACTTCGCGCTGGATGTTGACCGCCGTCACCACGAGGTCAAGGTCTTCGCTTTCCACCCGTTCCAGCAGGTGCGCAAAGGCGTCGCCCATGTCGATACCAAGCTGAACTTCCTGCACGACGCGGCGGAATTCGGTAGAGGTCGGTTCGGGAGCGTCCTTCGCAATCGCTTCCATCGCCATCAGTACGCTGTAACCGGAGCGCAGGGCGTTTACCCACAGACCGAGCGTGTCGGGCAGTTGGGTTTCAAAGCGGATGAGGCGCTGGCTGATGGTGCGCGCGACGTAGATGCGCGGGGCGAAAAAGCCTACGAAACCGGCGATAATCGAGAAAATCAGGTCGCCGGAGAACAGCACAAAATAGGCAGCGGCAAAGAAGCCGATCATGGCGATGACGTGCAGCGCAGCGAACTCCGCGACCGTCAGTTTCAGGTCGGCGCGGGCAAGCTGCTTGCGCCACTTTTTACCAAAACTGCGTTCAGAAAGAATATTGTCGATTGCGTCTAAGGGACGCGCACGTTCTTCCACCAGCGTCCTGTCATCAGGGCTTTCCACTTCCAGGAACGACTCATACGTGTCGCCGTTCTGGTAGCCCTTCAAGCGCTCCTCAACCAGATTGCTTTCGGAACGAGCGCTGAGAACCCCGACGGCGATGATAATGATCGCGATCACACCCGCGCCCGCCAGGATGAGCAACTGCGTACTTGATAAATCCATTGCCCGTAACCACCATCTACTCTAGAAACGCTTTGTGCTTATTGTAATGGCCTTAAGGGAACTGCGTCAACAAGGACGCAGTTCCTAGAACAGAACTCAAACGATAGGGAAAGGGATTAACGGCGACCGCCGCCAATGCCGAAGACAGAGGGAGGCAGATGGATGCCCGCGTCTTCAATGCGGTCAATGAACTTGGGGCGGATACCCGTCGGGCGGATGCGACCGACGATCTTGCCGTTCTCAAAACCCGTCTGCTCGAACTCGAAGATATCGGACATGGTAATCATTTCACCTTCCATGCCCTGCACTTCGGTGATGTACAGAATTTTACGCGACCCATCGCGCAGGCGCTGCTGCTGGCAGATCACGTCAATGGCGGAGGCGACCTGTTCGCGGATAGCACGCACCGGCAGATCCATGCCTGCCATCAGGCACATCACTTCCAGACGTGCAATCGCGTCACGCGGGGTATTCGCGTGCAGGGTGGTCAGCGAACCGTCGTGACCGGTGTTCATGGCCTGGAGCATGTCCAGCGCTTCCCCGGAACGGCACTCCCCGACCACGATGCGTTCAGGGCGCATACGCAGACAGGCGATCACGAGGTCCTGAATGCTGACCTGGCCTTTGCCTTCAATGTTGGATGGGCGGCTTTCCAGCGTAACGACGTGCTCCTGCTGAAGCTGCAATTCCGCCGCGTTTTCGACCGTGATGATGCGTTCATCGTTCGGGATGAAGCTGGACAGCACGTTCAGCAGCGTAGTTTTGCCCGAACCCGTACCGCCGGAAACGACCATGTTCAGGCGCGAGATCACGCACGCACGGAGGAAGTCCGCGATTTCCTGCGTCATCGAGCCGAAGCGGATGAGGTCCTGAATGCTGAGCGGCGTTTTGGAGAATTTACGGATGGTGATCGTGGGGCCGTTGAGCGCAATCGGGCGAATTACGACGTGTACACGAGAGCCATCTGGCAGGCGGGCATCGACCAGCGGCGAGCTTTCGTCAACACGGCGGCCAAGCGGGGCAACGATGCGGTCGATGATGCGCAGCACATGATCGTCGTTGTCAAAGGCGACGTTGGCGCGGGTAAGCTGACCCTTGCGCTCCACGAAGATGTTCTTCGGGCCGTTGACCATGATTTCGCTGACGCTTTCATCCGCCAGCAGCGGTTCAATCGGGCCAAAGCCCAGAATGTCCGACACGATCAGCTCGAACAGGCGCTTGCGTTCTGCTGTCGAGATGAAAACGCTTTCTTCTGCCAGGATGGAATTAAACAGTTCTTCGATGTGACGCCGGATTTCGTCCTTGCGGGACGGATCAAAGGTCTGGTCGAGTTCCGCCAGCAGCTTGTTCTGCACGCGCGTCTTCAAATCCTGATAGGAGTTGGCAGCCTGCCCGCCCGCGCCTTTGGTTTCAACGGCTTTGCGACGGCGCATTTCGGCTAAACGGCGTGCTTCTTCGGAGTCACCATCCCCTCCACCGCCGGATGGACGCTGCGGATTATCCCCACCACCACCTTTTTCAATACGTCGTAGTAATGACACTTACTTTTCCTCCATCAGTTCTCGATGTGGTCACTCATGTGGTCACGGTGTTGTTTTCGCGTCGTCCACACTTGTGGGGACTTCGGCTATTGCTTGACCCGGCCAAAGATGCCGCTCGGACGGGCAGCGGGTTTCTTCCCACCCTTGCCCGGTTCTTCGGCCATCTGGTCTTCGGGTTTGCCCATCAGTTCCTTGTAAACCAGGTCTGACAGTTCGACCAACTGCTTGATGAGCGGTTTACGGGTGTCGCGGTCAGAGGCAATCACTGGAACGCCCTTGTTCACCGCGCTCAGGATGATGCGTTCGTCAATGTGCGGCAGGCGAGCGACGACCGGGCGCTTGAGGAAGCCCTGAATGCGCTCGGCAGAGATGGTCGCGCCTTTTTCCTTGGAGTCTTCCCATACCTTGTTGAGCACCAGCATGGACTTGTTAGGGTCGTAGCCAAGCTGGTCGAACAGATCAAGCACAAAGCGGATATTCTTCACAGAAGACAGAGTAGGGGTGCCCATCAGGATGATCTTGGTCGCACGGTCGAGAATGCCCAGCAGCACCTCATTGAAGGCCTTGCTGGTGTCCACGATGACGAAATCATAATTTGGCGCGACTTTTTCCAGAATCAACCCGACCGTATTGGGTTTGGACATGATCTCATCTGCCAGTTCGGGGCGCTGCGGGCCCATCAGTACTTTCAGGCCGCTGTCATGCGTGACGACGATATTCTCGAACAGTTCAATGTCCAGATCATCGACATCCTGCGCAACCTCGACAATCGTCTGTTGTGCTTGCAGCGCCAGAAAGACATCAATATCACCAAATTGCAGGTCGGCATCGACCAGCAGCACTTTGATGCCTTCCTTCATCAGCCCGGCAGCGAGATTGGTCGCAAGCATGGTTGTGCCGGCGCCACCCTGGGGGCTGTAAACGGCGATGATGTGCCCGGCGTGTTCCCCTTCACCCACCGACGCCACCGGGGCGAGCATGGATGGCGTACTCTGCATGGCAGCAGCCAGACGGCGCTGTTCCTCGGTGCTTTTGTACACTGTGCGGATGGTGTTGTACAGCTCATCCATATTGATGGGCTTGGTCAGGAAGTCGCGCGCCCCGGCCAGCATCGCCCGTCGCATATAGTCAGGGTCATTCTGCACCGACATAATGATGACGGCAGAGGCCGGCACACTTTTCTTGATGTGGCTGGTCGCCTGCAGGCCGTCCATGTCGGGCATATTGATGTCCATGATGATGATGTCGGGCTGATATTCCTTCGCCAGCTCAACACCTTCACGGCCTGTCCCCGCCACGCCGATCACCTTGAAGTCCGGCTCAAACGCCAGCAGCTTCTTGATGTTCTCGCGTGTTTCGGGAATATCATCGACCAGGATGATGGTAATCTGTCCCTTGTTATCGGGTTGTGGTGTCGGTCCTCTGCCACTCATCGTCAGTCACTTTCGCTCAGGGGGATTCCAACGTAATTTGCTGACCAGCGACCAGTTGGCGGATGCTGCGAATGGCCGGTTGCAGCGAATACGTCAGCTTGTCGGGAATCTGGATACCATAGGTTGACAGGACAAAGTCGAGCGTCACCGGGACGGTGGGCGTCTGCGAGGTATCGGCAGCAGAACGCAGCGCGAAGGTAATGGGAATACGTGATTCGATCAGGTACGTGAGGATGACCGCGTCCTGCGGTGTCACGGCCAGGGTCGCAATATCAGGGCGGGGCGGTGGCACGGTTGCGACAGCGGTCGCCTGCTGATTGGCAGCGGCAGGCACAGGAGTAGTGCCAAGCGGGGTTGGGGTCGGGTCAAGGCCGTAGAGACGGCCATCAGCCGGGAAATCACCCAGTCCCATCACCAGTGCGTCCTGAATGGTGCGCTGCGTGGCAAGACGCGGGCGTGGGTCTTCCTGCGGCCCCACCACAATCGGCAACACCTGATCCACACCGGCAAGCGACAGTGCTTCAAAGCGACCCTGTACCGGCTCACTCGCGGTCAGCACAAGATTGCCGTTGTCATCTGTCGTCAGGACAATCAGCGAGGTGTCATTGGGAAGGATGGACTGGAATTCCTCGTCAACATCGACGAACAGTGCCGAGATGATGATGTCCACCCGGTCGCCGCGCTGCACACCGTATGCGACGCTCGTCAGACGGTCAATCGGGACCGCGACAGCTACCAGACCCGGCGGAATGCTGGCCGCGAGATCAGAACCGACATCTGCCAGTTCAGACAGATCATCCACGACCATCGACGCCAGAATGGGCTGTTCGACGTAAATATCGGTACGGGCACGTTTGCCGATCACATCTTCCGTGCTGGTGAGGGCGTTGGTCGGCAGTGATGTTTCAGGCCAGGGGAACAATGCCACCGCATCCGGCGGAATGAGTGCCCCGCGAGAAAGGTTCTGCACGGCGACGACAATTTCGACCTGCGGAATCTGCGTCGCCTGCTGCACAATCGGCGCAGCGACTTCACGGGTGCTGTCGGGGCGGGCGGTAGACTGTGCCTGCTGGGCAGTGTTATTCCCGTCATCCTGCCCCGGCAAAATCACAAAGACCACGATGAGCGCGCCTATCACGAGGAGAAAGGCGACGATGAGCAATAATCGTAGCTGACGCTGCATAAAAGCCCTCCAGAGTTAGATGGTAGTGATGCGCCTCTCGCCTCAAAAAAGCGGATTGTCTAGATAGTGTTGACATTTGTAATCAAAATGGCGAAGCACATCAGTGTACATGTCAACACGGCCTAATCTTCAAGTGCGCACAAAATTTCCATTCATCGTACAACAGATTAGTGTATGCGACCGTTGAAGATTGTCAAACGCCCCAAATGTCCTAGCAAGTGTGTGCCGCACATGTGGGGCACACGCAGATACGTTTACTGACCTGCGGGTAACTCTACTCGCACCAGAGTGCCGTCGTTTTCGGAACTGAGCACGGAGATCGAACCGCTGACCAGATCAAACTTTTCCTTCATGGTGAGCAAGCCCTGACCGCGACCATCCAGATGGGTGTCTTCGCTGCTGAAGATGGCTTCGGCGTCGAAGGCACGTCCATTGTCCTGTACGGCAATGCGAACCGTGCTGCTTGCCATATCCAGTTTGATTTTTAACTGTGACGCGGTTGCGTAGTCGCGCGCGTGCCCCATCAATTCCTGAATCGTGCGGAAGACCATCACCTCGCGGTGGGATTCAAGACGGCGTTCCTCACCGATGAACTCAAACTCCGTTGCGATGTCGTTCTTTTCACGGAAGGAGTCCACATAGCGGCGCACGGTTGGCACCACGCCGAGGTCGTCCAGCATCATC
This sequence comes from bacterium, assembly GCA_033762735.1. Classification (GTDB taxonomy): domain Bacteria; phylum Chloroflexota; class Anaerolineae; order Aggregatilineales; family Phototrophicaceae; genus JANRLJ01. Next base: position 16,663 of record JANRLJ010000045.1, on the reverse strand, counting down.
GGGCGCAGATCGAAGATGAAGTCGCGCACCTTCTGGAAGGTGACGCTGGCGGCGGTTTTCAGATTGCTGAGTTCTTCGGCGGCGCGGTCGGGATTGCGGTCGAAAAGCCGCTGGCAGATTTCCGCCTGAAGGATGAAATTGGTAAGGGACTGGGCAGGGCCATCGTGCATCTGACGGGCGAGGCGCTGGCGTTCTTCTTCCTGCGCCTGCACGATACGCACGACATTTAAAGATGAAGGCCCCACACCGTTACTGTCCTCGTCCAGGTCAGCATCCAGGCTGGAAACGCCCTGCAGCCGCCCCAGAATTTGCCCCAGGATAGTCTGCTGGCCTTCAAGCTGGGTTGCGTGGGACTGGAATTTCTCTAACTGACCACGCATTGTTGCCAGACGGAAACGGGCGTCCAGCGCTTCATTATACTTGTCGCGGATGTCTTCACGCGGGACGGTATCCAGATTATTCTTGATATTTTCGATGTCGGTCGCGATATCGGAATTGCGCTGCTGTTCGCGGTCGACCATGATCTGCGTCTGGTCGATCTGCGCCTTGATTTCGGTCAGCTTGCGCTTGATGGTGGTCATCTCGCTGCTCAGAGTCTCCACCAATTCTGATTTTGCGTCTATATCTCTGTCCATGAGGCTGTGTTCAACTCCACTAAAGCGCTATTGTTGTTCTTCCGTCAATCACTGAGCCGAACCCAACCATGACGCACCGCCGTCATCGCTGCCTGTGTACGATCCTCTACGTTCAGCTTGCGAAGGATGGATGTCATGTGGTTCTTGACTGTCTGCTGGCTGATCCCAAGCTGCTTGGCGATTTCCTTATTACTGAGGCCGCGTGTGACCGATTGCAGAATCTCGGTTTCGCGGGGGCTAAGCGGAATCAGATGTTCATCAGGGTCGAGCGCGTAGGCACCACCCATGCCCTCGATATTGGTCAGAATCCATTCGTCCAGCTTATGCCGATCCATGCGTTCTTCGCCCACGACGTACAGCCCGGCGGCGGCGTCACGGATAATATCGACCAGATCGAGCGGATTAATCCCCTTGGCACAGTAGGCCGAAGCGCCAGCCCGCATGGCATAGATAATCTGCTGGGTGTCATGATAGGCGGTCAGGATGACAATGGCGATATCGCTGCGTTCAGTTTTAAGCTGGCGGGCAACCTGCATTCCGTTCATGTGTGGCAGATTTACATCAAGCACGACCACATCAGGAAGCAGTTCACGAGCTTTAACGAGCGCTTGTTCGCCATCCTCACCAAAGCCGACGACGCGAATATCCCTTTCCATGCCGAACGCTCTTTCCAGACCGTCACGGATAAGCGGGTGATCGTCAACAATTAAAACTCGAATGGGGGTACTTGGCTCGCGGGTATTCATACATAGCGGCTAAATTGCCGTGAGGGACAATATCTGCCGATTTCTCCTTCCGCAAGATTTCGGGTACATCAAACCATCAAACAGATTGAAACTCGGTCGTGGGCATTGACAATGCTGTTACGTATTGGCAGTATACAACTATAGTACTATGCTCTGCAAGTAATCGCTTACCTTGATATTATTAATTGTAGCACAAGGTTTGATGCGTACTGTCACAGTTTTCTAACGCAATCCATTGATAGAGCAGAAAGAAAGCATTTGTCGTGCGTCGTTTAAATTGTAACGGATTGAGCCTTTATCAATTCGAAATGTTTGACGGGGTCAGGCATGGCGTGTTCACCCGGCAGGGAGGTGTAAGTCCGGCGCCCTGGGCATCACTCAATACCGGGGGCAATGTCGGCGATACAGCCGCCAGTGTACGCCACAATCATACCTTGATGTATGAGGCGCTTAAGGTCAACCCCGCCAGGGCCTGTACGGTCTGGCAGGTACACAGCGCTGATACCGTCATCGTTGATGGGCCGGTGCGTGGGCGGCGGTGGGTGGCGCTTGCTGACGGAATGGTGACGGATAAACCCGATGTACCACTGGTGATGCGTTATGCCGACTGCACACCAATTCTGCTGTACGATCCGGTGCGCGGTGTGATCGGCATTGCTCATGCAGGCTGGCGCGGCACGGTACTGGGCGCAGGTGTGAGCGCACTGCGCACGATGGTGCGGGCTTATGGATGTAAGCCGCGAGACATCATCGCCGGGATTGGTCCCTCCATTGGGCCGGAACGGTATCAGGTCGGTGAGGAAGTCGTTGAGGCGGTGCAGCAGCACTTCGGCACTGTCGAAGGCCTCATTCGCCGCGATCCTGCTGACGGAACCGCCTATTTCGATCTGTGGGCGGGCAATCAGCTTGACTTGCAGCGTGCCGGGGTAGAGCAGATTGAAGTTGCGGGCATCTGCACCGCGAGTCACACGGATGAATTCTTTTCGCACCGGGCGGAAAAAGGCCGTACCGGGCGCTTTGGTGTGGTGTTGAGTCTGTCATGACAATCCATGAGAATGTGCTGCGCGTTCAGGCAGCGATTGAGGCGGCCTGTTCCCGTGTTCATCGTGACCCGGCGGGAGTCCGGCTGGTTGCTGTGAGCAAAACCCGCCCTGTTACAGATGTGGAAGCAGCGGCAGCAGCAGGCGTGCAACATTTTGGCGAAAATCGCGTAGAGGAATCACAAATCAAGATTCCGGCTGTGGCTTCACCGGTGAGCTGGCACATGATCGGCCATATTCAGAGCCGCAAAGCCAAGGCCATTCCCGGCCTGTTCCAGTGGGTGCATTCCGTAGACAGCGTTGCACTGGCTGAACGGCTCTCGCGGCTGGCGGTCGAACAGGGCACGACGCTGGACGTGCTCGTCCAGGTGAACGTCTCTGGCGAGGAAACCAAAGGCGGGCTGGAAGCCGTCGGCTGGGAAGGGCAGCCCGCCGTGCGCGAACAGGTAATGCAGGATATGCAGCGGCTTGTCGCACTGCCGGGGCTGCATGTGCAGGGCTTGATGACGATGGCACCCATTGTGGACGAGATGGAGCAGGCGCGCCCGGTATTTGCATCGCTGTCTGCCCTGCGTGAAACCCTCCGGCAGACGTTGAATGTCCCCCTGCCGGAACTGAGCATGGGGATGACGGATGATTACCCGGTCGCGATTGAAGAAGGGGCGACGATGTTGCGGATAGGCCGCGCGATTTTTGGTGAGCGCCCTGTTGAACCATGACGTATTCGACGAATGAAGGATGGAGCATAGGACAACATGACCAGTATCGGCAGTCTTCTGGTTTGGATTTTGCAGTTGTACAGTTTTCTGATTATCGCCCGCGCGATTATGAGCTTCTTCCCCGTGGACCCTTACAACCCGCTGGTGAAGTTCCTCTTCGACATCACGGAACCTGTATTGCAGCCGGTTCGGGATGTCATGCGCCAGCAGTTCGCACCGGGGATGGGTCTCGATTTCAGCCCGATGATCGTGCTGATTGTCATCCAAATCCTGATTCAGCTTGTGGTGGCGGTTTTCTAAAGGGTAGGTCGCTTGTCCTGTAGAGAACCCCATGTTACCATGATGTTCAGTTAAGATCGACATTCAGGGTACGTGTCGCCGCAAGGCGCTTACGCATGAGAGGAAAATATGTCTACCGGGCGCAAATTTGAATTTACCGATGCCAAGGGCGGGGCTGCCGTTGGCGTTCGCGTTATCACACGCGCCACCAATACCGAAGTCGCGGGACTTCAGGATGATGGTGTCCTGAAGGTGCGCCTCAAAGCGTCAACGGCGGGTGATCCTGCGGCGAACGAGGAACTGGTGGCCTTTCTGTCGGAACAGCTTGGCGTCCCTAAGGAAAAGATCGAGATCGTGGCGGGCAGCGACAAGAGCGAGAAGATTGTCACCATTGAGGGCATTACCACTGCTGATGTCGAAGCCAAGTTCGGTTCGGTCGAAGGTTGAGCGATTTCTTCGTTTTACGACCTTCTTTACCTGTTGCCTGATCGCAGGCATCATGGCCGCCTGTACCCCAACGAGTGGTGCAGAAACACCGCTGCCCACTCGTGTTTTGCTTCCCCCCACGGCAACCTTCACGCCCCTTCCAGTAACGCCAACCGCTACCCCGGCACCACCTACCGAAACGCCGCTGCCAACGTCTGACCCGCGTGAGCAGAATGACTCCGCAATGCAGGCGGAGATGATTGCGCTGGTACGGGCGGATTTGGCGGCGCGGCTGGGAACGAGTCCCGAAGCCATCAGCATCGGACTGGTCGAAGCGGTTCAGTGGCGCAGTTCGCTGCTCGACTGTGCCAGTCGTAACCCACTGGATGGGGAAATTCCGGGTTATCGAGTGCTGGCACAGGTGGGCGAAGCGGTCTATGAATACCACACCGATCAGCAGCGCGTGCGCCTGTGTGTGGCGACAACCCTGCTGGAAGCGCCGCCGGATGTGCTGCTGCGGGTTGATCCGGTCGCGGCGGAACTGGTGACGCTGGCGCGGCGACGGCTGGAGCAGGATTTAAACGTCTCGCCCGAAGCGATTATTGTGCGCGATGTGCAGCCGCAAACCTGGGAAGACAGCAGCCTCGGCTGTCCACAGCCCGGCCAGTCCTACACCGACATTCGCACGGATGGGTATCGCATTGTGCTGGCGGTGGGGGAAGACGAATACATCTTCCACACCACCTTTGACGGTATAACGCTGTGCGAAGAGGCCTGACCGCTTTCTAACTGGGTGAAGGCAACGGCTGCCCGATCTGCAACTGCAATTCACCAAGCGCCTGGTAAGCCGCGTCACGCACTGCCTGATCCTGGTGCCGCAGCGCCATATAGAGTTCGCTGACGTGCGTGGCAATCCCAAGCTGGCCGATATTTGCCACCGATAGACTTTGCAACTGAGGGTCGCCGTCGGCCAGCGCCATCAGCAGCAGGTCTTCCGGCTTTTCGACTTCCCTGACGATTTCCTCACCCTGCATCGCGATCCACTCACGCAGCCAGGGGATCGATTCAACCGCTGGATAGGGGCGGACGCCGCTGGCCGTGCTGCCATACTGCATGTCATAGAAGGCCTGTTCCGCCGCCGAGCGCACATACCACTGCTCGTCTTCCATCGCGGTTCGGTAAAGCACCAGCACCGCCCATGAGGTGTTCACACGGCGCAGCCCGAAGACTGCCGCGCGGCGCAGCATCATTTCTTCATGGTTGATCGCATCGTACAGAACCGGATAGCCTTCGTCGGGGATGGCCGCGAAACTCTCCGCAATTGCCTGACGAAGCTGCTCATTGCCTTCCGTCAGGCCTTCGACCATTTCTTCGAGCGCGGCCTGCGTACCAACCGCGCCGAGCGCCAGCCCCGCCGCAAGCTGCACTTCGGTTGATTTGTCCGAGAGCAGTGCGGCCAACTCCTGAATGCTGCTTTCGTCGCGCAGCGCTCCTAATCCCAGGCAGGCCAGGCGGCGCACATTATTATCCGGGTGATTCAGGGAGCGCTTGAAGATGGTCGCCGCGCTTTTGTCCCGCGTACCCACCAGCGCCGCCGCAATGCGTTCCCGCAGGGGAAGGTATTGGTTCGGTGCGACGAACAGATTACCCAACAGTTTGAGCAAATCCCCGCGCCAGGCTGTTTTCTGTCCGCTGTAGGCCAGCCAGCCCGCCATCTCCAATACCTGATGGTTCAGCACGTCGCTGGTAGATGTCAGGCGGGAGCGCACAATCGAGTCGAGGGGCGTATGCTGCGCTGCAAAGATGAGAGCTTCCCGCCATGAAGGCAGTACAGCTTTTTCCATCTGCTGATCGGGGGCGAGTTCCTTAAAGTACAGGCTGGCGAGATAGCCCGCAAACAGCGGATGCCGGAAGGTGTAGCGGCCTTCGCGGTCAAGGAGGAGCAGGCCGCTTTTGCGCAGCGCGTTCAGCAGGGCGTTGTGCTGTGATGCGCTGGCCTGTGTTTTGGCTGGCTTCTCGCTTTTTTGCGTTCTGCCTGCCTGTGTGGGCCTGGGCGTAGATTTTGCCGCTGTTTTCGTCTGTGCCTTTTTCTTTCTTCCACTGTCTTCGCCGAACAGCGCTTCTAAATCCTCATCGGAGTCACGCTCGAACGGATTCGGCTCGTCCTCCTCGAAGGTTTCCGCGTGATCGTCGAAATGATCTTCCTCCTCGGCGCTATCCGACCCGGAGATGATCGGCTGCCCGCTTAACGTCTGTTCCAGCCGCGCGGGAGTGATAAAGCCTTCATCAAGCTGGAGGGCGGCCATGCGGGCAAGCTGTGGCAGAATTACGCCAATGGGCTGGTTGCCCGGCAGGTAGCGCACCAGCACCCCGCGCATCCAGCTTTCGGTGTCGGTCTGCGCTGCATCTTCAAAGATGCCCCACAGTTTGAGCGTCATCTCAAAAGGGGACAGGGCACGGTTGCTGCTTCGGGCGGCGGAAACGGCTTCCAGCGGTGGACGTGCCCCGCCGCGCCTGCGACCACTGATCTGCCCCCAGTGTTCCGTCCAGTTGGCGACGGCGGTTTCGGCCTGCACATCACTCCAGGGACGCACGAACACGGGCGCAAAACCGCTTCGCGGCAGACCGCCGTAGCCATTCGGTGCAGCCGTGACGATCACGAAATTGCTGCTGTACTCGGCCATAAACGCCCGCAGCCAAGCGAGTTTTTCTGCCTGTTCGCTGACGGGGACTTCGTCGAAGCCGTCCAGCAGCAGCAGCACCTTGCCTTCATTCAGCCGCTCATAGAGCTTGCGAGGAATCGTTTTGGCGGTCGCGCCGCTGACGTGATGCTGCACTGCCCGCACCAGCGGCTCTGCCGGGTCAATCTGCCGCCCGAATTCACTGGTGCTCACGCTGATGTTGGAGAGATGGGCATAGACCGGTGTCAGTTGGCGGAAGACCGGAATCCCCGTTTCCTTGCCGCCTTCGCTTTCTCCGCCCCGGCTTTTCGCCAGCGATTGCATCGCCATTTCTTCCATTTTCAGGCGTTCCTTGAGGCGTTTCCCACGGTCTTCGTTGGAGAGTTCTTCTTCTTCCTGCGCCAGGCGTTCTTGCACCTTGTCCAGCGGAGGCTTGAATTCAACACGCCCCAGGCTCCACAGCGCAATTGCCTGTAAAGCGGTGGTGCGTCCGCTGCCGGGTTGGCCTAACAGCGCGATTGCCCGTGCTCCGTTCCCCAGTTCTTCGATGGACAGTGTTTCGATGTTATAGGCGGCTTGCAGCCAGGGGAAATCCGGCACATGCGGCACGACACGGAACACGCTGGGCAGTTCGCCTTCATCATGCGGCGCGGCCAGCGGCGGCGCGGGGATAAAACGCGGCTCGACCAGAATTTGCGACAGCTTAATCGCTTTCCCGGCCAGGTGATGGCTCTCGCAGGTCTTGAGCAAATCCTCGATATAGCGGCTGTCGGCGGTGCGCGTGGCGAAGTTCTGGGCGCTGGCCGCCTGCTGCGTAAGCGCGGAGCGGGCGCTGCCGAGCACATGCCTTGCGCGGTAGACGGCATAGGCGGAGGCCCATCCTGCCGCGACACCAAGCGCGAAGTTTTCGGGGCTGAACTGTAAATTCAGGCGAATATCGACCATCACCACTCTCTCCGAAGATTATCCTATTGCCGCCAGAATACGCCCACAGTTGAGGCACGTCGCCAAGGACTGCCCGCGCCGGACTTCCGTTTCAATCGCCAGTGTTTGCTCGATCCCACAGGCTGCACAGCTTCGGCCTTGCAGCAGGGCAACGGGCTGATTGGCCTTTTTCCCTTTCATCGTATCGTAGGTTTTAAGGCTTTCGGGCTTAACATTTATCAGGGCGGTTTTGCGTTTGGCCTGTGCCTCCTGAATCTGGGTTTGCAGGCGTTCCTGCTCGTCCACCAGTGCCTTGTTCTGCGCCCGCCATTCAGCCTCGACCTGATTGAGCGCGGTTTGTGCGTCGTCAAAGGCGGCTTCGGCTTCTTCCAGAGAGACCATCATCTCCAGTGTGCGATTTTCGAGTTCCTGATGGCGTCGCTTCAGCGAGTCGATCTCGACCTGCATTTCCTGCATCTCTTTGGGATTCTTCACGCTCCCGCTGTAGAGGCGTTCTTCGGTAGCGCCCGCTTTCTGCATTGTGCTTTGCGCTTCGAGTTCGAGGTTGCGTAACTGAGTGCGGATCGGGCTGAGTTTCTTTTCCGCGGCTGCCCGCGTGTTCTGTGCGGCGAGGACGACCTGATTGTCCCCCAGCAGGGCGGTGATTTCCTCCAGACGCTTTCGGGCGCGCAGGATTTGAAGGTCGATCTGTTGCAGGTGATACAGGGCTTCTGCCTGGTTCATCGGCGAATCCTAAAGCATGTACAATGATGAGGTGTGCTGTACAATCAACTTGAGCCACTAGCTAAGAACAGTGCCGACAGCGCGTGTGAACGCATCCATCGCATCCTGTCTTCTGTAATTCTAGTGCAGATTGTGCCGGACGCCTAATTGACGCACGAATCAACGGGATTGTTTGCTGCATGACATCAGGATTCACCGGGCATGTCGCGCCGTCGGAATGGCGCTGGGTCATCGTTGTAAGTGCACTGCTGCTGATTATCGCGTTTGCGCCGTTTCTGTGGGCGGTGGTCGGCATCGCGGATACCCCCTGGCGCTTTATGGGCGTCCTGCATGACTATCAGGACGGTGCAGTGTACATCTCAGAGGCGTTCCAGGGGGCGGAAGGGCAACTGCTGACGCGCTTTCTGCACACGGCAGAGCCACACCGGGGAACCTTCTTTAATGCCATTTACGCCCTCATCGGTCAAGCGTCACGCCTGACCGCGCTGCCGCCGGTGCTGATGTTTCATATTGCGCGGGCAGCGGCGTCCATCTTCATGTACATGGCGCTCTATCAACTGGCGGCGGCGATCTGGATGCGGCTGCGAACTCGACGCATCTTCTTCATCATTGCAGCGCTTGGTTCGGGGTTCGGCTGGCTGCTGGGCGTGGTGTCGGGCAATCTGCGCTTCCTCGATCTCTCGATGCCGGAAGCCTTTCCCTTTTACAGTTCACTGGTGAATGTTCATTATCCGCTGGGGATTGCCTGCCTCGCTTTGGCATCCAGCGTTGTGATTAATGCCTTTAAACCGGGGATGCACGAAATGCCCACGACGCAGAACGGCGGTGGGATGCTGTTTCTGCTCAGTGTGACGCTGGCCTTCGTCTACCCACTGGCGCTGCTGATGTTCGCGGTGGCGTTTCTGGTTTATCTGATTTTCTACAGTGCTCAACAGAAGCACTTCGGCGAACGTGAATGGCGCTGGCTGCTGTGGTTTGTGGTGCCTGCGCTGCCGCTGGTGGTCTATTATCTGGCGCTGCTTTACTACAATCCGCTGATTTCAGCGCTGATGCGGCAGGAGAATTTTAGCGCCGCTGCCAATCCGCTGGTGTTTGTGTTGAGTTTCGGGCTGCCACTGCTGATAGCGCTGCCGGGCATTCTGCGCGGTGTGCGGCGCTTTGAACCCTACGGCGACCAGTTCATGCTGGTATGGCTGGGGATGGCGCTGCTGCTGATTTACCTGCCGACCGGGTTACAGCAGCGCTTCGTGGTGGGGCTGATGATTCCGATTGCCTACTTCGCCACCCGCGCCATTGAGGATTTCTGGTTCAGCCGCCTGAGCCGCCGCTGGCGCTACCGTGTGCTGGTCGCGCTCGTGCCGGTGATGGCCGCGACTCATCTGTTCGTGCTGGCGCTTCCTGTACAGTCCTTTGCCGCCTTCGACTCGCGCAGCACTTCCAGCCTTCTTCTGGAGCGTGACTATGTGGGCGTTTTTGACTGGCTGAAAGATCGCGTTGAACCGGAAGATGTGGTGCTGGCTGCGCCGTCTACCTCGCTTTGGGTGCCCTCTCGGACGGGTGCGCATGTCGTTTATGGGCATCCTACCCTGACATTGAACGCGGCTGAAAAACGCCGCGAGGTGGAAGCGTGGTACAGAATGCAGGAGACAGAAACCTGTGATGCTCTGCTCAATGGCAGTGGGGCACGCTACGGCAGTTATCGGGTGAGCTATGTGATCGTCGGCCCACGCGAGAATCGGCTGGGGAAGACGGAGTGCACCGACCTGCTCGACCTGGTAGACACCTTCGGCAGCGTGGCGCTCTATCGTTATACCCCAACCACTTCCGTCCGTCCCTGACACAGTCCGCAGCGGGAGCGAATACGATGCTGTTTTCCCCTACGCCTCATCGTCAACGCCTGCAACTGCGCATCTCTGAACGGCGTTTGCTGCTGATGACGGGCGACGCGATGGCGGTTGTCGTGTCGATCTTTTTCTCGCTGTATCTGTGGTCACAGGTTGCCGACGAACCCTTCAACACCGAATTTATCCTGCCACAGCTTTACTGGTTCCCGGTACTGCTCGGACTGTGGCTGCTGCTGGCGAGCGCCAACGATTTTTACGAGCTGGCGGTGGCGGCCAACCGCGCCACGTCGCTCCAGCGGTTGGGGCTGATTACGCTGCAATTGCTGGTGGTGTATCTGCTGGTGTTTTTCTTCTCCCCGCGAGATGCCCTGCCACGCCTGTTCATCCTCTACTATGGGGTGTCCTCATTCGTACTCATTGCTTTGTGGCGATTGCTCAATCCGGCGCTGGTCGGTTGGGCCAGTGAACCGCGCCGGGTGCTGATCGTGGGTACAGGGTGGGGTGTGGAGTCGATCATGGACGCCATTCGCCAGCACGGACAGCGGGCGTATGATGTGCGCGGCATCATCGGCGGGATAGACGACGTAGGACGATTGATCTGTGACATCCCCGTCATCGGCACGGGAAGCGACCTGATGAATTTTGTCCTGCGCGACCGTATCACCGAGATCATCTTTATGTCCGTGCCGGATATGACCAACGACATCTTCAAAGGGCTGATGCAGGCCTATGAACGCGGCGTGGTGCTGACCCCCATGCCGCTGCTGTATGAACGGCTGACCGGGCGCGTTCCGGTGGAGCACGTCAACACGAACTGGGCGCTGGTGCTGCCCATCGACGGGAACACGCTGTTCAATCTGTACCCGGTGCTGGACTGGATTCTGAACAAGGGCATCGCAATTGTGGGGATGGTGGTTTTTGTGCTGCTGCTGCCGCTGCTGGCGCTGGTCATTAAGCTGGATTCGCCCGGCAGCGTCTTTTATCGTCAGAAGCGGCTGGGGATCAATGGGCGTGAGTTCGACATTATCAAGTTTCGGACGATGGTGCAGAACGCCGAAGCGCAAACCGGGGCGGTGTTCAGCAAATCGGGTGATCCTCGTGTGACGCGAATCGGGCGGTTTATGCGCAAAACCCGCCTGGATGAACTGCCGCAGGTCATCAATATTCTGCGTGGTGAGATGAGCATTGTGGGCCCGCGCCCGGAACGCCCTGAGCATGTCGCCCGCCTGACCGAGAAAATTCCGTTTTACCGGACGCGGCTGGTGGTGCGTCCTGGCCTGACCGGCTGGGCACAGGTGCGCTACAGCTATGGCTCGACCGATGAGGATGCGCTCGTCAAGCTGGAATATGACCTGTACTATATTCGGCATCAATCGCTGCTGCTTGACCTGAACATCATGATTCGCACGGTAGGGAAGGTGCTGCGGATGAGCGGCGTGTAGCGCGGGACTGTATTTTTCACGCTCACCCCTGATGCTAAATCTTATAGAACTCGTACCGTTTTTAGTGCGATATTTCTAAAGGACAGGTTTTAACCCTGCCTCTATTCGGTCAACAACGTCTTCCACAAGATGGGGTGCGAATGCGACTTCTGGGCTATCTGTGGCGGGGGCTGCTGTTCCTGCTGTTTGTCTATATCGTAAGCTGGGGCGCGACTTACAGCGGTATTGTGTACCCAGGCAGCAAGATGTTCTCGCTTGGCCTGATGGCGTTTCTTAGTGGCCTGTGGCTGTTTCTGCGCTGGCGAGGCGGCTGGCAGTGGAATCAGACACCACTTGATGCTGTGCTCGTGCTGTGGGCGCTGGCATTTGGGGCAGGGCTGCTGGTCAACCTCGAGGCGTGGCGGCGTATCATGATTGGCCTGTGGTTCGTCGGGCTGTATCTGGCGGTGTGGTATGTGCTGAATGATCTGGTGGCAAACCGTGCCTTGCGGCGCGTTCTGCTGATGGATGCACTGCTGTTCGTCGGTATTGTGATGGTGCTGCTGGCGTACTGGCAGGTGTCGCTGCTGCCGTTTGATCTGGCGACTCTGCGCTTTCCGCGTCCGGGTGGGGCACTGGGTAATCCGAACTTTTTGGGCACGTTTCTAGTGATGGTGCTGCCAGTCACGATTGCGCGGGCAGTCTACCCCCGTAATCCGATTGAGCGCGTACTGATGAGTATTTATGCGCTGCTGGTCGGCCTGCTGCTGTTTTTTACCTTCTCGCGCGGTGCCTGGATTGGCGCTGGCGCGTCCCTGGTTGCCCTGGTTGGGCTGGTTTTGCAGCGCAGCGGCCTTCTTTCCGGTCGAAATCTGGCTGTCTGGTGGGCGCGGCGGGGTCGCCTTCAACAGACAATTCTTGGCGGGAGCGTAGTGGCTGCGCTGGTGGTGGTGCTGGCGGTGGCTGCCTTGCTGATTCAGTCGTTGAATGCACCCGGACGGTCGGTGAATCTGCGTTTTGCCATTTATCAGTCTGCGTGGGAATTGTTCACCGAAGCGCCGCTCACGGGACATGGTCTTTATACCTTCGGGCAGGGAATGGAACGGCTGGAATCCATGCCGCCGCAGCTCCCGCACAGCCATGCCCACAATGCCGTGCTGCATCTCGCGGCTGAACTGGGGCTGCTGGGGCTGGTCGCAGCCGCCGTGACGGTCTTTTTGCTCAGCCGCGCCATGCTGCGCAACTGGATTCAGGCCGAGCGCAGTGATGTCGCGCCTGTTCTGGGTGGGATCGCGGCGGCGGTCGGCTTCGGCGTTCATCACCTGACGGATACAACGTGGATGATGCCGACGATTGCGCTGATGGGGGTGTTCATTCTGGTGATGTCAGCGGCACCAGTGCAGCCTGTACCGCTGGCTTCGCGCTGGCGGCAGATCGGGCACCCGGTCGGCATGGTGGCGCTGCCCGTTGCGCTGCTGGTCACGGGCATCTGGAGCGGGTTGATTTACTCGCGCTATATTGACGGTCTGAACCGTATTGTTGAAGCTGACTATGCGGGCGCGGCGCTGGCGCTACAACCCGTGATTGAGGCTGATCCTGCCATGTCCGTTTATCACTGGCAGCAGGGCTATCTGTACGGCGTTGCCAGCCTGGCAGAGCCGGACTACACCGACGAAGCGATTGCCGCTTATGAACGCTTCGTGGAACTCGAACCGCAAAGTGATACCGGATGGGTAAATCTCGCCGCGCTGCGCTGGCAGGCGAACGACCAGCAGGGGGCGATTGCCGCGATGGAACGCGCCGTCGAAAATGCCCCCCTTGCATGGCAGTTCAAGTTCGGGTTAGCACGTTATCTGGAAGCGACTAATCAGGAAGAACGGGCGCGTGTGCTCTATGGTGAAAGCCTGAGTTGGTACACCCGACTGTATCCCGTCTGGGACAGGACTCCATTGTCGCAGGAAATGGCTGATGGGCTGGAACTTGTGCCAGAAGGCGAAATTGTCCTGGCTGTGGCCGACGCATGGCATGGCGGCGCTGCGGTTGATCGGGAGGCGCTGGAACGCTGGTGGCAGAGTCTTGATCGGCGCAATCTGCCGCGCACATCAATCTATGCAATTGGAATGCTGCTGACGGGGGAGCCTGTTGCTGAAGCTGAACTTGATGATCTGGCTGAACAGATCGAGTCCTTAACGACGGTTGAACAGGAACGCATCTGGCTGCATCTGTTTGAGGCAGAGCGAGCAAGGCAGGCGGGTGACAACGAAGCCTACACGACCGCGCTTGGGGAAGTCGAAGCACTGACAGCATTCGACCGTGAGGCGATCAACCTGAGCGGCGGCAATAACCTGGGCTACGTGCAGTTCTTGCGCTATCTCTACCCACTCCAGTTTTTGCCACAGGTGATCTTCCCAAGTGGTGATCCCTATCTGCTGGCGCTCCTGACGGAGTCTTAAGGCTTGTGCCAGATGTACCGGGTTACAGTGGAAGGGATACTGTGTTGTTCACCGAACCGCAGATGCGCACAGCTTATTTTTATCCCTTTATTCAGTGTTCATCTGCGGCTCGGCTGGAACGGCTAAAGGATGTTTGATGCAGCGCCTCACCATTGAGCGGTTGATGTTCGTCACGCTGTTTGCGCTGTTGTTCGCGATGGCAACCCGTGTTCCAGTGGATACGGACACGTGGTGGCATATCCGCAGTGGGGAATACACCCTCGATAACGGGATGATCTACCGCGATCCGTTTTCCTGGACGAAGCAGGGCGAACCCTGGACGAATCACAGTTGGGGATCGCAGATTATCCTGTATGGCGTATGGTCGCTGGCGGGGGATGTCGGGCTGGCGCTGTATACGGCGGTGCTGGCGACGGCGGGGATGGCGTTCGTCTATGCCATGTGCAGCGGGCATGTTTATCTGCGTGCCTTTGCGCTGATTCTCGGCGCGACCACCGCTGCCGTGTTCTGGTCGCCCCGCCCGCAGATGATGTCGTTTCTGTTCAGCGCGGTCGTGCTGTATCTGCTCTGGCTTTATAAATGGAAAAAGGTGGATCGGCTGTGGCTGATTCCACCCATCATGCTGGTATGGGGCAATCTTCACGCCGGTTTTTCCATTGGCTTCATCTTCATGGGAGGCGTGATTGCTGGTGAAGTCCTCGGCAATCTGTTCAACCGGGGTGGAGAGCAGGTCGTCTCGTGGCGCGGCATCCGCAAGCTGATTCTGGTCGCGCTGGTTTCGGTCGCGGTGCTGGTGATTAATCCCTACGGCTTCCGGATGCTGCTGGTGCCGTTCGAGACGTTAAGCATCGGCGCACTGCGCGATTATATTCAGGAATGGAACTCGCCCAATTTTCAGGGGCGGCAGACCTGGCCGTTCATCTTCCTGCTGCTGGGGCTGCTGGGTGCGGTAGGTGCAAGCCGGCGCAGACTTGACTGGACAGATTTTGTGCTGGTGAGCGGCACGGCTTTTATGGCGCTGCTGGCCGGGCGCAATATCTCGGTGTTTGCGGTAGCCGCTACGCCCGTCTTCACCCGGCATGTGGATGCACTGCTGCAGGAGCAGGGATGGGTGCTGCGTCCGGTGCGCCGGGTCAGCAGGCGGCAGGCACAGTTGAATGCGGTGCTGCTGGTGGTGATTCTGATTGGTGCGCTGGCGGTGGTGGTGTCTGTACTCACATCGCAGACGGTCGAACCTGCCCAGGCACGTTTTTTGCCGATTGCGGCCGCCGATCATATTCGCGAGGAAAACCTGACCGGGCGCATGTTCAACAGCTATAACTGGGGCGGATATCTGATGTTCGCGCTGCCTGACTTGCCTGTGTATGTCGATGGACGCACTGACCTGTACAAGGATGAATTTCTGCTGCGCTATATCGACACTGCTGTTGGTGCGCGCGGCTGGCGGGAGACGCTGGCCGAGGACGGCATCGAGATGGTGGTGATTGAGGCGCAGAGTGGGTTGGCTGATGTGCTGCGCGATGAACCCGGCTGGCGGTTGGATTATGAGGATGATCTGGCTGTGATTTTCCTCAACGAGAATCCCACTTGAAGAAGCCCATCAGAATCCCTTTATTCACCACGCTACCGAAGGTTTCCCTGTGACGCCGACCGCTTCTCTGACAAAACCAAATTTCATCTTCCGGCGCGAAACCCTCCTCTTCGCGCTGTTGGGGGTGATCGTTGCGTTTGTGCTCACGCGCTGGACGGTGGCGCAGCCGAACTATACCGACGCCTATTATCACTTTAACGCGGCCACTCGGCTCGTGAGCGGGCAGGGCTTGACCGATGCTTATCTGTGGAACTATATCAATGCGCCGCAAAGCCTCGCGCCTGGTGAGGTTGTCCCTTCGCACACCTACTGGATGCCGCTGACCTCGCTCAGTGCAGCGCTGGGCATGTGGCTGCTCAATGCACCGGGGAATTATGCGGCCGCACAATGGCCGTTCGCGCTGATGCTGGCGGCAACGACGGTATCCGGCTTCTGGTTGGGGCATCGCCTCGGCGGAACGCGCCGTCATACCTGGGTGGCTGGATTGGTCACGCTGTTCAGCGGCTTTTTCACCCGCTTCTGGGGCGCAAGTGATACTTTTGCGTCGTATGCCATCGCGGGAGCGCTGTCTCTGATCTTCATCGGACTCGGCGTTCAGGCGCTTCATATGAGGCAGCACCAGCGCATGTACTTGTGGTTCGCGCTGGCAGGTGTTGCTGCCGGGTTCGGGCATCTGGCGCGCGCGGACGGTCTCCTGCTGCTGCTGGTGGGCGGAATAGTCATTTTGTGGCCGTGGGACGTGCGCAGGAATCCGCTTATTGGTCTGCGTGTTGGGGCTGTTATGATGTTGCTGACAGGCTATGTGCTGGTCATGCTGCCCTGGTTTGTGCGCAACCTGAACGCGGTTGGATCACCGCTGCCCATCGGTGGGTTTCAGGCGGCCTGGTTTACCGAATACAACGATTTGTTCAGCTACCCGGCGGATGCCAGCCCTGCGACTCTGTTTGCCAATGGATTGGGCGCATTTCTTGAATCACGCTGGAGTGCGTTGACGAACAATGTTGGGACGCTGGTCGCGGTTGAAGGCTTGATCGTGATGACGCCTTTCATGCTGCTGTCATTGTGGAAGCGGCGACAGGACAGTTTCCTGCGTGGTTTCTGGCTGTATGCGCTGGGGCTGCATGTGGCGATGACGCTTGTCTTTCCGTTTCCGGGCTATC
>JANRLJ010000044.1:0-13716 GCA_033762735.1 bacterium | reverse complement strand
CTCACCCTTCACCCGATACCGCTGCTGCCACTTGTAGATCAGTCCTGGCGTGATGTCTAGTTCCCGCTCAAGCTGAGCCACGCTGCGACCCCCTTGCGCCACCATCCCCAGCACATCCCGTTTGAATTCATCGCTGTATTGTTTGTATCCCATCTTTCACTCCTTACTCTCAGTTTATTGGACATTTCTTCTGTCCGCCAAACTGGGGTAAGGTCACCTCTTGCAGAGGGATTTAAGGCTTGTCCGGTATTGAGTTGGCGCTTTTCCGCCCTCACCCCCCGCCCCCCTCTCCCAACCGCTGACGGTAGGAGAGGGGGAGAAGACCAGGGAAGCGTGTTAAGTTCCTCTCCCTGAGGGAGAGCGCCTCTTGCAGAGGGATTTAGGGCGAGGGCAAATGAGCCGTTGTGAACTTTCATAACTCCTTTTAGAGTACCGGACAACGCTATTTAGGGTGAGGGCGAAGGTTCAACTGCATAAGTCCTTCGATGATTATTTTCATCTCTGTTTTTGATGACGTTCGTTACTTTACAGGATAGCGATTCTGGCATTCCAGCGTCGTCCCCAGTGTGTGATAACGCGCTATCGGTTAAACTGATAACGGAGTTAGACGGCGGGTGTTGAACCCGCCCCTACAAACGACAAATGGGGTAAGTTCAGAGGAATACTATTCGTGACTTCATCGCTCACGCTGCACAAGCTCAAGCTGTTCATGGTGGTCTATGATCGGGGCAGCTTTAATCAGGCTGCGCAGGAACTTTTTATGGCACAGTCCGCCGTGAGCCAGCATATCCAAAGCCTGGAAGCTGCGCTCGGAACGCCGCTGTTTGAACGTACCTCGCGCGGTGCCCGCCCCACGCCCGCCGGGGATGTGCTCTACGACTACGCCGGGCGCATCCTGCAACTGCTGGCCGAAGCCGAACGCGCCATTATGCAGATCGACCAGGCGCAGCAGCACAGCCTGAGCGTGGCGGCGACGCCGGGCGTAAGCGTGTATCTGCTGCCGCCCTGGTTGCAGCAGTTCCAGCAGACGCACCCGAACGTGAATGTCTCGCTGCAAACGGCGCTGACGGCGGAAGTGGTGCGCGATGTGCTGAACGGGCGTTATGACCTGGGCTTTCTGGAAGGCGATCTGCTGGAACTCGATCAGGAGGCGCTTGGGAAAATCCGCTTTCGGGACGTGGCCTATCCGGTGGTGGTGCAGGCGGCGCATTCCTGGGCAGCACGGGAGAGCATTTCAGCGGCGGAACTGGCAGCGCAGCCCTTCATCAACCGCCAGCCGAGCAGCCGCGCCCGCCGCTGGCTGGAAACTACCCTGAGCGCCTATGGCGTTCGCCTGCGCAACAGCGCCGAACTGGACAGCCCCGGCGCGATCAAGTATGCGCTGCTGAACAATATGGGCGTGGCTGTGCTGCCGGATTATGCCGTCCAGCGCGAGGCCGAACGCGGCGAACTTCATTTGCTGCGGCTGATGGAAACCGATCTCAAGCGTCCGCTGATGCTGGTGTGGGATCGGCGCAGGCCGTTCAGTGCGATTCAACGGGCGTTCCTCAATTTGCTTGCAGCAGAAGCGCCTCAGTTGCAGGTGATTCTGTAGGAAGTCGTGAGTACCGAGTCGAGAGTGATGAGTAGAAACGTTTCTGTAAGCCTCTCTGTGTCCTCTGCGTCTGTGTGGTTCATCAATACTTCCTGCTGCAACAACGGACTTTATTTTGAAAAACGTCCGCCAGTGGGCATAATGGTGCAGCGTAAACCATCATCCCCCTATTTTTGATGAGACTCACGGTATGTCCACAACCAACGGTACAGAAGCAAACAACCCGCTCAGCGCGGATATTAGGCAGCTTGGCAATCTGCTCGGCGGCATCATCAGGGAACAGCAGGGCGAAGCCGCCTTTCAACTGGTCGAAGAAGTCCGTGCCAGCGCCAAAGCCCGGCGCGGCGGCGACTCCACTGAGCAACTGGCGGCGCTGATCGACCAGACCACCCTCGACCAGAAGCGCACGCTGATTAAGGCTTTCAGCAATTACTTTCAGTTAATCAACATCGCGGAAGATCAGCAGCGCATCCGTGCCCTGCGTGACCGGGAACGCGAGAGCGAACAGAGCAACACCCCGGTCAGCGAGACGATCAGCGAGGCGGTGCAGCGGTTGTGTGACAGCGGCATGACCGCTGACCAGATGCACACCCTGCTGAAAAAAACGCGCGTCCGGCTGGTGATGACGGCGCATCCTTCAGAGGCCAAGCGCAAGGAAGTGCTGATTAAGCTGCGCGATATTGCCGACATGATGGCACTGCTGGAGGATAAAACCCTGCTCCAGCGCGAACAGAAGCACTATCACGCCGCCATCACCCGGCGCATCGAGCAGTTGTGGCAGATTCAGCCCACCCGCGCCGCGCAGGCGAAGGTGGCCGATGAGGTCGATTTTGGCCTGTACTTCCTCACGTCGGTCGTGATGGAGGTGGTCGTCATGCTGTACGAGGAATTGCAGACTGAGCTTGAGAAATGCTATCCCGGCGAGGACTGGTCAAACCTGCCGCCGATTCTGCGCTTTGCCTCGTGGATCGGGGGCGACCGCGACGGGAATCCGAACGTGACGCCCGAAGTCACCCTGCAAACCATGCTTACGCTGCGACGCGCCGCCAAGCAGGTTTACATCAGCGATGTGGAATATCTGCGTGACCGCCTGACGCAGTGGGTGGACGAAGCGCAGATCAACGAGGCGCACACGCAAAGATTCGACATCACGCCGGAAGACAAGGCGGCCTATCCTAACGAAATCTACCGTCAGATCATGACGGTCATCCAGCGGCGGCTGGAGAGCGATTTCTACCAGACCAGCGAGGCGCTGCTGGAAGATTTGCAGGCCGTCGCCACCCGCCTGAGCGAGAACAGCAGCCCCTACTCAGCGGGCGGTTCGCTGGCCTGGCTGATGCGCAAAGTGCAGTTGTTTGGGCTGCATCTGCTCCCGCTGGATGTGCGCGAGGATGCCCGGTTGCAAAGCGCTGCCCTGGCCGACATCCTCAAACGGTACGGCCTGTGCGATGACTATGCCGCGCTGCCCGAAGTCGAAAAACAGGCGCTCCTCACGCGCGAAATCCGCAGCGGCAGGCCGTTGTTCCCGCAGGAACGCCCGGAAAAATTCGACGACAATACGTGGCGCATCATCAGCATGTGGCGCATGATCGCGAAGGCGCACCGCACTTATGGCCCACAGGTGATCGACACCTTCATCACCAGCATGAGCCAGAACGCCAGCGATGTGCTGACTCAGTTGCTATTCGCACGTGAGGTCGGTGTCGGCAATAACCTCGACCTCGTGCCGCTGTTCGAGACGGTCGATGATCTGGTGGCCGCACCACAGATTATGACCGTCCTGTTCGACAACGAGCAGTACAAAACACATCTGCAAGCCCGCGCAGAAGCGCATTCCAATCCCGGTGGTCTGCTCCATCAGCAGGTTATGATCGGCTATTCGGACAGCAACAAGGACGGCGGCTACATCGCCTCCAACTGGAATCTGTACCGAGCGCAGGAAACACTGGCCGAACTGTGTTCCAGCCGGGGGGTCGCGCTGGAACTGTTTCACGGGCGCGGCGGCAGCATCGGGCGGGGCGGCGGGCCGACCAACCGCGCGATTCTGGCACAGCCGCCGGGGACGCTGCACGGCTCGATCAAAATCACCGAACAGGGCGAGGTCATCGCCTATCGCTATGGCAACAGCGCCATCGCGCGACGCCACCTGAACCAGTTGATGAACGCGGTACTGCTGGCGGTCGGTCAGCCGCAGATTGCCGAGGCGCAAACTCCGATTCAACCCGAATGGACGGCGGCGCTGGACGAACTCAGCGAATATGGTCGCGTTGCCTATCGCGATCTCGTCTATGAACAGCCCGGCTTCCTGAGCTACTGGCAGCAGGCCACGCCCATCACCGAACTGGCGACCATGCCCATCAGCTCTCGCCCGGCCAAGCGCGGCGCGGGCGGCTTCGGGGCGATCCGCGCCATTCCCTGGGTGTTTAGCTGGATGCAAAGCCGCGCCATTATCCCAAGCTGGTACGGTGTGGGCTATGCGATGGAGACGCTGTGCGTTGAACGTGAGGACGGACTCACCCTGCTGCGCACCATGTACCGGGAATGGCCGTTCTTCCAGGCGTTGATCGAAAATGTGCAGCTAGACCTCGCCAAAGCCGACATGGGCATCGCGCGGCTGTACGCCAATCTGGTGCAGGATGACGGACTGCGCGACTCGATCTTCGGTCAGATTCAGGCCGAGCACCGCCGCGCCTGCAGTTACATCTGCGACATCACCGGGCAGAAGGAACTGCTCGACCGGATGCCCGTGATTAAGCGCTCCATCGAACGGCGCAACCCGTATGTTGATCCGCTGAACTTTATTCAGGTAGCGCTGCTGCGGGAACTGCGCGATCTCGACCCGCAGAGTGCCCAGTATCCCAGGGTGCTGCGCGAGGTACAGGCCACCATTAACGGTATCGCCGCCGGGATGAAGACAACGGGTTAATCGCTGCTGAGAAAATGTTCCTAAAACGATTTTCTTTTGCGTTATCTGCGCTGGAAATCGTCTATTCTTTCGAGAAGACAGAAGCAAGAGCCGCACCGAGGTTGAGCGGTAAAAGCGGCTCCGCACTATTGTAATGGTTGGGACGATGGCAATTGATCTTTTCTGGGATGAAACGGTTCCGCAGATTGTGCATTATTGCTTTCAGCAGGGGTGGACGTGGGAAGACTTTCGTAAAGCTGCGCTGCAGGAGCATCAGTGGGGCGAAGCCTTAGCCGACATCCGCTATGACGTTATTGCCGACCTCAGTAAGGCCACCTTCCCCAAAGGCACACCCTTCAGCAATATTGTCCGCCTGTTCGACCAGGGGCCGCACAATCGAAAGATGATCGTGGTCTACGGCTCTCCGCTGGCACGCGCGATGATTCAGATTGGCGTACAGCTTTATCCGCGCATCAGAGGCCGCTTTCACGCGGCGAATTCCCTGGAAGAAGCACGCCAACTGATCGTGAGTATGCGATCCAACACGAACGTCGGGTAAGGATGTCGGTGGGTGGAGGCTGACCAAAAGGCGTTCGATCTGGCGGAGACATCTGCGGCGCTGCTGAACGGCCTGAGCGAACAGGAAGCAGCCGAACGGCGGCGGCGCGGGCAGGGCAACAACGTTCGCATCCAGACCGGGCGCACCTACAGGCAAATTCTGCTGCAAAACGTCTTCACCTTTATCAACACGATGATCTTCGGTATCGGGCTGGCGCTGCTGTGGCTGGGACTCGCCGGGGATGCCGCCGTGAGCGTGGGCATCGTCAGCCTGAATGTGATCGTCGGCGTGGTGCAGGAGTTCCGCGCCAAGCGCCAGCTTGACCGCATCGCACTGCTCACGCGCCCAAAAGCCAGCGTCATCCGTGAGGGACAGACGCGCACCGTCGATCCCGCCGAAATTGTGGTGGGCGATCTGATCGTCCTGCATCCCGGCGACCAGATCATCGTGGATGGCCTGCTTGTACAGGCGCGGCGGCTGGAAGTGGACGAGGCGCTGCTCACAGGCGAATCCGACCCGGTGCTGAAAGGCGCAGGCGATGAAGTGCTCTCCGGCAGCTTTTGTGTGGCGGGCAGCGGCATTTATGAAGCGCACGGCGTCGGGCAGGCCAGCTTCGCCAACCGCCTCACTGCTGCCGCCCGGCAGTTCCGTGTGACACGCACACCCCTCCAGCACAGCATGAACCGTCTGATTCGGCTGCTGCTGATCGTCGCGCTCGGACTGTGGGCGCTGCTGACGGTCTCCTTTATCACAGAACTTACTCCCGCACCGCAGATCGCCCAGATGGCGGCGGTCGTTGCGGGTCTGGTTCCCGCCGGGCTGCTGCTGATGACGGCCACGTCTTACGCCCTGGGTGCGCTGCGCATGGCCGGTCAGGGCGCGCTGGTGCAGCAGGCCAACGCCGTCGAGTCCATGAGCAATGTGACCATGCTGTGCCTGGACAAGACCGGGACGCTCACCACCAATCAACTTACGCTGAAAGCGCTTCATCCCATCCAGACCACAGAACAGAATTTGCGCCGTCTTGTGGGCGATTATGCCCGCAGCACGGCCACGCGCAACCGCACCAGCGAGGCGCTGATCGCCAGTATTGCCGGGAATGCGCTCGCGACAGCGGATGAAATCCCTTTCTCATCCGCCCGTAAGTGGAGCGCCCTGCGTTTTGCTGGCTCTGATATCAGCGGGATTTATGTGCTGGGTGCACCGGACACCCTCGCCCCTGCGCTGACGGAGGCCGATGTGCTGCCTGCCGACCTGCTGGCAGAATGGGCGGCGAACGGCTGGCGGGCGCTGCTGCTGGCACATTCGCCCGACGACTACATGCTGCATGACGAAGCGGGTTATCCTCGTCTGCTGCCTGTCCTGCAACCGTTCGGACTGGTCGCGCTGGGGGACACCCTGCGACCGGAAGCGCGCGCGACCCTCGTACATTTCCAGCAGGCCGGGATTGCGCTGAAACTCATCTCCGGCGATCATCCCGATACGGTCGCGTCACTGGCACGGCAGGCAGGCTTTCCCGGCGAGATCGAAACCGTAACCGGGGAAGCACTGGCCGCGCTGAATGAAGCCGATTTTTCAGCGGCGGTCGCTCGCGCCTCCATTTTCGGCAGGGTTTCCCCTGCCCAGAAGGCGCAGATTATCAGCGCACTTCAGCAGCAGGGGCACTACGTCGCCATGATCGGCGATGGTGTGAACGATGTGCTGGCGCTCAAACAGGCCCAGGTGGGAATCGCGCTCCAGAGCGGCAGCGGGGCAGCGCGAGGGGTGGCCGATATTATCCTCGTCAGTGATTCCTTCGGGGCACTGCCCAGAGCCTTTCTGGAAGGGCAGCGCATTCTGAACGGGATGCGCGGCATTGTGCGGCTGTTTCTGGCAAGGGTGCTTTATGCCGTGATTCTGATTGCCGTTATCACCGTCGCGGCGCTGACCTCGCTCGATCTGCGGCTGTTCCCGTTCACCCCCAGGCACAATTCGCTGCTGACTCTGCTCACGGTCGGCCTGCCGACGATTGGCCTGGCAGCGTGGGCACAGGCCGGGACACCGCCACAGTCCCTTTTGCGGGATGCCAGACGGTTTGTGCTGCCTGCTGGCCTGTTGACCGGAATCATGGGACTGGGGCTGTATGGGTTTTATCTTGCCGACGCGCTGCAGGAAACTGATCCCCTGCTGCAAATGGCTGCTGTGGAAGAGGCTCGCACGGTGCTGACGACCTTCTGCATTCTGGCGGGGTTGTGCCTGGTGCTGTTTGTCTCGCCGCCGACCGCGCCGCCGGGGCGCTTTTTCCAGACCGAACCGGATCAGCCGTCTGATCGCCGTCCCGCTGCATTCGCGCTGGTGATGCTGCTGGCCTTTGGCTTGGTGATGTTGCTCGAACCACTGCGTTCATTTTTCCAACTGGAACTCTTACGCATTTCAGACTATTCTTTAATCATTGGTACAATCATCCTGTGGTGCATCCTGCTGCGGCTGATTCTGCGCCAGCGTTCAACTTAGGATTGCAACTCCATAAACGAATGTTATAGTACACAGATACTTTCATCCTGGATTTTATACACAAGTACACTTACTTACTGCAGCCAGCACAGATCAGTCAAAGGCAGTCGATGAACGACAAACCCAACCGTCAGGACTATGACTCGATGGAATTCCGGGACGATGACGAGAATCTCCCCACGACCAAGCCCGATAACACCACCGCCGATGTGCGCCGCGATGCTGACGAAGCGCTGTCCCTTTACCAGCAGGAAAGAAGTGCCCTGATGGAGAAACGCAAGGGTGAGGTGATTGAAGGATCGCTGTCACTTCGGCTTGAGGTGAACGGCTCTGCGACGCCGCTGGTGATTGCCGTGATGGAAGAAACCGTCATCGGGCGGCGCGACCCGACCGCCAGCGCCGTGCCCGAAGTCGATCTGACTCCATACGGGGGCTATCAGATGGGCATCAGCCGCCGCCACGCCGCGCTGCGCCTGCAAAACAAACAGCTCGACGTGCTCGACCTGGGCAGCCGTAATGGGACGTACCTGAACGGGGAACGGCTTAAGCCGCACCAGCCTGTGGCGCTGCTGGATGGGGATGAACTGCGGCTGGGCAAAATCGTGATGCGGGTGTTTTACCAGCGTCAGTAGCCGAGAATCTGCGCGACTTCCGCCGCCGCTTTTTTGGCCGCGAACAAGACCTGGGCAATACGTGCGTTCTTTTCCACCAGCACCGCCAGCGAAGCCCGACCCGCCGGGTAAACGACCATCACCCCTTCTTCGCCTTCCATTAAAAGGCGTTCCAGGTCGCCCTGCGCCAGCCGCCCCAGGGTACGTTCGGCCAGCCCGATGAGCGTGGCAGACATGGCGGCCACCTGCGGGCTGCTGGTAGGGTTCTTGTGGTAATCGTCCTCATCGTCGCCGGGGGGGAAAGCCGCCACCAACAGACCGTCCACATTCACGATGACGGTCGCTTTCACGCCTTCGACAACGGCGTGCAGCGTTTTGAGCGTTTCCTCAAGAGCTTCACTCCGATACTGTTGTGACATATAGCCTCTTTCAACGGGTGACGGTGGGTGTACGGCGACACCTTTACGAGTATAGCCGAATCTCTGAACTGCCTCAACTACAAAACTCAAGGATAGCACAAAGCGCAGTTTGCGTTTGGTTCAGGCCGTGTTGAAATTGCTCCTCACGTGCTTCGCTGTTTGGCGTACAGGTATCAACACGCTCTAAGTACAGTAAAAGAAGCGATGAGCAATGAGCGATGAGTGTTTGAACTGAGATACGCACTTATCACCCCGCGTTTTCAATTTGCTTGTACTTATGGATAAACATTTCAAAAACGCCTGATGATTCCGTAGGGGCGAGGCATGCCTCGCCCTTACACCCGGCGGATTTGTTTGCGTTTCTCCATTAGTACATCAACAAGATGAGAATGAGTGGGATGATACGGACACGACATGCCGTGTCCCTACAAAAAACATCGCGCGTTTTCTGAGTTCAAAAACGCATTGCTCATCGCTCATTACTTCTTTTCCTGCACTTAGAACCGCTGCGCGAACGCCTTCACCTTTGCGCCTGCATCGCCGATGACGGGCGCACCATGCCCCAGCGCCAGAATATTCAGATCAAGCGCGGCGACCTTCTTCACCGACTTTTTCGCCGTTTCCCAATCGGTTGTATAGGCGCGAATCGGCATGGACAGGCGACCGGGCAGGCGCATCATCACATCACCGCCGAACAGCAGTTTCCGCGCCGGCCAGTGATAGCCGACCTGTCCGGGACTGTGACCGGGCAGTTCCACCACGCGCAGCCCCGGCAGCACTTCGTCCAGCACATCGCCGTCCTTCACCTCGAAGTCCACCTTCGCGGGTTCGGTCGCCGTGACGGGCATCAGGCTTAACAGCCACGACAGGCCGCGCAGCGTCTCGCGCTTCGGCGGCTGCACCGCCTGCTCACCACGCACAATCGGCGCATCCAGACGATGCACGAAGGTGCGGGCGTTGGGTGCCATCCGCTGGAGAGCGGCTAATCCGCCGATGTGGTCATAATGACCGTGCGTGACCAGAATTGCCCTCACGGAGTCCAGCGAACGACCGGACTGTTCCAGCGCCTTCTTTACGCCGTCGATATTGCTCTGGTTCACCCCGGCATCGACAATGAACAGATCATCCCCGCGCTCTGCCAGATAAATGTTCAGGAATCCACCGAAAAACGGAATCTGATGTACACTGTCCGTGATCTGTTTAAGCGCCATTTTCCCATCCTTTGTGACCTACGCGATTGTATTCGGCCAGCCGACATCATGCCACCTGCGAAAATAGGGGAGGATTTCTCATGCGAAAATTCCTGATTCTGCTGCTCGTCGGGAGTGTACTGGCCGGGTGCAGCCTGGGCAGCCCCTCGCGCGAGGACTCCGGCGAGGAACCCATTGAGCAGACCGAAGCGGCCACCGCGCCACCTATTGACCTGACCACCGCCGCGACCGCCACCAACACGCGCTCCAGCTTTATTACCCGCACCCCCCAGGGGACTCCCGCGCCCACCAGGAGCGGCAACCCGACCTCGCTCCCCCTGCCCGGCACCCGCCCGGCCAATGCCGCCACACAACCGCCTGCTGCATCCGGCGGTGGCAGCGGGATCGGCATTGGAAACGCGCCCGCGCCGATCAGTGTCTCGCCCGTGACCAGCGCACAGGGCTTCGGCCTGACGTTCGATGGCAGCATCGCCAGCCAGGGGATCAGCCTGTTCACCAATGTAACCACCTACAACTTTGACCAGAACCCGGCCAACCCACGCCAGTTTGCCGTGATTGACCAGACCGGGCTGCTGTACATCACCGATGTAGGCGGGGCGAATGCCTTCCGCATCGAGCAGGGGCCATATACTCAGTTCCCGGCGGCAGACCGCGCCACCAACAATGCAGCGGCGGAAATCGTGCGCTGGTCGCCCAGTGGGCAGTACGTGGCCTTTATCGTGGACGGCAACCAGCAGGCCAGCGACGGTGTGTGGTACTTCCAGCCGGGGCAGTTTGCGCCGCTGCAACTGATCGTGGACTGCCCGACGGAAGGCTTCCCCGGCTGCCTTATCACCACGCCGCCGGATAATATCCGCCGCTGGGAAAGCGAGGACATCGCGTGGTCGCCGGATGGTCAGGCGCTTCTGGTGACGGCGACTCTGCCGGAACAGGGGCACGGGGGGCTGATGGTGATCGGCGTGACGCGCAACGAACGGGTGCGCGACAATCGCCCGCCGATGATCCTCTACGATTACGGCTCATGGGGGGCGGATGGCCGCATCCTCGCCAGCGGTCGCAATCCCGACGGCCTGATCGAAGTGGCATGGCTCGACCGCAGCGGCAGCGTTATGCAGCGCCTCTATCAGGGCGGGACGCTGTGGCTGGGATGGGCGGTGCAGCAGCCGAATAATCAGATCGTCGCGCTTGGGCGGCAGGGTGATGCCAACGGCCCACTCGCCATTTACGATATGAACGGCACTGCCCTGACTGCGCCGATTGGCGATGCCTTCCCCTCTCGCGTCCTGTGGAGTCCTGATCGCAGCGCGGTCTATGTGGAAGCCGGGGGACGCCGCTACGTCGCCAGCGTAGGCGGGCAGGTCACAGAAATTACATCACAGTCCGGCCCGCTGGCGGTCAACTGGGTGCGGTGAGTTGTCATGTCACGAAGTCTCGCATCTGCTGATGTTTCTGCCAGCTTCCGTCGGCCAGAATTTCGGCTATCACCTCGACCACCAACCGCACTTCCTCATCCGTGTTGTAGAAATGCGGCGCGATGCGAATCCCGGCCTTCTCACGGTAGTCGATCTTGATGTTCCGCGCCAGCAGTTCCCGCGACACGGCGTAGCTCTCCGGCGGATTCAGCGTGACCGTCCCGGCGCGGTGGTCCGTCTGCCGGGGCGAGATCACCTCGAAGCCGTGCTGGTCGGCCAGATCAATCAGCAGCGTGGTCTGGCGAATGGACTTCTCACGGATATTGTCCACACCCACCTGCGTGATGATGTCCACACCCGGTTGAATGCTGTGCAGCGAGGCAACACCCGGCGTACCATTCATCAGGCGGTAGCTGTCCTCGCGCAGTTCAAAGGTATCCACCTCAAACGCGAACGGGCGCTTATGGGCGAACCACCCCGTCACCTTCGGCTCCAGCGTCGTGAGCAGATCAGGCCGCACGTACATGAACACCCCGCCCGGCCCGCCGCACAACCACTTGAGCACACCGCCGATGTAAAAATCGACGTTCATATCGGTCACATCCACCGGGATAATGCCGACGCTGTGATAGCCGTTCAGCACCACCTGTGCGCCAACGCTGTGCGCCTTCGCGACGATTTCCTTCGCGGGCATGATATAGGCGCTGCGGAACAGCACATGCGAGATGCTGACCAAGCGCGTCCGTTCGTCGATGGCGGCCAGCAGTTCGTCGGGATCAATCGTGATGCCGTCGCGCGTCTGGACGGTGTGGACTTCCATCTGCTCCGGCAGCCAGCGCCGCAGCACATAAATATCCGAGGGAAAATCCATATCGGTGATAACGACCTTGTTGCGCTTCGGGTCGCTGAAGTCCAGACCGCTGAACAGGACGCTGTTGGCGATGCTGGCGTTCTGATGCACCAGTACGCTTCCCGCAGGCGCACCCATCAGCCGACCGATTTTGTCGCCTACCTTGCCATTCAGCGCAAACCATTCCACACCCCAGGCGCTCACGCCATGTTCCGCCCAGGTGTCGGCGAAATGTGCCAGGCTGTCATACACCCCGCGCGGCATCGCCCCAAGCGAATTACTGATGAGGTAGGTGCATTTTTCCAGAATGGGAAATTCTTCCCGCCATTGTAAAAGCGTGTCCATGCGCAAAGCCTCGTGAAGGTTAAGGCTGGGGCGACTCGCCGAGTCGCACCCGCCCACAAAAATTTGTTCTGTTTTTTCGACAAGTTCATCTCGAATTTTAACACGTCTGCCGCCGTTCGCCGCGTTATAACGCGCCTGCCTTAAGCGTAATCCCCGCCGCTTGATGTATAATTCTGCTGTGGGCAGCAGACAGCGTCATCGCCAATCCTACTGGCGGACAAGCCCCCCACTCGACTGCATCATTGAAGGAGCGTTTTCATGTCTCGACGTGTGATCTGGTGCGCACTGGTCATGCTGCTGGTGCTGGCGTCCTGCCGGGGCGGGAACAGCGGCGGTGGGGATGGCAGCCAGGCGAACAATCCGGCTTCCTCCGACAATCCCATTTACTGGACACGCACGCCCGATACCATCGTCTTTCGCGCCGATGTGGTCGGCGGCCAGACGACCGATTCCCTCACCGCCCGCAGCGAAATCCCCAACTGCACCGTCTATGGCGATAACCGCGTCGTGTGGATCAACACCGCCGCCGATAACACCGCACAGATTTTGTTCGACGTGGTGACGGACGACGTGATTCAGCGCTTCGTCACCGACCTGACGATCTCCGACCAGATTTATACCTATCCCGCCGGGGCACAGAACCTGCCGCCCAGTACCACCAAACCGGTGGTGGAAACGCTGACGGTGAACGTGAGCGGTCGTGAGCATACGACCGATGCCTTCGGGGGCTGGACGTATACCTATTATGAGAACATCCTCAACCGCTGCAAGGCGCTCAGTCAGTCACCTGTGCTGTTTGAGCCGACCGAAGCGTGGCTGAGCGTGCAGGAAATCCCGTATGACACCAACCGCCCGCTGCGCATCTGGGACAGCGCGGCGTCGGGGCTTGATCTGGCGGCGATTGCCCAGAGCGGCGAACCGCTGTGGATTACGGGGGACAATGTGCGCAGCCTGTGGAACATCCTGCAATCGGGCGGGGCAGAAGTGCAGTTGGCGCAGGATGTGGGCAACTATCAGATCGCGCTCCAAATTCCCAACGTCACCCGCGATGCGCCCGCCGCGCCGAATTAAATTTAGAAGTTACGTAGTTGCCCTCACCCCCCACGCGAACTTGTTCGCGCCCCCTCTCCCGACCGCTTCGGTGGCTGCGTTTATGGAGAGGGGGAGAAGGACACTTTAGCGGTTAAGTCCCTCTCCCTGAGGGAGAGGGATTTAAGGCTTGTCCGGTATTGAGTTGGCGCTTTTCCGCCCTCACCCCCCGACCCCCTCTCCCAACCGCTGACGCTAGGAGAGGGGGAGAAGACCAGGGAAGCGTGT
>JANRLJ010000043.1:0-74811 GCA_033762735.1 bacterium | reverse complement strand
TTCCGATTGGGGCAAGATCACTCGCCTGGCTGCGATTTCAGCCGCTTACAATATCGGTATCCTAATCAATCGCATCCTCGGACGTGAAGATGGCGCCCTTGAAACGCTCATCATTTAATACCGGACAACCCTTAAATCCCTCTCCCAAAGGAGAGGGACTTGCTCCCGCGTAATTGCCCTTCTCCCCCTCTCCCAGCATCAGCGGTTGGGAGAGGGGGTCAGAGGGTGAGGGCAACTGCGTAAGTCCTAAAATGGTTAAACCACCAACCACCACAGGTGCGGTTTCCTGTGTAAGCTATCCCACCCACTCGGTACTCACAACTCGGAACTTTCCACTCACCTAGTCGCTGCCGCGCAGGCGTGGGTCGAGCGCGTCGCGCAGGCCGTCCCCCAGCAGGTTAAAGCCCAGTACCATGAAGATGATCGTCAGGCCGGGGAAGACCATCACCCACCACTTGCCCGACGCCAGCGATTCCTGGCTGTCTGCCAGCATCTTGCCCAGTTCAGGATGCGGCGGCTGCTGACCCAGACCCAGGAAACCGAGCGCGGCGGTTTCGATCACGGCGGTGCCGAGGCCGAGCGTGGCCTGCACGATCAGCGGGGCGAGGCTGTTGGGGAGGATGTGCTTGCGCACGATTTCCAGATCCCGCGCCCCGACGCTGCGAGCGGCGGTCACAAACTCCATGTTGCGGTTGGCAATAGCCATCGCGCGGGCGAGACGGGCATAGACCGGAATCTGCGTGATGGCGACCGCGATCATGCCGTTGACGAGGCTGGCGCCGGCCACCGTCACCAGCGCGATCGCCAGCAGCAGCGACGGGAACGCCAGAATGATGTCCATCGTCCGCATCGAAACGCTGTCGAACCAGCCAGAGCTGTAACCCGCGATCAGCCCGATTACTGCCCCGACGCTGAGCGCAATGGCGACCGAGAACACCCCCGCCGCCAGTGAAACGGACATGCCATGCCCCACGCGCTGGAAGATGCTGCGTCCGTTTTTATCCGCGCCGAAGGGATAGGCGCAGGTGAGTTCGTTGATGGAAGGGGCATCTGGCGCATTCGTCAGTCGTGCGCTGATCCAGCCGATAAAGCAGTCCGGCGGGTCATAGCGGGCGGGCAGATTGCGGTCGCTGATGGCGTCGTAATTGTCCAGCAGCGGTACAGCAATCGCCAGCAGGACGATGATAAACGAGAGAAAGCCGCCGATACGGGCGCTGGGGCTGCGCCAGAGACGCTGCATGGTGTCGCGGAAGGGCGAATAGGGTCGGGTGCGCCCCATCTGCTGAGTGTTCAGGGAAACCGGTTTGGCCGCGGTTGATTGGCTGGTCGTGGTCGTCATGAGGCGCGTACTCGCGGGTCTATAAAGGTATACAGGACATCAACGGCCAGGTTAACAAAAACGTAAATTACCGCGATCAACAGCGTTACGGACTGTACAATCGGATAGTCGCGGGCGACGATGGAGTCGAACAACCATTTGCCGATTCCGGGCCAGGCGAAAATCGTTTCCGTCAGCACCGCGCCGGAAAGCAGCGTCCCCAGTTGCAGGCCGATAATCGTCACCACAGGCAGCAGCGCATTGCGCAGTGCGTGCATTCGGATGACCGTGCCCTCACGCAGCCCTTTGGCGCGGGCGGTGCGGATGTAATCCTGGTTCAGCACTTCCAGCATGGCCGAGCGCGTAATGCGGGCGATGATCGCCAGCGGAATGGTCATCAGCGTAATGGACGGCAGAATCAGGTGTTCGAGCGCGTTGCCCAGTGCCCGCCAGTTGCCGGTCAGGATAGAATCGACCACGTGCAGCCCGGTGATCGTCTGGAGATTGACTTCGCGGTTATCCAGCCGACCAATAAAGGGCAGCAGTTGCAGCTCAACCCCGACGAAGAAAATCAGCAGCAGGCCAAGCACGAAGATCGGAATCGAGACGCCGAACAGCGCACCGATCATGCTGGCGGTGTCAATCACGGAATTGCGACGCACGGCGGAAATAACCCCAACGGGAACGCCGATCACGGTTGCAATAAACAGCGCAAACAGCGACAGTTCGATGGTCGCCGGGAAGCGATGACTGATTTCAAGGGAAATGGGGATGTTGCCCCGAACGGTGTTACCCAGGTCGCCGCGCAGCAGATTGCCGACCCAGATCAGGTATTGTTCGTGCAGCGGGCGGTTCAGGCCCAGTTGTTCGCGCAGTGCGGCGATATTTTCCGGGCTGGCGCGATCCCCCAGGATGGCAACCGCCGGATCGCCGGGGATGAAATGAATCAGTAAAAAGACCAGAATTGAAACCCCGACCACAACCGGGATGGT
Organism: bacterium; assembly: GCA_033762735.1. Lineage (GTDB taxonomy): Bacteria > Chloroflexota > Anaerolineae > Aggregatilineales > Phototrophicaceae > JANRLJ01. The sequence continues at coordinate 72,501 of JANRLJ010000043.1, read as the reverse complement.
TTCCAGTAAACGCCGGAACAGATATTTGCCCATGCTGCTGTTTTGCCTTGCTCTGAAAGGAAGAACTTACGCAGTTGAACATTTTCGCCCGCACCCCAAACCCCTCTGCAAGAGGCACTCTGCCTCATGGAGAGGGGCTTGAAGCGAGACTCGCCCCCTTCGCCCTGAGGGAGAAGGGGGACGGGGGGTTGAGGGCTTGCGCAAGCCCAACACCAGGGACGACATGTCGCCCCTAACACTTGTTGTGGAGAACCGTTTAGTTCGTGGCGATGGTCACGTACTTGAACAGTTCGGAACCGAGCGGATTGGCGACATAGCCAGAGACGCGGCGGTTGAACGCCAGCGGCACCGGGCCGTGCGCGATGAACACGCGGTCAGAGCCTTCGGCCACCAGCGCTTCGGCCTGCTTGTAGAGTTCGTCGCGGGCGGCGGCGTCGGTGCTGGTACGTGCCTCCTGGAGCAGCGCGGCGACGGCTTCATTCTGGTAGTAGCCTTCCTGCACCTGCGGGGTGGCCGCGTTGGCGAAGAAGTAGCCGATGAAGTTGTCGGGGTCGCCGTTGTCACCCGTCCAGCCGAGCTGATACAGGCCGGTCAGGTTGCCGTTGGCGCGTTCGCTCAGGTAGGTTGACCAGTCGCCAGCAGAGGCCAGTTCAGCCGTGATGCCGACGTCAGCCAGATAAGCCACCATCGCTTCACCGATGCCTTCGCCGTCGGGGTTGTAGGGACGGACGACGGGCATGTAGTACAGGCGCAGCGGGCCGGTTTCGACCACTTCTTCGCTGAGCGTACCGTCTTCGTTCACGCCCAGGATGTTGACTTCCGCCAACCCATCAGGATAGCCAGCTTCGGCCAGCGCCGCACGGGCGGCTTCGGCATCGAAGGGGGTCTGGATGTCGGGGTTGAAGCCGATGGCGATGGAGGGCGGGTTGAAGGTGTTGGCCGCGACGGCATCGGGATTGTAGAACGCATCCACGATTTCCTGGCGGTTCATCGCCAGCGAGATGGCGCGGCGCACCAGCGGGTTCTGGAATTCCTGAACGCGATAGTTGAACGCCAGATAGAAGACGTTGAAGGACGGGCGATACTGAACGTAAGTGTTTTCACCGTTCGCCAGCGTTTCCAGGTCTTCAACAGCGGGCTGCTCGAAAGCATCAATTTCACCAGCCTGCAGCGCGGCAAGGCGGGCGGCGGTGTCGGGGATGATGCGCAGGACGACGCGCTCCACGTTGCCGGGGAACTCACCCCAGTATTCGGGATAGCGATCCAGCACGACTTCCACATCGCTCGTCCAGCTTGTGAACTGGAACGGGCCGGTGCAGCTGTAGCCAACTTCGGGCGTACCATAGGCTTCGCCAGCCGCTTCGATGGCCGACGGGCTGTGGATGGCGAACATGGGCATAGCGAGGTTGTTGAGGAACGCGCCGATAGGCTGCGAGGTGGTGATGGTCACGGTGTATTCGTCTACCGCTTCGACGGCGGTAATGAGCGATTCATCATCGAAGCCGTTCCACTGCGCAGAGTAGTATTCAAACGTCTGCGAGGGGTAGTGCTGCGGATGATCGGTCAGGCGCCAGCGGTCGAAGTTCCACTTCACGGCTTCGGCATTGAAGGGGGTGCCGTCGTGGAAGGTGATGCCTTCGTTCAGCGTCAGCGTCCACGTCAGGCCGTCTTCGCTGACTTCCCACGCAGAGGCCAGGCCGGGGCCGGGGTTGGTGGTGTCGCCTTCAAATTCCAGCAGCGATTCACAGCCCTGGCGGGTCACGCGGAAGGAAATACCATCCGTGACGACGGCCCCGTCAAGCTGAACGGGATTGCCGAACTCGCCGAACGTGAACGTGACCGGTTCCTGTGCGGCTGCGGGCGCGACGACCAAAAGCGCCGCCAGCAGGAACAGGAAAAGGTAAGTTGCACGAGTTTTCATTATGACTTCCTTTCCATAGAGTCTTTATTGAAAGCTATTCGCGGGATGCGCTTTATTAAATCTCATCCCCGTCTCATAGCGGCGCATACTGTAGCATATTGTCCTGCCTTGCGCCAAAAAAATGTCACAGGGTTGTAATCGGTGTTGGGGCAATGTGGCAGGGTCGGCTACAATAAAAATCTGCGACAACGACCGTATTTGTGGAGATTGTTTCAATGTCCCAACCGCTGCAAGGCCTTCGTGTTCTTGACCTCACCCGGCTGATCCCCGGCGGGGTGTGCACGATGATGATGGTCGATCTGGGCGCGGATGTCATCAAAATCGAAGACCCCAACGGTGGCGACTATGCCCGCTGGATGGGACCGCAGATCGACGGGCAGAGCGTCTTCTTCCGTGCGACCAACCGGGGCAAGCGCAGCATGATCCTGAATTTGAAGGATGTGCGGGGGCAGGACGTGCTGAAGAAGCTGGTCGAGGGCGCGGATGTGCTGATCGAAGGCTTTCGCCCCGGTGTGATGGCACGGCTGAACTGTGACGAGGCGACCCTGCGACAGATCAATCCCAGGCTGATTTACTGCTCGCTTTCCGGGTGGGGCACGGATGGGCCGTATGCCGACATGGGCAACCATGACCTGAATTACGTCTCGCTGGCCGGGCTGACGGCGGCGATGGAAACACCGCAGGTGATGGGCGGGCAGATGGCCGACATCGCGGGTGCCTATATCGCGCTTTCGGGGATTCTGGCCGCGCTGCTGCGCCGTGAGCGCACAGGCGAAGGCGGCTATGTCGATGCGAGTCTGGCCGAATCCGCGCTGCCGTTTGCGCTCTATAACTGGGTAGAGGCGTTGTTGATGGCAGGAATGGGCGGCAGTCCCTATCCCAACGGCAGGGGAACGCTCAGCGGCGGACAGGCCTGCTACCGCGTCTATACCACTCGTGACGGGCAGCATGTAGCACTCGGGGCGCTGGAAGAAAAATTCTGGCACAACTTCTGCAACGCGGTTGAACGCCCCGATCTGATCGAAGGCTATCTCGACCCTTCGCGGCAGAAATATCTGATTACGGAGGTCAGTGAAATCTTTCTGATGCAGACTGCCGATGAATGGGAGGCGGAATTAGGCGCTGTTGACTGCTGTTTTACCCGCGTCACACCAACCGGGCAGATCGCCGATGATGCCCATTTCCGCGCTCGTAACCTGCTCGGAATTTTTGAAGACGGCACCCCCTGGATGCGCAGCCCGGTGCGGCTGAGTGACAGCCAGCCCTTAATCGAAAATATGATCCCCGGCTATGGCGTGCATACCGGTGCTGTGCTGAGCGAGGCAGGTTTCTCCGCGACTGATATTGAAGCGCTGGCCTCGGCGGGTATTATCCGTCAGGGGTAATGTGGGTGTCCTGTAGGGGCGACCCGCCGGATCGCCCCTACATTAAACAAATGATTGAGTAGATTGAGATGAAATGATGCAATTGAAGCGATTGGGAGTGTGGCGACTCAGTGTAGGTGTTGTTTTCCTCATCAGTTTTTCCCTGGGTTTTGCACAGGCACAGACCGACGAAGTCCCGCGTTTCGAGCGCGATTCGTCCTGCAATGTACCGACCCCGGCAGATGTGCGCGTGACATGCGGCAATCTGGTTGTGCCGATAGATCGCGATCAGCCCGAACGAGGGACGCTTCGCCTGGCCGTGTCCATCCTCCACAGCACCAGCGATAACCCCGCCCCTGACCCGATTGTCAGCCTGACTGGTGGCCCCGGCGGCCATACAGTCGAAGCGCTGCCCTACACCTTCCGCGTGAATTACAGAGCATTTCTGGAAACCCGCGATTTCATCATGTTCGACCAGCGCGGGGTCGGCCTGTCACAGCCAGCGCTCAACTGCCCGGAACTGACGGAGCGCTACTATGAAGATGCCCGCCGTGAGCGCACGGTTGAGGAAGTCGCGCAGGATGAGGTGGCGGCGCTGCTCGATTGCAACGCTTCACTGACAGGCGCAGGCGTAAACTTCGCTGATTACACCACCAGTGCCAATGCTGCTGATGTGGCTGATCTCCGGCGGGTGCTCGGCTACGAAGAATGGAACCTGTTCGGCGTGTCCTATGGGACGAAACTGGCGCTGACGATTCTGCGCGATCATTCCGAAGGCGTGCGCAGTGCGATTCTGGATTCGCTCTATCCGCTGCAAGCCAATCTCTATCTGGAGCGTGCCGCCAACCAGCAGCGTGCCTTTGATCTGCTGTTTGCTGCCTGCGAGGCGGATGCACAATGCGACGAAGCCTATCCCGACCTGGAGAAGCGTTTTTATGATCTGGTCGAGCGCTGGAATGAAAACCCGGTTGACGTCGGGCTGCGCGAAGGGCGCTACTACGTCAACGGGGGGATGCTGGTCAACACCGTCTTCGGGATGCTGTATGTGAAAAGCCAGATTCCCGAAATTCCCGCCTTCATCGCACGGGTGGAAAACGGCGACCGCAATGATCTGGCCTATCTCGCGCAGGGGGCGCTGGAACGGTGGGAAGGCGTGAGCGAAGGCATGTATTACGCGATTCAATGCGGCGAAGAAGTACGCTTTGCAGACATCAACGAAGCGCTCGACTCACAGGCGCTTCTGATGTCTCCGCTGCGGCAGGAGTTCACGTTCATCACGCAGAGCACGTTCGACATCTGTTCCGGGTGGAACGCCCGTGAAGCGCAGGCCACCGAGGATTTGCCCGTCCGCAGCAGCATCCCCGCGCTGGTGCTTTCCGGTGAATTTGACCCGATTACCCCGCCGTCGTGGGGGCAGTTGGTGGCTGATGACCTGGAAAACAGCTTCTTCTATGTGTTCCCGTCGGTGGGGCATGGCGCGATCCGCACAGATGAGTGTGCCCAGAGCATCGCGCTGCAATTTGTCGAAGCGCCGACCGTCGAGCCGGACTCAGACTGCCTGGCTGACGCTGAGCCGCCAAACTTCACTATCAACTAACCTGCTGTGGCACGAAGATGTGCAGGGACAGGCGCTTTTCCTACGCATCTTCGCCATCCTGCCCCACGCTGTCTCCAAAGGCCGTCGGATACAATGAGACGGCCAGCGCATAATCGGCACAGTCATCCTCACACGGCGCGGCGGTAAACTCGACAATCATGTCCTGAATGCGGCGGTAAAATTCCTCCACCTGCGTTTTGCTCAGCTTGAACAGTCCCCGGCGATTGAGCAGGGAAGACGGGTGCGGCGGGAGTTCGCGCATGTCAATTTTCCCGGCGCGTACACTCCGCCGGATGTCGCGGCGCGTTTCCTCGAAGACGGTATCCATCACCAGTTCAAGCGCTTCACTGGTTTCATCACCGGGCTGAACTTCCAGCAGTTTGCGGTCGATCACGAACATATAGGCGGTGATCTGATAGGTTTTTTCCTCGACCGCGCCGGAAAGGGTGCGCGTTTCTGCCACGCGAATGATGCCGTGTTTCTCCAGCAGATTCATGTGATAGTACAGGCGCGTAAACGGCACACCGAGTTCTGCCGCGATTTCGTGGACGGTGCGAGGCTGCGCAGCAATGGCCTGTACGATGCGAAAGCGCACCGGGTCGAAATAGGCTTTGAGCGCGTCGAGGTCGCTGATAAGGCGTTCGGGGTCGGGTTGTAAAGGCATATTCATGCAAACCTTCCTGGAAAGTACATCTGGCGAAAATTAAGTTTTGTTTAAGAAAGACAACTTTGTTCAAATTTTCTCGTATTATACCGTTGAAAAGAGTTTTTCAAGGAGCTTGAACGTGAGATCAACCCGTAACACCCCGGTATTTGTTGTAATGTTCATCCTGCTGATGGCGCTCACGGCGGTGCCCGCATCCGCACAGGAAAGCGGCGGCACCTTTGAGCCGACCGAGTGCAACTTTGCAATTCCTGAAGGAGCAGAAGTCGAATGTGGTTACGTCGTCGTGCCGGAAGACCGCAGCGGCGACCCTGCCGATACCATCCGTCTGTATACCGCCATTTACCGCACGATTTCGGCCTCTCCACGCGAGCCGCTGGTGTTCCTGCAAGGCGGGCCGGGCGGTGCCATTGTGGATGCGCTGGTCGCGAACTATGACAACTTCATTGCTCCGATCACCGAAACCCGTGATTTTATCGTTTTCGATCAGCGCGGCACGGGCGGCAGTCTGCCAGCCCTGAACTGCACTGAAGTGACGGAGTTCACGATTGAAAACCTGGAGCGCATCCTCACGGTTGAGGAAGCGACGGCGGGGACTATCGAAGCGCTGACAGCCTGCCGCCAACGGCTGGAAGCGGAAGGCGTGAACATCCCGGCCTATACCAGCGCGGAAAATGCGGCGGATGTGGCCGATATCGCCGCCACACTCGGTTATGAGCAGGTGTCGCTGTTCGGCGGGTCATATGGCACCCGGCTGGCGCTCACCGTCGCCCGTGATTTTCCTGAGCTTGTGGCGAGCATGGTGCTGGATGGGGTGCTGCCACCGGACATCAATCTCTACAATCAGCAGGCCTTCAAGACCGATTACGCGCTGAATGTACTGTTTGAAAACTGCGCGGCGGATGAAGAATGCAGCGCGGCCTATCCTACCCTCGAAGAAGATTTCTACGCGCTGGTCGAACAACTGAACGAGAATCCGATCACGGTTACGATCACCAGTCCCACCGACGGCCATAGTTACGATGTCCCGGTTGACGGCACAGGCTTTATCGCGGCCTTTTTCTTCTCGCTGCAGATTTCCGGCCTGATCCCCAATGCACCGGAACTGGTCTATGCTGTTCAGGCCGGCGACACATCCGGGCTGGTGCTGCCACTGACCATTCCGCTGCTGATCGGGGATACGGTCAATATCGGCATGTTCTATTCGGTAAACTGCCCGGAAGAAGCCTACGCGACCACACCCGAAGACCTGGTCGCCGATCAGGAAGCCTATCCGAATGTGGCGGCGTTTGGCCTTCAGGCTGTGCTGAACGGCGAAGGAACGATTGCCGTGTGCGAAGCCTGGGGCGCGGCGGAATTCGATCCGCGTGAAGTCGAACCTGTTGTGAGTGACATCCCCACGCTGCTGTTCGCGGGCGAGTATGACCCGGCGACACCGATTGTGTGGGCGGAACTGGCGGCGGAAAGCCTGAGCAACAGCTACGTCTACGAACTGCCCGGCCTCGGTCATGTGGAAAGCCCGACGCAGGCCTGCCCGACCAGCATCATCCTCGACTTCCTGGCTGACCCGACCACCGAGCCGGATGCGTCTTGCATTGCTGAAATGCCCACGACGGATTTCCTGATCGGGGGCGAAACGGTCGAAGCGCCGCCCGTCACGCTCGTCGAATTTGCCAGCGATCAGTTCGGCATTACAGGTCTGATCCCCGAAGGCTGGACGGAAGCCGGACCTGGCGTGTATGCGCGGGGCAGCAGCGCGACCGATACAACTGCCCTCATCATCCAGGCTGCTCCGGGCGCTTCTGCCGACATTCTGAGTGGTCTGCTGCCCGCGCTGGGGATTGCGGAAACGCCGGAAAGCACCGGGACACGGGAAGCCAACGGGCTGACGTGGACGCTGTATGAAGTCGAAGTGCAGGGCATCCCGGTTCGTATCGCGCTGGCTGATGCCGATGGACTGGCGATTATCGCGCTGATTCAGGGGGCGGCGGCGGAAATCGACTCGCTGGTCGAAACGGTCTTCTACCCGGTGATTGATTCGCTGGTGCCAGCACAGTAAACCTGGTTTTCAGATGCGGGCGCACACACGAGTGCGCCCCTACTGCAAATTTCACCTGAATACGCTATGGTTAACGGGCAGGGCGGCTTGACCATAGGCGACTTACCGTAGATTTCCGTAGTTGCGACTTTTCGCCCTCAACCCCCTTCTCCCTCAGAGCAAAGGGGGAGAGTCCGCCTTTTAAGCCCCTCTCCTTCGGGAGAGGGGTTTGGGGTAAGGGCGCTGTGTGCGTTTTGTTTACAAAAAAAGGTGCTGCTCAAAATGTTGTTAGAAGGAAAAGTGGCGGTCATTACAGGCGCGGGATCGGGCATCGGGCGGGCGTGTGCGCTGCGGCTGGCGGGCGAGGGCGCAAAAATCGCTGTGTCGGACGTTAATGTGCCGGGCGGCGAAGAAACGGTCGAGCAGGTGCTTGATCTGGGCGGCGAGGCATTTTTCATGAAGTGCGATGTGTCGCGGGCGCGGGAAGTGGAAGCCTTTATCACCGAGACGACTCAGCGCTTCGGTGGGCTGGATATTGCCGTTAACAACGCGGGCGTGGGCGGGACGATGCTGAATGCCGATCAGGTCGATGAAGCCACTTATGATTTCGTGATGAACGTCAACCTCAAGGGCGTGTGGCTGTGCATAAAGCAGGAAATCCCGCACATGCTGGCGCGGGGCGGCGGGTCGATCATCAACGTCGCGTCGCTGGCGGGGTTGGTCGGTTTTCGCGGGAACGCGATTTATTCGGCCAGCAAACACGGCGTCATCGGCCTGACCAAATCGGTCGCGCTGGAATACGCCCGGCGGGGTATTCGCGTGAATGCGATCTGCCCCGGTTTTACCAGCACGGCGATGGTGCAGTCGATGGTGGAAGAAGTGCCGCGCACGAAAGACCTGGTCGAAAATTCTTCCCCGATGCGTCGGCTGGGTAAACCCGAAGAAATTGCGGACGCAGTGCTCTATCTGGCCTCTGATCTTTCGTCGTTTGTGAATGGTATCGCGCTCAGTCTGGATGGCGGCGCAGCAGCGACCTGACCGCCTACAGATATTGGAAGAAATAACCACACCGCTTCTCAGGGTGGATAGACACAATTCACGATACTCGCCTGTTTTAGAACGCACTACAATGATCTGTTTAAACGATAAACGCCCTGGGAGTTGTAGCGTGAACAGTGTGTATTATATCGACGGTGAATTTGTCGCATCGGAAGAAGCCAGTATCCCGGCAGCCGATTTAGCCGTCCTGCGCGGCTATGGTGTGTTCGACTTCATGCGGACGTACGACGGCAAGCCGTTCCATCTGGAGGAGCATGTCGCCCGCCTGTTCCGCTCCGCCGAGCAGATCATGCTGGAGCTTCCCTGGACGCAGGAGGAAGTCGTCCAGATTGTGCTGGCGACGCTCGACCGCAACGACCATGCGGAAAGCAACGTGCGCATTGTTGTGACTGGCGGCGACACGACCGACTGGATTACGCCGTCGGGTGCACCGCGCCTGCTCGTGCTGGTGCATCCTGCCTCGCCACCCGCCGCCCATTATTACAAGGATGGCGCTAAGATCATCACTGTGCGCGAGGAGCGCTATCTCCCCGGCGCGAAGACCATCAACTATATCCCGGCCATTCGTGCCTTGAAGCAGGCCAAAGCCCAGGACGCAGTGGAAGCCATCTACACTGACTCCGCAGGCCGTGCGCTGGAAGGCACGACCACCAATCTATTTGCTTTCTTCGGCGGTGTTCTGGTTACGCCCGGCGAGGGTATCCTGCCCGGCATCACGCGCGGTGCTGTGCTGGAACTGGTGCAGGGGGTGTTCCCGCTCGAAATCCGCGATCTTCCGGTGGAAGACCTGTACCGCGCAGATGAAGTCTTTATCACGGCCAGCAACAAGCAGGTCATGCCTGTCGTACAGGTGGATGATCGGACGATTGGCGCGGGCGTTCCGGGTGAAATGACGCGCAAGGTTATGGCTCTCTTTAGCGAGATGACGCGCTCGCGCCTTCCGGTTTAAACAGCGCCCGTTGCAACGCGCCGCCGGGCATTTGCGTAAAGCATAGAAAGTCACTTTAAACAGGGCAGAGGTGGGTTTATGTACGCGCGGGAACGCTTGATTGCCACCATCTTTATCTGGTTTGCCGTTGGGTCAATTGGGACAATGTTCGTCATCAACGCCTTCATGATGAGCGAAGCGGCGGTGATTACGATTGGGGTAATGACGCTGGTGATTGCCCTTGCCGCGCTGTTGGCGACGCGCTTTGTCTGGAACGGGACGCTTGGGATGACGCCCCAGATGATGCAGCAGCAGGCCGCCGAAAAGGGCAAGCGCAGCAGTGACACCCGCGTCAGCCGGATGCTGGCGGGGTTGACCGAGGATGAACTGGACGATCTGCGCGAACGGTTGATGGCGCAGGACGACGGCGAGATGACCAGTCTGGAAGCCCTGATGATGGAGCAGAACCGCCGTAGCCGCCGCTAGTTCTGCTATAATGCGGCGCATGGCTAACCTGACCCGTCTCTCCAAATTTCTCTCGCTCATGCTGCGCCACAAAGCAGTAGAATTCGGCCTGTCGCTCGACAGCGAAGGCTTCACCACGCTCGATTCTGTCTGGCAGCAGATTCAAAAACGCTATCCCGACCAATACACGATGCAGGATTTGAACACGCTGCTGGAGAAAAGCCCGGATGGGAAACAGCGCTTTGAAGTGATTCAGGGACGTATCCGTGCGCTCTACGGCCACAGCAGCGTTCCCGAAATTGAATACCCTGCTGTTGAACCGCCGGAAATCCTCTATCACGGCACCACCCCACAGGCTTTAGCCTCGATCCGCGAACATGGCCTGAACTCACAGCAGCGTCAGTACGTGCATCTTTCCACCGATACCGAACGCGCTTCAACCGTCGCAGGTCGGCGCGGAAAACCCGTTCTTCTGGTGATTCGGGCGAAAGCCGCCCACGCCGCTGGATTGATTTTCCACCATCCCGAACCAAAGCATTATCTTGTCAAAGCCATTCCGCCGGAGTTTATCGAGTTCCCCGAATGAGAAAAATTCGTCTGCAACACCCTGTATTCCCGGTTCTGTGCCTTATTATTCTGCTGAGCCTTTCCCCCCAATTCCCCGCACACGCCGACGAGGCCAACGCCTATCCCACCCTGACCACGCTGAATGAGGCGGTTCTGCCGCCGCTCGACCGCATCGAGCTGGCGCGGCAACTGCTGGATGTCACGCAAATCGACACCCCACCCGCGACTCCTGTCCTATTACAGGAAGGCGACCGCTCCAATTTCTGGGCAGTCGATCTTGATGAGGAACAGACTTTTGAAGTAACGGCGACGCTGCGTGTTGTCGGTGAGCATCTTTACGCCTGGGTTGAGGATGGTGTTTCCCTGAACGAAGAGGCGCTGCGGGGGCTGGTGGCCGCCTTTGACACGAACATTTATCAGCAGACTCGCGCTCTGTGGGGGAGCGAAGCCTCGCCAGGGATTGACGCTGATCCGCGCGTTCATGCCCTGTTTGCGCGTAACCTCGGCGGGAGCATCGCCGCCTATTATGCTGGACGGCACAGCTTCCCCGCTGAGGTCGTCGGCTACAGTAACGAAATGGAGATGTTCTTCTTCAACCTGGATACGCTCGGCACCAGTCTTGACGATCCCAGCGTTGAAAGCACACTCGCGCACGAATTCCAACACATGATCCGCGCCAATGTGGACGCGAACGAATGGAGCTGGCTGGACGAAGGCTTCTCCGTGTTCACTGAGTACCTTCTGGGTTATGACGATGTGTACTGGGCGGTTGAATCCTTCCTGGCTGTACCTGCCACCCAGTTGAATACCTGGGCCTACCTCGGCTCGAACGCCCCCCACTACGGCGCGTCGATGCTGTTTGTCCTGTACTTTTATGAGCGTTATGGGCTGGAAGCGCTGCAAGCCGTGAGCAGCGAACCGATTGACGGGCTGGCTGCGTTTGATACCGTGCTGCAACGGCTGGGTGAACCCGGCGTCAACGATCTGTTTGCCGATTGGGTGCTGGCAAACGCACTTCAGGACTGGACTCTCAAGGATGGACGCTACGGCTATCAGGCGCTCACCACGCGACCGGCTTTTGTGACGGAAGCGGTTGGTGCCTATCCTTTTACCCACAGCGAAACCGCCAACCAGTACAGCACACACTACTACACGCTCGTTATCCCCGGCGAAGCGACGGCGCTTGAAATCTCGCTCAGTGTGCCAACGACCGTGCCGCTCGTGCCTGCCGAAGCTTACAGCGGGCAGTCGATGTGGTACAGCAACCGGGGCGACAGCAGTGCTTCCACGCTGACCCGCGCTTTTGATCTCTCCACCGTCTCCACCGCAACACTGACGTATCAGGTCTGGTATGAAATCGAAGCCGGGTGGGATTACGGCTATGTGCTGGTGAGCGTGGATGAGGGCGCGACCTGGGACGTGCTGACCACGCCCGACATGATGACGGCGAACCCGCACGGTAACGCCTATGGCCCCGGCTACAGCGGGGAATCCGCCGGGTGGCTGCTACAGGAAATTTCGCTGAATGCCTATGCCGGGCAGCCGAATGTCCTGGTACGCTTTGCCATGATGACGGACGAGGCGACCAATCTACCGGGGATGCTGATTGATGATGTGGCTGTGCCGGAAGTGGGCTATTTCAGTGACTTTGAGGCGGACGGCGGAGATTGGCAGCCCGAAGGCTGGCTGTGGATGGACAACATGCTGCCGCAGCAGGTGTGGGTGCAGGCGGTGCAGCACTTTGAGAACGATGTTGAGATCACCCGCTGGCTGGCGAATGGGGACAGCACCTGGTCGCTGGAACTGGGCGACGATGTGCGTCGGGTGACGCTGGCCGTTTCGCCCTTCGCGCCTGTCACTACCGAGCCGACTCTCTATGAGGTGCAGGTGGAGGCGCGTTAGGGGGACGTGGAAAAGAGTTGACGCAAAGGCGCGGAGAGCGCAAAGGGTCGCAAAGAAAAGGGTGTAGAAAACCTCTGTGATACCTGGCATCTTGGCGGTTAATTTCCATCTCTGTGCGCTCTGTGTCCTCTGTGGTTAAATTCAGTTTAGCATCACTGCGTTCTGGCGCTTACTCCCCTGAATCGAAAAGGACAGGGGATTGTCCCTGTCCTTCCGAGATGCGTGTGATGGATCGTTAGCGTCTGCCCTGCATCTGCGCCAGTTCGGCTTCCAGTTCACGGCGGCGGTTTTCGCTGGCCTGTTTGGCCTCCGCCATCGTCTCCCGAAACCCTTCACGAAGTCGCTGGACAACCTCCTCGCCGGAGATGGGCGAGAACAAGGCCACCAGCACGACCGCTATCCCAGCGCCTATGGTGAAGCCGATGAGCCAACTCCGCATTTTGTTCATGCGTTCACCCTGTCCTTTGTGCTTCGCCCTTGAAAAAGGTCGCAAGGGGGGCGGATTTCGTTCACCAACAACGAAATTCTAACCCTAAACAGAATTTCGTGCATGAACAGATGCGAAGTGAGTCAAAAAAGCAATAAGCGATGAGCAACGAGGGTGCGAACGGGGGCAATCACAGGGGCGACTCGCCGAGTCGCCCCTACAAGAGATCAACACTTGTATTGAAGGGCGGAATTTACATCAATCGCGTTCGAGGTCTTTGGGGCCGTTGTGGTCAACGTCGAGGTCAACGCCGGGGTTCAGATCGTCCCCACCTGATGTGTATTTGTCATCACGGCGGCCTTCATGCGCCTCCATCTGCGCGAGTTCTTCCTCTGCGCCGTCGATCAGTTCGATGTCGTCGTAGTCGCTGTCTAAAGTGTGAGCGCGTGGGGGTTGTTGGTTATCTTCGTCGCGGCGTTCCCGGTTCGGACTTTGCTTCGCCATCAGATATTCCTCCCTGGCTTACAGACACTTTCAGCGCGTCCTGGTTTCCACGATAGGCCGCCCGCATTGGACACAGATGAACGTCGTTTTAGCGCTGCTGGTGGAGGAACAATGCTACAATCAGCAGGAAACATAGGAGTAAACGAATGTCCTTTATCCCCGAAAAGACGCTTAAGGATGTTGTTACCGACTTTCTGGCGACTGCGCCGACGCTTGAAGAAATTGCCACCTATCGGCTGCCTACTGATTTGCAGACACGCGCTCATGATCTGCTGGAAAAGAATAGCGCGGGTCGTCTGACTGACGAAGAACGCGCTGAAATGGAGGAGTTCCGGCAGATTGATCATCTTCTGACGCTTATTAAAACCAAAGCGCGCCTCAGGCTTCAGGCTCAGCAATGAGCAAAACCTATATCAACGCCGCTTTGCGCCGAGAAGTTGTTGATAGAGCAGGTGGTTGCTGCGAATATTGTCTCTTTAATACCGAGGATAAAGGCATTGATTTCGCCATCGATCACATTATTGCCGAGAAGCATGGGGGCGCTACTCAATCGGATAATCTCTGTTTAACGTGTTACTGGTGCAATAGTTATAAAGGCAGTGACATCAGCTCTGTCGATTGGGACTACGATAAATCCATTGTGCCTTTGTTCAATCCTCGACAACAGCAATGGGAAGATCATTTCCGGTTAGACGGCGCTTTGTTTATTCCCCTAAGCCCACCGGGACGAGTAACTGTTTTCCTCTTGCACCTGAATGCAACAGAGAGTATCCAGGAGCGTCATCTTCTGATTGCGCTTGGCGTTTATCCTTGTTCTGCTGCTGACGTTCGGCAGAAATGATGCATTAGAACAATCACGCCTCGTTGGTTACAATCACATGCCTGAATTCGTGGCAAACGCATCCATCGAAAGAGGACGAACATGAGCAAGCAGGTGATCTTCAGCGAGAATGCCCCCGCCGCCGCTGGCCCCTATTCACACGCCATCGTCGCCAACGGCATGGTGTATACAGCAGGGCAGGTGGGAATTGATCCGGCAGCAGGGCAGATGATCGCGGGTGGAATCCGCGAACAGACCGAACAGGCCTTGAAGAACGTCCTCGCGATTCTGGAAGCGGCAGGTACGTCACTGGAAAACGTCGTCAAGACGACCGTGTTTTTGCAGGACATGAACGACTTCGCGGAGATGAACAGCGTTTATGGAACGTTCTTCTCGGAAAATCCTCCGGCGCGGTCTACAGTGCAAGTCGCACGTCTGCCACTGGGAGCACTGGTTGAGATTGAGGTGGTTGCCCTGCGGTAACATAGGGCAGCAGGATGCTGAAGGTCGTTCCGCTGCCGGGGACGCTGTTGACCTCGATACTGCCATCGTGGGCATCGATGATCTTGCGGGCGATGGGCAGCCCTAACCCGGTGCCGCCCGCGTTCGCCCCACGTGCTTTATCTGCGCGGAAGAAGGTATCGAAGATATAGGGCATGTGCTCAGCCTCGATGCCGCTGCCCGTGTCTTCGACATCCAGCCGCACACACTGCCCCTGTACGCGCGTTCGCAGCGTAATCGTGCCATCGTCAGGGGTGTGGTTGAGTGCATTTTCGAGAATGCGCTGAACAGCTTCGGCCAGCATCGGTTTATCCGCCCACACTGGCGGCGCGGCGTGGAACAGATCAAGCCTTATTCCGCCGCTGCGGTTGGGCATTCGGGTCTGGAAAGCGGCAGAAATTTCGTACAGCAGGCCGTTCAGATCAATCGGGTCGAGCAGAAATTCGTCGGCAGCGCGTTCCAGCCGCGACATCATCAGCAGATCGTCCAGCAAGCGTTCCAGGCGGCGGCTGTGCTGCTCCATCAGATCGATGTAATGAAGCTGCTTTTCCGGGTTGTTCCGCAGGTTCCTGACCAGATACAGACTGGTCTTGATGTTGGTCAGCGGCGAGCGGAAATCGTGCGAGGCGTCGCTGATGAAGCGCTGCAGGACGGATACCCGTTCACGCTCGACCGCGAGTTCCAGCTTTTGCTTTTCCATGCGGTCGCGGAAGGTAATATCGCGCATTACGACCACCTGCACCAGCCGACCCCGGTACAGGGCGGGGCGTTCCAGCATTTCAACCGGGAAGGTCGTGCCGTCCTTACGCCGCCCCAGGGTTTCGGAGTTGCCTTCGTGGATGGCGTAGCGCTTGCGATTGATGAAGTCGCGGCGGGATTCGGGCGCAGTGAAATCCAGAATCGAGCGCCCGACGGCTTCCTCGACAGTATAGCCAAACATCTGCTCCAAATTTTCGTTGCAGTCCACCACGATACCATCCTCGTGGATGAGCAGCGCCTCGAAGCTCATCTTGAGCAGGGTGCGGTAGCGTTCCTCGTTTTCGCCGAGCTGGTGCGACTGCTTTTCGATCTGCAGGCGGTAGCGCTGGCGCAGCGTGGCCGCAACCAGCATCAGCGCGGACAGCGAGACGATCAGCGTGACCGGGCCAACCAGCAGCATTCGCATGGCATCAGGGAAAGCCAGCAGCAGAATCAGCAGCCCCAACAGCACTTTCGCAATCGCCAGCACGGTGCTGCGGACGCTCAGCAGTTGGCTCGCCAGCAGCACAACCGCCAGCCAGTAATTGGGTGCCAGCATCAGCGCCACCAGCGTGCGCTCGGTGAATACAATACCGAGCACGCTCATATAAACAGTCGCGATCAGCAGCAGCGTGCCGTAAGTGTAGTTTTCTGTCCGGCTGAGCCAGTATGCCCCCAGCGCTCCGACGAGATGCAGCGCCGTAATTGTTATCAGCGTGGGCGCGACCCCGTTAGAAACCGTCATGAGGGTGAGGACGGCAGCAGTCCCCGCGATGAGCGGTATCAGAATTGACGCCAGCAGCCGCGCTTGCTGTACATCGTTGGAATTCGTTAACGCCAGTGCAGGGCGCGTCCAGCGCTCCCAGAGCGTTGTGATCGTATGAACAAGCGTGGTTGAAGTCATTAATCAATTAAGATTTCGTTGTCTTCTTTCCGGTTACGCTTATTATATGACAAGGTTCTGCCATTTCCGTTAATTCAAACCATATTGGAACACAGTGGAAATAAAAGGGGCCGACTGGCGCTCGTTTCGCCTCTGTAGAACTTATTCCAAAAATGGGGGTCGTAGGGGCGACGCGCGCGTCGCCTCTACCGAAAAATCTGAAATTTGAAATAGCTTCTAAACAAAAACAAGGGGTATCCCCCTTGCTTCTGTTCCTCACTGCTTACGACGCACTACACCTTCAGGTCGAGTGACTGGCTTTCCACGATGCTGCGCAGCATGGCGCTGAAGTCGTCGAACGGCATCGCGCCCAGGTCTTCGTCCGTCCGCAGGCGCACACTGACTGTGCGGCCTTCAATGTCCTTGTCGCCCACCACCAGCATGTAGGGGATATGCTGTTCGCGGGCAAGACGGATTTTATTGCCCATGCGCTGTTTGCCGTCGTCCACCTCTACACGGAAGCCCTGCCGCCGCAGTTTGGAGGCGATCTCGTTGGCATACTCGATGTGGCGATCCGTCACCGGGATGACCATCGCCTGCACGGGCGAGAGCCACGCCGGGAACGCACCGCCGAAGTGTTCGATCAGAATCCCCGTGAAGCGCTCCATGCTGCCGAAGGGCGCACGATGAATCATCACCGGGCGCTGGCGTGTGCCGTCTTCCGCCACATATTCCAGATTGAAGCGCTCCGGCAGGTTGTAATCCACCTGCACCGTCCCAAGCTGCCATTCGCGCTTGAGCACGTCGCGCACCAAAAAGTCCAGCTTGGGACCATAGAAGGCAGCCTCGCCCTCCGCCACGAAATGCGGCAGGTTTATCTCCTCGACCGCGTTCAGGATGGCCTCAGACGCTTTCTCCCACGCTTCATCCGAACCCACGTACTTGTCACTGTTGGGGTCGCGCAGGCCGACTCGCGCTCGGAAGTCCGTCAGGCCGAGCGTGTTGAACACCATCTGTACCAGCCGTGCCGCCTTGATGAACTCCCCGACCAACTGCTCCGGCGTGACGAACAGGTGTGCATCGTCGACCGTGAAGCCGCGCACACGCGTCAGCCCGTTCAGTTCACCGGACTGCTCGTAGCGGTAAACCGTGCCGAATTCGGCATAGCGCACCGGGAGATCGCGGTAGGAGCGCATCTCGCTTTTGTAGATCATGATGTGGTGCGGGCAGTTCATCGGCTTGAGCAGGAATTCATCATCGTCCACCTGAATCGGCGTGTACTGGCTGTCGCTGTAATAGGGATAGTGGCCGGACGTTTTGTACAGATTCAGGTTGCCGATATGGGGCGTGACGACAGGCAGATAGCCATTGTCCAACTGCGTCTGCCGCAGCCACCGTTCCAGTGTGTCGCGCAGCATCGCGCCTTTCGGCTTCCAAAGTGGCAGACCCTTGCCGACGAGCGGGTCGATCACGAACAGGCCGAGCTTTTCGCCCAGTACGCGATGGTCGCGCCGTTTGGCTTCTTCCAGTCGGTGCAGATAGTCGTTAAGCTGGTCTTCCGTTTCCCAGCCCGTGCCATAGATGCGCGTGAGCTGCTGGCGGTTTTCGTCACTGCGCCAGTAGGCCCCGGCGACGGGTTTGAACGTGATGCTGAAGGCTTTCGGGTTGATCTCCTTCGTGCTGGCGACGTGCGGCCCGCGGCAGAGATCCGTGAATTTGTCCTGCGTGTAGAACGTGAGTTGGGAAGCAGGTTCGGCGATCTGGCTGCCGTTTTCGTCTTCGCGCCCGTTCACCAGGTCGTCGATCAGTTCCAGTTTGTAGGGCTGGTCTTTAAACATTTCGCGGGCTTCCTCTGGCGAAACCTCGCGCATCGTGAAGGCATGGTTCCCGCTGATGATCTTCTTCATGCGCGTTTCCACCCACTTCAGGTCTTCTTCTGTGGGAGACTGCGGCAGTTCAAAGTCATAGTAGAAGCCGTCTTCAATAGGCGGGCCGATGGCGATCTTCGCGTTGGGGAAGCGTTCCAGCATCGCCTGTGCCATGATATGCGCCAGGGAATGCCGGATTCGATACAGTTTGCTGTCCTCGTACCGTTGTTCAGACATGATTTCCTCAGTGTGTTTGTGTTCGTGCTGCTTCTCAAGCTGTGTGTGGCTGAATGGGGCGCATCATCCGCTTTGGGAAAGCCGCGTTCAGCCAAAGATTAACCGTTTCGTCGTCCTGTGCATAGTTCGAGTTTTGCGCTGAGTTCGCATGGGTTCCTCCCGTGACTCATCTTCAGATATTAGTCTTCATCGCTTTGCCCTCACCGCGTAAGCGTCACGACCCACTCCGCCAAAAAGAGAGGCTTCGCTGCAAGACTCTCCCCCTTCTCCCTCAGGGAGAAGGGGACGGGGGTTGAGGACTACTGCGATTCAAACAAAAACGCAGAGATGCAAAAACACGAGCAGCGTCACCCGGGGGTGGCTGACCGTGTCTTTAGATCCCTGCGTTGGGTTGCTTAAGGAGAAGGGTTTACGCGATGGTCACGCTGTAAAAAGCGAGGCGCGCTTAGTCTTCCACCACCAGCACATCCGACAGGAGAACGGCAGCAACTTCCTGGGTCGCCCGATGCCCGCTCTCAGTCGTAGTCGTGGTGTGTTCGTCGTGTGTTTGCGTCACACGGATGAAAACGCCCTCAAAAACATCCATCGCCAGCAGGTTATCAATCGTATCTTCGATGGTGTCGCGTTCGAGGTTGTCGAGGATGATGTGCTGCGTATCCAGCGCGGCAAAGCGCACCGGGGCACTATCGGGGAGCTGCTGGCAAACTTCAAACGTCAGTTCCATCTGCCGCTTCAGATAAGGGAACGTGACGAATACTGCCGTATAAATCGTTCCGTCTTCCATTTCCACAATAACATCGCGCGCATCGGTATCCCCGCCGTGATTCTCAATCCAGACTTTCACGGGTATCTGCGCGATTGCGATTTCAGACATCAATTTACCCTTTCACTATTTTCTCACGCCAGAATGGACGTTTATGTTCAGTCAGCATCAATGAATCCGAGAATAAGCCAGAATAAATACCTTTGTCAAGTTATTATGGGAACCATTACGGAGCGCAGCTTAAACGCTTAAACAACCTGACTTTGTGCGACCAACCCTATCAGAAGTTATGCCAGGAAATTACACAAGGTACACAGAATCGTGTAGAATTGGAGTCACGCTATATCGAGCCAGAATAGGAACTTGCGCCGATGACTCAGGCAGGGCTGTTGATCGGCAGACGATATGAACTCCTGAACGTCATTGGTACGGGCGGCATGGGGGTGGTTTACCGCGCCCATGATCGGCTGACCGATTCACTTGTCGCGCTCAAGCAGGTCACCGCGCCGCAGCGCATGGCTGACGAAACGACGCTGGCGGAGTACCGCCTCGCG
Organism: bacterium; assembly: GCA_033762735.1. GTDB lineage: Bacteria > Chloroflexota > Anaerolineae > Aggregatilineales > Phototrophicaceae > JANRLJ01. The sequence goes on along the minus strand of JANRLJ010000043.1, from coordinate 52,701 downwards.
CTGGCGCAGGAATTTAAAATGCTGGCCTCGCTGCGTCACCCGCATATCATCAGTGTGCTGGATTATGGCTTTATCGAACCCACCGCAGAGAACCCAGTGCGCCAGCCGTTCTTCACAATGGATTATGTGGAAAACGCGCAGATCATCACGCACGCAGCCAAAGCTCTGTCCATTCAGCAGCGCATTCAACTGCTGGCACAACTGCTGGAAGCGCTGGTCTATCTGCATCGACGCGGCATTCTGCACCGTGATTTAAAACCCGCCAATGTGCTGGTCGCGGAGGGACAGGTCAGGCTGCTCGATTTTGGCCTGTCGGCGATGCGGGCGCAGGCGGGCGATCCCCAGAATCGAGGCAAGGGTACGCTGGCATATATGGCGCCTGAAGTCCTGCAGGATTACCCCGCCAGTGAAGCCTCGGACCTGTACGCAGTCGGTGTGATGACCTACGAACTGCTGACCGGGGAGCATCCCTTCGACACCGCCAATATCGTGAACCTGATGCGCGACATCCTCAACACCATGCCAGATGTCAGCGTAATCGACGTGGATGAGGCCTTGAGTGTGACCATTGGGCGACTGCTGGCAAAAGCGCCTTCGTCCCGCTTTACCGACGCCGCTGAAGTGCTTGCCATCTATTCCACCGCCATTCCGGGCGGAAAGTTGCACGATACCCGCGCTACCCAGGACAGCTACTTGCAGGCGGCGCAGTTCGTCGGGCGTGACGATGAGCTGGGTCAGTTGGTCGGTGCGCTGAACAGGCTGCACCCAAACGCGACCAGTGCCGGGTCTGCCTGGCTGGTGAGCGGCGAAAGCGGCGTGGGCAAATCGCGCCTGTTGGAAGAACTGCGCATTATCGCCCTGGTGAGCGGAATCCCGGTCGTGCGCGGGCAGGCCATTATCGAGCGCGGTGGATTATACCGTCTGTGGCACGAGGTCTTCCGTCGTGTGGTGCTGATGACGACCCTGACCGACGAGGAAGCCGGGGTGTTGAAGCCGTTCGTGCCGGATATGGATACGCTGCTGGGGCGGCAGGTCGCGGTGGCAGAAGCGCTCGACCCACAGGCAGCACAGCGTCGTGTGCTGGAAGTGGTACAGACGGTGCTGGTGCGCTTCATGCGGGAGGAAGGTCAACCCCTGCTGATCGTGCTGGAGGATATTCACTGGGCAGGCAGCGAGGGACTGCTGCTGTTAAACGACCTGACCGCACGTCTGGTGGAATGGCCGCTGATGATTGTGGCAAGCTGCCGCGACGATGAGCGACCGGAACTCCCCGCCGAACTGCCCCACATGCGCCTGCTCAGGCTGCCCCGGCTGGATGAAGACAGTATTGCTGTGCTCAGCGCATCCATGCTGGGCGAGGCGGGCAGGCTGCCGGAAGTGGTTAATCTGTTGCAGCGGGAAACCGAAGGTAACGTCTTTTTCATGGTGGAAGTAGCGCGGGCGCTGGCCGAGGACGCGGGCGATCTGGGGTTGATCGGCACCCGCACCCTGCCGCGCAGCGTGTTCGCGGGTGGGATTCGGCTGGTCGTGCAGCGTCGTTTGCAGCGGATTCCTCCGGAAGCGCGTCCGCTGCTGAATATGGCGGCGGTGGCCGGGCGGCAGCTTGATCCTGAGCTACTGCTATGGCTTGCTCCCAATGCTGATCTCGACCGCTGGTTAGCCCTATGCACGAGTGCAGCAGTGCTGGCGGTGGGTGAATCCGGGGCGCGGGGTGGCGGCTGGCAGTTCGCCCATGACAAGCTGCGGGAAGGGGTACTGGCCGAGCTTGAACCTGAACAGCGACGCGATCTGCATCGACAGGTGGCCGAAGCGCTGGAAGCCATCGCAGCCGATCCGCGCGGGGAAGCGGCGCGCCTGGCCTATCACTGGGGTATGGCGGGTGATGTGATGCGCGAACTGTTCTATACCAGCATGGCCGGGGAAGAAGCTATCAACAACAGTGCCACCCGCGAAGCCGCCGATTATTTCGAGCGAGGGCTGACTCTGCTGGAGCAACTGCCGCCCTACGATGGGAAAGACCAGCAGGAAATTCAATGTCTGATCGCGCTCGGTGCGGCGCGGATGGCTCTGCGCGGTTATGCTGCGCCCGAAGTCGAGGAAACGTATTCCCGCGCCCGTGAACTGGCACGCAGCCTGGGGGACACGCCCTATATGTCGCAGGTGTTGGCGAACCTCTCCGGCTATTACATCGGACGCGGCGATTACCAGACGGCGGGCGATCTCGGCCTCGAAATGCTGCTGCGGGCGGAACAAAGCGGTTCGCAGACGGGCGAGATGTGGGCACATCTGATTCTGGGGCAGGCGCTTGGCTTTATGGGCGAACATGAAGCGGCTGCACGTCATTTGGAAGGCATGCTTCGCCAGTATGACCCCACCCGCCGTCGCAACATCCGCCGCAGCGCAGTGCATGATTTTGGGGTGGCGGCGCTGGAATTTCTGGGCGTGACGCGCTGGCTGATGGGCTATCCCGACCAGGCATTGGAACTGGGAAGGCACGCCGTGCAGATCGCCAAAGACTTGCAGCATCCCATGAGCCAGGTTTTTGCGCTGCACTGGACTTCGATCATCCACTTCTACCGGGGCGAGTTTGAAGCCTGCTACCGTCTATCGGGTGAGGCGGCGGCACTGGCAGAAGCCAATAATTACGGGCTGTTCATCGCGCTGACGACGATGTTCCGTGCCATGATTGGGACATCCCTGGGACTGCCACCGGATACGATGCGGGCACAGCTTGAAAACGGCCTGGCTGCCTATGAAGCGACCGGGGCAGAATTTACAGTGCCCTTTTTCCTCACGCATCTGGCCTATCTGCAAGCACAGGCGGGCGAACATCACATGGCTAGGCTCACGCTGGAGAAAGCCTTTGCGGTGATGGAACGGCTGCGGGAATACTGGTATCTCTCGGAGTTTTACTGCCACCAGGGCGAAATCCTCTTGCTCAGTGGTGAAACTCCTGATGCAGCCGAAGCCGCGTTTCTCAAAGCGCTTACGGCAGCGCAGCAGCGTGGCGCAAACTCCATGACGCTGCGGGCAGGGCTGCATCTGGCGCGGTTATGGCAGCGGGAAGGCCGCGTGGGAGAAGCCTGTGAGGTGCTCACGCCGCTGGTCGAACCCTTCACCGAAGGTTTTGACACACACGATTTGCGCCTCGCCCATGATCTGCTGGCGCAACTGCAATAAGAAAGGGCAAACGTATCAAATTCCGTAAGCACACCAAAAACCACAAAGGCACAAAGATCACAGAGATTTTTGTCATTATCTTCGTGACCTTCGTGACTTTGTGGTTCAAAAAAGTTCTTTTTGTTGTCCTCGTATTTGATGCAAATTGCCCTGGCAGTAATCCACGTCGGGTTTGCGATGCTTTCCTCGCGCGCCTATAATTGAGCTGACTTGTCCGCTTGAGGCTCCGCCGCTGGTTCCTGAATGGTGAGTTATAACCGCTACAGCCACCATGCCCGCCGTGCTTTGACCCATGCCGGATCGCTGGTGCGTCGGTTTCGCCATCCCCGCGTCGATACAGGCCATCTGCTCGTCGGGGTGATGCTGGCCGAAGGCAGCGTCGGCCATGCGGTGCTGGAAGAACTGAACCTCTCCGCGGAAACCGCCTTCCCCTATCTTGCGGTGCTCACCATGCCGCTCGATCATCCTGTTGAAAACCCGGCCAACGATGCCGCGCTGGATGTCGCGCTTGAGCTGGCAGCGGACGAGGCCTCATGGCTGGGCCATCACTACATCGGGACGGAACACCTGCTGCTGGGGATCACCCGCACGAATGTGGGCAATGCCAGCGATCTGCTGCGTACGCTCAACGTCTCAGCCGATCAGGTGCGCCGCCGGGTGCGCCGGGCACTTAACGATGGCCTGATGGAGTTTAATCTGGAAGACGCCCGCCGCAGCACCCGCTTGAGCGAACTGTCGCGCCGGGTGCTGAATGCTGCTGAACAGATGGCCGTATCGCTCGATCACCCCAATCTCGGCATCGGGCATCTGCTGCTGATTCTGACGCGGGAGAGCCGCAGCCCCACCAGTAAACTGCTGCAGCAGTCCGGGCTGAATGAACGTGCTATCGAACGGCTGCTGCAGGAGCGTGACCCGTTCGCGCTGACCAGCGTCAAACGCATTCTGGATCAGGCGGTGGAGCAGGCGCAAATGCTCGGCAGTCATTACACCGGCACCGAACATCTGCTGCTGGCCGTGCTGGCCGATGCGGTTGGGCAGGCGCTGCTGGAACGCAGCGGTGTACTGGCGGAAGCCCTGCAGCGCCGCATACAGGAACAGTTGCTCAGCCGTAAGTGAAGCGTCGGGATGGCGCAGTGTGGCGCAGGTGGGGGGACGTTGACAGTCCGAATTCAACGCGGGTATACTTTCGCTGTTTTGGAAATCATTTTCATCAGACTTTAAGAGAAGGGGGCGCGGATGCAGGCCAACGACAGTTTCCGGCTGATTGTCCGGCGAGGTCCACAACCAAACCAGACCTATGACCTCAACAAAGACATCGTGACGCTGGGACGCGATATCACCAACGACATCGTGATTAACGACCCGGAGGTCAGCCGCCATCATCTGCGTCTGACGCGCGGTGCGGATGGATACAACATCGAAGACCTGGGTTCCACCAACGGTACGTTCATCAACGGACAGCGCCATCAGGGAGTCCGCCCACTGAACCGGGGCGATATGATCGGCCTGGGGGAGACGGTCACGCTGGGGTACGAGGTCATCCGCCCGATGGGGGAAAGCCCTGCACCGCCGACCGCTGGAGCCGGGGTCGCGCCTGCCGCGCCCAACTATCAACAGCCTTCGCCCTATGCGCCCCCCGCCCAGCAGCCTGCTCAGCCGAGTTATGGGCAGCAGGGCTACGGCCAGTCCCCCGCGCCCCAACAGCCCGGCTACGGTCAGCCCGCCAGTCCCCAGCCGCAGCAGCCCGGTTACGGTCAGCAGGCCTATCCCGCGCCGGACTACGGACAGCAGCCCGCTGCGTATGGACAGGATTATGGGCAGGCCAGCTATAATCAGCAGCCCGCCTACGGTCAGCAGGGCTATGGCACAGGGTATGACTATGACCCCTATGCTGTGCGTGACGAAGAACCGCGCAGTCCGCTCCGCTGGATTCTGATTGGCTGCGGTGTGCTGTCGATCTTCTGCTGCTGCAGCAGCGTGGTCGGTCTGGTGATTATCGACGCGCTCAATCTGTGGTACGACCTGCCCATCATCAGCGGCCTCGCGCCGATCTTCGAGAGCATCGCCAGAGCGCTTGGCCTGGTTTAAAGGATTGTAGAACTTACGCTGTTGTATGTTCTGCCCTCACCCCAGACCCCTCTCCCTCAGGTAGAGGGGCTTAAGAACCAGGTTGTCCCCTTTGCTTAGGTTGTTGAGGGGTTGCGTAAGTCCTGAGACAGATTTGGAGGGGCAGGTTTCAAACCTGCCCTACAGATATAGATACCGCTGTTAATCGCCTGTACTCGCGGAGACTTCATCTGGTCGTCGCTGCCGTAAGGGTTCACTCACGACTGAATCGACCGGTTCATCCGTTTCTGGCTCATGGCGCAGCAGCAGCGCAGGCAGCAGCGCTACCCCACACAGCACCGCCCCTAAAAGCCCCAGTTCACCGAGCACCTGTACTGTAATCCGCGCATAGGTGTCGTTAATCAGCGTGGAGGCTTCCGCCCCCAGCCCTTGCAGTTCCAGCGCGACCAGGCTGTTGATGCGCTGCAAGGCAATAGCGGTAAGCGAGGACACGCTGACCGTCATCCCGACCGCGCGCAGGATGATGACCAGCGCCGATGCCACACCACGCTGATGAACGCTGGCGGCGTTAATGACCGAACTGCTGATCGGTGAAAACGTCAGCCCAAACCCGAAGCCGACGATGACCATCTCCAGCGCGACCGTCGAAGTCGGAATTTCCAGATACCACGTCTGCCAGATCAGCACGAAACCGATGATCGCAGCGGTCAAGCCCAGCGCGGTGGTGCGCCCGGGGCCAATTCGCTCGTTGAGGAAGCCACCGATCAGCGCGGCAATCGACATGGGTATGGTCAGCGCCGAGAGCAGGATGCCCACTTGCAGCGCCGCGTTGCTCAACTGGTCGAAGCTCTCCAGCCGGACGTTGACCAGAATCGGCACGACCACCAGCCCGATAAACAGGCAGTAGCCGACGATCAGGCTGATGAACAGCCCTGCGCTGATATTGTGCTTTCGGAACATTTTCAAGTCCACCAGCGGATCGCGCACCCGCGCTTCCACCAGCACAAACAGCAGGAACAGCACAATCGCCGTGCTCACCAGCGGTACGGCATAGGGTGGCAGGGCGGAAAGGTCTTCAAAGCCGCTTGCCCCGGTCGGAATTTCCACATTCGCGCCCAGGCCGACGTTGAGGACGATCATCGCGCCCGTAATCAGCAGTGCTCCAATGTAATCGAAGCGTCCGGGCGCTCGCTGCATCGGCACCCTGCGCAGCGCGACCAGCATCACCACCAGCGAGAAGATCATCAGCGGGACGTTGATCCAGAACAGCGCCCGCCAGTCCGGTGCAGGCCAGTTCAGGCCGATGCTGTTGAAGAACTGGACGAAGCGGTCGGCATTCTGCGCGAAGAAGTAGATCATCAGCCCGCCGTAGAGATGCCCCAGCACCCAGCCGAGCGTATCCACCGCGCCAACCAGGCCGAGCGGACGTGCCCGCCTGCCCGCCGGGAACATATCGCTTACCAGCGCCAGCGTAACCGGGACCAGCGCTCCCGCGCCAAAGGCCTGCACCACGCGCCCCAGGATGATGGCTTGCAGCGTGACATAGTTGCGGTCGGGGCGCTCCCCCAGGCGGCGGTAAATGCCGTAGAGCATGTCCGTCGGCCACAGATGGGCGACGGCCACCAGCACCGACCCAATGATGAACAGGATCATACAGGCGGTATAGACGCGCCGCCGCCCATAGAGATCGCTGAATCGTCCCATAAAGGTGAGGCCGATGGTGTCCGCCACCAGATAAGCGGTCAGAATCCACGCGGCGTCATCAATCCCGCTCTGGGGTGGCAGTTCGAGGTCGAGAATCAGCTCCGGCAGAAACGCGGAGACCACCGTCAAATCCAGCGAACCGACGAAAATCGGGATACAGATGACCGCCAGCACCAGCCAGCGGTTGAATGCGCCGGAACCTGTGAACGTTGCAGCGCCGTTGTTGGTTGAATTTGCAGCCATGCGTCAGGCTCCGGGGGTGGTTTCGGCGGTTGAGTCGGGTGTCGGCTCTTCTGCTGGCTCAGACGTTGTTTCGGATGTGGCGTCGGGCGCGGCTTCAGCGTCAGAGGGCACATCCAGCGCGGCGGGCGCATCCACATCATAGACATCGACCGTCCACGAGCGTTCGCCTGTCCCGGCTTCGCTCTCGACGGTGGGCTGCGTGATAATCAGACGCACCGGGTAACGTTGGGTGCGATGGACAAAAATCTCCACACCGACCGCGCCCGTTTCTTCGATCAGGTTCACCAGCAGCGCCGTAACCGCCGGGCCGTCGGCAGTGCCTTTCAGGTGATAGGCGGATGTGCCGTCTTCCAGCGTGACGACACCTTCATAGGTCAGTTCGCGCACCGCGTTCAGCGCCGCCTGGAAGCCCGTGTCCTCGGCGATGAGCGTCTGCGGGTTAAAGCCGTAGGCGAAGGGCGCCTCAAACCAGTCGATGAAGGGGAACTTCACCCACTGTCGGTCGGCGAGGGAATAAATGCCCACCTCGACCGGAATCCCCTGGAAAATAACGCGCACAAAGCCCTGCATCTGATCGGGCGAGACGTACTGTACCTGCGCTCGACGGAAGGACACGCTGGTTTCGATCTCGCCTTCCCACAGGATGTTGATGAAGTATTCGACGCCAGTCTGCGACACATCCAATCGGAAAGTGGATGCGGCGCGAATGTTGGTGGCGGCTTCGGTCAGCAGCGCCACAGGATCAATCTCCTCGTCTCTGCCCCCGCCTCCACAGCCCGCCAGCAGCAGGCACAACATTAGCAATGGCACGAACCGTGATAAACGTCTCACAGGCAGCCCCTTGTCTCTAGCCGTCACACAGGGTCAAGGTGGCATTCGGGAGGAAGGCCACCACACACAAGTATAATACGACCAACACCGAAATGAGGTTCCGGTTGGGGCAGATTTGGAAAGAATCTGGTGAAAAGGCTCGCCCTCACCCCAAACACCTCTCCCAAAGGAGAGGGGCTTAGAAGCGAGCTGTTTTCGTTCTTGCTCTGCGCACCTCAATAAGAATTGACGCTTTGTATGTTTAAGTCCCCGATACGCGCTGCCAGGAACCCGTGATCGGTGTGCCGGAGAAGCGAAGCACCCCATAGCCCGGCACTTGCAGGAAGAAGGGCGTGCCCTGCGTGGTGGTCTGCTGCGCCTGGTAGGTCTGGGTGGCGGTGGTGTTGGATGCCGCCGTGCCCCAGCCGATTCCGCTGGGGCTGTACCAGGGGCCGGATGGGCCGTTGGTATTGTTATACAGCCAGTTGAATACCCCCTGTGGGTCGAGCAGCGGCGCGGGCGCGGTGCCGCATGGGCAGGGATAGGTCGTCGTGCCATCCCACCCATTATCATAGACCATGTACGTGCCGCTGGTGGTTGTGCCTGCTGCAAACACCAGCCCATACAGCCGATTCTGACCGCCTGCCGTGACCTGGATCATCAGGCCGCGCTCGAAGGGCTGTACCGCGCCCACCCCGGTCGAGGCCGGGCCTGCCGGGCAGCCTGCATCTGCTGGCGCAAGCTGATTGCCGAAGAACCATGTCGTGCTGCATACCTGCTGGACAACCACCGGGACATCGCGTGTCACCTGCTGACCGTTTCGCAGCGCCACCAGCCGATACACAATCTGTCCCGGTTCATTCGGCAGCGTGACCGGCAGCGTCCCGGTGAAAGCCACCGAGAAGGTCTGCACCACTGCACCCTGCTGGCTGAGCTGATCAATCCGCACCGAGTCGACATTGCGCGTTTCCCAGGCCAGTGTGACCGGGGATCCACCGGGGGCGGTCGGTGCGCTGACGGTGAAATTGATGATCTGCGCGACATCGGGCGTGGCGGTCGCGACAGGCGTTGCCGTTGCTGTGCTGGTTGGCGTGATGGTAAAGGTAGCGGTGGCGCGAACGCGGGTTGGCGTTCTGGTGGGAGTGCGCGTCGCTGTGCGGGTGATGGTCGGTGTGTGCGTGGCCGTGCTGGTCGCAGTCGGCGTACTGGTGATGGCTCTGGTGGCCGTTGCCGTCGCGGTTGCGGTAGAAGTGGGTGTGGCCGTCACATCCGGTGTCTCGGTTGGGGTTTCGGTGGGCGGCAGCACGACTCGCGTGGGCACCTGAACGACCGCTGGCTCAGGTTCGTTGCCACACGCACTCAAGAAAAAGGGTACAATCAGCAGCATTGTCATAATCCAGCGTCGTGAACGATGCACAGGCCGCCTCCACATGCTCAAGGTTGACATCAAAACGATTCGTTTACTCTTTTTTACAATCATAACGTGTGCGCTATATGCCTGCCAGCCAACGCTAGTCCCAGAGGAACCCGTGCTGCCCTCGCGCGTGGTGCTGCCGACCGAAGCGCAGGTCATGACCGTCACGCCGCTGCCCACCCGCGATGTACGAGCGCTGGCGACCAATACGCTGCCCGCGCCGCCTGTGCAGCCGACCCAGGTTGCCCTCCAGCCGACCGCACTTATTCTGGAACCGGGATTAATGGCAACGCCGAATGGGGTTCAGGTGACTCCTGTGCCGACGGTCGATCTGCCGCCCTCCGTCACGCCCGTGTTCACCCCCTTTATCCCCAGCAGCTCCGGCTCTAACGCTGTACCGCAGAGCGCCGCGCCGCCAACACAGGCGCCGCTTGGCTCGGGAAGCGGGATGGTGGTCGTCACGCCGACCATGCCCGACAGCACACCCTCCTTCAACGACCCACTGGCGGCCTATTCCTCGCCTCAGGTGGTCATCGGTCAATCGGTGCAGGGGCGTGAACTGGTGGCGTATAGTCTGGGGCAGGGCAATCTGACGCTGATGCTGGTGGGGGGGATTCACGGCGGGTGGGAAGCGAACACCTCTCAGTTGGTGGGAGAACTGATGGCGTTCTTCGAAGCCAACCCCGGCTACATCTTCCCCGGTGTGCGGCTCATCCTGATTCCGACGCTTAATCCGGATGGGCTGGTGCTGGGACGGACGCTGGAAGGGCGCTTTAATGCCAACGGGGTTGACCTCAACCGCAACTGGGGCTGCGGCTGGCAGGCGGAGGCCGTCTTCCGCGAGACTCCGGTGAACCCCGGTACAGCGCCGTTCTCTGAGCCAGAGTCGGTCGCGCTGGCGGCCTATATTTTACAGGTGCGTCCCTCAGTGGTGCTGTTCTATCACAGTGCAGCCAGCGGCATTTTCGCGGGTGACTGCGAGACGGGCAATATCTCACAGCCGATGTCGGCCATTTATGGGCAGGCGTCGGGCTATACCTTCGGCGCAGAATTCACCAGCTATCCGGTCACGGGCACGGCCTCGACCTGGGTAGATGGCTTGGGGATTCCGTCGGCGGATGTCGAACTGGCGACGACCAGCGCGACGGATTTTGAGCAAAATCTTCGAGGGGTGATGGCGCTGCAATGCTGGCTGCTGGGCGAGGCTGCCGCCGCGATTGAGATCTGTAATGCGACCTGAACTGCCGTTGAATCAAATTCTGCACGGCGACTGTATCGAGGTGTTGAAGTCGCTGCCGGAAAAATCGGTCGATCTGGTCTTTGCCGACCCGCCCTATAACTTGCAGCTTCAGCAGGAATTGTGGCGTCCCAACCGCACCCTCGTCGATGCGGTCGATGACGACTGGGACAAGTTCGCCGATTTCGCCGAGTATGACACGTTCACCCGCGCCTGGCTGAGCGAGTGCCGCCGCGTCCTGAAAGATACCGGGACGCTGTGGGTGATCGGCTCGTATCACAACATTTTCCGGGTTGGCGCGGTGCTGATGGACCTGGGCTACTGGGTGCTGAATGATGTGATATGGCACAAGACCAACCCTATGCCCAACTTCCGGGGGACGCGCTTCACCAACGCCACCGAGACGCTCATCTGGGCGAAAAAATCCGCCGAGCAGAAAAAATACACCTTCCACTACCATGCGCTCAAGCATCTCAACGACGACAAGCAGATGACCAATGTGTGGGAAATTCCGCTGTGTACCGGGACGGAGCGTATCAGAATCGACGGCAAAAAGGCGCACTCGACGCAGAAGCCGGAAGCGCTGCTGTACCGCGTGATTGCTTCATCCAGCAGTCCCGGCGAGGTGGTGCTTGATCCCTTTTTCGGCAGCGGAACTACCGGGGCGGTTGCCAAAAAGCTCCGGCGCCACTTCATCGGCATCGAGGCGGAAGCAGCGTATGTGAACATCGCCCGCCAGCGCATCGCCGCGATTCCCGAACCGAAAGAGGACGACGCCCTGCTGCTGACCCCCTCCAAACGCACCCAACCGCGCGTGGCCTTCGGCAAGCTGATCGAAGCGGGGTATGTGAGCCTCGGTCAGCCGCTTTACTCGGCAGACCGCCGTCACTGCACGGTGGTGCGGGCAGATGCCTATCTGGTCGTGGGTGATTTCGCCGGATCGATTCATCAGGCCGCCGCGCACGTCCAGCAGGTCAGCAACTTCAACGGCTGGGAATTCTGGTACGTGGAAGATGTACACGGGCAGCTCGTGAGTATTGACACCCTGCGTGAACGCTACCGCCGTGCTACGCTTGAAGGCGAGGATGACACCGAGGAGGGGGACACATGACGCTTCCAGATCGCGCCTCGAACGCGGAAAAATGGGACTTTGATAAGCTGGTCACGATTCTGCTGCGCCAGTTCAAGCGTCTGCTGGCCGAGCGCGGCGTGAAGCTGACCGATGCGGAAACGCAGCAGATCGGGGAATCAGTCGCTCAGAGAGCGGTCGCGCAGCGCATAGATGCGGGTGAACAAATCCCGGCCATTCGCGCCGCGATGGTCGAAATCGTGGCCGAGAGCGTTCAGGTGCTTGGGCAGTGGAACCTGACCTTTGCGCAATCGCTGGCGACGCCGATGACCGAGATGCCCGGATGGGAGACGACCGCCGATTTCCTGGAACTCGCCAATGAGAAGGTCAACGCCGAAGTGCGCGTCTCCGCCGGAAGTTCGCTGCTGGTCGCGCTTGGCGACGTTCGCTATGCACATTTTCTGGTGGAAGCCATCGAGCACGACCTGGAAGCGCTCGGTCAGCTCGATGTGGATGCCATTATCGGGCGGCGGGCGCTGCTGTTCGCCAGCGGCATCGACGGTGATGCACCGGATTGGGTGGAGCAGGTGCGGGCGTGGGTTGAAAGTGCGGCTAAAGACTGATTGACACCGCGCTTGCCTTTGTGCTATTCTCGTCGTCATGATCTACTTTTCCCTTTCCTCCATCCTTTTTAACGGCAAGCTGTCGTCTCTGCTGGCCGGTCCCAGGGAGAACTGCGCCTCGTGACCGGATGGAGAAGGTAAGACTTTTGTCAAGACTACGGCCACAGCGCATTCCGCCTGTGGCCGTTTTTTGTTTTCTGATCTGTCTCACGCTGCGGCCTGTGCGGGATGGATGAGGACGGCTTGCATGGGGAGTGCGCCTGGCGGCTCGAACGCCAATCGCTAAAGGAGTCCAACATCATGCAAGCCAACATGCACGTCATTCACCTGAACAAAATCACCGTCAACTACGCCGGGCGGGAAATCTTCCGCGACCTGTCCTGGATCATCGGCGACCATGATCGCGTGGGGCTGATCGGGCCAAACGGCGCGGGCAAGTCCACGCTGCTCAAAGTCGTGATGGGGCAGGTCACGCCCGAAGTGGGCAGCGTCACCCGGATGCGTCATATCCGCATCGGTTATCTGCCACAGGAAGTCCATCTAAAGGGAAACACTTTGCTGGAAACCGCGCTCGTGCCGACCGTGCGGCTGGCCGAGGTCGAGAACGAACTGAGCGGCTTGGAAGAACAACTCGGCGACCCGGCTGTTTACAATGACCCCGACCGCCTGACGCACGTGCTGGAACAGCAGGCGCGGGCGCTGGATGTCTATGAGCGGCTGGGCGGGTTGCGCCACCGCAGCCGTGTGCTGGAGGTGCTGCAAGCGCTGGGCTTTACGACAGAAGATTATGATCTGCCTGTGAAGACGCTCAGCGGCGGCCAGAAAAAGCTGCTGGCGCTGGCACGGCTGGCACTGGAAGCGCCGGATGTGCTGCTGCTGGACGAACCGGATAACCATCTTGACCTGCGCGCCAAACGCTTTCTGGAAGCCTTTATCCGCGACTATCCCGGCGGCGTGGTCATCGTCAGCCATGATCGCTATCTGCTGGACGAGACGATCACGCAGGTGGCCGAACTGGAAGACGGCAAAATCACGCTGTACCCCGGCAACTACACCGCCTATGCCGAGGAGCGCGAACTGCGCCGCCTGCGCCAGCAGCAGCAGTACGTCTCTCAGCAGAAGGAAATCGTCCGCATCGAAGCCGCCATCAAGCGCTTTGAACTGTGGGCCAGCCTTGTGGTGGATGAACGCCACATCAAACAGGCGCGCAGCCGCCGCAAAATGCTCGACCGGATGGAAGCCAACGGCGAGATCATCGAAAAGGTCACGGAGCGCCGCCTGATGAACCTGCAACTGGACGGCTGGCGCGGCAGCGAGAAGGCGCTGGAACTGCGCGGGCTGTCGATGGCGTTCGGGGATGAGCCAGTCTTCTTCGACCTCGATCTGCTGGTGCGACGCGGGGAGCGCGTCGGCCTGATTGGCCCCAACGGCGCGGGCAAGTCCGTGCTGTTCAAGCTGATCCTGGGCGAATTACAGCCGCTCGAAGGTGTGGTCAACATCGGCCCCAGCACGCGCATCGGCTACTATGCCCAGGAACACCAGACGCTCGATGCCTGGCTGCACCGGACTCCGATTGACCTGATTCGCGACACAAAGCCGATGCCCGAAGGCGAAGCTGTAACGCACCTGCTGAAGTTCGCCTTCGTCTATGCCCAGACGCGCCAGCCAATTCGTTCCCTGAGCGGCGGGGAGCGCAGCCGCCTCCAACTGCTGCGGCTGATGCTGACCAACCCGAATCTGCTGCTGCTGGACGAGCCGACCAACAATCTGGACATTCAATCGGTGGAAGTGCTGGAAAGCGCTTTGGAGGACTTCGAGGGCGCAGTGCTGGCGATCAGCCACGACCGCTACTTCCTCGACCGCATGGCCGACCGGGTGGTCGAATTGCAGGATGGAACGCTGACGGAGTTTCTCGGCGGTTACAGCGATTATCTCAAGCGGACGGGGCGGCTGGCATCCTGAGAAGCGTGGAACGGCCTACCCCTCCCTGTAGTCCCTCTCCAACGCTTTGGAGAGGGACGAGAAGCAGCATGTCCCTTTCCCTATTGCGATGGGGAAAGGGGTAAAGCGGGTTTACCAACAGCATCGTGAGAAGGGGTTCGCCCGTCCCTGTCATGTTCTAATGGAGTAATTAAAATAATCGCGCATCATCGTAGGGGCGAGGCATGCCTCGCCCGGCCTCATACAGAGTTACTTCAGTTGTGGTAGATTTAGGGGCTGACCTCGACTATCCCCAGAATCGTGATCTGACATGCTTCTGACTCACACTCCACCGGGCGCAGATTTTCAACCGCATTGGTGGCGTCCAGTGCGTAGACCTGAAAGCCGACCTCGTACCGGCCTGTGGGTATGGCATCCAGCGGCAGGAAGTGACTGTCAAAGGTGATGCTGCCCGCTGTCCATGTACTGGTTGGCGCATAGCCATTCAGAGGCGGGCTGTCGTGCTGGACGACCAGCCCCCCGGCTTCATCCAGCAGGAAGGCCGAAACGATGTAGTCGCGGGTAATGGCGGTTTGCGACTGCCACCACAGGTTGACCGTAACCCCATCCGCCTGCTGAACGATTTCGCTGTGCAGCAGATTCATTCCACTGGCATATTGAACCAACGGTGAGCCACTCGTGAGCCGATCATAGCGCCTCAGGCGCACAGAGAGAAAAGCATCCTGCCAGGTCAAGTGTGCGGTTGGCTGAAATCCCTCAGCCGTCAGCAGCGACGAGAGATCATAGCGGCGGCTGCGGTCATCGGTGCTGTAGTTATCGAGGGCGACAATCCACAGACCTCTGTAGTCGGCCAGTGTGCTGTTGAGATAGGTGCGAAAGGTGGCATCTTCAGGGCTGAACTGCCGCAGCTCGAACTCCGCCAGAAAAGAGGGCAGCGGCTCCTTAAGTCGATTCAGGTTATACGCCAGTTGATAGGACTCCCACTGCATATCGCTGACGATCAGGTCGGCTGCGGTGCGATGCTGTCCAAGAAACTGTGCGATTTCCGGGAAGGACTCCACGCGGGCAGGGGACTCGCTGGCAGTCATGGACAGGCTGAGGCTGACCGCGATGATGCTGACGACCGCGCCCTCATAGGGGCGGAAACTGGCAAGCGCGTGGGCGATCAGGACGATCAGCGCCGGGACGATCAGCGACAGCGAACGATAGGACAGGGATTGATAGCCCAGGTTAATGATGACGGACAGGCCAATCGTTCCCAACACAATCAACGCCAGCAGCAGCGTTTGCGGCGTGAGCCGCCAGCGATTTTTCCCGTCTGTAAGACTGAAAATCCCGATGAAGGCCAGGATGCTCCAGAAGACCTGTGGCAGCCCCAGCAGTTGAAAGGCCAGAATCGCGTACCCGTCCGACGACGGCACGAGGGTGTGATTGAGTCCGTCAGGAGTGCGCTGTAACATCGCGATCAATTGTGGCAGCCAGGGCACGAACAGCAGGGCGATGGCGGCATTGACGAGCACAAACCGTAGAAAAGAGTTCCGCCGGGTTATCAGCGCATGAACACCCAGCGCCAACAGGATAAAACCGCCCCAGTACAGCGTCCACAGCAGCGCCGCGCCGCTCAGGATATAGACAATCCCCCAGCGGATATTGGGCTGCTTCCAGAAGCGCCAGTATGCCCACACGGTCAGGAGGGTCAACATCTGTGCCAGGGCATAAGGCCGCACTTCCTGTCCCAGTGTGAGCACCAGGTCATGCAGCAGGTAAAGACCAACGCCTAGCAAAGCGGTCTTCGGGTTAAAAAGGTCTTTCGCCAGCCCATAGAGAGTCGCTGCGCCAAACAGCGTCATCAGAATGCTGAGATGGCGCAGCGCGAAAACACTGTCACCAGCAGCCGTTTGCCATACCCTGGTGAGGATGAAGTACAGCGGCGGATGAAAATCCTGCGCGACCATCGCCACGCTTCCTGCAAAGGTGGGCTGCTGCACCACGACGGCTGACCACGCTTCATCGCTCCACAGCGTCCCGCGTTCACCGTTGCTCAGCAGCAGCCCCAACCCGACCAGCAGGCATCCGACCAGCGCCAGCAGTGGCAGAGCTTCGTTCCGTTGGATACGCAAATCGACTGGCGCTGCATGCTCTGTAGTAAGAGGCACGTCGAAGTCCTTCTGGGTTCATCACGTTTAAGTTGGCGTAGTGAGGTGTGTTGTGCGTTCACTGTAGTGCAGGGGCAGGCCGCTTGCAACGGTCGTTTCCAAAGGTGGGAATGGGCGACGGGTTGTGCAGTCAGGGGGTTGGTTTCTTTAGCAATTATTGAGGCTGCGCAAACCTCACGTTTACGTCCGGCGCTTTAGCTTATCACTGCATAAGCAAATCGAGCGTTTGAAGTCCGAAGGAGTTGCGTGAATGGAAGCCAACCGACCACCGCAGTTCTGGTTGGCGCTCATCTTATTCTGCATCGTCGCCGCGCTGAACCTGGCTGCTTTATTTTCAGTGTTTGATACCACCGGGGCTGACCCCGAAGACATCGACCAGACCGAAGGGAGCGCCGCTCCCAGTACCGTCGATCAGGAATTGGCCGAAGACGTAGGTGGATTGTCGCAGGTGACGGGTATTCCTAACGGCCTGCTGGCGCTGGTGATGGCCGGGCTGGTGGTCGCGCTGCTGTTCAGAGTGCCCTGGGCAGTGATGGCATCAATGATCGCCCTCGCGTTCGATGCGATTCTCAAAGCCATCATCATCCTGACGGAACTCGCCTCAGGCACACCGATTACCGACCTGTGGCTGTCCATTGTCATTATCGTCGTGGATGTGCTGGCGATTTATCTGTTCAACCAGAGCCGCCCGAAAACCACACCTCTGGAAAGCAATGTCCAGCAGCGGCAGGCGATGCGGTAGTTTACGAGTGGCAATAGGGGCGGATTTCAAACCCGCCCCTGTAAAAAGTGATTTCTACGGTCTTCCTTCCACTGTGCGCGACTGCGGCGGCGCATCCTCCACCACCGTGAACAGCAGCGGGTCGGTGGCCTGCGTTGTGCCGTCGGCCAGTTGTGCCTCTGCCACCAGTTGATGCGTTCCCAGTTGCAGCGGCCACCACAGCACCCAGGGCGCCCCTGTCGCCGTGCCGATTTCGCGCCCATTGAGCAGATAGCGCACCCGCTGTGTCCCGGTGGGTGCGCCGACGGTCAGCCGAAGCCGCTGCGTGTCGGTTGGTGTAATCTGTGAAATCTCAAAGACGGTGTAGGGGTCGGGTTCGAGCAGTCGCAGCGTCCCGTCATCGGGCAGGGCTGCGACTGCACCCGGTGGCGGCTGACGAACGCCGTTCCGCGCCCCCCAGTCCCGCGCTTCCTGTGGCAGCACGACGAAGACTTCTGCCACGCGCTGTTCGGCGGGGGTGCTTTCATCCGCCAGCAGCCCGGTTGCCCGGTCAATCTCGAACACCTGATACAAACTGTCATAGGTGGTCGGTTCCGTGCCGGGGATAAACCACTCCAGGCGGCGCAGTTGACAGGCATCCGTCGGCAGCAGCCCGCTCAGCGCACAGATTTCCACGCGAATGAGGTCATCCGGACGGGTGAAACTGAGTTCCGGCTGACCGAGCAGCACTGCCCGCATGAAGGCATTCCAGATCGGCCCCGCGCCGCTCACGCCTGTGATGTCGGCCATTGGGGTGTTATCGGCATTCCCCACCCATACCCCTACTACCAGATTCGGCGTATAGCCCATCACCCAGTTATCGCGGAAATCGGTGGTCGTGCCTGTTTTGGCCGCCGCCGGACGACCGATCATCAGTGTGTTGTTGCGCCCAAAGCCGGGGGTACGGGCTTCAGGGTCGCTCAGGATGTCCGTGATGAGCCATGCGATCCGCTCGTCCAGCACACGCTGTGTCGGTTCCGGTGCGCGCCATTCATAAAGCGTGTCGCCATCGCGGGTTTTCACGCTCAGCAGGAAACTTGGCTGAATCCGATGGCCGCCGTTGGGGAAGACGCTGTAGGCCTGTGCCATTTCCAGCAGGCGCACTTCGCCGCCGCCGAGCGTGATGGAGAGATCAACCTCGGTGTTTTCGGCCAGCGTGGTCAAACCGGCATTGTTGGCAAGCTGCACCATGCTGCCGATGCCGATGTCTTCCAGCACGACCACCGGGGGGATGTTGTAAGACGAGGCCAGCGCCTCCCGAATCAGGACAGGCCCGTGCTCCACCAGGCCATAATTGGCGGGCGTGTAGCTTTCCAGGCGGCGCGTGACAAAGGGCGTTTCCACGTCCAGCACCATCGACCCGGCTGTCCAGGGCGTTTCCAGGGCAGGGTTAAAGGCCGCCGCATAGGTAAAGGGCTTGAGGGCGCTCCCCGGTTGGCGCGGGGCGAGGGCGGCGTTCACTGCACCATCAATGGCTTCATCGAAGTAATCCGGGCTGCCGAGCATGGTCAGCACCTGCCCGGTATAGGGGTCAATGGCGACCACAGCGGCATTGTTGGCGTTGGCCGGGGCACGAGAGCCGGGCGTAGGATGATTGATGGCCTCAAGCTGCCGCTGCACGATTTCCTGAGCGGTGTTCTGCCAGTCCAGATCGACCGTCGTCACCACTTCCAGCCCGCGTGTATACAGCGCATCGCCATAATCGCGTTCGAGCTGTTGCCACACGGCCATGACGAAATGCGGCGCTTGAATCGGGAAAGGCGCGGCGGCCAGTTGCAGCGCATCGGCTTTGGCGGCGGCGGCTTCCGCCTGAGTCAGATAGCCCTGGTTCACCATCAGCCCCAGCACGATTTCCTGTCGGGCTTCGGCCTGTTCAAGCTGGCTGAGCGGGTCATAAAAGGCCGGGTTCTGCACCAGCCCCGCCAACAGCGCACACTCCGCCAGTGACAGTTCGCCCGCCGATTTGCCAAAATACGCCCGTGCCCCCGCTTCGATTCCGTAGGCGAGGTTGCCAAAATAGCTTTGGTTCAGGTAGAGCGCCAGCACCTCGTCCTTGCTGTAGGCGTTTTGCAACCGCACGGCCAGGATCATCTCTTTCAGCTTGCGCTGCAAAGTGCGTTCGGCGCGCTGCTGGGGGTCAAGCAGGAGGTTACGGGCCACTTGCTGTGTGATGGTGCTGCCGCCTGCGAGAATTTCCCCGCCGCGCACGTTGATCCACAGCGCCCGAACCACGCCCACAATATCCACGCCTGGATGGCTGTAGAAATTGGCGTCTTCGGTGGCGATCAGTGCTTGTTCACAGGCATCGGGGATTTCGTCTAGCGTAAGCGCGACGTTGCGCCCCTGTTCCGGCGGCAGAATTTCATAGAGCAGCACCCCGTCACGGTCGTAGATGCGCGTGGAGGGCAGGGCGAGTCCGGCTTCAAGCTGGTCGATGGACGGAAGCCCCGCGAAGAGCCAGCCGTAAATGAATCCCGTGCCTAGCAGGACAATGGTCAACACGGCCAGCAGAATTTTCTGGCGGCGCTTGAGGCGCTTCAGTCGGGTCAGAAATTGAAATCTCATGCAGGCGATTGTAGCGGAAAAACAGGTCGATGCACGAGGCCGCGCACCCTACGCTTGTCCGACGATTGCCCATTTACTTTTTTCACAATTGCGTTTGGTGTTGCATAGAATTAACCAAACGTTTTAGTTTCGTGATATTGGTTGGAAAATCATGAGCGAACCTTAACGCTGTAGGACTCGATTCCGGTTAGACCAATCCTGATTCTACGCTATAATCGACTCATATAACGTTTCCGTGTAGTAGAACCGGGTACACATCCCTATGCCCCCCATGCTGAGAATTATCACGGTTGACCCAAGCGAAACCGTCACACGCCTTGTCCGTTCGGCGATGGCGCTGTTGCAGCGGCCTGTTCGCCATGTGGACGTGCCCGCCGCCGCAGATGCACTGGAAGAACTGGGCGCAGGCTGCAACCTCCTGATTTCGATCTACGACCTCGACCCGCGCATGAAGGGCTTCGAGTTTGCCATCCGCGTCCGTAAGGAATCGCCCTCCACATCCGTCATCATCCTCGGTGACGGCGGCGACCCGGAAGAATTTGATGAAGAAACCGCGAAAGAATCTCCTTACGTCTATCTGACACTGCCCGTTGATGCTGAAAAAATCGTGCGCCTCATTGTTGCAGGGCTGGAAAGCCACGACGCGATGATCGCCGCGCTGAATCCCCCGCCCGCCCAGGCCGCTGCTGCGGTGGTACAGGATATGGGGCCGGTGCCGTCGTTTGATCTGAGTTCCGCCCGCAATATCATCGACCCGCTGCTGCGCGATCTCTCCGCGATGGCGATTATCCTCGCCAGCCGGGACGGACAGGTGCTGCTGGAAAGCGGCGCGGTGGGTTATATCGACCGGGAAAAGCTGGTGAATGCGCTGCTGCCCAACATCATGACCAACATCGGCGTGAAGCAGCTTGTCGGCGGCGATCTTTCTACCGTGCAGTTTTACGATGGTGATGAGTTCGATGTGTTCGTGCTGTCCATCGGTCTGCACCACTTCATGTGCGTGATGTACGACGGACAGACCGGCTCCAAGAACTTCGGCGTGATTACGCGCTATGGGCGCAAGGCGGTGCTGAGCCTGATCGACCTGCTCGGCGCGAATGCCTTCTTTATTCAGCCTCCCGTCGTCCGGCGCGAGGAAGAACCCGCCCGCGCTCGCACCACAAAAGTGAAGACCAAGCAGCCGACCGAAGAAGCCGAAGTGATCGTGCTGGAAAAAGCCAGCCTCGACCTTGCGCCCGCCACGCCTGAACCGCAGCCGGAAGCGCCCAAGCTGGAGCCGATTGCCGACCTGAACCTGGATGACCTGTTCGGTGCGCCCGTCAATGGGGGCGGCCTGGATGATCTGTTTGACCCCGAAAAGCTGGAAGAAATCGCCAAGCAGAACGCCACCCAGGGCAAGGTCATGTCCTACGAGGATGCCCAGCGCATCGGCCTGATTAACGGCTAAAAGCCGCCGACATTTAATTCCTCCCGTAGGGACAAGGCCTGCCTTGTCCCTAAACGCCCCTTATCTGATCTCCCCCTTTCTAAAACGACTTTGGTAACGTAAATCCTTCCCTCGCCAGCACACCCTGATTCACAACTTCTTCATAGACCTTACAGTTCATTCAGAATTCTCCCTTCCCCATTGCCTCTCAATTCTAAAATAGGCACAATCAGCCTTATGCTGGTGTGAAAAGCAGCAACATCGTTTCGACGAGGTCAGAAGGGCAGGTCATGGCAAAGCGAGCCGCCAAACCCGCAGCAAAAGTGACGTTAGACAAACCCGCAACGCTGGTCGGGATGCAGTTAGGCGATTACCGTCTGAAGGAAATGCTCGCGACGGGCGGTATGGCGCGCATTTACAAAGGCGAAGATGTCAAGCTGGGCCGTATGGCCGCTGTGAAAGTCCTCACCTCGGACATGCTCGACTCCGACGAGACGCTGAGCGAACGCTTCCAGCGGGAGGCCAAAGCTGTCGCGCAGATGGAGCACGACAACATCATCACCATCTACCAGTATGGGGAGCAGGAAGGGCTGTATTTCCTCGCGATGAAGCTGGTGGAAGGCGGTGATCTGGCGGATGAACTGAACGCCTTACAGCGCCAGGGTAAACTGATGGAGCCGAAGCGCTTCCTCACGCTGCTGGGGCAGGTAGCCTCCGCGCTCGATCATGCCCATGAACGCGGCATCATCCACCGCGATGTAAAACCCAGCAATATCCTGATCGACAAATCCGGCAAGGCCATCCTCACCGATTTTGGCCTCGTCCTGCGGCAGAAGGTGGAAACCTCGCTCGACAAGACGATGGGCACGGCTTTCGGGACGCCGCGCTATATCTCGCCAGAGCAGGCGCTTGCCTCTGAAAAGGCTGTCCCGCAGAGCGATATCTACTCACTGGCCGTCATCCTGTATGAAGGGCTGACCGGGCAGATGGTGTTCAAGGCCGATACCGCGATGCAGATCGCGCTCAGCCATATCAGCGAACCGCCGCCGCCGCCGCGCAGCATCAACCCGAACATCCCCCGTGCTGTTGAACGCGAAATCCTGAAAGCGCTGGAAAAAGACCCGCGCAAGCGCCACAAATCCGCCTCACAGTTCCTTCAGGCCGTTGTGGAAAGTTACGGCGATGCGCTGGAACAGCCGAAGGTGGAAGAAATCCCGCCGGAGATTCTGCGCAGCGCGACTCCGGTCTTTAGAACGCCGCCCAATATGGAGCTGATGCTCCAGGAAAAGAAGGCGGCGGAAGAACAGGCCGCCAAAGCCAAAGCTGCTGAACCACTGAAAGGTAAGCCGGGGAAAGCGGCGGCACCCATCAGGCCGTCCATCCCCAGCCCCAAAGTGGCACTGGAAGACGCGCCGACCGTGTCCGAATTTCAACGCAAGCCAGAAGCCTCCCGGCGCAGCCCGTTACTGCGAGTGCTGCTGCTGGTGGTGGTGATTGTTACCTTTGGGGTCGGAGGTTTCGCGCTGATGAACCTGAATGCCGGGCAGGATACACCGGTGACAGAAACCGATGCGGTCGTCCAGTCAACGACAGACACGACCGATCTCACGACCGAAACCTCTACCGACCCCAGTGAAATCCGCACGTCGGTTGGTGTGCTGCCAGCAGGCGGCGAGTCGGTCATGGTGCTCTATAACTTCGACGCCTTCGCGCTGCGCAACGATGGCAGTGCCGCGCTGGATGTGAGCGAACTGGTGATGGGGCTGAGTGGGAATGACACCTTCCGCGGAAGAAGCGTCACCGGAGGCATTCTGCCCGTCGGCGAATGTCTGGTGATTACACGCGGCGGACGTGCCGTGACCATCCCCGAAGACTGGAACTGCGGCACACCATACAGCACCAACACGCTCGATAATGCCCTGGTGTTCTGGCGTTCCACAGCGGGCGCTGCCTTTGAGGTACGCGCTGGCGCTTCGGTTGTGGAAACCTGTAATGGCATCGCCCGCACCGCGACCGACAGGGCCGAATGCAGCCTGACGTGGCCGCTTGTGTCCGAAAGCAATTAAACCCGGAGGCATAGGTGGATGTATCACCTTGCCTCTTTTTTGTGTTTTTCCTGCCGTTTTCCCTACGTTCTGGCGGCGGCTGAGCGACAACCCGGCCAGCCCCCCTACCATTTCTCCGTCAATTCCCTACAATCAATTCTAAAAGTCGTCTGTTTAGAGTATACGATTGCCCATGAGACGCGCGACTGGTTATCTTTTTTCGTTCCTGGCTTTTATGAGTCTGCTGGCGCTGGCCTGCAACCTGAGCAGTGAAAATGCGCCGCCCACGCTGGTGCCAAACCTCCCGGCGGTAACGCCCCGTGCCACGCTGGGCTATGCCACGCCTTCCTCTGAACAGCTTCCCCAGGTGACGCCCGGTGAACAGGTGCGCATTGAGGCCGAACTGTACAATCTGCTGCAACAGGTGCAGTCTGATCGGTTAATGATGCACATCGACGCCTTGCAGAGCTTCCACACCCGGCATGTCAATTCTTCCCAGACCGACCCCAATCGTGGGATTGGCGCGGCATACAATTACATTATGGGGCAGTTTGAGGCAATTCAGGCACAGGCCGCTGCCAACTTTATCGTGACTTATCAGGAATTCGACACCTATTTCAACAGCATCCAGACCGTGCAGCGCAACCCCATCGCCTATATTCAGGGGACGGAGCAGGAAGCCAAGACCATTATCATCGGTGCGCATTATGACAGCCGCACCTGGGATTTGAACGACGCCACCAGCTATGCCCCCGGTGCGGACGATAACGGCTCAGGGGTAGCGGCGGTGCTGGAACTGGCACGAATTCTCAGCCAGCGCCCTCAGCGGACGAGTGTGATGTTTGTGCTGTTCGCGTCGGAAGAAGTCAATCGGCAGGGCAGTAAGGCCTTTGTCGCGCAGTATCTTCGCCCCAACAACATCGACATCATCGGCATGATTAATCTGGACACCATCGGCAGCTATAACACGTCTGACGGCACGATCCATGATGCCGAGATTCGCCTGTTCTCTGATGGCGACGCGACCAACCAATCCGGCTCGCGGCATCTGGCGCGCACCATCCGCTTTATTGCGGAAAATCAGGAAGCGGTCGGGCTGCGTGTGAACCTGATCCCGGCCAGCGACCGCGATGGACGCTATGGCGATCATTTCTCATTTGCTGAGGCAGGCTACCCGGCGGTGCGTTTTATTGAAGCGGTGGAGGATGCGCCGAACCGCGAAGGCGCAGACACTATCGAGCAGATCGAACCCGCCTATCTGGTCAAGACCACGCAGACGGTGCTGGCGGTGGTCGTTGCGCTTTCGGAAGGACCACGCCCGCCGCGCGATACTGTGCTGCGAGAGGCTGGCAGTGCGCCTGACGGACGCCCGATGTACAACCTGGTCTGGAGTCATGTTCCCGGTGCAGCCGGATATATCGTCGCGCTGCGGCGGCCTGGGTCGCTGGTGTACGATCAGCAGTTCTCGGTGGTGGAGAACGAATCCGGCGCGTGGGAGCGCTATGGTGAATACGACGGAATCGCGGTCGCCGCAGTCGATGCCAACGGGATGATCGGGCCGCTTTCTGAGGAAATCACGGTGCGGCGCTGAAACCACGACAACCCGCCCGATTTCTGCTAGAATCGCTGCATGAGAAAAGATTGATGGACATGACCAACGACGTACAGACGATTTCCGCCGAGGAAGCCCGCGCCCTGCTGGCACAGGCCATCCGCGACAAACTCGGCGATAACTGGGACGATGAGCAGGACGGCTGGATCAAGGTCAGCGGCCACGACTATATGGTGCGGCTGACACGCGGTCGCCGCAATATCGACTTTTACGTCGATCTGCTCGGCAATGTCACGATTGAGGAAAAGGAACTGAACCCGGCGCAGGACAACGGGCGGCAAATTGCGTGGCTGCTGCTGCTGGGGTCGGTGCTGGTCGCGCTGGCGCTGGCACGGGTGGCCGGGTATTTATAACGTCACCGTTGTTTGTTGGAAATGTTCACCGTTTGAAGAAAGCCCGAGAATGACCGCTCCCGCCCGTACTGATGTGATTATTCGCCATGCCAACCCTGGCGATTCTGCGCTGCTGATTGAATTCCTCAAGCCCTTTGTGGACGAAGGCAAACTGCTGCCTCGCACCCTGAGCGAAGTCGAGGAACTGCTGGGCAGCTTCTTTATCGCGGATCAGGGCGGGCAGATTGTGGGATGCGCGGCGCTGGAAATCTATTCGCGGAAGCTGGCCGAAATCCGCAGTCTGGCCGTCTCGTCTGAGGTGCGCCGTCTGGGCATCGGCAAGCGACTGGTGGATGCCTGCCTGGAACGGGCACAGGCGCAGAATATTCTGGAAGTGATGGCGATCACCTCCTCAGAAGACTTCTTCATCTCCTGCGGCTTTGATTTCACCCTCCCCGGTGAGAAAAAAGCGCTGTTCTACCAGACTCGCAATCAGATTTAACCCTGCCACAACATCCGCAATTTCCCCTTCTGGCGTATAGTTAGCCAACAGCAGAAGCACACTTAATCAACTGCCTGTCCAACGCTGAGGGGGAAAGTCATGAATGAACCGGGATTCCTGGGCACCGGCGCGGTGCTCAGCCGCGATCTGACGCTGGTAGCCTATATTCTCCTGCTGGTGCCGTCAATGCTGGTGGGCTATGTCTTCGCACGCCGCAAAATGTTCGTGCCGCATCATAAGTTCATGATGACGGGCATCATGCTCCTGAATTGGGTGCTGATCGCCTTTGTCATGGTCGTCTCCTACCGGGGTGCGGTTGCCCCTGAAGTGCCGGAACGTCTGAACGAGGCCTTTTATCTGCTCCCCACCATTCACCTGATTACGGGTGGGCTGGCACAACTGCTGGCGACCTATCTGGTATGCCGCATGTGGTTTGAAAAGGTGCTGCCCCAATGGGTGATGGTGAAGAATATCAAGCTGTACATGCGCCTGACTCTGGTGCTGTGGCTGACCACAGCGGCGCTGGGCGCGGGCATATACTTCCTGTGGTACGTGGAACCTGCGCAGGCCGGGGGCGAATCCGGGATTGCGCCTGTCGCCACCGAGGAAGCCATCTCACCGGAAGCGACCGAGTCTGACGCGACCCCCGATGCAACAGCCGCAGCACCAGCAGCGACCGAAGACATCAGCGACGACGATGACGATAACGGTGCTGCCCCGCCCGCCGCAACCGAAGAAGCCGAAGCGGATGAGGACGATGATGAAGTGGAAGAACCGGTCGAGACGGAAGAAGCGGAAGCCGACGACGCCGACGATAACGACGACGCCGATGAACCCGCCACAACCGAAGAAGCCAACGGCGACGACAGCGGGCAGGGCAGAGGGCGCGGTCGTGGTGGTGATGATAACGACGATGAACCCGTCGCAACCGAAGAAGCCGACGACGATGATGCGCGGGAAGCACGTGAGCTAATGCCTGCGCCTGTTTCTACGGAGGAAGCAACACCCACTCGCACCCCACGACCGAGCCGGACGATGCGCCCGGCAGCGACAGCGACGCGCTCGAATTAGCCAATGCACAAAAAGGGACAATAGCAGCAATGTCTATTGTCCCTGCATAACCAACGACCGCCCTACGGTTGCTCAACGACTGTTGGTTGTATTGGGCTTATCTATGCTACAATAGCGTAACAAAGTTCTCATTCAGGATAAACCGGGTGATGCCGTGAGCGACTTCAGGCCCGACATCTGGCGACTTCAAGCGCAGCTCAATACCAAAGGGTTGGTTGATGCCCTGGCAAACGCCGACATCGGGATTCGTCGTAAAGCCGCGGCGGCACTGCGTGCGCTCGGTTCGCCCAGTGTCATCCCCGATCTCAAAACGGCGCTGGAAAAGGAAAATGACCCCGAAACCCGCGCCGCCATCCTTTCCGCGCTGGAAGGCCTCCAGCAGGAGTTCGAGCGGCAGCAGGAGCAGTCCAGCGATGCGCCGACGCCGGGCCAACAGCCGAGCGAGGTCGAGCAGTGGATTACCCAACTCAGCAGCGACCAGCACGAGAAGATCATCGAAGCCGCGCGTCATCTGGGCGAAATGGCAGATAAGCTGGCCGTCCCGCCGCTGATCGTGTTGTTTAACAATCCTCAGCTTCCGATTAAGGTGCGTCTGGCAGTAGCCGAAGCCCTGATTAATCTGGAAAGTGCCCCGGTGGAAGTGGCGCTGCTGGTGGCGCTGCGCAGCAATGACTGGAAGGTGCGGCGCAACGGCGCGGCCATCCTCGGCCAGCTTCGCGCCGATTGGGCGATTGAACCACTGAGCAAAGCACTGCGCGATGAGAATGAGAATGTGCGTAAGACCGCCTTTGCCGCGCTCAAGCACATTGGCTCACCGGACGCGCTTAAGGCCATGCAGTCCGCCGCAAAGCTCCAGCCGCGCCCCTCTGGTGCTTCTGGTTCAGCCCCTCAACCCCAGTCCGGGCTGCTCTCACGCACGCGCGGTGCTGAACCACAGCCCGAACAGAGCCTTGAACCCGCCGCGCCGCCCAGTGACGAGACTCAGAAGTTTAGCTGGCCGCGCCGTAAGGACCCGAATCCCTCGCTTGCGCCGACACGCCCGCTGAACCCGAATGCACTGGAAGAAGCGCGCGCGCGCTTTGAACAGCTCAAGCAGGAACGCAAGGACGACGACAGCGACAACGGCTGAAAGAAGCAATGCGCGATGAGCAGCGACTCATTGCATGAAGTTGCCGCTGGTAGCCGTTGAGATTCAGTAAACGATCATGCCTGATACTCGCATAGATGTTTCCCAACCTGAATTTGATTTGGTTGGGTTTGCTGTGCTGGTCGTCGGACTGAATTTAGCGATTGCTCTGCTTGATGCGGCGATAGGCGGTCTGTGCGGATACGTAATCCTGCCCCTTTGCGGTATCGCCTTGATCGCTTGCATCAGGCGTTATGATTGAAAAAATTTGTTTGTCGCACTGGTACTGACCCTGACCCTCTTTCATCCTGTGCGCATTATCGCTGACTGGTCGCTAAATCTGCCGGTCTATATTCTGCTGACCGCCTCCTGCGCACTTCAAATTATTCGATTGCTGTGGTTCAAACGCTGGCAAAATAACTTTTTTGCACTTTTGGTCATTTGTGCGCTTCTGACTGGCAGTGAAGTATTGAGCAGTGCATCTGAAAGAGAAGCCTGCTATATCGACGATCAGCGCTGCGGACATACCTACCACTGCCCCCCAACTAACAGGACGTATCAGCAAATCGAGGGTTTACCCATCGCCATGTCTGGATGGTGTTATTACTGCCTCTGGCGTTAGGCTTCATCTTCAAGTGTTACGGTGAAAGGCCAGGACACGGCATGCCGTGTCCCTACTGTTGCGATTCCTTCCCTGCCTTCGCCTGCTGCTCCCTCATTTCTCACTGCTTTTCACTCGGTACTTTCAACTCGCTACTCGGTATTTCCTCATTGCTCATCGCTCGTTGCTCATTGCTTTTCACTCGACACTTTCAACTCACTACTCGGTACTTTCCCCCCACATAGCCTTCCTGTCCCACTGGCTATTGCGAATCGTTGAGCGCTGTTATACTAGCGATAGATTCTAAGCGAGCATGTTGACCGAAAGCCGAAGGCGGATGGGGTGGCTATGCGTAGAAAGGCGTTCTGGTGGATAGTCCTGCTTGGGCTGATGTGCCTCACGATCAGCGTGGCGCTCTCCCAGGACGATGGCCGAGTCCGCCTGCTGATTACCAATGAATTTGCCAACATCCGTGTGCTGCCTGCGCTTGGGGCGGACGTGCGCGGTTCGGTTCCGGCGGGCTACATCTTTGAGATCGTCAACGGGCGCAGCGCGGATGGCGAGTGGTTCCGTGTCGATTTCAACGGCGACGAAGGCTGGGTGAACATTACCACGCTGGCCGTGATTTCGGGCGATCCCAATACGCTGCCGGTGGCGGATCCACGCACCATTCCCTACGGCGGGTTTGAGTCGCCGCGTTCCGGGCTGACGAGCGCCACCAGCGACGTGGTAGGCCGTCTGATCGCCTTCCTGCGGGTTCGTGCCGGGCCAAGCACCGCCTATCCTGTGCTGGCAAACGCGCCGCGCAATGCCCTTGTGCCCATTTTAGGGCGCACCGCCAGTAACGGCTGGTTACAGATCAACTTTGAGGGGACGCTCGGCTGGGTATCCACGCGTTATGTCGAGTTGCAGGGCGGTGGATCCATCGCCCTGGTGCCGATTGACGGCATCGTGGCGGAAGCGATTCAACCCTCACAGCCTGTCGCCGATGATTACCTCGCCACCCTGCGGCTGCTGCTGGCGCGGCTTGATCTGGCGCAGCCCTCGCTGGATTCGATTCGCGGCTCGTGGACGGACGCCGCGCTGACGGGGCGCGCAAGCTGCCAGCCCTATCCCGCGCAGCCCAGCGATTACAACATCCCGACCGAACTGCTGGCGGCCTATTTCAATGTGCTTGACCCGCTCCAGCGCCTGTTTAACGACGCCATGTTCAACCTGCGGCGGTCGATTGACCTCTTTATCGAAGTGTGCAATCAGCCGGGGACAGGCAATCCAGTGGGGCAGGCGACCGTGATCGGGGCGCTGGAAGTGCTGGCGCTGGTTGACAGCCAGTTCGCGGAACTGCGTGGTCGCCTGCTGGAACTCATCCCGCCTGACCAGGAAATCGGCCCGAATCAATGTCTGTTCCAGTTCCAGACGCAGTTCGATGTGCTCCCCGTCATCGCGCCCGGCCAGTTGATTTTCGACAGCTTTTCGCGCGAACAGATCGCGACAGGCTACTGCATTGATCTGTTCCAGGGACAGTCAATCATTATCGAGACGCTCCAGCGCCCGCCCAACAGCAGCCCGCATTTTATCGTCTTTACGGCGTTCGATAACCCCACCAGCTTTGTGAACGTGGGGCGTGGGACGCAGGGCAATCCGCTGCTGTCAGTGGGGCCGATCACCGTACCGCGCAGCACCCGCTATCTGATTATCGTCTCGAACGCGGATGCGCCAACATCAGTCGCGCCGGGTGAGTTTGGTCTGCTCGTGACGGTGCTGAATCCGGGATCGGCGCTGAATAATTTCCTGACGCTCGATCCGGCGGGCAACATCATCGCCATCACGCCTGTTCCGGGTGTGATTCCCGTAACGCCCGGTGTGCCTGGTGTACCGGGAACGCCCGTGCCCGGTGCGCCCGTTCAGCCGCCCATCGTCATTACGGTGACGCCGGGGCCATAAGGCTTCAGCCAATAGGATAAAAAGGGCGAAACGGTTTGGTTTCGCCCTTTTTGATTTAACGATTACGCAGCGCAGTGCGGATGGTGTTCAGGATGTCTTCAGCGTTGCTAAACGTCGTCTCCACCGTTCGTGTAATCTCCTGCGCGACAGGAAGCTGCGCACCCAGCGTATTGTTCTGGCAGGACGTATTGAACAGCCCCCAGCCCTGCCGCAGCAGATCCAGCCCGATATTAAGCTGTTCCACCGCGCTTTGCAGTGCTGGCGCCACCAGCAGCACATCTGCCGGGATGGTTTCGGTATAGTTTTCGGGAATCTGCGGCGCGGGCAGGCGGCAGCCGTCGGTACGACCAGCGCTCGCGACGTCGTTCCAGTACTGCACCAGCAGTGTGCGTGCGCCGTTGCGGTCGCTCACGGCGTCCAGAATCGCGTACAGATCGCTCAGATAGCGATTCACGACGACGGGCGATACCGTCGCGGTTGGCTCAATCGTCGGCAGCGGTGTCGCGGTTGCTTCCGGCGTGGCTTCGGCGGTCGGGGCGGGGGTGGGCGTGGCGCTGGCGATCAGTTGCGTGCGGGTGCCCTGAATCGTCTCAAGAACCGCTTCCATGTCATCCAGCACGACCTGCAAATCACCACTGGCCTGTGTGACCTCCGCCGGGAGCGGCTGCCTCGCAACGGCGGGTACAGGGGTCTGTTCATTGCTGCGCGGCGGACACACCAGGTCATAACGCGATTGAATGGTGGAAAGGGTCGTAACCGACGAGGACAGATTGCCCGCGATACGGTCGAGGTTCAGATCGGGGAAGTTCGTCAGAATCGGCGACGGGACAATGTACGTTTGTGGACGCTTAAAGATGATGCTGCAATCAAACGGCGTCTGGTTGGCCTGGAAGGCGTCATACTGCCGCTTGAGTTCGGTGGCGTCGTCCTGCACATCAAACGCCCGCTGCTGCATCGCGTTCACTTCGTTCAGGGCGATTCCGAGCGGGCTGGATGGGTCAATGCCGGCAGGTGTCGGATCGACCGTTTCCCGGTTTCCCGGTTCGCCCGTGTTCAGCAGCAGGGCATTTCCGATCACCAGTCCCAGCAGCGACACAAACAGCACACCCATCAGGATCATCATCACCGGGGAACCACCGCTTCTTCCGCCAGCGCCCGTCCTGCCCAGCGCAATGTCTTCCAGCAGGTCACGGATGACGGCGTTTTCTTCCCGCTCCAGCGCGTCCAACACCGGTTCGCCTTCCCCGCGTTCGATAGCCGTGTCCAGTGCCTTGAACTGACCGAGCGCGTATTTGGCGGCGTTCCTGATTTTCTTGTCCTTTTCGTGTTCATAGACCCTGCGAAGCGCGGTGATCGCTTTCGGCGCACCGGAATTCCCCAGCCACAGCGCGGCTTCCACCCGTTCGGCTGGCTCGGCCTTGCGCGAGAGCAGGATTTTCATCTGGTCGTCAACCGTCGCCTCGAATTCTTCCAGCGAGCGCAGATCGCCCCCGCCTCTGTCATCCTCATCGAAGACGCTGAGATCGTCGTCGAAGTCGTCAAGCTCGTCGAAGTTATTTTTCTTCGCCATCGCATCCTCGAAGTGTCCAAGTCATGATGAATAAGGCACAATCATAAGCCATCATCTGACTCAGGAAAAGTCAGCGTAGGGCAGGCGTTTGATGGCCGTCATATAGCATAGACTGTAACTCAGGAGAAGCAGCGATGAAACCCGGTAAAGTGCGCCCCATAGCCCTGTGTGTGTTTCGGCATCGCGGGCGAATTCTGGTCGCGGAAGGGTATGATGTGGTCAAGGACGAGGTATTTTACCGTCCCATCGGTGGCAAGATCGAGTTCGGCGAACGCGGTGCGGAAACGATTGTGCGCGAGGTGAAGGAAGAACTCGACCTGGACGTCACAAATGTGCGCTATTTAGGGACGCTGGAAAGCATCTTCGAGTATGACGGGCAGAAGGGGCACGAAATCTGCCTGATCTATGACGGCAAATTCGTGGATGAGGCGGTCTATACGCAGGACGGCTTAGAGGCAGTCGAAGACGACGAAAGCCTGTACGTCGCCATCTGGAAGGATTTCGAGGATTTTCTCTACAGCACTGCGCCGCTCTATCCTGAAGGGCTGTACGAACTGCTGGAAAAGGTGCGATAGCGACAGGCGATTTTGACGCAAAGGCGCGAAGAACGCCGAGAATCGCAAAGAGATGGTTTGCACTTTCGCCTTTGCGTCGCCTTTTACCCGAATAACAGCGACAGGCCGGAATAGAGCAGGAACGCCAGCATCACCCATTCAAACACCTTCGGGTTCAGCCAACCGATGATTTTGCGGCCAAGCCACACACCAACCGGGATGAGCGGGATCACCCACGCAATACTTAAAAAGGCGTTAATGTCGAACACATCGCGCCCCAGCAGCAAATAGCCGGGGACTTTGAGCAGGTTCACGATGGTGAAAAACAGCGTGACTGTGCCGATAAACACACGCGGGCTGACTTCCTGCAGCAGCAGATAGGCCGTGATCGGTGGGCCGCCGACGTTGGCGAGGGTGGAAGCGAAGCCGCCCATCCACCCGGCGAACTGCCCATGCCACGGACGGTGAGTATAGGCGACCTGCGTCAGACGATTGCTGAGCAGTCGGTAAGCGATGACCACCAGCGAAAAGACCCCGATCACGCGCTTCAACGCATCCCCCGTAATGAAGTTGAGCGCTACAATCCCAAGAACCACGCCAACCACCGCCATCGGCAGCAGTAGCCTGATGGCGGCTTCGTCCCACTGCTTCCAGTAAAAGCGCATGGCGAACATATCGGCCACGATCAGCAGCGGCAGCACGAGGCCGACGGCCAGCTTCGCGTCCATTGTTTGCGTGAGCAGCGGCAGCGCCAGCCCGACCGAAATTGGCCCACCCACGCCGCCCTTTGACAGCCCGATGAGCAATCCTACAATGATGATAATGAGTCTGGAATCCATAAGCTCAAGCATACTCCCCTCTGCCAGCGAGAAGCTAGAGCCACTCCCGGAAGGTGAACGATGACTGAAGCAGGACAATCCGAACAACCCTTGAAATCCTATGACCGCCAGCGCTTCGGCAAAGCGGTGCGCAAATATCGTGGGGATGAACCCGCCCGTGACTTTTCCGAGCGCGTGGGGATGGCGCCCGCCGTCCTCTCACGCATCGAGCGCGGCAAGGAAGTCGAACCGCGGTACATCGACCGCCTGTGCGAGGTGATGAACGTTTCTCTGGATGACTTCCCCTCTGGAGCAGCGGGCAGAACGCGGCAGGACGTAGAGAAATCCTAAATTCGTACAAAGTGCTGAAAAAATGCACCAGAAATTCAGACATGATGTACAATGAGGTCACGTTTTAGATAAAACCCGCCCTGAGGTGAAAATGATTATTGGCATCCCCAAAGAGATTAAGACAGATGAGCATCGGATTGCGCTCCCGCCCAACAGCGTCCGTGAGTTGATCGCGCATGGGCATGAGGTGTTCGTGGAGACAGGCGCGGGGCTGGGCAGCGCGTTCACCGATGCGGAATATGAAGCGGCAGGCGCGACGGTGCTCTACAGCGCGGAAGAAGTATGGAAACGCGCGACGATGGTGGTCAAGGTGAAGGAGCCGCAGCCTGCCGAGTATGCCTATCTGCGCGAAGACCTGATTCTGTTCACCTATCTGCATCTGGCCGCGGCGGAAGAACTGACTCACAAAATGATCGACAGCGGCATGGTCGGGCTGGCTTATGAAACCGTGACCGACGACGAAGGCCGCCTGCCGCTGCTGGAGCCGATGAGCGAGGTCGCCGGGCGCATGGCGACGCAGATCGCGGCCTATTATCTGACCAAGACGCAGGGCGGGCGCGGCATTCTGATGGGTGGCGTTCCCGGCGTTGGCCCGGCGCACATTGTCGTGCTCGGCGGTGGGACGGTAGGCGCGAATGCGGCCAAAGTTGCGCTTGGCATGGGGGCGCGCGTGACTCTGCTTGACATCAATCTGGAGCGGCTGCGCTACCTGGAAGACACGCTGCATGGCCGGCTGACCACGCTCTATTCCAACGCGGCCAATATTGCCGAGTCCATCAAATCCGCCGATGCTGTGATCGGTGCAGTGCTGATTACGGGCGCGAAAGCCCCGCATCTGATTAAGCGCAGTCAGCTTTCTTCCATGCCAGTGGGCAGCGTGGTGGTGGATGTGGCGGTCGATCAGGGCGGCTGTGTGGAGACAACGCGCCCGACAACGCACAGCGACCCCACTTATGTGGTTGACAATGTGCTGCACTATGGTGTTGCCAATATGCCGGGGGCAGTGCCGCGCACGTCCAGCCTGGCACTGTCTAACGCCACCCTGCGCTACATCCTGCGCGTGGCGGATTACGGTTTATACGAGGCGCTGCGCAGCGACCCCGGTCTTGCGCATGGCCTGAATATCTATCGCGGGCGCGTGACTCATGCGGCGGTGGCGGAGACATTCAATCTGCCCGTGACGGCGGTGGAAAACATCGCCTGGGGACGAAGCGAACTGGTGCGGGGATAAGGATGCCCGTAGGGACACGGCATGCCGTGTCCCTGTTCTCTCCGAGATGGTTATTGAGGGCGCCGAAATTCCCCGGTATCCGAAGGCCGAACCGCCCGCATGGAACCAGTGGTGGTGCGCTGGCGATAGGCCGCCTCCGCCGCTAACACACGCCGATAACGGCGGCGCAGCGTCAGGCTGTAGATGATAAAGCCGATTACGGCCATCACGAGCATGACCACTGCTGCGCCTGCGCCTGCAACCAGCGCCCGTTCGAGCAGATCATCCCGGTTGAAGGTCGCTGCGCCCGCGTCCGAAGCGCTCTCGACCGCGCCTCCTGTGATGCGAGTACCGCCGAAGGTGAGAATCTGCGGCTGTTCCCCGCTGCGCACTTCCACAGTCAGGCCGCCGGGTTCGCTGGCCTGATAGGCCGCGCTGTTGACTTCCAGCGAGTACTGCCCGGCAGCCAGATTCGTAAAGCACACCAACCCC
The DNA here is from genome assembly GCA_033762735.1 of bacterium. GTDB lineage: Bacteria > Chloroflexota > Anaerolineae > Aggregatilineales > Phototrophicaceae > JANRLJ01. The sequence continues at coordinate 17,278 of JANRLJ010000043.1, read as the reverse complement.
TGCGCCGCACGGGGCGAGGTATCGAGCAGGGCGCTGGCGATAATCACGCCGCTTGCGTCCAGCAGATTGACGCTGACATCACGGGTCAGCAGTGGCTCCCCGGCGTCCTGGGTGCCGCTGCCGTTGCGATCTTCAAATGATTCGACGCAAAGCTGACCGTTGTTCTGGGAGGCGGCTGGGTGTGCTGCCAATCCCACGGCCAGAAGCGCAATCAGCGTGGTGATGCTCCAGAGAACGAGACGTTTTGATATGTGCATCATGGCTCCGTTCCCGGCCTAGCGCCGACGCAGCAGCGCCGCTGTAATCAGGCCGCCGATGAGCGTCATGCCAGCCAGTCCCATCAGGATCAGCCCGGCGTTTTGCAGCAGTTGGTTGGTGCTGTTTTCTTCCTCAACCGCCGCTTCGCTGGTCACGGCTTCGTCGATGATTTCGCCAGTGTCGGGCGGGGGCGGAGCAGCCGCTTCAACCCCTTCCGCCGCGCCAAAGGCCACGTTAAGCTGTGTGCCTGGCTGGAGGCGCAGGCGATACTGGTTGGGCGTGGTTAGTCCGTAGTTGTCGGGTGCCTGCGCGACCGCGACATAATCGCCTGCTTCCAGGTCTTCAAAGCAATACGGATCGGGTGATCCATCTGGCTCGATGCTGTCGATGGCTTCGCTGCCCTTGTTCAGCGTGATCTCGCCGCCTTCCAGCGCGATTTCTTCCGCGTCCTGAATGCGATTGGCGTTCATGTCCCCGAACAGACTGACGCATACGATAGAAACCTGGGAAGCCGGGTCAATCTCGCGCTCGGTATCGGCCATCGCAACCGGTGCAGGCGGGGCGGGCGTGCGAGTCGGCTGTGGCGTGGGAGAAGGAGTCGGTTCTTCCTCTGTGGGTTCTTCTGCCTCGGTCGGTTCTTCTTCCGCTGCATCAGCGCTTTCGGTGCTGCTGGCATTCGAGCCGCCGGACTGACCACCGCCTGCCGTGCTGCCTGTCGGGCGGCGTGTAGGCGCTGCGCCTGAACCGCCGTTATCCTCGTCTTCGTCTTCCTCACCATCATCGCCGCCGCCACCGGGAGGTGCCTGCCGGATAATCAGCCGCTGTCCAACTTGAATAATGCGCGGGTTGGAGAGGTTGTTGAGCGAAAGAATATCAGCGACCGGGACACCATACGCTACCGAAATCGCGTTGATGGTATCGCCCGTCTGAATGGTGTGGACAATCGAGCCGTCGGGCTGCGGTTCCTGCGGTACGACGAAGCTGGCCTGCGCGGGTGGGGGCAATGTTGGCGGAACGGCTGTCGCGCCGGGGGTGCCGCCAGCAGGCGTACCGGGGCCGGGCGTGACTGCGCCGCCGGGACCGCCGCCGATCAGTTCGGCGTCATCCCAGTAAACGCCGTTGGGGTCAGACGGGAACGCCTGCGTCGCGTACAGCCAGAGCGTCGCGGCGCTGCCTGTGGTGGTCGCGCTCACGGTCATCTGCTGAAAGCCGTTGACCGAGTTCACCACCCAGCTTGACCAGACAATGTCGCTGTCGAAGGGGTTGTTGCCGCCGTTGGGGTCAATGCCCACACGCGCCTGTGCGCCAGGGTTCTGATTCAAGTTCAGGTTCATCCGCACCCACGCGCTGCCAGTGATGTTGCTGTTGGGCTGGACGGCCACGATTTGGTACACGGCGGCGGTGAAGGTAGCGCTGCCCCGGCTGAGTTCCTGTGAACGGTTGCCGGAACGGGCGAAACCCGCACCGTTTTCGCTGAAGGGGAAGCCATTGGGCAGGCGATTCTGCCAGTCCTGGGTGCGGGGTGATTCGGTGTACCAGCCTTCCCAGTCCGGGGCGACGTTAAAGGTTGCGCTGTTATCCGGCGCGGTGGCGACGTTTTTCCAGACACCGGTATTTTCAAAGCCGGGATCACGCAGAAGATTGGTCGTGCCGGTCTGCGCTGCGGCCAGTCCACCAGAGCAAAGGGCGGCCAGCGTCAGCAGCAGTCCCAGAATCCACAGCCGTCTCTGAGGCATGTTTGTCCTACTCCAAACTACATGGGTGTCGCTTCCGTGTGTTAGAAAAGCGACAGAATTTAGCGGGCGATTATAGCATGAGCGGGTTACGCAGCGTCAACTGTGGCATTGCGATGTATTGCGAAGCGACACCATGACGAGGAATTTGCAACTTTTCCAGCAGATGCGCGTATTCAGAGATGTAGCGTAAACCAACATACAGGCAGATGGGAGCAGTGAATCATGGCGAACGACAAACAGTACAAGACCGAGTGGTCTTTCTCCTTTGAAAAGATCGGTGACAAGTTCGGGGAACAGTTCGGCAAGATGGGCGAACGCTTCAACACGATGTTCGACTCGATTGCCACCGACGAAGAAGTCAAGTCAGCTACCTACGCGGCAGGCTTGAGCGGTGCAACCTCCGCTTTGGTGGAGCTTGACCTGTCCATCGGGCGCACGACCGTGCAGGTGGGCACGAATGACGCGGCGAACTTCTTCGAGGCCGATCTGAAGTACGTCGGTGAGATCAACTTCACCGTGTCAGGCGAAACTGAAAAGGTCGTCCGCCTGCGCCAGAAATCTGACAACCAGATCGGGCAGGCCGTGAAGCGTGCCTTCAAGACCGTCACCCGCAATGCTGATCTGCGCTGGGACGTGCGCCTCAGCCCCAGTGTCCCGCTCAAGCTGAACATCGAAGGCGGCGTAGGCCCGGCAGTGGTCGATCTGAATGGGCTGCAACTGACCCGGCTGACGATGGAAGGCGGCGTGGGCGAAACCACCGTCAACCTGCCGGAAGGGACGTATCCGGTCAGTGTTGAGGGCGGCGTGGGCGCGATGCATCTGACGATCCCCGATAATGCCGCGCTGCGCCTGAATATCGAAGGCGGCGTGGGCGCGACCCGCATCACTGTCCCTTATAAGGCGGCGGTACGCATCACGGTCGATGGCAACCTGGGCGGCGTGAAAATGCCGGAGCATTTCGTCCGCGTGAAGGAAGGAAACGACTTCGTTGGCAACAGCGGCGTGTGGGAGACTCCCGGCTTCAACATGGCCGAAAAGCAGGTCGTGATCGACTTCGAGGGCGGCGTGGGGAGCCTCACGGTTCGCACCGATGTCACGAATGTCTAGCGGATCGCTGATAGCAGTTAGCGTTTAGCAAAAGCAGGCGGGGAATGTTCCTCGCCTGTTTTGTATGATGAACGAGGGTAGGGGCGATGCGCCGCGTTGCCTGTCAACAGGAAAATGCGCGATGTTTTTCGTAGGGACACGTTCTGCCGTGTCCTCCGTGTCCCTACTTGTGCTTGCCCTTAAAGGTTTACCGCCCCAGCAGATGCCCCAGAATCAGGTGGTCGAGCGCTTCGTAGTCGCGGGCATCGATGCACTGCTGCATGGTCGCGCGGTCGAGGCTGCGGGCTTTTTCCACCAGCCACAGGAACACCTCCAGGCTGTTGGCGAGATGCTTCTCGGCCACATCCGCCTTTTGCGTGCGGACGGCCTTCACGTCCATCCCGACCATGCCACGCTCATAGAAGCGGTAGTTATCCAGCACGAGCACCTGAGCAAACGCCCGCCGCAGGTTCACACTGCCGAACGAACGATCCTGATCGTACTTAAGGCCGTTCTGGTCGTTGAGATGGACGCTCCACAGCTTGTTATAGGCCAGCCCGAAGGCCATTTCGTCGGCGGGGTCGAGTCCGGCGAGGATGGCATGAGCCGATTCGACCAGTACCCCGACTCGCTCCGGTGCGCGAGTCTTATAGCCGAGCGCGACCGCGTGACCAATGGTGGGGATATAGGCTAAATCCATCGGCTCGTTGGGCTTTGGCTCCACCGCGATGCGCACATTCGGCGCATAGTCCAGCATCGCGTCGATGGCTTCCACCAGCAGATCAACCGCGCGGACGGCGTCCTTCGATTCGCGCATGTACGTGCCTTCCCGCGCCAGCCACAGCACGACCAGATCAGTGCCGAGTGCCTGCGTGATGTCCAGCATTTTGCGCGAGCGGTCGCGGGCATAGGCGCGTGCCTGGGGATCGTTGGCCGTGTACGCGCCGTCAATCGTCATCGCATGTTCCCACAGGCGCGGCGCGACGAATTCGGCAGCCAGTCCCAGATTGTCCAGTGTTTGCCGCATGGCGCGGGCTTCGGCTTCGATTTGTGCCGGGGATTTGTCGTCCAGGTTCGGTACGGCGTCATCGTCGTGGAACTGCACTGCATCATAGCCCAGCCGCTTGTAGGCTTCCAGCTTGTCCTCGAATGCGACAGGCGGGCGCACGGTCGGGCCGAATGGATCAGCCCCTTCGTGAATATTCCAGGGGCCGAAGGAGAATTTATAACCGTACTTTTCCATGGTGTCGTTGACCTTTCAAGAAAGATAGTAAGTAGCGAGTGCTGAGTCGTGAGTACCGAGTGAAAAGCAATGAGCAACGAGCGATGAGTGAAAGGGCGGTTGGTCAGGATTTAGCGATAAAGCAAAAGGCCTATCTTTCCCTAGAGTGAAGCATGCTTCGCCCTGGCAGGAATACCAGGAATTAAGGGCCTTTTTTACCGGATGCGCCACGATTCATCGACTGCTTTCAGATCAGAAAGTCATTGTGAGAGGTCGCCTGTAAGACAGTACTCATCGCTCGTTGCTCATCGCTTCTGTTACTATGCCTAAATATATGCCGCCGGGTTGCCCGCTGTGCCGCGCTTGCCATCCGGCCAGATCGTCCCGTTGTCGAACTTAACGCCCGTGACAACCGCACCCTTCATGTTGACGCCCTGCAAATTCGCGCCGTTCAGTGTGGCATTGGTCAGGTTGGCATTCGTCAGCCGTGCGCCTTGCAGGTTAGTGAGCGTCAGATTGCCAGCGGTCAGGTTGGCACGGTCGAGATCGGCATAAGCCGCCTGCGTACCGACCATGTTCACGCCTGTCATGTTGGTGGAGCGCAGAATCGCTTCCAGCATGTTCGATGCCTGGAGATTCGCACCGCGCAGGTTGGCGCTTTCAAAATCCAGCCGATTCATGTCCAGGTTGCTCAGGTCAACGCCCGCCAGCCGGGGACGATCTGAGCCGTTCAACATCATAATCAGTTCCTTGCGGGTCACTTCTGCCATAGCGGTCGATTCTCCTGATGATATTGGATGATCTGGTCGATGGTCGTGTCAAGTGGGGTGGTAGGCTTCCACTCGATCACCTGCATAATCTTTTCCAGGCTGGGGACGCGGCGGGCGAAATCCTCGAAGCCGGGTTCATAGGCCTGGTCGTAGGGGATGAGCTTAATTTCGGAACTGCTGCCAGCGCGCTCGCGCACCTTCTGCGCCAGCCCCATGATCGAGATTTCCTCGTTGCTGCCGATGTTAAAGACGTGGCCGTGTGCGCCCGGTTCTTCAGACAGTTTATAAATTGCATCCACCACATCATACACGTTGCCGAAGCAGCGCGTCTGGTCGCCCGTACCGTAAACCTGAATCGGCTCGTTTTTGAGCGCCCACTGCACAAAGCGGGGCACGACCATGCCATATTGCCCGCGCTGGCGTGGGCCGACCGTGTTGAAGAGGCGGAAGATCACGACGGGTAAATCGACTTCTTTGTAGTATGCCAGCGAGAGAAATTCGTCAATTGCTTTGGAGGCAGCATAGGCCCAGCGGTTGCGCACGGTGGGGCCGAGCAGGCTGTCGTCGTCCTCGCGGAAAGGGAAGCTGACGCCCTTACCGTAGACTTCGGAGGTAGAAGCGACCATCACCTTTTTGCGGTAGCGGCGGGCAGTTTTCAGGATGATCTCCGTACCGCCGACATTGACCTCAATTGTGTTGATCGGTTCGCTGATGATTTTCTGTACGCCTACCATCGCCGCCATGTGGTAGATGATGTCGCACTCGCTGATAAGGCGGTCTATCACATGGATGTTGCGGATGTCCTCAATGGCATAACGAAAGTTGGGGTGGCCGTCCAGCCGGGTAATGTTTTCCAGCCGTCCGGTGCTGAGGTTGTCGATCACTGTCACGTGCTGGCCTGCCTGGAGCAGATATTCCGCCAGATGACTGCCGATGAACCCCGCGCCGCCCGTGATGAGCGCCCTTATCATAGTATGTCCTCATGGGTGCCGCTGGTCGTTTTTTGCCGCTGCCAGCGGGATGGTAACCGTGCGCATGTTAACCCAAACCTGCAAGGCTGACAACCCGCGCCGCTTTCGCGCCGCTTCTTCATATTCAGGACGGATGTCACCGCAAAAAAGGTTTCTTATCCCTTCTTTTGAAAAGGTTGCCTGTGAAGCGCGTCACTTATTTGACACGCCTTTAAAGATGGCTTAAACTCTATACAAAATAAGCAACTGCTCATCAGTACGACACGAGGCATTTGCACACAATGAAGATAAAGATTGTACAAGCAAAGCAGCATAGGAATCTGGCCTAAAAAGCACGCGGCTACCACCCATAGCGCGTGCTTTTTCGTTTAATTGGCAAATCATTCGCTTTTGTAGTGTTCGAGCCAAAAGTAAGGAGCATCTTCGACATGGACTACAGCATGATCGGCAAAATTCAGAAAGCCAAGCAGTACGCAGAAGAACCCCAGCGCGTGACCTTCAACAGCTTCTCGCTTGAGTTTACGGGCAGCAACGACACCTATCACATCACCCTCGGCCCGGAAGGCTGGCACTGCACCTGCCCCGGCTTCCAGAAATATGCCATCTGCCCGCACATCATGACGCTGGAAAAGCTGTTCGCCCCCATGCTCAAGCGGGAACGCCTGCCCTACGCCTATGGGCAGAACGTGGTCAGCGATGTGGAAAAGGCCAAGCAGTACGCCGATGAAACCGACCGCATCCGTTTCATCTCCTTCGATGCCAATTTCGAGGGCGGCCATAACACCTACCACATCACCTACGAGGATGGCGTCTGGTCATGCGACAACCCCTACTTCCAGAGCCGGGGTGTTTGCAGCAATACAATGGCGATGGAGCGGATGCTCAAGGGGATGGTCAAGCCGCTGATGATGCTCGCCCCGACCTGATACAAACTGTTCTGTACATCAAACCCTGATTGTCTAAAATAGCCCGCGCATCCGGCAAAAAGCGCCAACGATGCGCGGGTTTATGTTTCGGGTAGTCAATTAAATTTTTTTAAAATATAGAACTTTGGATGAGAAACGTTCATAATAGCCTCTTGTTCAGCTACAGCCTTGTTAAGGCTGCACAAAGAACCGTTGATGGGTACTGTTAAGTGCTTTGCTTGACAAGCCTTCGGGAAATGTGCAAACTCTGCCAACAGGCTATGTGCTTATATCGTCATCAAAATAAAAAAGCAAATGCGGTACGTTTAGATTTTGCTTGGAGGAGGAACACCCTTGGGCGTACTCATGGAGGTCAAAGACCTCGTCACACGATTTTACACACAAGAAGGCATTGTTTACGCCGTCAATGGTGTGTCCTACAAACTGAACGAGGGGGAAACCCTGGGCATCGTGGGCGAAAGCGGGAGCGGCAAGAGCGTTCACGTATTGTCCATCATGGGTCTGATCCCGTCACCACCGGGGAAAATCGAAGGTGGGGAAGTCATTTTCCAGGGGCGTGACCTGCTCAAGCTTTCCAAAGAAGAACTTCGCCTGGTGCGCGGCGCGGAAATCGCCATGATCTTCCAGGACCCCATGACCTCGCTCAACCCCGTCCTCACCGTCGGTACGCAGATCACCGAAGCGCTCAAGCTCCACATGGGCATGAACAACTCCCAGGCTGAAACACGTGCGGCGGAACTGCTGGATATGGTCGGCATTCCTGATGCTCGCAAACGCCTTAAGAGCTATCCGCACCAGTTTTCGGGTGGGATGCGCCAGCGTGTGATGATCGCGATGGCGCTGTCCTGCAACCCCAAACTGTTGATCGCGGACGAACCGACAACTGCGCTGGATGTGACCATTCAGGCGCAGATCGTCGAACTGGTCAAGCAGTTGAAGCGCGAACTGGGGATGGCGATCATCTGGATTACGCACGATCTCGGCATGGTCGCGGGGATCGCGGATACGATTCAGGTGATGTACGCCGGGCGTATCGTGGAACGTGGCCCGGTGAAGGAAGTGTTCAACGACCCGCGCAACGCCTACACCATCGGCCTGATGCACTCGCTGCCGCGTATGGATGCGCGTGGCGGTGGCGGCAAACTTACCCAGATTGAAGGCTCCCCACCCGATATGCGTATCGAGCCGAAGGGTGACTCCTTCGCGCCGCGTAACCCGCTCTATCGCACCGAGCGCTGCCTGGTCGAAATTCCGCCGCTGCTCCCGGTAAAGGAAGGGCATCCTGAACATCTGGTGGCTGCGTGGTATGACGTGCGTGAGAAGAGACAGCAGATGCAGCAAGAGGCGGTGAGCACCAATGGTTAGTGTACAGGTTCAACCCGAAACGCTTAAAACCAACAACCAGGGTAAAGAAGTCATCCTCAGCGTCAAGAACCTGAAGAAGCACTTCCCGATCTATTCCGGTCTGCTGGTGCAGCGACAGGTCGGCGCGGTTAAGGCGGTTGATGACGTCAGCTTTGATGTCTACAAGGGCGAAACGCTCGGCCTTGTGGGCGAGTCCGGCTGCGGCAAGAGCACCACTGGCCGTACCGTGTTGCAACTGTATCGTCCAACGGCAGGCGAGGTGGTCTTCGAGGGTCAGGACCTGACCACGATGAAGGGCGAAGACCTCCGCAAGATGCGTAAGCGGATGCAGATCATCTTCCAGGACCCGTTTGCCTCCCTGAACCCGCGTATGACGGTGGGCAACATCGTTTCTGAACCGCTGGTCGTGCATAACGTGATGCAGAAGCGCGAACGGCAGGAATATGTCGAAAATCTGCTGGAAAAAGTCGGTTTGAATCCGTTCTACATCAACCGCTACCCGCATGAATTCTCCGGCGGACAGCGGCAGCGTATCGGCATCGCGCGTGCGCTGGCGCTCAACCCCAGCTTCATCGTCGCCGATGAACCGATTTCGGCGCTGGACGTGTCGATTCAGGCGCAGGTGGTCAATCTGCTGGAAGAACTCCAGGAAGAACTCAACCTTACGTACCTGTTCATCGCCCATGACCTGAGTATGGTGCGCCACATCTGTGACCGCGTGGCGGTGATGTACCTGGGCAAAATCGTGGAGATCGGCCCGACGGACCAAGTGTACGACAATCCGCTGCATCCCTATACGCAGTCGCTTCTGTCTGCCGTGCCCGTGCCCGACCCGGACGTGGAAGAACGTCGTCAGCGCATCATCCTGACCGGCGACGTGCCCAGCCCTGCCAATCCACCGCCCGGCTGCAACTTTAACACCCGCTGCCCGGTGCGCTTTGATCTGTGCTATCAGCCGCCCGACCCTGAACTGGTGGAAGCTGCGCCCGGTCACTGGGTAGCTTGCCATCGTGTCCCCGGCATGTAAAAGACTTTCAAAAGAGGCACCGCGCAGGTGCCTTTTTTATTGCCTCACTATCCCTTTTTCTAACCAGCCTTACTCGCCCCATAAACCGCATAGGGGAGATTTTACCTATCTCCCTGAACCTCGATTTGCACTACACTAAAAGCATCCGTCTTTATGTTTTGTGGAGCTTTCATCAATGATTCGACGGTTCCTGAGTTTGTTTGTTCTCGCGCTGGTGGTTGGCCTGTTCGGTTTCAGCGGGACGCAGCCTGCACAGGCAGGCAGTGTGGTCGGCGATGGCACACCCGCAAGCTGCACCTCTGCCGCCCTCCAAACCTCGATCAATGAAGGGCACAGCGTCATCACCTTCAACTGCGGCGCAAATCCCGTCACCATCCCTGTGACCACTACGCTGCAAGTCTCGATGCAGACCGCCACCATCAATACAAATCTGACCATCGACGGCGACAACAAAATCACGCTTGATGGGCAGAATGCGCGGCGTATTCTGTTCCACAACTCGTGGGGCTACCGCGCTTCCACGCTCACCCTGCGCGACATCACACTGGCGAACGGGCGCGTCACAGGTGTAGGTACGGCGGCGAACGGGGCAGCCATCCAGAGTTTGAATAACAGCATCGATGGCAACACCTACGATAACATCCTGAACCTCGACAATGTCACGATCCGGGATAACGTCGCATCGCTGACCAGTTCCCCGACAGGCGACAACTACGACTTTGGCGGGGCAGTCTATATACTGGGGGGTGCTTTGAATGCGACCAACAGCACCTTCAGCGGCAACCAGTCGCAGAGCAGTTCGGGCAGCGCAATTCATGTCCTGCAAAGCGGCCTGGTTGTGACCAACACGACCTTCACCAACAATGTCTCCACCGGGCAGGGCGGGGCGATCTATATCGACGGAATCAACCCCACGAACGTCGTCGATATCAACGGCAGCACCTTCACGGGCAATCGCTCCTATGACTCCGGTGGGGCGATTTACGTGAATATGTATAACAATGCCGATACGTTCGTCGTGCGCAACAGCACCTTCACCAACAACGGCGTGAACGGCGGCACACGCGCCCAGGGCGGGGCGATCTGCGGCGGGACGACCAACGGCAATGCGCAGATTTACATCCTCAACAGCCTGTTCAGCAATAATTTTGTCGATCTGCCGGGGGATGCGGATGGCTCCGGTGGGGCGCTCAACTTCAATCAGCGAGCGGTCGTCACCATCGCCAACTCGACCTTTAACGGCAATCGCGCAGAAGGGATGAGCTACGGCGCGAACGGCGGCGCGATTTACATTATCAACAACGTCAACCCGTTCACCATTCTCAACTCGACCATCACCAATAACTTCGCGGGATGGGTGGGCGGCGGAATCAGCAGTACCAGTAACGGCGTCCTGCGCAACACGATCATCGCTTACAACACTGCTGACAATGGCCCTAACCCCTGGGATATTTCGCAGCAGTGCTCGGCGGAACTCGGCCATGACGGGACGAATCTGCAATGGCCGCCGCGCAACCCCAGCCCCAATTACTGGAACGAGACGACCTGCTTCCAGGGCAAGAGCGGCGTGAATCAGCGCACTGACCCTGTGTTCCGCGACCCGCTGCTGGCGGCGCTGGCGAACAACGGTGGCCCTACGCAAACCCGTGCGCCGCTGCCCGGCAGCCCGGCCATTGACGGCGGCAGCAATACGACCTGTGCCGCGTGGCCGATCAGCAACATTGACCAGCGCGGGAACACACGCCCGATTGACGGGAACGCCTGGGCGGGTGCGCAGTGCGACATTGGCGCCCTTGAACTGAACGACCCTGCCGCGCACTTCCCGACCGCGCCACAGAATACGGCTTTCAGCGATACCAACACGCTGCAACCGCTGATGCAGTGGTCGCTCAGCGGGACTGGCTCTAACGCCACACAGTTCCGGTTGGTCGTGTTCAACAAGCAGCAGTTCGATGCTGGTGTCTATACGCCCGTTTTTGACGCGATGAACACGCGCACGCAGGCCTGCGGGAGTCCCAGCGGCAATAACTGTCAGATGCGGATTGCGGTCAATCTGGTCGAGAATGTCTCCTACTATGGTTTTGTCCAGGGCTATTCGCCCGCCGGGTTCAGCGTGGGCGGGCAGTTCAACAACGGATGGGAGGGCGGCCCCTTCCGCGTGGACACACTGCCTGACCCGGCAGTGCCTTCGGGTATCAGTGTGCTGCTCAACCAGGGGCGACCCACGATCCGCTGGAACGACGATGCACAGGCGAACCGCTTCTTCGTGGCGATCTACAACTGGACGGCCAATACCTGGGCGTATGGGGCGTATCACCAGAAGGGCAGCGCCGGGCTGACGTGCAGCAGCGGACAGTGTTCGCTGATTACGGATGCAATGGTTTTCGGCAACGGCAGCTATTCGGTCTTTATCAACGCGGAAGGTGCGGGTGGCGTGAGCCAGGGCGGGAGTTTCAACAACGGCTACGGCGGCCCCACCAATCCCACCAACACTACGGAAGGGGGTGATTTCGTCTACAGCTATGCTCGTCCTGATCGTCCCAGCAATCTGAGCTTTACCTACAGCGGCGGAAATGCCAATGTAAGCTGGACGGGCGTGGAACGGGCAAGCTGGTATTACGTGTGGATTGGCACCGCCAATGCCACCCAGACCCGGCATTTGCAGTGGTATTCGTCCACCGTGCTCAACTGCCAGACCGGCGGCACATGCAGTGCCAGCATTCCGCTGACTCTGCCCGCCGGGACGTATTACCTCGGTGTACAGTCTGCCGGACCGGGCGGTTACAGCATCGGTGGCATCGCCAATAATGGCTTTGAAGTGTTGATGAACGAGGTCATAGTGCCCTGAACGTCGGCAAGGATGAACCGCTGAGGCGCTGAGAACGCAGAGATTCTGTGACGAAGAATTCTGGCGCCTCCAGCATCTCAGCGGTTGTTCTCTACCGCTTGCCTGCCTGTCTCTTTGCCGCAGACGCGCATCAGGCTACAATGGACAGTATAACGTGCGCTGTGCATAGGCAGGGGAAGTTATGACCTACGGGCGTCTGGATGTATTCTGGCCGGATGGAAAATTTGAAACCTTCACGCTAGAGGCACCCAACGTCTCTCTGGGGCGGTCTTCCGGCAATACCATCACGCTGGAAACCGATACCATCTCGCGTTATCACTTCAGCATCACCCAGCAGGGCGATTTGGTACAGCTTACCGACCTCGACTCGGCCAATGGAACGTTTGTGGACGGAGCACGGCTGGAGAGCAACACCCCCAAAACGCTCCAGGGCGGTGAGGAAATCGTCATCGGTCAGCTTCGCATGATTTACCATGCCGAGGACGACATGCCCACGCTGCCCATGTCATCAATGGCTGAAGACACGCAGAAGATCGAGCGGGAAACGGTCGGCTTTCGGCTGGAAGCCTATGGGCCAGAGATCAGCGTCCCGCCCGGTTCCCATACCTTTGCGGAAGTTACCATCACCAATACCTCGGAAACCCCTCGTCGTTTCACCGTCAGAGCCAGCGGCCTGCCCGATGACTGGCTGCGCGTCAACCGCCCTGAACTTGAAATCACAGGTGGGGAAAGCGCATCAGTCACACTCAATATCAAGCCCTTCCGCGCCAGCGACAGCGCTCCCGGAAGCTATACGATTCGCGTGGTTGTGGCGCTCAAGGATGACCCCAACGTCAGCCTGGAAGCCGAAATCCCGGTGCGTATTCTGCCCTACGGCGGCTTCGGGATGGCTTTGTCCGCCAACCGCATCAACAGCGGAGAGCCTTTCCGGCTGCACGTCCACAATCAGGGAAGCGCCGGACTGCCGCTGTTCATCACCGGACGCAGCAAAAACGACCAGCTCAGCTTCGGCATCGGTACACCACAGTTGATTCTCGCCCCCGGTCAGCGCCAGATCATTCAGGGGGAAATCAAGCCGCGCCGCAGCCGCCTGTTCGGGGCACCGCGCGACTATACCTTTGACTTGCTGGTGCGTTCGCGGGATGATGCCTCGTTTCTGGCGGCCATTCCGGGTCATTTTGTCGAGCGTCCGGTGCTGCCGGGATGGGCGGCGCTGGCAGTGGGTGCACTCTCGCTGGGGGTGCTGGCACTGGTCGTGTTGGGCGCGATTCTGCTGCTGACCGCTTCCCCGCGTCTTGACATTCGCCGCTTTGAGGCCAACACCATCACGCTCCCGCAGGGGCAGCCCCTTATCCTTTCGTGGGACGTAACCGGCGCAGACAGCCTGACGGTGCGTATGGACGGTACAGGTGTACAGACGCTCTCGCCAGAAATCTCAACCCTGCAAATTGATACGCTCGCTTACAGCGGTGCGGTGCTGGTGGAACTGGTAGCATTCCGCGAAAATGACCAGGTGAGTGAATCGCTCACGGTCAACATTGAGGAAGTGCTGCGGGTGGAATATTTTGAACTGTCGCCATCTACGCTGGTGCGCAACGTAGTGCAGGACATCACGATTCGCTGGCGTGTGAACGGGGCGGAGACAACCCGCCTGACCGGGCTGGAAGCGTTCTCGACTACGCCGCTGAATCCCACCTATGATGCCGAGGTCACGCTGGCAGGCATCGCAGGCGTCGCGATGGACTCCTTCGATCTGCGCCTTTCCGCAGAAGACGCAGAAGGGGTGACGCTCGAACAGGTACTGACGGTCGATGTAATCGACCCGACGTGTGCGCCCACCAACGAATCGCTCACACTCTATGCACTGCCAAATCCGACGGCGAACGTGGTCAGCACCGTGCCGCGTGGGACGACGCTGGTGGTCAATCGACGCGACGTCAGCGGGGCGTGGATCCGGGTGCAGCTTGCGGGCGGTGTCTCTGCCTGGGGCGCTCGCACGGAACTGACGTGCGCCGAGACGTTCAATCCTGACGCGCTGCTGGCGGAAGTAATTGCGCCGACAATCACGCCGACCGCCGGGACGCCAGGAGCAGCACCCGCCACTGCCGCGCCTGTGACGGGAACGCCGCCGACTCCCACACGTCCCGCGCCCGCTGTCACGCCGCGCCCAACGCAGTCTCCGCTGCCACCGCCGACTGTGCGGCCATGATTTGAGAGAAAGCGCAATGTACGGGCGAGGCATGCCTCGCCCGTACTACGATTGTTCACGTTCGTTTTGGTGCGGTGTGCGTTTTGCGGCCTTGACACACCGTGCAACTTGTTCATACTAAAAGAGAAACACCCTTAAACGAAACGCCCTCGTAGCTCAGAGGTAGAGCAGAGCACTCCTAAGGCTTGTGTCGCAGGTTCGAGTCCTGCCGAGGGCACTTTCCCACACCTTTTTTCTCCCCCATGTTCATACAATCTGGTTATTCCATCCGCTGAGTTGCACTTCCACCCTTCGCCTGATGCTGCCAGCGGGTAAACGCCCATAGACTGTGATGAAGTCTGAGTGAGCGATGCAAAGGAACAATCTCATGCCTTTTGAAGTGACCTTTACGCTGAGCTTTCTGGGGCTGCTGGCGGCGATGGGCGCTGCAATCTGGCTTCTGATGCAGGTCGTGCCGCCGCTGACGAAACGGTGGCTGGAATGCATCATCGGCAAGACAATCGACGAACACTTCTATGGGCGTGGGACGACGTGGCACATTCGTGGGACGGCAACCCGGCGCGACCTTGTGCTGGTCTATGGGATGAATCTGCTGATGACGCTGGCCTTCATTGCGGTGCCAGGGCTGATGATTGCGGGATGGGTGCTGCTGCTCGTCCTGCTGGGATGATCGAGTCACGATTGTTGGCACTCAATCATCCACTTTCGTTACGGTCAGATAGAGGTGCTATTTCCCGGCAGATTCCGGTTCGTGGCGGATAAGCCGCCCTCGCGTGAGGATAATCAGCAGGAAGGTGAACGCCAGCACCACATACAGGCCGATAAAGATCACATCCAGAATCGTCTGCCCCTGGCTGTTGGGGAGCGTCATCACCTGCCTTAAACCGAAAATGCCAAACAGAATCGCGGCGGTAACTTCCATCAGGCCATCGAGCGAATCCAGAAATGGCAGCAGCCCGATAATCAGCAGCATAGCCGCGATCAGGAAGGGGTACATCAGCCGGAACAGCAGCGGACGGGCAAATTCAAACGTAATGCGCTCATACGCGCCGTTGGGGATGAAGTTGAAGACATCGCGGGGTTCATCCTCCGGCGAGTCCTTCAGACCTGTCTCCGAGACAAACTCGATGTTCCAGTTGCGTTCGCCGCTGGTCTCGAACAGCCAGACGGTATAGGGCCGCGCGATTCCCGCGTTCACTTCTGCCTCGCCATCGAGAACACGATACACAAACTGGAGCGTGGCCTGCATCGTGAAGTGATCGTAGGGATAGCGCTCCAGGCGATTCTGCGAAAGCGCCTGTAAGTAGAGGCTGTCGTAAAGGTCGCGGGTGGTCGAATTGCGGGTGGAGTTGCGCAGGTACATCGTGATCGCGCTATCCTCCCCAGAGGGCAGCGCTTGTCCCAGGTCATAGCACAGCGGCTCCACGCCCTCCATCAGATCAACCCCGCTCAGGAATTCGCCGACAGTTGTATCGGTATAGTTGGTCGTCATCAGGATGCCGTCGATGCAAACTGTGTCTGCGTCCTGCTCCACGCTGGCGTCGTAGGTATAAAAGCCAATATCGTCCAGCGTAAACAGCGCCGAACTGCTGTCGATGCCAGAGCCACCCGGCGGCGTGATGCGGAATGACGGGATGATGACGAACACATCGACGGTGTCCGGCTGAATTTCAATCCCTTCCTCCAGGAGCGCCTGCGGGTCGGGGATGCTGAAGCCCGCGCCCTGCACAAGTCGCTCCTGTGTGCTTACGGTCACAATCAACACACTCAGCGCAAACGTAAAGACGACGACCACCACCAGAATCCGAAACTGTACACTGCGCCACAACCTTCTCAACACCATCCGCATTCCTCCCTTGTGTCTCCGGCTGATTATGGTTCGGAACGCAAAAATGAGCGAGAAAGCGGGGGTGGAAAGAAGGTGCTGCGATAACAACGACCCTCTATAGCAACTTCAGCAGTTGATATATTTCACCGGATTCTGAGCGCCAATCGTGCTATAACGAACAGTGCTGCCGCCGACATAGTGTTGAAGTTCGGTTGCCACACGCCCATCGAATCGCCAGCGATTGTTATTTTTGAGGGCGGGATTCAGATTTTCAGAGGGATACCAGCGCTCAATTTTATATACCTGGCGGATGATGCCGTTGGAAACCGCAAAGGCGTACTGGGCTTTTTCTCTGCGTGTACCAATTACCCAATCACCGCGCGTGACTCCATAGAGTTCTTCTGCGCTCATGCCTTTGCGATACAGGCGGTTGATGGTAACCAAGATCACAGATTCTTGAATGTCAACCTCTGGTGCAGCATATTTCTCGATAATGTCGGCCACACGCATTCTCCCGCGATCATCCGAATTAAAACCGTGTACCTGATTGGTCAAGGCGTCGAGGCCGATGTAATCAATTAAGGCGGCTTCGACCTCAAACGCCTCTTTCTCGGTCAGCCCATGCCGATGGATGATATAGTCAACCGCTTTACCTTTGCTCAGTATGTCGCGGATGCGATCCAGCTTTTCGCCGGGTGTTGGACTTTCAAGCGCATCATTGGCATGAGCGAAAACACGATTCCCTGTCCCCTTGCCAACGTAAAACACCTTTTCTGTTTCGGGGTCGATCAACAGATAAACATAGTAACCTAATTTTTCAATCACCGAGTAGGGAAAGACATCAATAGGCTTAGACATCGTTATCTCCTGACATGGGGATGCCGTTGCAATGTGACCTTACCCCGAATCAACGGACAGGAAAAATGTCAGGGGCAGGCGCGTTGCTCAAATTGGGCAGGGCTGAGATAACCCAAAGCCGAGTGCCGCCGCTGACGGTTGTACCATAGTTCAATGTACTCGAAGAGCGCAAGG
>JANRLJ010000042.1:0-8800 GCA_033762735.1 bacterium | reverse complement strand
GCACAATTTCTTTGCCGTCTTAGAAAGCTAGTACATTGACAAGATGAGAATGATGGCTTGCGTTGGTACGGGCGCAGCGCGCTGCGCCCCTACAGGTAGACAATTTTAGATAGTCATTGTACTAGGTTTTGAGTATCGTGTGGATATCCTAAATCCGCCTCGAGGATAATCTTGCTTTCAAAAATCAAGTGGCAGATAAGATTTAGAATTCTCAGATTGACCAGATTGCTAGACAATACAATCTTTTATGATCTCAATCGTCGCCGAATGAAACAAAAGTATGGAGGTGGGCAAGAAGATTTGATACTTAAAGAACTGACTTACATAGTTAAGAAAAAGGAAGAAAGTCAATCAGAAGCGAAAGTCAATGATAAAACTTAACTACCCGTTAATATCTGTGATTGCAATCGTTTAGATATTACCGTTCGCGCACAAACAGCAGATCGAGCAGATGTAGTATCTGCTCGGCATTGGTCAGGAGCATCGTGTGACCCTGCCACATATCACCCCACAGGGTCGGAGCTACTACGGCTTCGATGGCCTCGGCTCGGTACGCCAGATCATCAACAGCGCGGGGCATCCCGCAATATCTCACCAGCTATGACCCCTTGGGTAGTCCGTTCGAGACGTATAACGCGCTGCCCAATCCGTCCATCGGCTTCACCCGGCAGATGACCGACGATAACGGCTTGCAATACCTCCGCGCCCGTTACTATGACCCCTCGCTGGGGATGTTCCTTTCCCGCGACCCCATGATGGGTAGATACCACATTGCTCATCCCTTCTACTTTGCGAACCTTTGCGAACTCTGCGCCTTTGCGTCAAATCCCTTCAACAAATAAGGGCAAGCGCATGAAGGCCTGCCCTTTGTCTGATGAAGCTGCACTGGAGGTTACGGTGTGGTAAACGGCGTCGTGCGAACCTGGAAGCCGTTATTGACCAGCCCGCCGCTGCTGAAACCGCCCGGCCCCGCTGACTGCACCGCCAGATAATACTCACCCGCAGGCAGCGCCAGCGGAATGTTCGCCGTGCAGGTGCCCATGTTCGGGCAGTTGAGCGCGTTGGACGAGTGCCATTGCAGGTAATTCGTCGTGGCGGCGTTGGTGGTGCCAATCCACACGTAATACCACGAGGCGCGCGGCACCCCCTGCCAGCTGACCGTGACACTGCCGCTGGCGTAGCTGGCGTTCATGCTGTTCAGCGGGACGAGATCGGGCGGGGTGTAGTTGTACGTCCAGCTTCCGTTCGTGCCACCGCCGCCCCAGCCGTTGGCATAGGGGCCGCCCGTGCTGCATCCGCCCGCGCCGCAGGCATAGACATAGGCCGAATAGCTGCCGTTGCCCAGGATCATCGACTCGTCGGTAATGGTGCAGGCGTTGCTGGCACAGACCGCGCCCTGTTCGTGCCATTCCAGATAGGCCAGGCCGTTGGTCGTGTTGTTGTGGACGTAGACGTAATACCAGTCGGCCAGCGGGTCGTCCGTCCATGAAATTGTCGGGCGTCCCTGATGCGGCGTAACAGTCACGCCCTGTACGACCTGCGGCACCGGAAGCGCAATCGTGAATTCGACCCCGCTCCAGCCGTTGTTGTACTGCCCGCCCACGCTGACTCCGCCGGGGCCGCTGCTTTGCAGGAAAAAGTAATAGGCCACGCCGTTCTGCAAATCGAGCGGCGTTTGCAGCGCACAGGCCGTGCTGCTGGTGCTGCCGCAGACTTCCGCCCGCGTGAAGGTGTCATCCAGGGCGGGCGTAAGGGTGCCGCTGTCGAACAGCGATTTCTGGATGAGGTAGACGCGGAAGCCGGACGCAAAGGCGGCATCGCCCGTCAGCGACCAGCTAAAGCCGGGGCGCAGCGTATTGGTGGCGGTCGGGGCGGCCAGCGCAGCCGGGGCAGGCGGGGGCGCATCCAGCGTTACGCTGAACGGGCCAGCAGCGTTGCCTTCCACGCCGTTGAGCACCCCGCGCAGATAGACCTGATAGACGCCATCGTACAGCCGGGCACTTTCGTTCAGTGTCGTCGGCTCAAAAGTACAGGTCGTGCCGTTGCAGGTCTGGTCATCGGTCAGGCCAGTGACGCCGTACTGCATCACAGGGCTGCCCGACGCGCTTGACCAGAGCGAAAAGTCGTAGGTGTCGCTGCCGTTGTCGTTCCAGGTGTAGGTGGGATTGCCGTAGCCGCTGGTGATCGTCCCGGTGGGGGCGCTCAGCACAATCGGTTCGGTGGGCGGCTGCGTGACCGTGCCGCTGATATTCAGGCGCAGCGTCCCGCCCGTGCCGCCATAAAGCCCGCCAATCGCGCCGTCGCTGACCATGACATGATAGGTCGTCCCGGCGGTGACGTTCAACTGCACACGCGAGGCGACGTTGCTGTAATTGGCGCCGATGTTGTCGTTGCAGGCCACCTGCGACAGGCTGCCACGCGACCCGGTATACACCGCCAGCAGCGTATCATAGCCGTTCTGCGAACCTTCAGTCGTGATGGTCACGCTGCCCGCGCCGGGCGCTGTGTAGCGATACCAGACGGTTTTGGTCGGCGGGATAGTGAAGGTCGAAATGGTCAGGCAGGTCGGCTGGGGATCATCCCCGGCGGTCGTCGCTTCGGTCGTTTCCTGCTGCACGGTATAGGGCAGGGCGTTGACGGTCGTGGCAGTATTGAAGTCGTCGTTCGCGCCGCCTGTGGTGATGCTGACGTTCAGGATGCCCGCCGCGATGCCCACGCTTCGTGCGATGCCGATCAGGTACGTCTGACCCGCTTCCGGCAAAAATGCGATGCGCGAGGTGCCCGTTGTGCTGGAAGCATCCTCGTTACAGGCGACTTCCGTTGGAGTCGGGGTCGTGGCGCGATAGACCGTCACCATCGTGTCATAGTCTGAGCCTGCGGTCGAAACCTGCACAGCCTCGGCAGAAGTCGCCGCATAGCGATACCAGACGGTGTTGCTCGGCGCGGGGTGACAGGTGGAAGCGAGTTCGCCTGTTTCGGTGGTGGCGTTGCGCGTGTTATAGGTCGCGGTGAAGGGCAGCGTCGTCAGCGCAACCGCGTTCGCCACATGGTCATTTGCCGGGCGCAGCGGCGTATTGACCGCGCCGAGCGTGGGCGGCATGGCGGTAAAGTCCGAGCCGTCGTTGATGTCGCTGCTGAGCGCGTCACGGCCAAGCGTCTGCCCGGCGTTGGGCACTGCCGGGGTCGAGCCTGTCCAGGCCGTGCCCACATCCGGCGCAACGGTGGACGTTCCCCAGCGGGCAAAATCAATGGCAACCGCGCCGTTGCTCAGCCGTGCCGCGCCGCCTGCATTGAGCGTACTGGTAAAATTGCCCAGATAAAGCTGCGTGTTCGTGTTCGTGCCTGTCCCTTGCAGCAGTTGGACGTAACCGCCTGCGGGAAGGGTAAATGTGGGGAAGGTGAACTCGCGTTCCAGCGCACCGCCGCTGCCGTAAAGCTGCAAGCGCCATCCGGTCAGCGTGGCCGGGGTGGTTTCGCTGTTGAACAGTTCGACCGCTGCCGTGCCTTCGGTGCGGACTTCGTTGATGAGCACCCGCGCCCGCGACGGCACCCCGGCTTGCAGCGCGGTCAGCGCCAGATTTACCCGGATATAGGGCGTGCGCACTCCGTTGCGCGGGTCGGTAATGACTACGCCCGTCGATTGCAGCGCGGTCAGGATTTGCTCAATCGTCGCGGTCGGCACGGCCTGCTTAAGCACCGCCCACGCGCCCGATACCATCGGTGTTGCCATCGACGTGCCATCAAGGCTCTGGTAGCCTGTCCCCGGCACCGACGAGGTGATGCCCACGCCCGGCGCCAGCAGGTCGAGAATCGAGGCGCTGTTAGAAAACGAGCCGATCACGCCCGCGTCATTGACCGCGCCGACACTGATCGTGGACGAAACGCAGGCCGGGTGGCTGATGCCCGTGCTGTAGCCCACGCCCATCGCGTCCCCATTGCCCGACCCTGCAATCGTCACGATGCCGGCGCTGCGTAAGTTCTGAATCATCAGGTCTTCCGCCGGGACGAGGCCATCGCAGTAGCGCGGGAAGACGATGGTCGAGCCGAGGCTGAGGTTGACCGCCGCAATGTTGTGCGTGGTACGCAGGCCATAGACCCATTCCAGCCCTTCGACCACGCTGGACAGCAGAATGGTTGTGCAGGGGATGAGGAAGCCGCAGCCCGCCGGACGAGAGGCCACCTGTACCGCGATGATGTTCGCGCCTTTGGCGACCCCGCTGAAGCTGCTGCCGCTCCCGGCGGCAATCCCGGCGACATGCGTACCGTGTTCACAGGCCAGTCCGGTGCAGGGACGCGCTGCCCCGGTGCCGATCTGCTCATTCTGGCCGTTGGGACAGTGCGAGGTAAGCTGGCTGCTGCCGACCGTCCCGGTGAACGAGAAGCAGGCCTCCGCCACGACCTTCCCGGCCAGGAACGGATGGTTGCGGTCAACCCCGCTGTCCAGCACCGCGACCGTCCAGCCAGTACCGTCGAAGCCCGCGCTCCAGGCAGCAGGCGCACCAATGGCCGAGGTGGCGCTGGCGAGGTTGAGCACGTACTGCAAATCCTCTGAAATGCTGGTGACTTCACCGGATGCAATCAACGCCCGCAGCCCGGCTTCATCCACCGTGACCGCTGCGAACGGAATCGTCTGGAAGCGCGTCACACTGGCGGCATCATAGCTGGTGCGGGGGAGATCGGCCAGCAGATCGGCCTGCGCGGCGGCAATATCGGCCTGCTGGCGGCTGGCGCTGGTGGCATCAAGCCCGCTGTCCAGTTGATATGCGCCCTGATCCAGCCGCACACCGACAATCACGCGCACTGTGCCTTCCGCCTGGGCTTTATCCAGCAGCGGTTGATACTGTGGCGGGACGGGCGCACTCGGCTGCTGGGCGGCGCTGCTCCCGGTCATCAATCCCGAAAGCACCACGCCAAAAAGAACTACCATGAAGAAACGAGAAAAATTGCGAACCTGTGTATACTGATAACGCTGATAACTGCGACGGTTCACCGCCCTGCTCCCTATCCTGACTAGCCTCGCTGGTCGATGGACGAACTGATGAAAGGACGCGATAAAGCCGAAATAACAAGCGTCCGGTCGTCTTTACATCCTTTATTATAAGAGGATTCAAAGGTGAACAGGCATAACGACATATTCTGTAACCCTTTGTTTGAGACTGTCTGAGTGGGATTGCAGGGGAGTTTGAACTTGCAGCACGGCGATTGACGAATGGCTGGAGATGTACAGGTTTGTTGACAAAAGCTTTTAAGCGACAAAAACAGGGCGGGTTTCAAACCCGCCCCTACAAAAGATCGATGATGGAAGGAGCGCAATCGTCTGCGCCCCAACAAACCCTGTGGAAGAAATCACCCGCCCGGCGCCGATACCGTAATCGTCACTGTGTCCACCGCGGAAAGGCCGCCCACATCGAAGACGATCAGCGTGAGCGTATGTACACCCAGCGGTAGAATCACCGTCGGGTTCAGTCCGGTGGCGATTTCCATCCCGTTGACCTGCCAGGAGGCATAGGTAATCATCCCGTCGCCGTCCGCGTCCACGCTGCGCAGCCCATTCAGAACCACCGCTTCGGCGCCGTCGCCGTTGGCATCCACCACCGTCTGATCGTCACCCGCACTGGCGATGGGCGGCAGAGCAGGGGTGCCGACGATAGGCGCGGCGGTCGCGGGTGAGCCAAGTGTCGGGACGGTTTGTACCGTCGTGGGCGCTCCGGTCGGCGCGACGATTACAGGCGCAGCAGGTACGCCTGCACCCTGTGGAGCGACCTGCTGCACGACCTCAATGGCGGCGATGGTAGGACGATCTGCCTGCGCGGGCGGGAACACAATATTCAGGACTCCATCGCTCACGGTTACGTCAAACGATCTGACGAGGGCAGTGAGGGCACCCGCCTGCGCCGTGATATCGAAGTTAGAGAGCACCGTCGCGTTTTCCATCTGCACGTTGAAGATGCGCCGTCCGGTTCCGACTGGCCCGCGTCCATTCACGCCCGTGAACCACAGTTCAGCAAAGTGCAGCCGCACGCTGTAGGTGCCGTTTGGCAGCGGAAGCTGATAGGCAAACCCGGCGCTGTTGGCGGTGCTGCTGCGCTCGTCCTGATACAGTGCGTCATCTTCCGTCCCTGCGATGGGGCTGATGAAGGTATTGGCTTTCCCGTTTCCGGTGAAGGCCTGGTCAGCGCTCCACGCCACACCGCTGCTCGTCACGGCTGGCCCGCCCGCGTTGATGCGGTAGAAGACAACCGGGGTTGGAACAGGCGTCTGCGTCGGCGTGAAGGTGGGTGTATAGGATGGCGTCAGCGTTGGCGTGAGTGACGGCGTCACTGAAGGTGTCTCCGTCGGTGTCTCCGTTGGGGTCGCAGTCGGCGTGGGCGGCACCAGTTGCAGCACTTCGATGGCCGCAATCGTCGGGCGATCTGCCAGCGCAGGCGGGAACACCAGATCGAGCAGGCCATCGCTGACGGTGACATCGAAGGATTTGACGACCGCCGCCAACGGCCCCATCTCCGCCGTGATGTCAAAATTCGTCAGCACAGATGCGCTTTCCATCTGCACATCAAATACGCGCTGTCCCTGACCGACCGAGCCGCGCCCGCTGATGTCGGAGAACCACACTTCAGCAAAATGCAGCCGCACGGTATAGACCCCGTTGGCGACCGGGAGCTGATAGGCAAACCCGGCGCTGCTGCTCGTGCTGCTGCGCTCGTCGTGATAGAGCACATCGTCTTCGGTGCCCGTAATGTCGGTCACGAAGGTATTGGCCTGACCGTCTCCAGTGAAGTACTGATCGGCGCTCCATGTGATGCCGCTGGTCGTCACCGCTGGCCCGCCCGCATTGATGCGATACACCGGGGTATAAGCCGGAATTTCGGTCGGGACAAGCGAGGGCGTTGCAGAAGGTGTGAAGGTCGGCGTCCAAGAGGGTGTCGGTGTGGGCAGCGTCTCCACTACCGTAAACGTCACGCTCATGGACAGCCCCATCGTCCCCTGCCCATTTCCCTGTGTATAGGGGATGGCCGTCAGCGTGTGCGTACCGAGCGTTGGCGTCCAGGGCGCATAATCGCTGCCGCCGTTGGAATCGCCGTTCAGGGTGTAGGGGGCGCTGTTTTCGGTGCGGAAGTTGGCGTTATCGTCCAGCGCAAAGCGGACACTGCCGATGCTTGATGGGAAGGTGTTGGCGCGAACGCTCAGGTTGCGTGTGCCGATCTGCTCAAAACTGATGACCATGCCGTTGGTGAGCGGCGCGATGTCCTGATCGGTATCCGCGTTCACCAGCGTCAGACTGTTGATGGCCTGTCCGCTGGGCGAGGTGGCCGAGGCGGGCGGCGGCGTGTTGGAGGGAGTCGGCGTGGGGTTGAGGACACAGTTCGTCTCCACCTGGCTCACCCACGTATTCTGCTGGCCGACGTTGTAGGCGATGCCGCCGTTGGTGACGATCACCTTGTTGCCGATCACTTCCGCTGCCGGGCCGATCAGCGACCCAGGCAGCGAACGAAGCGACTGCCAGGTATTGGTCTGTGGGTTGTACTGTACCACGCTGCTCATCGTCGCCTGGCCGCCCGGATTATTTCGACCACCGACCACCACAATGCGGTCGTTCATCAGGAACATCCCCGGCTCGGCATGAGAGCGCGGCGTCGGCATACTGGCCTTCTGCACCCACGTGTTAGTGAGGCTGTTATAGGCATGGACGAGCGCCACGTCCTGCGGGTTGTTGTCATGGCGGAACTGGCCGCCGCTGACGTAAATGATGCCGTCAATCACTACACCGTTGAAGTGGTTGCGCGGTGAGGGCAGTGGTGCGGCGGTGCGCCAGCCAGCAGGCAGATTATCGAGGTTGAGCACCCAGTGTGTGCTGTAATCGGTGTTGCGATTTGTAGATAGTCCGCCGATGTAATGCAGGTTGCGACCGTTCACCACCAGCGCACCGCTGGCACGCGGGGCGGGCAGGGGTGGCCCGGCGGCCCACATATCGGTCACGGTGTCATATCGCCAGACCTGATTGGTCGGGGGGCCAGGGTGCCGCCCGACGAAACCACCCGCCAGCCACACATACTGCCCATCGACCGCCGCCTGAATATGGCTGGCCGCAATGGGCATGGGAGCGCGGGGCTGCGCGACTGTCTCCCACACATTTGTCTCCGGGTTATAGACATCCAGCCGATTGGCAGGTGTCAGGCTGTTGTCGGCAAAGCCTGTGAACAGGTACATTTTGCCGTTCACTGCTGCCGTCCCGCCTTCAATATGATTGGCGGGGGATGATGCAGCCTGTACCCAGGGGCCGAGGGTCTGTGTACAGTTGGGGTTGGTGGTTGACGCGAAAACTGGCCGGGATTCAGTTCGAATAAAGACCGAGAGCATTATTATGAGGATCGGGACGCTGCTAAAGCGCAGCATCCACCCGAAATGCTTTTGCTTCATGGAAGCTCCCTCCTGTGATGATTGCCGCTCCCATCCATGCGGCATCCGTGATATGCAGGCTGCACTGTATCAGTCAAATATGAATAGCAGATTGATCTGTGTCCCAATTCAGTAAGGCTTTTGATAGAGTGTTGTTATGAGTTTCAAAAACCCTCCACCTGACCTATTGGGAATAGGTGACAGGACTTATGGACAAAACATTTCAAAGACGCCTGATGATTCCGTAGGGGCGAGGCATGCCTCGCCCCATAGCTGTCAAGATAAAGTTCTCATCTTCTGAAAAGTGGGAGGGGAAGAGGCGGAGGTGGCGATTTTCCACCCCCCCTGTAGACACAACAGGAGATGAGACACCGCCCGTCGAAAAGCCGCAGGCCGGGCGAAG
>JANRLJ010000041.1:0-6559 GCA_033762735.1 bacterium | reverse complement strand
TCGATGCACATCGCCTGCATCCCCAGGCACAACCCCAGATAGGGCACCTGCTTCTCACGGGCAAAGCGCGCCGCCAGAATTTTTCCCTCGACGCCGCGATAGCCAAACCCACCAGGGACAATGATGCCATCGACTTTAGCTAGTTCATCCCACAACTTCCCTTTTTCCAGATCACCGGAATGAATCCAGTGGATTTCCAGCTTTCGTCCCTGTGCGCTGGCAGCGTGGAAAGCCGCTTCCTTGACGCTCATATAAGCATCGCGCAGTTCGACGTATTTGCCCACGATGCCGATATGCACCACGTCATCTGCCGCACGCATCCGCCGCGTCATCGTGCGCCATTCGCTCAGATCGGGTTTGCCTGCTTCATCATCCAGCTTGAGCTTCTCGACAATATAATCGCCCAGCCCGGCTTCTTCCAGCAAAAGCGGCACTTCATAAAGCAGATCGGTGGTTACAAGCGGGATGACGGCTTCGTCGTCCACGTCACAGAACAGCGCCAGCTTTTCCAATACATCACGGCTGACCGGGTAATCTGCACGCGCGATGATGACGTGCGGCTGAATGCCGATGCTGCGCAGTTCACGGACGCTGTGCTGGGTCGGCTTGGTCTTGAGTTCGCCCGTCGCGGCGATATGGGGCAGATACGTCACGTGGACGTACAGCGTATCGCTGCGCTTGAGGTTGGCTCGCATCTGGCGAATAGCTTCCAGAAACGGCTGGCCTTCGATATCGCCGACTGTACCGCCAACTTCCACCAGAATGACATCCGCGTTATTTTCTTCGCCAACCAGCACAATCCGGCGCTTGATTTCATTCGTGATATGGGGAATGACCTGAATCGTGCCACCCAGGAAATCACCGCGACGTTCCTTGTCGATGATGTAGCTGTAGACCTGCCCGGCGGTGACGTTGCAGGTTCGGTTGAGGCTTTCATCGATAAAGCGCTCATAGTGCCCCAGGTCAAGATCGGTTTCCGCCCCGTCCGCTGTGACGAACACCTCGCCATGCTGGTAGGGACTCATCGTGCCCGGATCGACGTTCAGGTACGGGTCGAGCTTCATAATGGCGACCTTCAGACCGCGCGCCTTGAGAATGCGCCCGATGGCCGCCGCCGTCACCCCCTTCCCTACCGAACTGACCACGCCGCCCGTGCAGAAAATGTACTTGGGTCGTGTCATGCGCTGTCTCGCACACTCCTATCAAACAAAAAGTGCGGCGGGGAAAGCACTCCCCGCCGACCTTGAAAACGACTAAAAATCAATACATTCAGCCGTCGGATATACCATCCAGCGGCTGCATAAGTGACAAAGCTGCAGAAGAAATTCTAAACCAGCTTTTCCAGGTCATCCGCCGTGCGGCGCATATCGAGGAAAATCAGACCCAGCTTGGCCTGCTCACGGACGAGGGTGGTAAGCACCGCTTCTTCGCCGACCGACATGAGGATAACATAACCCGCCCGGCCTTTAATATAAACCTGATCGAGCAGACCGCGACCGAGTTCGCTCGAAATACGTTCACCCAGCGACAGCATCGCCGCAGACATCGCGGACACACGATCTTCTTCAATGCCCGCCGGTAAAGAAGACGCCATGATTAAGCCATCGACGCTGACCACTGCCGAGGCTTCAATCTCCGGGGTTGTCGCCTGTAAGTCACGCAGACGATCTACCATCAATTCGGTCCGCGATTTCGCCATGTGTGTGTACTCCTCTGAAAATAGCGATTCTGCTCTGGCTAAGCCCGCGCCGGGGGTGCTGCCCTGCGCGAAACAGTGGCAAATGGATAAATGGCATCGGGCAGTATTATACTCCGGGTGCTGCAAACAGCAAACGCCCCTCTTTCTCTATTATATCGAGTCTGTTCAGAGCAACAATAAAACCGATATACTGTCATCATGCAGCCTTTCCGTAGGGAATGCGTCAGGCAATCCAGCCGCGATTGCCGTACACTTACGGGCACAAGTGAGAACACCCTGCTGCATCTTCAGAACTCAAGTCAGTTAAAGCGAGAATTCATGCCCGAACAAACCCGTCGAACGAATGAGAATCATGCCGTTGGCATCGTTCAGAATGTAGCGGAACGAATCGCTCAGGCCGTCGGCCAGGTCATCCTTGGCAAGCGCAACGAGATTCGCCTGACCGTCCTCGGTCTGCTTGCCAAAGGTCATATCCTCATCGAAGACATTCCCGGCGTCGGCAAGACCATGATGGCGAAAGCCCTGTCGCGCTCGATTGGCGCGTCCTTCAGCCGCATCCAGTTTACGCCTGATATGCTCCCGTCTGACGTGACCGGCGTTTCCATTTTCAACCAGCAGAAGCGCGAGTTCGAATTCCGCCCCGGCCCGATCATGGCGCAGATCGTGTTGGCGGATGAAATCAACCGCGCCACCCCGAAGACGCAGGCCGCGCTGCTGGAAGCGATGGAAGAACGGCAGGTCACTGTCGATGGCACCACCTATGCAATGGCCGATCCGTTCCTGATTCTGGCGACGCAGAATCCCATCGAATACGAAGGCACGTTCCCCCTGCCCGAAGCGCAGCTTGACCGCTTCCTGCTGCGTATCCATCTGGGCTACCCCAGCCCGGCGGAAGAACTGGTCGTCCTCTCCGCACAACAGTATGAGCACCCGATTTCCAATCTGCGGCAGATTGTCAGTGTGCAGGAATTGGTCAGCGCACAGCAGGCCGTGCGCGAGGTGTATGTTGCCGAGGAAATCAAGCGCTACATCGTTGATCTGGCGAACGCCACGCGCCAGCATCCCGACGTCTACCTGGGTGCAAGTCCGCGTGGGTCACTGGCACTGTTCCGTACCGCACAGGCACGCGCTGCGATGGCAGGACGTGATTATGTGATTCCTGACGACGTAAAGGCACTGGCCGAGGTCACAATGGCGCACCGCGTCATCGTCGGCCCAGCGGCGCGTATCAAGGACATTTCCGCCCGCACCATTGTTCAGGACGTGCTGGCTTCCACACCTGTCCCCGGGGCGTCGATGCGCTAGGGGCTTATGACCAACCGTCGCAATTCGATTTACCTGCTGATTATTGGCTGCCTGCTGGCCGGGCTGTTCACCGGGCGAACGTTCCTGTTCAACCTGGCCTATGTCTTTACGGGGCTGCTGGCAGTTTCCTACGTGTGGGCGTGGACTTCGGTGCGCTGGCTCAGCATTGCCCGCAAAACGCGTACCCGCCGCGCCCAGGTAGGCCGCAACCTGGAAGAGTCGTTTGTCGTCCGCAACCGCAGCTTTTTGCCGAAGCTGTGGCTGGAAGTGCGCGATCATTCCGACCTGCCCGGCCACCGCGCCAGCCATGTCGTCCCGGCCTTGAGTCCGCGTTCCAGCTATCGCTGGTCTGTGGAAACGCTCTGCACCACACGCGGCGAATTCCGGCTTGGCCCCATGACGCTCAACAGCGGCGACCCCTTCGGTCTGTTCATGGCACCGCGCCTGATCGACGCCAGCTCGAAGGTGATCGTCTACCCGGCCACCGTCCCCATCAACCACTTTGAACTGCCGATGGGTGTGCTTTCCGGCGGAGAGGCACAGCGCCGCCGTTCCCACTACGTCACGACCAATGCGGCAGGCGTGCGCGAATACGTTATGGGGGACAGCATCAACCGCATCCACTGGCGCAGCAGCGCCCGCAAGGATCAGTTGATGGTCAAGGAATTCGAGATCGACCCGATGGTGGACATCTGGCTGTTCGCGGATTTCTCTGCTTTGTCACTGGTCGAAGCGCCGGGTATTCAGCGCATCGACGGCAATGGCCCGGTCATCCCCACCAGCAGTGCGCTTCCTCCATCAACCGAAGAATACAGCGTGGTCATCGCGGCGTCGCTGGCGAAATTCTTTGTCAGTCTGGAACGCCAGCTTGGGTTCGCCGCCTATACCCCGAACCGCGAAGTGCATCAGCCAGAGCGCGGCAATCGCCAGCTTACGCGCATTCTGGAATCGCTGGCGGTCGCCCGCAGCTTCTCGCCCTATTCGCTGGGGCAGATGCTCACGCTGGAAACGCCCTATTTCACGCGCGGCACGACTCTGATTGTCGTCACATCCTCAACCGATCCTTCATGGGTGGCCGAAGCACAAATCCTGAGCCGGAAAGGTATTCGGACGATGTGCGTTCTGGTCGATCCGCAATCCTTCGGTGGCAGCGTTTCCGCCGACGAAATACGCGGTATACTCCGCATGGTCAAAATTCCGACGCTGCTCGTTCGCCAGGGCGATGATCTGACAACCGTTCTGGAGCAGCGTCCGCTTTAATTCCTGGCTGAACGTTCGAGGTCACGTCGATGAACAACTATGATGTGGTGATTGTGGGTGCTGGCATAATGGGCAGCGCGGCGGCTTACTATCTGAGCAAAGCCGGGCAGAAGGTGCTGCTGCTGGAACAGTATACGCTGGAACATCAGAAAGGCAGCTCGCACGACATCTCCCGCATCACCCGCTACGCCTACGATCATCCCGCTTATGTTGAACTGGCAAAGGTCAATTTCCCTTTATGGGCAGCGTTTGAAGAAGCGGCGGGCGAAACCTTCTACACCAGAACCGGAGGCATTGACTTCGGACGTCCGGAGGAGCCGTATCTGCGCGATTTGCAGACGACCCTGACGCAAACGGGTATTCCATTTGAAACCCTGACCCCGGAAGAAGCCACAAAACGCTTCCCGCAGTTTCACATCCCGGATGACATGATCGTCATCTATCAGGCGGACAGCGGTGTTCTGGCAGCAACGCCCGCCGTTCTGGCGCATGTTCGGCTGGCGCAGCAGCACGGCGCGACCGTTCTGGCAGAAACCCCTGTGATGCGCATCGTACCGACTGGGGATGGCGTCACAGTGCATACGCCCAGGGAGAATTATGCTGCTGCCCGCGTGATTGTGAGCGCCGGGGCGTGGACAGCGCCGCTGATGGCCGAACTCGGTCTGCCGCTGCCGCTCGTGCCAACACGGGTGCAGGTGGCGTATTTCCATACGGCAAGTCCTGCTGATTACGTGCCTGAGTGCTTCCCGGTGTTCATCGCCCACGTGGCAGGCACGTTCACAGAACATGCGCCCTATGGTCTGCCTGATCTTGACGGCAGCGGTCTAAAAATTGGTATTCACGGTGGCGAAGGGGTTGCCAGCGCTGGTGAGATCAACTATGAACCAGACGAGCGGGCAGTTTCACAGATCGGGAATTTTATGCAGGCCTTTTTGCCGGGAGCGAAGGCGAAACTGAACAAGGCGCGGGTGTGCGTGTATACGATGACGCCTGACCATCACTTCATCATCGACCGCCATCCCCAGTACCCACAGATTGTTGTGGCGTCTCCCTGCTCCGGGCATGGCTTCAAATTCGGCACCTTAATTGGAAGCATTCTGAGCGACCTTGCGTTGAACGGCACAACGGAACATGACATCAGCCTGTTCAGCCTGAACCGCTTTCCGGTGCTGCAAAGCTGACGATTAAAGAAGACGGCGCGTCCACCAGCAGTACGTGTCAATCAGGACAAACCCGGCTTGCTCTGCTGCGATGAGCGCAGATTGATTGTCAGTGGGAATCACTGCGCCCGCCACGTCCCATTGCTGCTGCGCGACAAACGCTCGCGCATGGTCGAAGGCGGAGGAATGCCGTTGGCCTTCAATCCACACCCCGCGATAAGTGAAGGTGGTTACAGGCAGCAGGAAAGCATTTTCCGCTGAGTTGCTTAATGATGAGACGCTTACGGTGGCGTAAGCAACTGACTCATCCCTTCCCAACACGTAAAGCTGACAGGTTTCACTCGCCTGAAAGCCACATCGGGCGAAGGCGGTCTGTGAGGCGACATTGTCGATCTGGATAAGCGCCCGCGCGAAGGCCGCTCCCATCTCCTTCCCAGTCTGTATGCTGACAGTGATGAGACGGGTTGCCAGCCCACGCCCCCGATAATCGGGATGCACGGCGAGCAGATCCACTTCCCACCGAAAATTCCCTTCGGGCGAAAAGGTGATGAAGCCATCGACAAAACCGACGATGTGACCATCAATGAGGGCAGCATGAGCGCAGTGGTCTGGCTGATCGAGTGCGCAGGCAATTTGCTCTGCACTCGCGCTTTCATCAAACCAGGTCGCCTGTTTGACCCCTGCCAGCGAGAGTGCGTCGTCTACGGTTGCTTGTCGCAGGAGAACCACGTTTCGCCCCTTTTGCAAGGCAAGTGCTATCCGTTATGATAGTCGCCGGACTAAAGAAGGACGAGAGACAATTTTGAGCCAGGCGCAACCCACCCGCAGCAATCAATACCTGTATCTGACGGTGTTCACCAGCGGCATGACGACGATGGCGGTCGAGTTCGGTGCATCGCGACTGCTCGGCAACGTCTTTGGGACGAGCAACCTCGTCTGGGCGAACGTCATCGGCCTCATCCTGCTTTACCTCACCGTCGGCTACTTCATTGGTGGACGCTGGGCAGACCGCTCTCCAAAGCTGACCACCCTCTACAGCATTCTCATCTGGGGTGCATTTCTAAGCGCGCTGATTCCACTGGCAGCGCGTCCTGTGCTGCAACTGGCGGCGCGGGCGGTGGTGGATGTGGAAGCC
>JANRLJ010000040.1:0-223414 GCA_033762735.1 bacterium | reverse complement strand
GATTGCGGAGACGGGCGCGGGGCAGCACGGCGTCGCCAGTGCAACCGCTTCCGCGCTGCTGGGGCTGGACTGCCACGTCTATATGGGCAGCGTGGACATCGCCCGCCAGCAGCCGAATGTGTTCCGCATGAAGCTGCTCGGCGCGGAAGTGATTCCGGTCGAAAGCGGCACGAAAACGCTTAAGGACGCCATCAACGAGGCCATCCGTGATTGGGTGACGAACGTTCGCCATACGTTTTACCTGCTGGGTTCGGCATTGGGGCCGCATCCCTATCCGATGATGGTGCGCGATTTCCAGAGCGTGATCGGCGTGGAGGCGAAACAGCAGATTGTCGAGATGGCCGGGCGGCTGCCGGATGTGTGCGTGGCGTGTGTCGGCGGTGGCAGCAACGCAATTGGCCTGTTCCACGCTTTCCGTGATGATGAAAACGTCGATCTGATCGGCGTGGAGGCGGGCGGGCATGGCGTTCACAGTGGCGAACATGCGGCGCGCTTCGCTGACCCTGCAATCGGGCGTCCGGGTGTGCTGCAAGGGACGCGCTCGTTTGTGCTGCAATCGGCAGATGGGCAGATCATGAACACGCACAGCGTCAGCGCCGGGCTGGATTATGCGTCGGTCGGGCCGGAACACGCCTACCTGCGCCAGAACGAACGTGCCTATTACACCTATGCGACGGATGAGGAAGCGCTGGCCGCCTTCCAGACGCTTTGCAAAACCGAGGGCATCATTCCCGCGCTGGAAAGTTCACACGCCGTTGCGGAAGCCATCAAGCGTGCGCCGACGATGCCGAAGGACAGCATCATTCTGGTGAATCTTTCCGGGCGCGGCGACAAGGACCTGGACACGGTGATGAAGGAATTCAACCTTTCATGAGGCCTCCGATGGAGGTGCCTTGATGGAGGTGGTGCAGACCGTCAGCGCCATTCTGGTCAATCCCGAAGGCAAAATCCTGCTCCAGCAGCGCGATGACCGGGTCAGGCGTTTTCCCGATGCCTGGACGACCTTCGGCGGCGCGGTGGAAGCGGGCGAAACCCCACAGCAGGCCATGCGGCGGGAGCTGGTGGAAGAGATCGAATTCGCGCCCGACATGCGCCTGTGGAAGATGGTGCCGCAGCTCAGGCTGAATGGCGACAAAATCGCGATGCTGGAAATTTATGTTTTCGTCGGGCGCATTGACCGCCTCGTGAGCGACATTCGGGTGCATGAGGGACGCGGCGCGGCCTATATCGGCGTGGCTGATCTGGATCGGCTGCCGATTGCCTTTGGCTTTGAGATGTTGTTCCGCGAGTTTTTTGCAGTCAGGGAGTTGTTCGGATTTTGAAGCACAAATCAGTTGTATGCGCCATTCTGGTCGGCGTGGATGGGCGAGTACTGCTGCAACAGCGCGACGAGAAGCCGGGGCTGGTCTATGCCGGATACTGGACGATCTTCGGCGGACAGGTGGAGGCAGGGGAAACCCCCGATGAGGCCATCCAGCGCGAACTACGCGAAGAACTCGATATTACCCTGCCGCTGCGTCTGTGGTCGGAGTACATTTGCCCGGTGCGGACTCGACCTGGCGAACTGACCGTGACCAATCATGTTTACGTCGGGGAGATGCCTTACGACATCAACACCCTGACGCTCT
This sequence comes from bacterium, assembly GCA_033762735.1. Classification (GTDB taxonomy): domain Bacteria; phylum Chloroflexota; class Anaerolineae; order Aggregatilineales; family Phototrophicaceae; genus JANRLJ01. The sequence continues at coordinate 221,786 of JANRLJ010000040.1, read as the reverse complement.
ATGAAGGACAGGCCATGCGCTATTTCTCGGCGGAAGACAGTGCCGACCTGCTGCTGGCGTTCGATCAGCATATTCCTTTACGCGCCTACTTTCAGGGACGAAAGCGATAGCCATGCGAATCACCTTAGCCTGTGCCTGGCAAGAACGAGGCGAGTTTGCCCGCTTCGAGCGCTTTCTGCCGCGCCTGCATAACATCTATAACCGTATTGTTGTCGCGCTCAACCCGGACGCACATGCCGACATACGGGCTGGACTGGAACGGCTGAATGTGCCGTATGTGGTCTATGGGGATTGGAGCGGACGGCATGACGTGATGAAGCTGGCGCTGCGGACGCCCTGCGATTTCGTGCATTATGTGGATATGGATCGGCTGCTTCGCTGGATTGAGCTTTGTCCAGGTGAACTCGTGCAGACGGTCGCACGGTTGCAGATGAGCGATTGCCTGATTATCGGTCGGACGGAAGCGGCCTATGCCACCCATCCCCGCTCACTGATCGAAACGGAACGGCTGGTGAATGAGGTCTTTACACACTGGTTCCGCCAGCAGGAAGCCGCATTCACTGAACATAGTACCGTCGATTTTTGCGCCGGGTCGAAGGGCTTTAGCCGCCGCGCCGCTGATTATCTGATGGCGGCTAATGCGAATGGGGATGCGCTGCACATGGATGTCGCGTGGCCGATTCTGCTCCAGCAGCGCAGTTTTTCGCTGGATTATGCCGAAGTCGATGGGCTGGACTGGGAAACGGCTGATCGTTATCTGCCCCAGGCTGCTACTGCCCAACAGCAGACCTCCCTGGCAGCAGAAAAAGATGCTGATCCTGTCCATTGGGCGCTGCGGGTGCGTGTCGCGCAGAATATTATTCAGGCCGGGTTTCGGGTGATGGAACAGACGCGGGGTGAGCCGGGATGAGCGTCTTTATCTCCTACTCGCGGCGCGACAGCGAATTCGTCGATCTGCTGCATCGGCTTTTGCTCAGCAAGGGATACGATGCCTGGATGGATCGGCGCGGCATTGACGCGGGTGATCGCTGGGATGTCGAGATTGAGCAGGCGATTCAGCAGCGTTCCCATCTGATTGTCGTGCTTTCACCGGATGCTGCTGCCTCGCAGAACGTGGCGGACGAGTGGAGCTATGCGCTGGATGAAGGCAAGATCATCATCCCGATTGGCTACCGCGCCTGCAATGTGCCGATGCGATTAAGGCGCTTACAGCGAATCGAGTTCGAGAATCGTCCTTTCGCGGTAGCGTTTCGGGAGCTAAGCGAGGTTCTCGGTGCGCCGGACAGCCGTCCGGAGGGCCCGATTGCGCTGGCGCGGCGGGAGGGAATGATCTTCGTGGAAGCACGTTTTCCGCTGGATTTAGAGCGTACTCGTGTGGCATTTGTGTATTCCGATTATCCGACAATACGAATTTTTCTCAACGTTATATGGGCAACGCTGCTATGGCGCGGCATCGAACGCGGGACGTATGGTGAACGCTGGCTGCTGCGGGACAAAGTGACCGGGCAGGAATACACCGTGCGGAACGACGTTGACCGCGACCGGCTGCTGCTGCATGAAGTCGGGGTGGAACCGGGCGCACAGTTGGAAGTGGTGTTTTTAAACGAGGGGGAACGGCGATGAGCAGCACCATGACGATGACAGGCCTGGACGCAATTGCGGCCATGTTCGCACGGGCGAAGGCCAAAGGGCGGGCGGCGTTTCTCCCGTTCTTTACGGTTGGCTTTCCGACTTACGCCGAATCAATTGATATTCTGGCGGCGATGTCGGCGGAGGATGTAGATGGTTTCGAGATTGGCATTCCGTTCAGTGATCCGCTGGCCGATGGGCCGACCATTCAGGCCGCCAGTCAGGTCGCGCTGGATAACGGTATTGGGGTCGCCGATGGGCTGCGTGCGGTGCGCGATTTGCGGGCGCGGGGCGTTCACCAGCCGATTCTGCTGTTCAGCTATCTGAACCCCGTGCTTGCGTATGGGGTGGAGAAATTCGTGCTGGAAGCGAAGGCCAGCGGCGCACAGGGGTTTATCATCCCCGATCTGCCGCCGGAAGAAAAGCACCTGTTGAGCGTGTGTGAGCGGGAAGGGATGGCGCTGGTGTTTTTCGTCGCGCCTACCAGCCAACCGGAGCGGATTGAATATGTGGCGGCGCAGGCAACGGGCTTTATCTATGTGATTTCGGTCACGGGGATAACAGGTGCACGTCGTGAACTCCCGCCCGATTTGACCGACTTCATCGCTCGTGTCCGCTCGTTGACGGATAAGCCGCTGGTGCTGGGGTTCGGCATCAGTACACCGCAGCAGGCGCGGCAGATGAACGGGTTGGTGGATGGCTTTATCGTCGCCAGCGCCCTCATCCGTGAGCGTCAGCAGAAGGACGCGCAGGCCGTCAGAATTCTCGCTGCCAGCCTGCGCTGGGCGCTTGATGGGGCTGAGCCGAATTCCTGATTGATTTTTGTCGTTTGAAGGAATTTTATTTTCCCTTGCTGTGGTTTTTTGGCAGGTTTATTCCATCAGCCGCCGCCCGCGCTAACGTTTCGTCCAAATGAGATAAGGAGCCGCCAGCCTTCTGTTGACAGCCCGTCCTTACATTGGCTATGCTCTGTCCTATCTGATAGTCATTCACTGACGAGCGATACCATCGTGCAAAGCCAGCACTTCGCGCCCTATTTCTACTACTTTTATTACTTTACCGACATCGTAGAGCATCGGGCGTTGTACGCTGGGCATGGGTTGATGGTTCGTTAGGGAAAACAACGACAGCAATCAGAAGGCGCAGGGCAAACGCTCCGCGCCTTTTTTGTTGCACGTCACAAAGACAGCGCACAGGGCAGAATTGCACAGAGGAGCAGGGGTTTATGTTGATGTTTCGCGGGGTGCGGGGGGCGACGACCGTGCCGGAAAATACTGGTGCAGCGATTACAGAGGCGGCAAAGGAACTGCTGCTGGCAATGATCGAGGCCAACGGCATCGAGGAGGAATTCGTCGCCAGCGTGATTTTTTCTACCACACCTGATCTGAACGCGGTCTATCCCGCTGCCGCTGCCCGCGAAGTCGGGTGGACGCAAACTGCGCTGATGGGCTGCCAGGAAATTGATGTGCCGGGAGGGCTGGCGTGCTGCCTGCGAATCCTCATCCACTGGAACACCGAAAAGCGGCTGGACGAAATTGTCCATGTCTACATGCGCGGGGCTGAAACGCTGCGCCCTGACCTTTATCCAACCAACAAGATTATCCTGAACGGGAACGAGGTGCATCGATGATTGTGGTGATGGCTCCGACAGCAAGCGCCGGGCAGATCGCGGACGTGATCGCGCGGATTGAGTGCGATGGCTACCGGGCGCATCTTTCCGAAGGTGAGGAGCGCACGATTATCGGGGTGGTGGGGGAAAGCCCGACGCCGCTTAAGCAGGAGCATTACGAGATGCTGTCAGGCGTGGACAAGGTAATGCGGGTGTCTGTTCCCTATAAGCTCGCCAGCCGTCAGTTCCACCCGCGCGATACCCACGTCCCGCTCAACGGCGCGAAGCTCGGCGCGGAAAAGGTGCTGGTCATCGCGGGGCCATGCTCCGTCGAAAGTCGGGAGCAGATCATCGAGACGGCCTGCGCGATGAAAGAGGCCGGGGCGACGGCGCTGCGCGGTGGGGCTTTTAAGCCGCGCACCTCGCCCTACAGCTTCCAGGGACACGGCGAGAAGGGACTGCAATGGCTGGCGGAAGCGCGGGAAGTCAGCGGGCTGCCCATCGTGACCGAGGTGATGGATCCGGCGCTGGTGCCGATGGTGTGCCAGTATGCCGATGTGCTGCAAATCGGCGCGCGCAATATGCAGAATTTCACGCTGCTCAACGCGGCGGGCGAAAGCCAGCACACCGTCCTTATCAAACGCGGCATGAGCAGCACCATCGAGGATTTGCTGATGGCGGCGGAGTATGTGCTGGCGCATGGCAACCAGCGCGTCATCCTGTGTGAACGCGGCATCCGCACTTTCGAGAAATACACCCGTAACACGCTCGACATCAACGCGATTCCCGTGCTGAAGCATCTGACGCATCTACCCGTGATTGCTGATCCCAGTCACGGCGTGGGCTATTCGGAATATGTTGAGCCTGTGGCGCGGGCGGCGGTGGCTGCCGGGGCGGACGGGCTGATCGTGGAAGTGCATCTCAAGCCGGAAGAAGCCATGTCCGACGGTCGCCAGAGCCTAACGCCCAGAGCTTTCGATGCGATGATGCAGCGGGTGCGGGCGGTGGCGCAGGCAGTGGGGCGCACCGCGTAACGTATGTCGCCAGGGAACTTCACAACGCGCCATTTAGCCGTCGTCGGCCTGGGGTTGATGGGCGGCTCAATGGCGCTGGCACTGCGGCCTTTTGCCGATACCATTACCGGGATTGATCTCAACCGCGAGTCCCTCGATTATGCACTTGAACAGGGTATCATCGACTGTGGTACGGAAGACCTGAGGACAGGGGTGGCAGAGGCGGATACCGTCATTCTGTGTGCGCCCGTTCGCATCATCCTGCAAATGGTGCGCAATCGTATAGGGTCGTATCTGCGCTCGAACACACTGCTGATCGACATCGGCAGTACGAAGCAGGACATCTGCGAGGCGATGGGGCGGCTGCCCATTGGCATTCACGCCATCGGCGGCCATCCTATGACCGGGAAGGAAAACAGCGGCGTTCAGGCCAGCGACGCGAGTCTCTATCAGGGCAGGCCGTTCGTGCTGTGCGCCACTCGACGTACCACCCCCGCCACACGGCTGCGGGCGCTTGGTCTGATTGAGGCACTCGGCGCGGTGCCGTATGAGATGGAGGCGGAGCGGCATGATCGGGTCGTGGCAACCATCAGCCATCTGCCGTATCTGCTGAGCGCTGCGCTGGTGGCGACCGCCGCCACCGAAGCGCAGGACGACGAGGCCGTCTGGCAGCTTGCGGCGGGCAGCTTCCGCGACATGTCGCGCGTGGCGGGCAGCGATATTCAGATGATGGGCGACATCCTCAGCACCAACACACAGGCCATTGCCGTGCTGCTGGCGCAGTTCCGGGTGCAGTTGGCGCTGCTGGAAAAAATGCTGATCGCCCGTGACGAGGTACATCTGGCGGAGTCGCTCAAGCCGATTCGTCAGGCGCGGCTGGACTGGGCAGACCAGTATCTCAAGAAGTCATGAGTACCGAGTACTGAGTTGAGAGTGCCGAGTGGAAATTGAACTATCAAAACGAACGCGAATAATCGTAGCGGCGATGCGCCGCGTCGCCCGTACAAACAGCCCTCGTGGATGGTCGAGAGTGCAGGAGTAATCTCTCAAAAGTATATTGAGCAGCTTAACCGCCAAAAGCGCCAAGCTTTTGAACTTGATCTCTGTGCGCTCTGTGTTCTCTGTGGTTCAATGCTTTTTGCGCGGTGTTGCGATTTCAAAACTTTCTTGGCGTTCTTTGCGTCTTGGCGGTTCAAATTGGTATCGATAAACGACAGGAGAAGTGATGACAGGCACATTCAACATTAAACCGGGGGTCGCGCTGCACGGCAGTACGAGCGTCCCCGGCGACAAATCCATCTCGCATCGCGCCGTCCTGATGGGGATGCTGGCGAAGGGCGAAACGCAGGTGCGTGGCTGGCTGGCGGCGGGCGATACTGATGCCTCGCTGCGAAGCGTGCAGGCGCTTGGGGTGCGGGTGGAGCGACATGATACAAACACGCTGACGGTTTATGGCGGCCAACTCCACGCCCCACAAAAGCCGCTCGATTTCGTCAATGCCGGGACGGGGATTCGCCTCGCGGCAGGCATCATGGCCGGGCAGCCCTTCGCCTCAGTGCTGGACGGCAGCGACCAGCTCCGCCGCCGCCCGATGAAGCGCATCATTGATCCGCTGCGATTGATGGGCGCACAGATCGACTCGATGGAGGGACGCGCACCACTGACCATTACCCCAACCACGCTGAAGGGTATCGAGTACACGCTGCCGATGGCAAGCGCCCAGGTGAAAAGTGCCGTGCTGCTAGCAGGCTTGTTTGCGGAAGGCGCGACGACGGTGATTCAGCCTGGGCCTGCCCGCGACCACACTGAGCGGATGCTGCGGGCGATGGGCGCGAACATCCAAGTGGACGGCAACAATGCTACCATCATGCCAGGCGCGGAACTCCGTCCGATGGATTTAACTGTGCCCGGTGACTTTTCATCAGCCGCATTTCTGCTGGTGGCCGGGTGCATCGTGCCGGGAAGCGACCTCACCATAGAACACGTCAACCTGAACGAGACTCGCACGGGGCTGCTCGATGTACTGCTGGAAATGGGCGCGGACATCACCATAAGCAATCAGAGCGAGGAGGCTGGTGAACCCGTTGGCGATCTGCGGGTGCGGCACAGTGCGCTGAAAGGCGTGGCAATCGGTGGTGAGATGGTCGTGCGGATGATTGACGAATTCCCGGTGCTGATGGTGGCGGCGCTCCATGCCGAAGGGGAGACGGTCGTCCGGGACGCGCAGGAACTCCGTGTGAAGGAAACCGACCGCATCGCGGTGATGGCGGGTGAACTGCGCAAACTCGGCGCGGACATCACCGAGACAGAAGACGGCTTCCGCATCATAGGGCCGCAAACGCTGATAGGCGCGACGGTAGACGGCCACGACGATCACCGTGTCGCGATGAGTATGGCAGTTGCCGGAATGGTCGCGGACGAAGGCACTATCGTCAATGACAGCAAATGCGCGGGTGATTCTTTCCCCGGCTTCGGGGAGACGCTGGTAAAATTGGGTGCACACTTATTGGAAGACCTGGAAACGGTTTAGCGAACTCTATGACGACACTGGTAGGCGTAATCGGGTGGCCGCTGACGCACACGCTCAGCCCGGCCATGCATAACGCGGCTTTTGAGGCATTAGGCATGGACTGGAAGTACGAGGCCATGCCCGTCCCGCCGGACATCGTGCAGTTGGGGTTGATTGAACCGCAGCGGCATGGCTTCGTTGGGATTAACGTGACCATTCCGCATAAAGAGACGGTCACGCGCTTTGTCAAGCCGGATTCGATTGTACGGGCGGTGGGCGCGGCCAACACGATTGATCTGCGAGACAACACAGCCACCAACACGGATGTCGTCGGGTTGATGGACGATCTGGCTGCGCATGACATTGCTGTGGCCGGGAAAAATGTGCTGGTGTTGGGCGCGGGTGGCGCGGCGCGCTCTGCCGTGTATGGGCTGGTGCAGTCGGGGGCACGGGTGACGGTGGTCAATCGTACCCTGGAACGCGCCCAGGTCATGCTGGCGAACATGGCGATTTCGGCCAATATCCGTGACGTAGACGTGAAAACGCTGGATGAAGCGGTCGAGCTTCCGGTTGACCTCATCATCAATTCGACCTCTGCCGGGATGTGGCCGAACGTGGACGACTCGCCCTGGATTATGGGTGTGCCATTCCCGAAAGGTGTGACCGTGTACGATATGGTCTACCGCCCACAGAAGACGCTGTTCATGCAGCAGGCCGAAGATGCGGGCGGGCGGGCAGTGGGCGGATTGGGGATGCTGGTGCGGCAGGGCGCGGCGGGCTTCAAGCTCTGGACGGATGTAGAGCCGCCGCTGGACGTGATGTTCGACGCGGTTCGCAAAGCGCTGAGCAATGGATGATGAGCCGACAGCCGGTGCAAATTCGCAAAGCGGCACTGAACGACGCCGAACTGCTGGCGCGGTTGAATGCGTCTGTGCAGCGGCTTCACTATGAAGCGAGGCCGGACATTTTTAAGCCGCCTGAGTTGAATGATGAGATCATCGCCTGGTACGCGGAACTGCTGAAGCAGCCGGAGAATCACTTTTTCATTGCGGAAGCCGAGGGGCGGGCGGTTGGCTATGTCGGTGCGAAGGTGGTGCGCCAGCCTGCCACGCCCTTTACAGTAGCGATGGATGGCGTGTTGATCGACCAGATTTCGGTCAACGATGACCAGCGCGGGAAGGGCTACGGTGCTGCGCTGATGCAGGCGGTGGTTGACCTGGCGCGGACGAAAAAGATCAATCGCATTACGCTGGGGGTGTGGGATTTCAACAATCATGCGATTGAGTTCTACAAACGACAGGGGTGGCGCGTGTATACTGAGCGTATGGAAATTCTGGTTGAGTCAGGTTGAATTCAATGGCTGTTCAGCGCAATGCCTTACTCGATGAAATTCTGGAGTTTTTGGCTTCTACACCGACACTTGAAAGCATCGTTCAGTTTCACCCGTCAGAAGCATTGCAGCAGCGGGCCAGCGAACTGCTGCAAAAGAATCGTCAGGGACATCTCACCCAGGAAGAAGCGGACGAACTTGACGAGTTCAGCCGAATGAACCACTTCATGAGCATGCTCAAAGTCCGTGCGCGGCAGAAACTGTCTTCTTTATGACTATTATCCCCGCAACGTTACGCCGTGCAACGATAGAGCGTACAAACGGTTGCTGTGAGTATTGCTTACTGGGTTTTGATGATGGTTTCTTTTCGCACGAAGTTGACCATGTGATTGCAGAAAAACATCACGGGCATACGACACTTGATAACTTATGCTTAAGTTGTTTTGATTGTAATCGCCATAAGGGAAGTGATATTGCCTCAATTGATCTCGAAACAATGACGCTGACACCTTTATTCCATCCACGAGTACACAAATGGGATGAGCATTTTAAGCTGAGCGGGATAGTAATTCAGCCGCTTACCCCCATTGGTCGGGTAACAGTTGATCTTTTGCAGATCAACGACGAGGGTCGATTGGATCATCGCCAAGAATTGTTAAAGTTGGGGCGGTATCCTTGCAAGATAAGTGAGAATTCATGAATTTGTTTGTATCATTCTCTACCAAAGTCTTTTCGCTGAAAGCTGAGAGCTGTTTATGCTTCGATTTCTGACTGCGGGCGAATCACATGGGCCTATGCTGACGGCTATTCTGGAAGGGCTGCCCGCCGGATTGCCGCTTTCGCCCGAAGACATCAACACCGATCTCGCCCGCCGCCAGCAGGGTTACGGCAGCGGCGGACGCATGAGCATCGAGCGTGATACGGTGCGAATCACCGCTGGCGTGATGAACGGTCTCACGACGGGCGGGCCAATTGCGCTGCTGGTGGAAAACCGCGACTTCAAAAACTGGAAAGAAAAAGACATCACGCCGATGACCACGCCGCGTCCCGGTCACGCCGATCTCACCGGGGCGATCAAGTATGGCTATCGCGAACTGCGCCTGACGCTGGAACGCTCAAGTGCGCGAGAGACGACCATGCGCGTGGCAGCCGGGGCGATATGCCGCAGAGTGCTCGCGCAGTTTGGCATTGTTATCGGCGGCTATGTAGTTCAGATCGGGGATGTGAAGGCACAGCTTCCGCTGAACCTGAGTTACCCGGAGCGCTTCCGACTGGGCGAGGAAAGCGATGTGCGCTGTCCTGATCTCAACGCGGCGGAAGCGATGCACGAGGCGATCCGGCAGGTGAAGATCGACAAGGACACGCTTGGTGGGGTATTTGAGATCGTCGCCCTGAATGTACCGCCGGGGTTGGGGACGTATGTCCACTGGGATCGGCGGCTGGATGCGAAGATTGTCGCGGCCATGATGAGCATCCATGCCATGAAGGGCGCGGAGATCGGCGACGGCTTCGAGAACGCGGGCAAGCGCGGCTCCGAAGTGCATGATGACATCGCGCTCGGCGGGGAAAACGGCAACCTCGTGCGGCGGAGCAACCGAGCGGGTGGGCTGGAAGGCGGAATCACGACAGGCGAACCGATTGTGGCGCGGGTGGCGATGAAGCCCATTTCCACCATGCTGCGCGGGGCGGAGTCGGTTAATCTGGCGACGGGGCAGCCTGAACTCACCACCTATGAACGGAGCGATTTTTGCGCCGTGCCGCGTGCGGTTCCGGTCGGGGAGGCGATGCTGGCGCTGGTGCTGGCCGATGCGCTGCTGGAAAAGCTCGGTGGCGACAGCCTGGACGAGATGCGTCCGCGTTTTGCTGCGCTGCGACAGGCGCGTCTGGAAGATTTGCCGATGGACAACGTCGAGTGGCGCTTCGGATATGAGTAGTGATTAGCAATTAGCTTTTAGTGGTTAGTGGTGCGTTCGGTAAGTCCTAAAAACTTCGTTGGAGGTCTTGGGTAGGGGCGACCCGGCGGGAACACCCCAAATGAAGCGGCGGTTTTTTGTCGGATGCAGCGATGAGCCAATCAACGTTTCTGTAGGGACACGGCACGCCGTGTCCAGGAGCTTTATGCAACCGAGAACACTATTGGTGAATGGATGACACCACGAAACATCATTCTCACGGGGTTTATGGGGACGGGGAAGACGACCGTCGGACAGCTTGTCGCGGACTTCATCGGCTGGCATTTTGTCGATACGGATGATGAAGTGGAGTCGCGCTTCGGAAAGTCGATCCCTGACATTTTTAAAGAGGATGGCGAGGCGGCATTCCGGCGCTATGAACGCATTATCTGTCAATCGTTGGCCGCGCGTGATACCCAGGTGATCGCGACCGGGGGTGGCGCACTGGTTGACCCGGCCACTCGTGAGCTGATGCTGCTGTCAGGGTTGGTCGTCTGCCTGACTGCTTCGCCGGAAGTTATTCATCAACGCCTGGCCGATGGTGAAGGGCGTCCGCTGGCGGCCAACTGGGAGCAGCTTCTTGAGCAGCGGCGCGAGGCCTACGCGGCCATTCCCTATCAGATCGACACCAGTGATCTTGAACCTCAGGACGTTGCAGAGAAAGTGATTGGCTTATGGCGCGGCAGTTGACGGATGTGATTCGCCTTGAAGCGCCTGCGTTCAGTGATGGCTATGACATCATCATCGAGCCGGATGGGTTAAAGCGTTTTGCGCATCGCGTCCCGGCGCAGGCGGTGATCGTCACGAATGACACGCTGGCCGCGCTGTACCGCGAAATGCTGGCAGAGGCGCTGCCGCAGGCGAAGCTCATTACGATTCCTGACGGCGAAGCCTACAAAACCCTCGAAACCACAGCGCGGCTCTACGACGAATTCGTTCGTGCCGGGTTAGATCGTCGCGGGGTGGTAGTCGCTTTTGGCGGCGGCGTCGTTGGCGATACCGCCGGGTTTGCAGCCGCGACGTATATGCGCGGGGTCTATCTGCTGCAAGTGCCCACCTCGCTGCTTGCAATGGTCGATTCGAGCGTGGGCGGTAAGGTCGGGGTGGATTTGCTGCAAGGGAAGAATCTGGTCGGCGCATTTAAGCAGCCCGATCTGGTGATTATGGACCCCAATCTGCTGCAAACGCTGCCGGATATTGAATGGCGCTGCGGCATGGCCGAGGTCATCAAGCATGGGCTGCTGGCGGATGACGCACTGCTTGACCCGGCGTTGTGGGAAAAGTCACGGGCGCAGGAACTCGTCAAACGGGCGGTGATGGTCAAGGTGGAGGTCGTGCAGCAGGATCCATTTGAGCAGGGTATCCGTGCCCATCTGAACCTCGGCCATACCTTCGCTCATGCCATCGAACAGGTGACCGCCTACGGGTGGAAGCATGGGGTGGCGGTCGGTGTCGGTCTGCTGGCGGCGGCGAAGTTGTCCCATGCGCTGTCCCTGTGTGATGCATCGCTGGTCACGCTGGTGGATGAAACGCTGGAACGAGTCGGCCTACCCCGCAGCATTGGCACGCTTGATCCGGATGCGATTTACGCCGCGATGGCGACGGATAAGAAGTTCCAGCATGGGAAGTCGCGCTTTATCCTGTTGCGCGGGGTGGGACAACCTGTTATTGTGGAGGATGTCCCGAAAGCGGAAGTCATCCGCGTTTTAGAAGGGCTGAGGTCGTTATGATTATTTTTGGCACACGGGCACGTTTTAAGACCGTCGGTGAAGGTCAGTTCTTCTGCCCACACTGCCAGACCACCCGCAACTACGAACGCAAGCAGGGCAAGAATTACTTCGCGGTCTATTTCATCCCGCTGATCCCAATGGGCGATATTGGCGAATTTATCGAATGCCAGACCTGCCACCGCACCTACGCCTCCGACGTTCTCAAGTTCAAGCCCAGCACCCCCAATATGGGCGATTCGGCGAAACTGCTGAACACGGTCAAATCTCGCCTGGAGCGCGGCTATTCGGTGGAATATGTGGTGCGCGACCTGACCGCCGAAGGGCTTGACCGCGAGATCGCCAACAACGTCGTGAATATGGCGGTGGGGACGGCGCGGAAAACCTGCCCGGTCTGTGGGCTGACGTATGCCGCCAGTGTGCAGGACTGCCCGGATGACAAGGTGGCGCTGGTTCCGGCATAAACCACAAGGCTCACAACGATGACGCGAAAAATTCTGCTGCTGCATGGGCCAAATCTGAATCTGCTGGGAACGCGCGAACCCGACGTGTATGGCAAAATGACGCTGGAAGACATTAACGCTGCGGCGCTTGAACACGCCCGCAGCCATCATGCCGAACTGCGAGCGGAACAGTCCAATCACGAGGGCGCGTTAATCGACATCCTGCATGTGGCGCGGAACTGGGCAGATGGGGTGGTGTTCAACCCCGGTGCCTATACGCACACCTCGATTGCGCTGCGTGATGCCGTAAGCGCCATCAGCCTGCCTGTGGTCGAAATCCATCTCTCCAACATTCACGCCCGCGAATCCTTTCGACATACGTCGATGCTCGCGCCTGTCTGTGTCGGGCAGATTGCCGGGTTCGGCTGGCGCGGCTATCTGCTGGCCGTCACTGCGCTGCTGGATTACCTGGAACACGGGCGCTTGTAACCCGTCACCAAATCCGCTTATACAGTTGTTGGTGATGTCCTCTGTGGCGTTTCACAATCTTCCTCGTATATACTGCCTGAATGTCTAAAAAATTGCATTTTGGAGTTCCCCTGATGATGACCAAAGAAGATGTGCTGGCGGCTGTGAAGGAACACGGCATCCGGTTTATTGACCTGTGGTTTACCGACATCACGGGCGTGGTCAAGAGCATGACCATCCCCACCGGGCAGCTTGAACGCGCGATTGAACGCGGAACGCACTTTGATGGCTCCTCAATTGATGGTTTCGCGCGGGTGGCCGAAAGCGATATGGTGCTGATGCCCGACCCCAACACTTTTGCGCTTCTCCCCTGGGAACGTGACACTGAACCTACTGCCCGGCTAATCTGTGCCATCTACACACCGCAGGGCGAACCGTTCATCGGCTGCCCGCGCGGGGCGCTGATTCGGGTGCTGCGGCAGGCGGAAGCGCAGGGCTATCGCTTCAAGACTGGGATTGAGATGGAGTTTTTCCTGTTTAAGACCGATGCTGCTGGCAATCCGATCACGTCCACGCCGACTGACCAGGCCAGCTACTTCGATATGTCCACCGATGAAGCGCAGGTCATCCGGCGGAAAATGCTGATCGTGCTGGAAGCGATGGGCATTCGGGTCGATTCTGCCCATTCTGAAATCGGCTACGGGCAGCATGAAATCGACTTCCACTATAACGACGCGCTCACCTCTGCCGATCAAATCCTGACGGCGCGGGTGGCGCTGAAGGCGGTGGCGCAGCGGCACGGCCTCTACTGCACGTTCATGCCGCGTCCAAGTGCTGATTTGCCCGGTTCGGGGATGCACACGCATCAAAGCCTGCACAACATCAGCAGTGATGAAAACCTGTTCGTTGACGCGGGGCATGAATATGGCCTGTCGGAGATCGCCCGCTTTTTCCTGGCCGGGCAGTTGTGCCATGCGCGGGCGATGACAGCGGTGCTCTCGCCGCTGGTCAATTCGTATAAGCGGCTCGGAACAAGTTTTGAAGCGCCCATGTACGTCAGTTGGGCGCACATCAACCGTGCTGCACTGATCCGCGTACCGAGTATGTCTGCCGGAATGGAATCGCACACGCGGCTGGAACTGCGTTCGCCCGATCCGAGCAGCAACCCCTATCTGGCGACAGCGGTTATGCTCCAGGCCGGGCTGGATGGAATCCAGCAGGGGACGACCCTGCCAGCGCCGCTGGAAGAAACGCTGCTGACGCAAAACCGGAGTCGGCTGCGGCAGGTGGAGATGCTGCCGCTGTCTCTGGGGGAGGCGCTCGACGCGCTCAGCCAGAGTGATGTGATCCTGGCTGCGCTGGGGCCGTACATCAGCGACCGCTATCTTTCCGCCAAACGACAGGAATTGGATGAATACAACCGACAGGTGACACAGTGGGAGATCGACCGCTATCTGCCGCGCTATTAAACGCTCAGCGGTTGACCTGTGTCGTCGTGAGGGCGTGCAGCCGCCGGAGCGCTGCATCGGCATTTTGCGGCTCGACCACGATGGACAGGCTGCAATGCGAGGGGCCCTGCGAAAGCGCCAGAATGCGAATCGTGTCCAATGCCTGGAAGATGCTGGCCGTCAGGGTGTTCACGCTGTCCAGATTGGTGCCGATGGCGGAGATAATACTGATCGGCATCACGCGCCAGCCCGTCTCTGGAAAAATGCGCAGCTTTTCTTCCAGCGCCATCTGCGAGCTGTGAATCGCATCGGGCCCGGCCAGCGGGGGAATCACAAAGGCCAGGAAGCTGTGGGACGATGACTGCGAGGAAATCATCACATCGGCGTGACTGCCGATGGTCTGGTAAAGGGTCTCATCAACGAGCGCCGAAATGGCCGAGAGCGACCCGTTGCGGGCGGCGGTCAGTGCGAGTCCCTGAATGGCGGTGACGGCTTTGATCGAGCGGGTAATACGGGGAACGCTGCTGTGAATCAGGGTGCCGGGCTGCTGCGGTTTGAAGACGTTTTTGACACGCAGCGGAATCTGATGCTCCTGAAGTGGGCGCACCATACGTGCATGGAGGATGCGTGCGCCGAAATAGGCCAGTTCCGCCACTTCATCATAGGAGAGTTCGGGGACAACACGCGCTTCGGGTACTTCACGAGGATCGGTGGACATCATCCCGTCCACGTCCGTCCAGATCCACACTTCCTTCGCGCCCGCGCAGATGCTCAGGAGAGAAGCAGTGTAATCACTGCCGCCGCGCCCAAGCGTGGTGGGCTTTCCATCGGGTGTGCCCGCGATAAAGCCCGTGACCACAGGGACGATGCGGCGGTCGAGCATGGGCAGCAGGTTCTGCTGAATGCGCTGGCGGGTAAGCGCCATGTTGGGCACAGCGCTGCCATAGGTGCTGTCAGTAATGATAATTTCCGTCGCGTCGATGGCAACCCCCCGAATCGCGTTCTGTCGCAGCAGCGCGGCGATAATGCGGGCGGAAAGGCGCTCCCCAACGCCGACAATGGCATCGACTTTATCCGGCGTAACCTTCTTTTCGGGTGCGCCGTCCGCGAGTGTCTGGCAGATGTCCAGCATCTCGAACAGCAGTTTATCGATGTCGGCCTGCAGGGTGCTGCGTTCGGTCGGCCCCAGCGGCAGGTGTTCGACCAGGGCTAAATGGCGCTGGCGCAGGGTGGCCGTGATGCGACGGTAGCCTCGTCGGTTCGCCAGTTGAGCCAGATGCGCGGCCTCAAGGAGCTGGTCGGTCACGCCTTCGAGCGCGGACGCGACGACGATCAGCCGATCCCAGCGTTCATATTCCTGCAGCACGATGCTGACGACCTGTGTGAGTGCTGTGGTCGTGCCGACGGACGAGCCGCCGAACTTCATGGTCAATGTGCTCACGATGACCCCAATGCTTTATCGTTAAGGAGAGATTGACCTGGGGGTGTTCCCTGGGGTTATCCCCATGCGCGTCCTGAACTGGATTAGGCGCAAACCTGCGCTACAATAAGGTGTCAGGCTATCATTGTGGGTTCCTTTTGTCAACATTTTGCAATCTCCCCCCGGCACACATTATGATAGAAGAAGTTCTTGTGGAATTGTCATAATTCCATTGCAAACTGCAGAGGTTAGTACGAATGTCCACTATGGAATTTACTGTCGGCCAACAGCAGATGGTTGCTGGGGTGCGATTTACAAAACTAGGGAAGCTGTATCACTTCGATTACTCAGCTTACCCGGAACTACAGGCCAGCGATTATGTCATCGTGGAAACGGTGCGGGGTCGCCAGATGGGGCAGATTATGGCGTTTACGGTCACGGAAGACAGCGAACGTGAACACAAGCCGATTTTACGACCAGCCACGCCGCGCGATCTGGTGCTGCGGCAGGAGTGGGAAGCGAAACAGCCCGAAGCGCTGACGCTGTGCCAGGAGAAAGCCGATGAACTCGGCGGCTTCCATGATGTGAAGTTCGTCGCCGCGCAGTACAACTATGATGGGACGATGCTTACGTTTCTGTTCAGCGCGGAGCAGAAGGTCAACACCAATAAGCTGCTGAACGAACTCAAGCGCCACTTCACGGCACAGGTCGAACTGCGACAGATTGGTCCACGTGACGTTGCCAAGATTATGGGCGGCTATGGGGCGTGTGGTGAACTGCGCTGCTGCTCGACCTTCCTGACCGATTTCAGCCCGATCTCGATCAAGATGGCGAAGGCACAGGGTATTTCGCTCAACCCATCCGAAATTACCGGGATGTGTGGGCGCCTGCGCTGCTGCCTCGTTTATGAATATGAACAGTATGTCGAGGCGCGTAAGCACCTGCCCAAGCGCAACAAGCGCATCGGTACGCCGCTTGGAATCGGCAAGGTGATCGACGTGCACCCCTTGCAGGACTCGGTCACGGTCTATATTGAAGAAGAAGGTCGGCGCACCTTTAAGCGTGAAGAGTTGATTCCGGTTGATGAACTGGAAGCGCTCCAGAAGAAGGCCAAAGAACCCTGCACTAAACATGGGGACGGGGCATGTGAGTGTGGTCAGAAGCCCGGCAGTCGTAATCAGGACAAAGTGAATAAGCGCACGGCACAGGCAGGAGAAGAAGACGAGGAATGAGCGATACGGACGGACAGACTCAACCGCGCCGGGTGATGGGCATCTTTGCCCACCCCGATGACCCGGAATTTTTCTGTGGCGCGACCTTCGCGCGGTGGGCGGCGGACGGCGCGGACATCACCTTTGTGATGGCGACCAGCGGTGACAAGGGCAGCGCCGATCCTGAAATGACCAGCGAGCGCCTGGCCGCGATCCGCGAACAGGAAGAATGCAACGCGGCGGCGGTGCTGGGGGTGAAGGATGTGATCTTCCTGCGCTATCCCGATGGCGAACTCCAGCCCACGCTGCAACTGCGCCGCGATCTGGTGCGGCTGATCCGCATGAAGCAGCCGGACACGGTTGTGACCTGTGACCCGACCGTGTTCTACTGGCCGCTTGGTGGCATCAATCACCCCGATCACCGGGCAATTGGTGAGGCGGTGCTCGATGCAGTGTATCCGACTGCGCGTGACCGCCTGAACTTCATTGAACTGGAGCGCGATGAAGGTCTGCCGACGCACAAAGTCAGATATGTGTATCTGTCCGGCACGCTTGACCCGAATCTACGGATGGATGTGACCGGGCATGTCGAAACCAAGATCATGGCGCTGCGCGAACACAAAAGCCAGATCGCCGATATGGAAGCGATGGCCGAGCGCATCCGCAACCGCCTGCTCGATACCAAAGCGCCACCCGAATATCCGTCTTATATTGAGTCGTTCCGGCTGATTACACTCGCCTGATCTGAACGAAACGAAGGATGTTATTGTATGCCGAAGATTGATTTTAAGGCGCAGGCCGAAGCGCTGCGCGATGAACTGGTAGAGCGCCGCCGCGACTTCCACCGCCACCCTGAACTGGCTTTTCAGGAAGTCCGCACCGCAGGCATTGTCGCCAGAGAACTGCAAAACCTGGGGCTGGAAGTGCAGGCCGGGGTGGGCAGGACGGGCGTGATCGGTCTGCTGGAAGGGGCGCAGGACGGCCCGACCGTGCTGGTACGCGCCGATATGGACGCGCTGCCCATCATCGAAGAAAACCAGACGGATTATGTTTCGGCCACGCCGGGCATTATGCACGCCTGCGGCCATGACGGTCATACGGCGATTGCACTGGGCGTGGCGAAGCTGTTCGCGCAGCAGCGGGAAAATCTGGCGGGGCGCATCAAATTTGTTTTCCAGCCTGCGGAGGAAATCGTGGGCGGCGCGAAGGCGATGATCGCTGATGGAGCGCTGGACTCTCCGAAGCCGGATGTGAGCCTGGGGCTGCACCTGTGGAACACGATGCCGCTGGGCGTGATCGGGGTGGCGGATGGCCCGGTGATGGCGGCGGCCTCGGTCTTCACCATCATCATCAACGGCAAAGGCGGACACGCTGCCTCGCCGCATCTGGCGAATGACCCGGTGGTTTGCGCGGCGCAGTTGATTCTGGCGCTGCAATCCATCGTCAGCCGCAACGTGAACCCGTTCGACACAGCGGTCGTCTCGGTCACGATGATGAAGGCCAGCGATGCGGACAACATCATCCCCGAACGAGTCGAACTGCAAGGGACGTTCCGCACTTTTACGCTGGAAGTGCGCGACTTTGTTGACCGCCGCATTCGCGAAATCTCCGAAGCGATTGCCACCGCGATGAACTGCACGGTTGAAGTGACGACCGGGCATGGCGTACCACCGACGATCAACGATCCGAAAGTGGCTGCCAGAGTGCGCGAAATCTTCACGCCAATTGTAGGCGCGGACAATCTTGATATGTCTTCCCGCACGATGGGCGCGGAGGATATGTCGCTGTTTATGGAAAAAGTGCCGGGAATGTATTTCTTCGTCGGTTCGGCCAATGAAGCGCGCGGCCTGAACTACGGACATCATCACCCCCGCTTTGACTTCGACGAAGATGCGCTGCCGCTCGGTGTGGCGCTGCTCTCGGCGGCAGTGGCCGAGTACGTGCTGCCGGAATAGTGATGGCTGGAAATCAGGTACTTCGCTGGCCGGACGGGGCAGGGTGGCTGGTCTTCTCCGGCGGGGCAGACGCGAACGGTGAAATTCGGGCGCAGGCGCTCAGCCGCATTCCACCCGAAGGGGGCGTGGCCTTTATCGGGCTGGACGTGGACGACGACGAGACCGATCTGGAAGACCTGGCCGAACTGGGCGCACCGACCGGGTATCTGGTCAATGTGATGACTGAGGATGATGACACCATCCGCCAGCGATTGCTGGACTCGGCGCTGATCGTCGTGCCCGATAACTTCGAGCCGGACGAACTGCGCTCGGCGCTGATGGGCGCTCCGCTGGAGGGCATGAAAGCGGCGTTCGAGTCTGGCGCGGTGCTGCTGGTGGAAGGCCGCGCCGCCACACTTTTTGGCGGGACGGTTCTGCTTTCCGACGGTGAAGCACTGGACGGATTTGGTTGGATCGAAGAAGCGCTGCTGCTGGCAGGCGCGACCACGCTGGAACAGTCCGAAGCAGTACGTGCCGCGCTGGCGGGGAAGAATGCGCGCTTAGCGGTTGGCATCACAATGGGTTCGGCGCTGGCGCTTGGCCCGGAGGGTGAAGTCGAAAACTGGGGACAGCGGCAGGTGACCGTTGTCCTGGGGAGCGTCTGAACGCTGAGACGGAGCAGCGCCACAAAACCTGCCTGAAAGACGACCTTTGACGCCGAAGGATCAGAGGTTGAGTGTAGCGCGGGCGATAAGATCGTCTACAATTAGGGTATCGTGAAGTAAACGCAAGCACTCCTGTAGGGGCGTCCACCGGGCTGCCCCTACACCATGAATCCAGCACACACCGAGGGAGCATCAATGCCTGCCACGATTATCATCGGTGCGCAGTGGGGAGACGAAGGCAAGGGCAGTACGGTAGACCGTCTGGCCGCGACCGCGCATGTGGTGGCGCGCTTTGGCGGCGGCGACAATGCCGGGCATACAATCAACATCGGGCGGGATGTCTTCAAACTGCATCTCGTCCCATCCGGTATTCTGCGCAATAACGTGACCTGCGTCCTCGGCAACGGTATGGTGATTAATCCGATTCGGCTGATTGACGAAATCGACGGGCTGGCAAGATTCGGTGTGGATGTCTCCCCTGAACGGATTTTCATCAGCACCCGTGCCCACCTGATTACGCCCGCGCACCGCGCCCTTGATGCCGCCCATGAGAAATCCCTCGGCAGCGGCGCGATTGGGACGACGCTGCGCGGGATTGGCCCGGCCTATAACGACAAGACCGGGCGGCGCGGCATTCGGGCGGGCATGATGGCCGATGTGGAACTGCTGGCGGAAGTGCTGCAAGCGTCCATCCGGGAAGCCAATGTCACGCTCCAGCGCTACGATATGGACGCGCTCGACCCCGAAAAGGACACCCAGGAATTCATCGAAGCGGCGGCACGGCTGCGGCCTTACCTGCGAGATACGGCGCACTATCTCAACCAGCGGTTGAAGGACGGTGCGCATGTGCTGTGTGAAGGCGCACAGGGGGCGCTGCTGGATGTCGATCATGGCAGCTATCCCTACGTGACGAGTTCATCGACCACCACAGGCGGCGCCTTGACCGGGTTGGGCTTTGGGCCCCGGTACGTCGGTACGGTGATCGGTGTGGCGAAGGCGTTCAGCACCCGCGTGGGTGGCGGACCGATGCCGACCGAACTGGAGGGCCTACTGGCCGAACGGCTGCGCGGGACAGGCGAGAACTTCTGGGACGAGTTCGGCACGACGACCGGACGCACCCGGCGCTGTGGGTGGCTGGACGCGGTGATGCTGCGTTATTCCGCGCAGATCAACGGTCTGACGGAAATGGTGCTGACCAAGCTGGATATTCTGAGCGGGTTTGAGGAATTAAAAGTCGCGGTCGCTTACGAAGTCGATGGGCGGCGTTACGATAATCCGCCGGACACAGCCGCTTTACTGGAACGCGCCGTGCCTGTGTATGAGACGGTGCCTGGTTGGTCGGAAGATGTCAGCGCCGTGCGCGATTACAACGCGCTGCCAGTAAATGCGAAAGCCTATGTTCAGCGTATCGCGGACTTGTGTGAAACGCCGATTACGATGGTCAGCGTGGGGCCAGAGCGCGACCAGTTGATTAAGCTGTAGAGACTTGATTGAGCAAGTGATGACACCCGCACAGCGCGTCTATGAGCAGTCACAGGACATCCCGGTGGAGTCGCCACCCCGCCGTGTCGTGTCGCTCGTGCCCAGTGTAACCGAGTCGCTGTTTCATCTGAACGTGGGGCATACGCTCATTGCTCGCACGGATTACTGCCTTTATCCACCTGAAGAAGTCTCCAGGGTGCCGCGCATTGGCGGGACGAAAAACCCCGACGTTGAACAGATTATCGCGCTGCACCCTGATCTGGTCATTGCCAATCAGGAAGAAAATCGCCGCGAGGATGTGGAAGCGCTGCAAGCAGCGGGCATTCCGGTATGGGTGACGTTCCCGCATACGGTTGACGATGTGTTCAACCTCCTGTGGAACATCATGTATGTCTTCGACGAGACAGCGATGGTGCCGCGTGTGCGCCTGATCGAATACACGTATGATTGGGTTCTCGGCATTGCCCGCAGCAAGGAAGAGACGCCCTGCCGTGTGTTCGTGCCCATCTGGTACGATCCGCTGATGACGTTCAATGCGGATACCTATGCCCATGATCTGCTGCGGGTGTGCGGCGGGACGAATGTGTTTGCAGAGCGGGAACGGCTCTATCCGGTTAAGGCCGATTTAGGACAGGGTGAACCGTATCTGGCAGACGACCCACGCCTTGAAGGGCGGGACACGCGCTATCCTCGTGTGACGATGGCCGAAGTCGAAGCGGCACAGCCGGACGTGATTCTGCTGCCGAGCGAACCGTTTGCCTTTAACGAGTCGCATGTTCCGCTGTTCGCCGCGCTCGATATTCCCGCTGCAAAGCACAAGCGTATTCATCTGGTTGATGGTTCGCTGTTGACCTGGCACGGCACCCGGCTGGCGTTCGCGTTGGAAACCATTCCCACCCTCTTGTGTTCATCGGATGAAACATGACCGACCGTCAATCGGATGCTGAACTCGTTAGCGTTGTCGCCCATGACCTGAAAACGCCTGTGAGCGCGGCCAAAGGATTTATTGATCTGGTGCAGCAGGCCGGCCCTTTGAACGAACGCCAGCAGTATTACGCCGAAAAGGCGCTGGCCGCGCTGGGGCGGATGGAGCAGCTTATCAGTGATTTGCTGGAT
Source organism: bacterium (assembly GCA_033762735.1). Taxonomy (GTDB): domain Bacteria; phylum Chloroflexota; class Anaerolineae; order Aggregatilineales; family Phototrophicaceae; genus JANRLJ01. The sequence continues at coordinate 199,830 of JANRLJ010000040.1, read as the reverse complement.
TACGCTCGGTTGGAAGGCGGCGTTGGCCTCAAGCTGGTGGAGTGCAACCTGAGCGGGCTGATTCAGGACGCTGTCGGCCTGATGGAGGAACTGGCAGCGGCGCGTGGCATCAGACTGCATGTGGAAGGTATCGAGCAGAAGGTGCGGGTGCGCGGGGATGCACGGTTGCTTTCTCAGGTAGTCCATAATCTGCTGTCCAACGCCATCAAGTACAACCGTGACGGCGGCGATGTGTGGATTGTGGTGCATGTTTACCGTGACCAACTGCGTGTAGATATTCGCGACAGCGGCATCGGCATTCCTGAGAAGGATTTAGAGCGGGTTTTCGGAAGGTTTTACCGCTCAAAGCTCGGCATCGAAGCCAAGATCGAGGGCACCGGCTTAGGGCTGGCGATTACGCGAACCATTGTCGAGATGCACGGCGGGCAAATCTGGGTGGAAAGTGTGGTGGGCGAGGGCAGCACCTTCACCTTTACGCTCCCGCTGCCGCGCCAGCGAAGCCGCCGGAAGGACGCGCCTTCGACTTCCGAAAGCGCCAGTGAAGAATCGGACATGGTCGCCGATCAGGCGCAGGACTCGCACGACTCGGCGGAGAGCGAATCGAGGTCGGATCGTCTGTAAGCAAGATGAGAAGTCCCGGTTGTAGTCTTGCGACCGTTTGTGACAAAGCGTACAATTATGGCCTCAAAATGGAGTAGATCAACGTGAAGCGACTGACCTTTCTCATCGTAGTGCTGGTGATTTTAGGCGCAGGTGGGATGCTGACCGCCCAACTGCTTTCAGGAAACTCGTCGCTGCTGCCCATCGTGGAACAGACCACCAACCCGGCAGGGGATGTGAACCAGGTGCTGCCCTGGAAGGCGGAGCAGTTCCTGCTGCTGGTAGGCTTTTTACTGTTCAATATGATCGGCATTGGGCTGACGATTGCGCTGATTATGTGGTTTCTGGATCGCGGTGTTCGCAGCGTTCGGAGCGAGCAGGCCGCTAAAGGCACGAAGGCTCCCGCCGCGACCGGGAAGGCCGTCGAAGAAGCATAGGCAAGCGGAGACAACAACTATTTTCACACGTTTATTGTTAACAGGTGTTTTGGGATTAGTGGAATGCAGAACGAACAAGTTCGTGATTCTCGCAGCCTCTTCGCCAGCCTCGCGCTGACGACCGCGCTGCTGACGATTGGGCTGATCGTCTTTGGGGCGGTCGTGCGTGTGACCGATTCGGGATTGGGCTGTGGCAATGACTGGCCGCTGTGCGACGGGCGGATTATTCCGCCGCTGGATAATCTGACGGCATGGATTGAATGGCTGCATCGGCTGTTCGCGGCGTTGATCGGCCTGTTCGGGCTGGCGACGCTGGTAGCAGCGCTTCGGGCATATCGCACACAGAACCGCTTTGTACTGACCGCGACGGTGGTGGCCGCCGGGTTGTTCGTCCTCCAGAGTGCGCTCGGCGCGTTCGTGGTGCTGTTCGATCTGCCGCCGACGATGGTCACGATGCACCTGGGGACGGCCATGCTGCTGCTGGGGGCGCTGCTGTGTGGGGTGGTCGGTTCGCGTTACATACCCCAGCAAACCTACACCCGCAATCATGTCACGCTGCTGGTCTATGCGACGACCGCGCTTTCGCTCGTAATTATCCTGACGGGTGCGCTGGTGCGTGGCAGCGGGGCGACATTGGCCTGCCTTGACTGGCCGCTGTGCAACGGCGAGATTTTCCCGTTCCAGCAGGGGACGCTGCAAACCGTCCACATGATGCACCGTTTTGCTGTGGGTGCGCTGGGGCTGACGCTGCTGCTGCTGGTCTGGTATGTATGGCAGGAACGGCGCGAGAACCGCGTCTCTCGTGCGCTGGCGGTGGGTGCGCTGATCGTCTATCTGATGCAGGCGCTCGTCGGTGCGCTGTTCGTGCTGACGGAAGCAGCGGCTATCTGGGGCGCGGCGCATGTTGGGCTGGCCGCGACGACCTGGGGGCTGCTGGTCGCGCTGAGCGTGGTGGAAACGCTGAACATCCAGGAACGCGGTGCGGTGCCGCTTACTTATAGTACGTCTGCGACGTAATGCTGTGGGTGGTTTTGAAGCAAAAGGCACCTCAGGCGCAGGACAACTGCGCCTTTCTGTTCTTTAATTCATTGGGTGAATATCAATGTCCATGAGCATCACCGCGAAAAACGGCTTTTCGCCGGAATGGAAAGAGACTGTTAAAGCCTATCTCGAACTGACCAAGCTGCGGATTGTGCTGCTGCTGTGCTTCACGACGCTGACGGCGATGGTCATTGCTGCGGGCGGGCTGCCTCCGGTGGCGGTTACGCTGCCTACGCTGATCGGTGGAGCGCTGGCGGCGGCGGGCGCCAGCGCGATTAACCAGTTTATCGACCGCGATATGGACGCACGGATGTCGCGTACATCGCGGCGGCCAATTCCTTCGGGGCGCGTCACGCCGTTGAACGCCCTGTTCTTTGGCATCGGACTGGTGACGTGGGCGGTGCTGATTCTGAGTATCTCGGTCAATCTGCTGTCGGCAGTGCTGGCGCTGATCGGTGCGCTGTATTATGTCATCCTGTATACCGTCATCCTCAAGCGCAACACCGTCGTCAACATCCTGATCGGTGGCGGCGCTGGCGCGATTCCCGTGCTGGTTGGTTGGGCAGCAGTAACGGGGACATTGAGCTATGAGGCCGGAATCCTGTTTGCGATTGTTTTCTGGTGGACGCCGCCACATAGCTGGGCGCTGGCGCTGCTGGTGAACACCGACTATGCCCGCGCCAATGTGCCGATGATGCCAGTGGCGCGGGGCGAGGAAACCACCCGTGTGCAGATTTTGCTCTACTCGGTGCAGTTGTTCCTGATTACGCTGCTGCCTGCGGTTTTTGGGTTTCTGGGGCCAATCTACCTGCTGGCGGCGTCGGTGCTGGGGGTGGGGCTGATCTGGCTGGCGCGGCGTTTGGTGCGCGAAGGTACGAAGGCACTGGCACGCACGACTTACAAGTATTCGACGGCGTACCTGGCCTTCCTGTTTATGGCGATGATGATTGATCGCCTGTTGATTTAATGGAGAAATCAAAACGAACACATATTCTCGTAGGGGCGAGGCACGCCTCGCCCGTACTCGGAAATCACACCTGTTAAGAAGTACGTCTCATGTCTGAAAACCCACAAACCACCCCTTCCCGGCGCACCGCGGCATGGCCGGTTTATCTTGTCCTGGGGCTGCTCGGCCTGTTTTTTGTGATTTTCCTCAGCGAGTTTATCGACCTCAGCCAGCGCGGCGGAGGCGAAACGGAGATCACAGAAACGACTTATCTGGACGTGGTCGAGCCGCTGCTGGCAAATGCCAACCCCGAAAACGGCCCCGCCCTGCTGCAAAAACATGGCTGTAATGCCTGCCATGCCGGGCAAAATGCAGGCCATCTCGGCCCGCCCCATAGTGAAGTCCATGCGGTTGCCGCTGACCGCCGCCCTCCGCTGACCGCCGCCGCTTATATCTATGAGTCCATCGTCTACCCCGGCGCATTCATCCTCGAAGAATATGACGACGTGAATATGCCGCGCATCTACGGTGAGCAGATTCCAGATGATGAGTTGGGTGATATAATCGCCTATCTTCTGCAACCGCAATCCGAATAGGCGGAACAGGCACGATGTATTTAGATGCGTTCACAATCTCGGCGCTGGTGGATGAATTCCTTGATACGCTCGTCGGGGGCAAGATTCAGGATGCCATCGATGTCGACGAGACCGGGCTGGGCTTTGAAGTTTATGCCCATCACCGCCGCCGCTACCTCTACCTGAGCGCCGATCAGGCGGTGCCGCGTGTCCATGTGGTGCCCGATAAACTGCGGCGCGGAACGCAGCGCCCGATGCAGATCGGCCTGCTGGTACGACGGTACGTGGAAGGCGGAACGCTCACCCACGTCAGCCAGCCACCCTGGGAGCGCGTGATTCACTTCGAGATCGACGGGCCGGAAGGGGTGGTCGAAATCGTCGTGGAGCCGATGGAACGGCGCAGCAATATCCTGCTGGTGCAGGGCGGGGTGATTCTGGATGTGATGCGGCGCGTGGGGCCGGAAGAAAACCGGGTGCGCCTCAGCCTGCCCAACCATGCCTATGTGCCGCCGCCGCTGCAAACAGGCAAGCGCAACCCATTTGAGATTACGGTTGAGGATATGGTCGGCTTCTTCCAGCAGACGCACGACCCCAAGCAAAAGACCTATCAGGTGCTCAGTGTCCATCTGCTGGGGATGAGTCCGCTGCTGGCGAAGGAGATTGTCTACCGCTCCGAAGGCGAGGCCGGGCTTAAGCAGAAGGCTTCCGCCGCTGACCCGGATGGACTGTTCGAGGCGATGAAGAAACTGATCGAACCCCTCAAGCGCCGCGAATGGCAGCCCGGTATTGTCCAGAATGAAGACGAGGATGAGGAAGGCGCAACCGCCTACAGCGTGTATCCTATTCAGCACTTGCCGGGGTGGAAACCGATTGAGTCGGTCAGCGCAGCCTTAACCGCCTTCTACGGTGCACCGACCGGGGAAGATGCCTATCGTGCGGCCAAACTGCCCGTGCGTAAGATCATTCAGGAAGCGCAGGCCAAACTCCGCGCCAAACTGAACTCGCTGGAACGGTCGATGACCGACGACGAGGAACGCGAGGTGCTGCGGCAGAGCGGGGAGCTGATTCTGGCCTATCAGTATGGGCTGCAAAAAGATCAGACCGAACTGCGGGCACAGTATGACCTGGACAAGCCCGAACTCGTCATCCGGCTGGATCCCACGCTGACTCCGCTGGAGAACGCCCAGCGCTACTTCAACCGTTATAACAAGGCCAAGAAGGCGCTGGATGACGTGCCGCAGTTGATCGAAGAAACGCGCAACCGACTGGCCTATCTCGATCAACTGGCGACAGACCTTGAAACCGCCTCCAACTGGCCGGATATTGACGACGTGATGGCCGAGCTTTCCAGCAGCGGCTACTATCAGGGCAAACGTGCGAAGCGGCTGGGTGGCGCGGGGCAGAGCGCTCCGATTCGTATCGTCACTCCCGACGCTTATGTGATGTGGGTGGGGCGCAACAGCCGTCAGAACGAGATTGTGACGTTCAAGCGCGGCGGCGGTGATGACCTGTGGCTGCACGCCCGCGATGTTCCCGGTGCACATGTGGTCATCAAATTCGACGGACGCGCCATTCCCGACCGCATCATCGACCAGGCGGCGGCGATGGCGGCTTATTACAGCGCCCGCCGCACCGATGGGAAGGTTCCAGTGGACGTGACGCGCGTCAAGTATGTGCGCAAGATCAAAGGCGGTGGGCAGGGGATGGTGACATATCGCAACGAAGAAACCCGCATGGTTGCCCCGCGCAGCGAGAAAAGTTTAGAACAGGATTAGTATCCTGTTTTTTCATGGCTGCCTTTGGATAAACTGCCTGCTTCAAGTCCAATCGTCGCACAAAGGAGCCGCTCATGTCCGGTCATCCCCCTGTTTTCCGCGCACCTCAGCTTCATGTGGGCGATGGCGAAACGAACCGCCGTGTGACCTGGATGGAGTTATTCTTCGACCTCGTTTACGTTGCGACGCTCGTCCAGCTTGGCAATTACCTGAGTGACAATACTTCGTTGCAGGGGTTTCTGGCTTTTGCGTTCCTGTTTATTCCGGTGTGGTGGTCATGGATCGGAACAACCTTCTACGCCAACCGCTTTGACTCTGACGACACACTGCATCGGGTGCTGGTTTTCGCGCAGATCGCCGCTGTGTATAATATGGCGGTCAATCTGGAAGGCGGCTTAGGGGAAAACACCGCCCGCTTTGCGCTGGCCTATGCCTTCGGGCGCTTTATCCTTGTGCTGATGTACTTCCGCGCCGCCAACAGCATTCCGCAGGCGCGTGCCCTGGCGACCCGTTACGGCCTCGGCTTTCTGATCGCCGGCATCATCTGGGCGACCTCTGCCTTCGTCCCCGCTCCTGCGCGTTACATCGTATGGGTGATTGCGCTCGCGGTCGATTTTGGTACGCCGCTGGTCAACATCCGTCTTCAACTGATGCTGCCGCCCAGCGCCGGGCACTTGCCCGAACGCTTCGGCCTGTTCACGATTATCGTCCTGGGAGAAGGCTTCCTGAAGGTGGTTGGCGGCATGTCGGGCGTGGTGCTGACGATCCCCGAAATTCTGCTGGATGTGCCGGGACTGGTGATTGCCGGGGCGCTGTGGTGGATATACTTCGACAACGTCGCGGAGACGCGCTTTCGTATCAACCGCTTCCGGGCGCAGGTCTGGCTGTATACGCATCTCCCGCTGCATCTGTCGCTGACCGCGCTCGGCGTTGGCATCTATAAACTGGTCACACAGGAGGACGCAGAAGGTCTGCCGGAAAATTACCGCTGGCTGATCTGTGGCAGCGTGGCGCTGGCCTTTTTAACGATTGGCATCATCGAGTGGACGATTTCGCGCGAATGGAACCGACAGGTGCAGTCTGAGTTGGTGCTGCGTGTCATTGGGGCGGCTGTGGCGCTGCTGCTGGCGATCTTCGGCGGATTGCTGGCGCCGACTGTCGTCATGTGGCTGCTCGGCCTGAATGGGGTGTTGCAGGTTGCGGTCGATCTGTTATGGCGCTATCAGCGGCAGCAGGCAGGTGAGCACGTTGAACCCGCGAAAACGCTGGTAGCATCGGGTCAGGATTAGGTCAGGTATGGCGAAACAACCGTTAATTCCGTCCGGTAAGGTGAGTCTGGCGGATTTTGATCCCCAGTATCACGCGGGTTACGATAAGGAAAAAGCTGAGGAAGAACTCGCCGGGCTGCGTGATCGGCTGGACGCTTTGCAGGAGCGGCTTTATGCCGAGGGCAAGCAATCGCTGCTGGTTATCTTCCAGGCGATGGACGCTGGCGGCAAGGATGGCGCGATCAAAAAGGTATTTGAGGGCGTTGACCCGCTCGGTCTGAGCATCGCCAGCTTCAAGGCACCCACGACCGAAGAACTGGCGCACGACTTTCTGTGGCGGGTGCACCAGCGGGTGCCGCGCAAGGGCTATATCGGCATTTTCAACCGCAGCCACTATGAAGACGTCCTGATCGTGCGCGTCAATAACCTTGTGCCGGAGGATGTGTGGCGCAAACGCTACGACCAGATCAATGATTTCGAGCGAATGCTGGCCGAAAATGGTACGCGCATCCTCAAGTTCTTCCTGCATATCAGTAAGGATGAACAGAAGGAGCGCCTGCAAGCCCGGCTGGATGATCCAGAGAAAAACTGGAAATTCTCGCTGGGCGATCTGCCAGTGCGCCAGCAGTGGGACGCTTATATGCAGGCGTATGAGGATGTGCTGACACGATGCAACACCGAGGCTGCCCCCTGGCATATTATCCCGGCCAACCGGAAATGGTATCGCAATCTGGTGGTCACGCAGGTGGTTGTGCAGGCTTTAGAGGATATGAATCCGCAGTATCCGCCGCCGGAACCGGGGTTGGATAAGGTGGTTATCCCGGACTGACGCTGGCCTGTGCCGCGCGTCTCGCCGCTTCCAGCACACGGCTGATTGGAATTTCGCGGACGCAGGGATGATAGGCCGGGTCATCTCCGCCCCAGTCGATCACATTGCACGGACGGCAGCCAATATCTGAGGTCAGGACGATATGACGGTCGCGCGTTCCCCAGGGTGCAAATTCCGCCGGGTCTGCCGGGCCGAACAGTGTGACGGTCGCTGCGCCAACGGCAGCGGCCAGGTGCATGGGGCCGCTGTCTGGCCCAAGCACGACCTGCCCGCGCGCGAACAAGGCGGCAAGCTGCCCGACCTGTGTATCCCCCGCCATGACGCAGGCCGGCGTTTTCATCTGTTCCACAATTGACCGCACCATCGGCAGTTCATGATCGCCGCCGCTGAACACGACCGGCAGCCCAAGCTGCTCGGTGAGGGTATCCGCCACCCGCGCCCAACTGCTTTCATCCCAGCGCTTCGCCCAGGTGCCGGAACCGGGATGGATGCACAGCAGCCGTTGATCGGGCGCGATGCCCCATTCACTCAGATAGCTATCCACAAAGGCGCGATCTGCCTCCCCGACCGGAAAGCGATAGACGATGCCTTCGGATGCGATTTGCCCTGTCCAGCCTTCGACCAGCCGCAGATTTCGCCGGACGTTGTGGATGGGTTCATCGGAGATGGCTTGTGTAAGGAACGGTACGACATCCGGCAGATTAAAGCCGACACGTTGGGGGATGCCCGCTAAATAGGCCAGCAGCGCCCCCCACCAGTGATCGGGTCGCAGGATGACGGCGCTCGTGTAGCCCACCTGCCGAAGCTGCCGTGCGGAACGCCACGCCAGTTCATAGGGTGAGCGCAGCCCGCGCTTGGGTGTGCGGCTGAAACCAGGGAATGGCAGCGTGATAATCGCGTCCAGTTCGTCATACGGTGCTAATACTGCCGCTGACCAGGGACCGACCAGCGCGTGAATTTCGGCCTGAGGGTGCGCCGTTCGCAGGGCGTGAATGGCCGGGGTGGTCAGCAGTACATCGCCGAGATGGTCGGGGCGGATGAGCAGGATGCGTTCCGTGCGGCTGGGTTGGCTGCGGCGGACGGGCAGCGACTTCACGGATTGGAGCAGAAGCCGACGTGCGCGATGCTTGAACGGCGTTGCATGAAAGGCCTGCGCCAGCGTTCGATTGCGGAGGACTAGCGCTTCTCTATCCAATGCCAGCATCCTTATAAGCGTCGAGCAGGCGTGGAATCAGCACCGACCAGTCATAATACTGCCGCACCAGGCGTTTGGCTTCGTGACGAAGCGTCTCCAACTGCTGTGGGTTTTGCAGCATACCCACGATTGCCTGGGCCATCGCGCCTTCATCATCCATCACGATCATGCCCTGTTTTGCCTCAGGATGCAAACCGGCGCTGGCGGCGCTGGTCGCCACAATCACGCAGCCTGAGGCCATCGCTTCCAGCAGCTTGAGCCGGGTGCCGCTCCCCATGCGAAGCGGGGCGACATACACCGCCGCGCTGTGGAGATAGGGCCGTGTTGAATCCACCCATCCCGTCAGATGGACACCGGGGCGCTGTCGCAAAATATCCAGGCGTGGGTGGGGCTGCTGCCCGACAATGTAAAACTGTACCTGCGGCATCTGCTTCTGCACCAGCGGCAGGACATGATCTGCAAACCACAGCGCCGCGTCTACATTTGGGCGATAATCCATCTTCCCGGTAAAGACGAGCGCATTTGCACCCAGGTTAACGTCTCTTGTAGAATTCGCGTAGTCATCAACAAAAATACCATTGGGGACTGTGTAGACTTTACGGTCGGGGCGAAAAGGTGCTAACAGTTCCCCATCTTCCGGCGAGACGGCAATAACACAGGTCGCCGTGCGGCACATCTCAGCCTCGAAGCGTTTGATACGCCACGACTGAATAAGCGAATAGACTGCCGCAGGCCAGCGCTTAACCGTTTGCCGATCCACTTCAAAAATGCCGCGCTGCAAGACATATTCGGCATTAAAGGTATCGAAACAGGTTTTCGTCGTCGGCTGTATCTGGCGCACCAGCGGCAGGTAACACACTGCCTCAATGCCCTCAAACTGAACCAGATCAAAACGCTGGCTGTTCAGCAGTTCCGTTAAACGGGTCGCAAATTCATCACTGTAAAAGCGACGGGCAATATCAGGCTGGCTGGAAAAGATCAGATCGCGCAGGCGATCCAGTTTTGTGCGCGTTTTGGGTGGAACGGTAATCACACGTTCGCACATGGTCGCTAAATGGGTGTCCTGCGCCTTCACTTTGCCGTCATCAAAGCTGATGAGCGTGAGTTGATGCCCTCGCTGATGCAGCCCGTGCATCAGGCCGTAAATCCGAAGCAGACCACCAGACGCCGGGGGATAGGGCAGGCTGGCGGTAACAAAAAGAATTCGCATGTATGTTAAGCCAGTGCGGTATACACCGATAAAGCGATCTGTGCGGAACGTTCCCAGGTGAAGCCCCTGGCGCGTTCCAGACCACGCTGCCGCATTGTGGCCTGCTGTGCTGTATCCGTCAAGACACGTTGAAGGGCGTCCGCCAGTTCCGCCGGATTGTGAGGGTCGGTCAGCAGTCCCGCGTCCCCGACGACTTCGGGCAGTGAGGAAGTCTTGCTGACGATGACAGGCGTCCCAGATGCCATCGCTTCCAGCGCAGGCAGACCGAAGCCTTCATAAAACGCAGGCAGCACCAGCACCGAGGCTAAGCTATAGAGCGCGTTCAGGTCCGCGTCCTCGATGTCCTGACGTTGAATGATGTTCATCCCCTGCCGCTGCATCTGGTCGATGCGCTGCTGTGTCGGCTCAAACAGCCAGCCGGGACGCCCGGCCAGGACGAGCGGCGGGGGATTTTTCAGACATATATACGCTTCAAGCAGTGCGGGAATATTCTTGCGCGGCTCCATTGTGCCGATGAACAGGATGTAATCCGCAGGAAGGCCAAGCCGTTTTTGCGCCTCTGCGCGTTCCTCCGGGTTCAAAGGGCGAAAACGCGGATCGACCCCATGCGGCTGCACCGTAATTTTTTCGGCTGGCACGTTCAGCATGGTGATGAGATCGCTTTTAGTCGCTTCACTGACGGACAGAATATGGTCGCCCTGCTGTACCGCCTGCCTGATCTGCCCGTTGTAGTAGCGCTGCGCCGCCCTGTCCTTGTGAGTCGGTTCATGCAGAAAGGTGAGGTCGTGCACGGTGATGACATGGCGCTTTGCCCCACGCAGCGGCGGGATAAAGTCGGGGCTGTGCAGCACATCCAGCCGGAAGCGCATTAACTCGGCTGACAGCGCCAGCCGTTCCAGTCGATGATGCGGCGGCGTCCACAGGGATGCACTGGCGAAGCGGGACGTAATCGGCTCTGGCACTTTGCGGCTGTGAAAGATGGTATAGCGGTTGCACTCGTCCAGCGCTTCCAGCGCTTTCACCAGTTCGCGGATATAGGTGCTGATGCCGCCGATGCGGTAGTGGGTGAGGCGGGCGTCAATGCCGATGTGGAGCGGGCGTGTAGTCATGCGGGAAGTATAGCGTTTTCAGGCGCTATAACCAGCGCGAAAGCAGATGATCCAGCGTCCCATCTTCCATCAGGGCTGAAATCGCATTTTCAATCGCTTTCCATGTTGAAGCGCGTTCAAGTGCTACCGCCGCTGCAAAGGGCGCCTGGGTCACGTAGGCGAGGTGCGTGTTCCATTCGGAATGTGCGCGAAGGTAGAGTCGTGCGCTGATGGCGTCGGTTAACGCGGCGTCCGCTTCGCCAAGCCGAACCGCATCAAGGGCATACTCTGTCAGCTCATAAGGGCGCATCTCGAAGGGACGCACGCGCCGCGTCCACAGCCGGGCTTCAGCATCCGCCGCCGAGCCAAATTCCAGCGCCAGTCTTTTGCCCGGTATCTGCGATATCGACCCTATGGGTGTTGCCGACGAACTTATCAGGACTAACCCGGCGTCGAAGTAGGCGCGAGTATAGCGCACGTCCCCCATGCGCAGCGGATTGACCAGCAGTTGCGAAATGACGACATCCACCTGACCCGAAATCAGTGCATCGTACAGGCCATCATAGCTGATGTTGACGAAGCGCACGGGCAGGCCAAGCCGCGCTCCGATGGCGCTGCCCAGATCGATCTCGAACCCGGCTAACTCTGCGTCCTGGACGACCGCGAAAGGGGGGTAGCTGGCGTCGACGGCGATGCGAATCTCACCTGTTGGGAAAGGCGGCGTTTCGGTCTGCGGACGCAGCACCCGCCCTGCCACGAAGCTCAGCAGCGCCAGACCACTCAACAGCACTACGGTCAGCGCTATTCGGCGGGGGGTGGCAGCCATAATGCGCCCTCGCTTTCCCATCCCCGTGCATAGGCCTGCACAGCGCTGTAAATGGGCTTTAGCTGGAATTCCGGCGTGACCAGCGTGAAATAATCGGGATAGCGTCCGGTTGGACGTGGATAGCGGAAAATCCACAGGCAGAATGTCTCTGCCCAGTCCCATTCGTCTTCCACCCAGCGGAGCGCGTCCAGGGTGTAGGCGATGCGTTGGGAGGGGCGCACGGCTTTTGTCCAGCGAGGGTCATCGTTCCAGCCGCTCTCGGTAATGTAAACGGGGGTAGCAGCGTTATCGTACTGCCGGACGATTTCATAGAGCAGTTCGGCGCGGCGAAAGTTCAGCACATCGGGCGCGGGGGCGGCCTGTGGGGGTTCAGTGAAGCCGTAAGTATGGATCGCCAGCGCGTCAAAGTAATCTGCTGCGCCTGCGGCATACATCCGTTCCAGAAAAATCAGATCGTCCAACCCATTTGGGCTGCCGTCGGGTTCTAGCGTCGGCGCGAGTGCCCCGGCCAGGACGACTACATCGGGATTGGCCCGGTGCAGTGGTTGATAGACCGCTTGCAGCAGCCGCACATAACGGGCAGGGTTGGGCGTCTGAAAGCCCCACTCGAATGCCAGATTCGGCTCGTTCAGGATGATGATATGGTCGATGCTGTCGCGGTAGCGCGTGGCGAAATCAACCGCGAACTGGGCGAAATCGGGAAAAGCGTCTTCAGGAAAATAGTTCAGTGTTGTATCGCCAGGGCGCGCCCATCCAGGCACCAGCCCCAACCGAGCGATCACACGGATACCCTGATTTGTAGAATGACGGATGATTTTATCGGCCTGCGACCAGTCATAAACGTCTTCCGTCCGCTCGATATAGGCCCAGGGAAAAAACTCAACAATCGTCGTCGCGCCCATCTCCCGCACCAGTTGCAACGAACGCTGAATCTTCCACTCATCGACCTCATCGATCAGATTGGTGTGGACACAGGTATGCGGTTGTTCGGTTAAGACGGTCTGCTGCGGCTGCAAGGGTGCGCGATGCGCGGCGGGCACCAGCAGGCTCAGGCACCAGCCAAGCACCATCATTCGGATAATCCAGGGGAATGTGCGGCGGATGAGGGCAAAAGAAGACATGGGCTTACCCAGGGCAACAAAAAAGCGACCGACTGGCCGCCTGTGATTGTGCCCCCACCAAGAATCGAACTTGGGCCTTTGCCTCCGGAGGGCAACGCTCTATCCGCTGAGCTACGGGGGCGAATAGATAGATACATCCTAACAGATTTCCCCAATGGACACAAGTCTTTTGTCCGGTTCTCAGCGCAGAATTTACCCATGAGAGGATTGTCCGCTAAAATAGACGCACCATGAACAGAACAAGGTGTTTACACGATAACCGGATGAAACAACACAACCCTTTGCAGCCTGTTTGCCTTGCGCTGCTGCTGATGATTTTGAGCGGCTGTCAGGTGATCGGCAGTAACGACTCGCAGGCAACACTTCAGGCAGCGAACGCACAATATCTCGTTGAGGCACAGGCTATCGTCACGAGCGCGGCGGTAGAGCGCACTGCCGTAAGTGGAACAGCGCAGGCCGCCCAGGCGACGATTGCCTACAGCACCGGGATCAACAACCAGTTGAACCTCACGCTGCAAGCCATCACGCCTCCGACCGTTGCGATTGTGCCGGGGCCACCGATGGGGCCGGAAACGTCTCGCGCCATGCCATCTGGTGATCCGGGTGCAGAGGCCGGCAGCACAGGGGATATGGGCGAGATACCAGCGAGCACCACAGATGGTTCGGGTGTCGTGAGTGGTAACACACAGTTCGTGGCCTTAGGCATGTCCACCTCGGTCAGTAATGCCGATGGCTGCCCGACTTCTGTCCAGACGACCTTCCCGGCCTCCACCCAGCAGCTCTACGCGACGGTGCGAGCTTATAACATCACGTCGGGCACCCCAATGCGCTTTGAGTGGTATCGCGATGGGCAGCTCGCGGCAGGGTATGACTGGACGGTGAATCAGAGTTCGGCGGATATTTGCCTGTACTACTTCGTCACGCCGTCGGATATTGCCTTTACGCCGGGGTCGTGGACGGTGCAGATTTACGCCAGCGGTACACAGGTTGCCACGCCGATCAGCTTCATGATTACCCAGTAATGTCAGGCGGCACTGTGCGTTTCCCCTCCGCTTTGCCAACGCCGGGTTGGTCTGGTTATGGCTTTGTGCTACTATTGCCCGCCTGTTACACAAGGCGCGGCTTTGACGACGAGGGGAGACCGCTTTGAAGCGCCGCCTGCTGGTTGCCAGTTGTTTTCTGCTGCTTATTACGTCCATCGCCTTCGTCGCAACGCTGGCGCTGGCGCAGCCTTCCTCTGACCCAACTGAAACCCCGACCGGGAGTTATCTGCTGGTTGAAAGCGTCTTCGCCCGCAGCGGCCCCGGAGAAAACTTTTCGGCGGTGGGTTCGCTTTATCTGGGCGACGGTGTGCGCCCGGTCAGCCGCAACGCCGCTGGGGATTGGGTAATGATCGTCCTGCCACGCGGCTTTGGCTGGATTCGGCGCGATCTGGCGTTCTGGCAGGTGAACATCGACGCGCTGCCCGTGCTGGAAGACCTGAATCTGACACCCTCGCCCGATCTGAGCGGTATAACCCGAACCCCGTTTCTGGTTTCGCCTACGCCCTCCGGCAGCTATGTGTTTGTGAACGCCAACAGCGCTCTTTTACGCGCTGGCCCAGGTCGTGCCTATCCGCGCCTGGGGCAGTTGCGACCGGGTGATCCGGTCGAACCTGTGGGGCGGAATGCTGAAGGGGACTGGATTCTGATTCGCTACGCGCCGCTTCCGTTCGGCTTCAGCACGATTCAGTTTGCCTGGATTTCAGAGGAACTCGTCTTCTGGACGGTTGATCTTGAAACGCTGCCAGTGCTGGATGAAGACAACCTGACGCCCACCGCGACCTTTACGGCCACCGCCACGCCGACAATCACTCTGACACCCACGATCACGCCGAGTGAAACGCCTACGGCGACAGCGACGGCCACCCTTACCCCCAGTGCGACCGCGACAGCAACATCGACCGCCACCGCCACCGCAAGCGCGACCCTTACGCCCACCGCGACCGCAAGCGCCACATCGACCGCAACGCCTGCACCCACTGCTACCGCAACGGCCACACCAGAGCCAACCGCTACGGTGACGCTGACAGCAACGTCTACGCCAACCTCGACCCAGACCGAAACCGCAACCGTGACAGCAGCGCCAACGCAGACGGATGTTCCTGCTACTGCTGCACCGCTGATTGTGCCGACACAAACGCCCCGTCCAGGCGCTACCCCAACATCAACCGCAACGGCCACGATTACGCCAACGGTAACATCGACAGCCACCGAAACGGAAACGCCAACCGCGACACTGACAGATCAACCGACTGCAACGTCAACCGCGACGGCGACCGCGACGGCGACCGCGACGGCGACGGCGACCGCGACGGCGACCGCGACGGCGACCGCGACGGCGACCGCGACCGCGACGGACACTACTACGCCAACGGAAACATCGAGAGCCACCCAAACGGAAGCGCCAACCGCGACACTGACGGATCAACCGACTGCAACGGCGACCGCGACGGCGATTACGCCAACGGCAACCTCGACAGCCACCCAAACGGAAGCGCCCACCGCGACGGTGGTCTCTACTGCAACCTCAACATCAGCGCCACCCTCACCGACGGCGACCCCAACCGCGACTGTTGGCGATAATATGGCTGCTGCTGTGCCAACCATTACCGCGATAGTTGTTCCAGCAGCATCGGAAACATCACCACCACCGACTCTGACCCCTGCTGCATTGGAAACTGGCACAGCAGAAATTACGCCAGAAATCACCGAAATCAGCGCGGTTGTGGCAGCAGCCCCGACCCAGCGGAGCAGCAGCGCAGACGGAAATACGATCACATCGCCAGGGGGAGCCATTCGCCCTGCTGTGAGTCGAATTCCGATTGAAGCCATTGTGGGCGGCGTCATTATTCTGGCGATTCTGACCTACGTGGTGCTTTACCTGCGGGGACTGGCCGCTGCGGAGCGTTATGCCAGCGGATTCATTATCGAGTTCTGCCCGGTTTGCCAGCGTGGGACACTGTCGGTTGAGGTGCGTAACGAGCGTATACTGGGCATTCCTCGCCCGCGCCATACCGTTCGGTGCGACACCTGCCGCTCTGTTCTACGGGAAACCGGGCGCGGCTGGTGGCGCTATGCTGTGGATCGACTGGAAAACCCGGCCATGTACGAGCGTTTCAATGGCCGCGAGGTCGATGACAGCACCCTGAAAACGCTGGCACAGGAACCCATCCGACCGGGCAGCAATCCGGCCAAGCCAGTGACACGTCCCCGTTTTGTAGAGAGCGAGGACGAGTAGCCGATGCGGTTGGTGGAATGTGTGCCTAACTTCAGCGAGGGGCGCCGCGCTGAGGTGATTGACGCTGTGCGGGCTGCAATTGTGTCGGTCGATGGAGTGTATCTGCTGGATGTGAGCAGCGATGCCGATCATAACCGCATGGTCATCACCTTCGCGGGGGAGCCGGAAATCGTCGGGGAAGCGGCTTTTCGGGCGGTTGAGGCGGCAGCCACGCTGATTGATCTGGAAGCGCATAACGGAGTTCATCCTCGCATCGGCGCGGCGGATGTTGTCCCCTTTATTCCGCTGCGTGGGGTGACGATGGCCGAATGCGTGGCACTGGCGCGTCGGGTAGGGGAGCGCATCGGGCGCGAACTGGCGCTGCCCGTTTATCTCTATGAACAGGCCGCCCTGCACCCGGAACGTCGCAATCTGGCTGTTGTGCGGCGCGACCCCTATGAAGTCCTCAGAACGACCATCCAAACCGACACGTCTCGCCTGCCGGATTTTGGCCCGGCGCTGCTTGGCAAGGCGGGGGCGGTCGCTGTTGGCGCACGCGAACCCTTAATCGCCTTCAATGCTTATCTGAATACATCTGATGTTCAGGTCGCGGTGGAAATCGCCCGCGCGGTGCGCGAATCCGGCGGTGGTTTGCCCTACCTGAAAGCGCTTGGCCTGTTGGTGAACGGCATGGCGCAGGTGTCGATGAATGTGATCGACTTCCGCAAAACGTCGCTGTTCACCATTCTGGAAGCGGTGAAAGGTGAAGCCGCGCGTCATGGCGTTATCGTCGCGCACACTGAACTGGTCGGCCTGATTCCACAATCCGCCCTCATTGATGCGGCACTTTCTTATTTACAATTGCCGCCGCAAACACGCGATCTCATTCTGGAAAAACGCCTGGGTGAGCAAACGGGCGATTACCACGAAGTATTGTTTGAGTAACCTCCCTACGTCCTTGAGCTAGAGCGAGCATTCACTGCATGTCCTATCGGAACTGGATTTCTACACTTCTGCTTTCCGTCCTGTTGTTGGTAAGTGCCTGCCAGGGGAATACCGAACGTCCACAGGCCGTCGCCATCACCAGCGCCCCGACCACGGTCGCCTTGCAAGCGACCGCTGTCCCTACTGCCGGGCCACCCCCAGCGACACGCACGCCAATCCCCACACCTACCAACACGGAGCCGCCCACCGCGACACCCACCATCACGCTCACGCCGACTCTGACCGAAACGCCAACCGTCACCCCGACCCCCGAACTGGTCGATCATTACGTGCTGAATCGCCCTGTCTCGCGCGATGCGGAGCAGGATTATGTCGACCGTACCTATCCTTATGGCAGTACACAGGGCGGACGACGCGCCGTTCATGTGGGCGTGGAATTTGTCAACCCACGCGGGACACCTGTGCTGGCAGCAGCGGCGGGGACGGTTTACTATGCCGGTGATGATCTGGAACGGGAATTTGGGCCGCAGACGTGGTATTACGGGCGGCTTGTCGTGATTGAGCACACGATGCAGTCTCCCGAAGGGCTGCCCGTCTACTCGCTGTATGGACATCTCGACCGGGTTGAGGTCGAGGAAGGGCAGGAAGTCCGGGCAGGAGATCGGGTCGGCATCGTCGGGGATACGGGCGTCGCAGATGGGCCGCATCTGCACTTTGAAGTGCGCGTTGGCGACCCGGATGATTTCAATGCCACCCGCAACCCTGATCTGTGGATTTACCCCTGGATGGGCTTCGGGACGCTGGCTGGGTTCGTGACCCAGGATGGCGAACCGCAGCTTGAAGTCACGGTGCAGATTCGGGCGCTGAATTCGGCGGCGGTTCGCTACGCCACCACCTACGCCAGTGATCTCGTCAACAGTGACTATATCTGGCGGGAAAACTTCACCTACGGCGATCTGCCCGAAGGGGAGTACGAGGTGATTGTCGCAGAGGAAACCGGGCGGGTGCGCTTTCGGCAGACGGTCACGATTCGGGCGGGCGAAACCACGTTTGTGGATGTCCCGCTGGAGTAGGGGCGAGTCAGCGACCCGCCCCTACAAGAGACACAGCAATTACTGATACAGCCGATACGTTAAAGTAATCGAGACACCCGGATTAATCGCGTCCACCCGCAGCACACCCCGGCGGCCTTCGGCGGTCAGAATCCCGATGGTCGTCCCCGGCGTGAGCGAGGCATTGGCGATCAGGGTCGCGTTTACGCCTGTTGCAGGATTAATCGCGTCGTAGTGCGATGTATCCCAGGTGAGGGTGGGGCTGAGCAGGCCGACACAGTTGGCCGTGCCCGAACATGCACCCGTCGTATTCAGTCCGGCGGCGGTGTACTGCACATCGAACACCGGCGAGACGTTACCTTCCAGATCAAGCTGACCGTTCACAGGGAGGGTCGTGTTGTTAATCAGTGTGATCGGTCGGTCGATGCGGTAGCTGAAGATAAAGTCATCGTTGTTCGCTTCGCCTGCGGGGCTTTCCGCAACTTCATTGTTGAGATCGGCCACGACCACCGCCGTGAAATTGCCTGTTGCCGTATTGAGCGTAGCAGGCAGAGTCACTGTCGCCTGCTGACCGGGCGCAAGACCAGGCAGATTGGCCGACGCGAAGAAGTTATCCGGCGGGAGTGTGCTGGCAATGGCGAACGGGCCAGCCGGGACACTGCCGATATTCTGGACAGTGACGTTGATGTTGGTGGTTGTACCCAGCGTCAGCGTGGTAGGAACTGCTGAGAGAATGACCACATCGACCGACGGCTGCGCGGTGGGTGTCGCGGTCGCCGGGCCGGGGGTTGGGGTGGGCGGCGGTGTAATCACTGGAACCGTCGTGCGGTCGCCGATCACGTCCAGCAGATAGGTCGCCAGCCACCCGTTCTGCCCTCGGAATTCGATCACGACCCAGGTGAAGTCAATCGTCGCGCCGATCACCCGCGCCGTCTCGCCCTGTCGAAGCTGACCGAGTACGGCGTATTCCAGCCCTGGCCCCGTGCGCACATTCTGAATCGCGTTCTGAATGGTGATGAATACGCCGTCAAGCTGGGGTGTTGCGGTTGGGGCGGGTTCCCCTTCGACCACCTGCTCTCCGTCATCTTCCAGCCGTTGATTCCCGGCGTAGCGGGCGAGAATTTCCACGCCCCCCAGTGCGCCCAACTGAATGACTGAGACATATTCGCTCGTCTCGCCGCGCAGCAGATTTGTTGGATTCAGCGTCCCCTGAACGCCGACCACATCCGTCAGACCAGCCAGATTGGTCGCCAGTTCGCCCGGTTGGCCGATGGCGACCGCGAGCATCTGCACCGCGTCATAGCTGGCCGCCTCTACCTGACCGGGAACTTCGCCAAAAGCGCGTACAAAATCGTTCAGAAAGGCATCACTCACGTCATCCAGGGCGCTGTAAGGCCATGTCGTCGTGCTCAGGACACCGCGAAGCTGTTCCAGTTGAACGCTGTCGCGGAAAATGGGATCCTGCGCCTGATTATAGGCAAACAGCCCGACATACCCATTCGCGCGAAGCTGCGTGTAGAAGGCGCTGGCAAGGGCGGGTTCTCCAAAGGCGACCGTCGCCTGGGGATTGAGTTCGATGACCTGCGCCACCAGTTCCGGCAGTCCGTCGGTGTCTTCCAGAATCGGCAGGGTTTCTTCTTCGGGGGCATTTTCAAGCTGGGAGAGCGCCAGCGAAAACCCGACCCGGCTGGCGGTGCTGTCGCTGTCAAGCTGTACGGTGCCGACGTTGGTTGCCTGAAGAATGTTCGTCAGATAGTCCGCCAGCGCCGATCCCTGAAAACGCTCTGCTGCGCGGGTTCTGAACAGCAGTTGAGCCGAATCCGAGGCGATGACGGTATCGCCAATCGCGGGTGTCAGAACTGGCACTCCCAGGTCTTGCAGCAGGGGCAGGTTGTTGAGAACTTGCTCGGTGGTTTCCGGCCCCAGCACGGCGATCACGCTGGCTTCGTTGATAACGTCAATCGCGTCGCTCAGGTCTTCACCGGAAAGCGTAGGCTGGATGACCAGTTCCAGGCGGAAGATGGTGCCATCTGCGCCGCGCACCCCGCCCGCTTCATTGATCTGCGCGACGGCCAGTTGTGCCCCGCGTGTGACCGGGCCGCGTTCGCTGTCCAGCACCCCGATGCGGAACACGGGCTGTTCCTGCGCCTGCACCAGTCCAAAGGCCAGCGCAACCAGCAGGAAGATGAGTAAAAATGCAGTATATTTTGTCTTGAGCATCTGTTAATCCCTCCTGATTACGCAGTATAACGTATGCTGGCGACCGCCGTAATTAGACACCCCTTAATCTCTTGATTTTCGCTTTAGCACTGACTATACTCGCCAACAATGAACATTAAACGAAGGTAAAACTTTCGGCCTATGCAGCGTGAACGGGTGACGGATGACATCTACGTTTTCACAAGTGATCTGTATGCGCAGGTCACGGCGGGCGTGATCGTCACTACTGAAGGCGCTGTGGTGATCGACACCCTGGTCTATCCTGAAGAAACACGGCAGATGAAGCGCTTCATCACCGAACGGCTGGGGGTGGATGTGAAAATGGTTATCAACACCCATTTTCATGCCGATCACACGACCGGCACCTGTTTTTTTGACGGTGCGCAGGTCATTGCTCACCGTCGCTGCCGTGAACTGCTGAACCTGCGCGGCAGGGAAAGCCTGGAACGGGTGCGCACGACGATGCCCGAAATGCGCGATGTGACGCTCGTGCTGCCGAATGTGGTGTTTGAAGATCGTTTAACGCTCTACCTGGGGAACAAAACGCTCTCGCTGTGGTGGACACCGGGGCACAGCATGGACTCGATTGTATGCCTGGTGGAAGAAGATCAGGTGTTGTTCGCGGCGGATACGCTGATGCCGCTGCCGTATTTTGTGGATGGCAGTTACGATGCGTTTCTCTCCACGCTGGAAAAGCTGCGTCCGAACACGTTTGAGAGTGTGGTGCAGGGACATGGCGAGATCATCCTGCGGGGTGAAGTTGAGGAGAAAATCTTCAGCGACCTGGACTACCTGAGTCGGTTAAAGCGGGCGGTGGAAAAGGCCTTCACCCACAACGCGCTGGAAGACGCGCTCAATGCCATCGATATTGAGGATTGTGGCAAAAGCCGCATTCTGCTGCATGGCGCAGTACAGCAGCTTCATCGCCAGAATGTACTGTCGCTGGCGGAACAATACCGAACCCAGGGAACTTTTGCGGTGTCATAAAAAGCGACTGTAAAGCACGCTTAGAAAAGGTTTTTGCTATGTCTGAACCCGTCTATCTCACCCCTGAAGGCAAAGAGGAGTTGATGCGTGAACTGGATCAGCTCGTCAATATTCGCAGGCCTGAACTCGCGATTAAGCTGAAGGAAGCGGTGGCCCAGGGCGACCTGAAAGAAAACGCCGATTATCACGATACCCGCGAGCAGAAGGCGTTTGTGGAAGGGCGTATTCAATATCTGGAAAACATTCTACGCACTGCGGAGGTGATCTCCAACAGCGGGCAAACCGACATCGTCCGCGTCGGGTCGGAGGTGACGATTCGTGAAGAAGGCTCGGACGAAGATGAGACGTACATGATCGTGGGCACGGCAGAGGCCAACCCGCGTGAGCGCAAAATCTCTCATGAAAGCCCAATTGGCAAGGCGCTGCTGAATCGCAAACGTGGTGATAAGGTTCGCGCCAGTACACCCTCTGGCGAGATCGTCTTTAAGATCAAGAGCATCAAATAGCAGTTCGCGCAGAAGCGTCTGTAACAAAAAACGCCCCGCTGTGACCGGGGCGTTTTTGATTCTGTTGCGAAAGTGCCTTACCCGCCGATGGGGGTAAAGTCCCCTGTCCCGCCGAAGGGGTCGTCGTCGTCCTTGCGTCCGGGGAAGGACGGGGGCGGTGGTGGTGTGGCGGGACGGGTCGCGCCACCGCCAAACGGTGCTGCCGGGGGCGGGTTATAGCCCGGTGTTGGCGTGGGCGGCGGTGCGTAAGTCGGTGCCGGGGCAGGCGGCGGATTATAGGCCGGAACCGGTGTCGCGGGAGCGGGGACCGCCCCTACGCCAGCAGGAATACCAGCGGGCGCACCAGCAGAAGCTCCGATCTTCGCCTTCTCCCAGGCCGACAGGCTGAGCGTGAGCTTTTCAATATAGCTGTTCGGCGGCAGCGCAGGATTCGTGCCGTAGGCCATATCCTCAACCCGTGCCTGCAAGCGCAGGGTATTGGTTTCCAGAATCAGCACTGCGCCTGGGCGGAACACGATCAGATCGGTCGCGGGGTTATCGACTTTCGCGTCCAGTTCCGAGCGGCTCACCGGGTCATTAAAGGCGTGTTCGGTGACGAAGGTTTTGGTGAGCGTCCGCACGAAGTCTTCTTTATCAAACAGCCAGATTTCAACCGCAGCCAGTTCGCCCGTGTCGCCGATGGTCTTGGCGATGGTCGCGCCGCATTCGCCGAGGAACATATCGTTGGCATCTTCGATGGCGAACGAGTCGTCGAACTGGCGGCCTTTGGTGTAGACCGAGATTTTGTTCATCATCGGCGGGCCGAAGTCGCTGGCGGCGTTCTGCTGCGCCATCTTTTCCTTCAGTTCGCCTTCGATGCGCTTGCGCTCGCGGATGGCCTCCATCGTGCGTTGGGCATCGAGATCGGCCTCCGTCTTGGGCCGCAGGCGTGCCAGACCGCGCTGGACGAAGCCGCCGATCAGCAGCCCCCACAGCAGGGCAGCAACGTTGGCAATGATGATGAAGGCAATGACCGCAATCACAAAGGTGAGAATGCTGCGCACGATACCGCCGTCGCGGGCGATGGGCGTACCTTCAGCCCCCTGCGCCAGCGGCAAAATAGCCTGGAGGCTGGACTGCACCTGCCCGCTTTCCTGCTGGATTAAACGCTCGACACGCGCTCCCGGCTCGTCAACCCGGTTGAGAAGCGCCTGCGTTTGGCCGTCGTCATACACCCCGGCCTGGTAGCTGCCCGCGATGAGGCGCACATACTGATCCTGCTGTGCGGAACTCATCTGGTTCGGTGCGCCGTTGTAAAAGACAGTCGGTGCCAGCAGATATGCCCAGATCATCCCGAACAGGAACGATGCCACCATGAATCCCAGCACACGCGGCTTGGGAAGCTGCGGCTGGATCACGATTTTGAACAGGCCGTTGTAGCTGTCTGACAGCCACTGACGGAACCCTGCAAGCGGCGAGCCGGAGGACTCTTTGGGGGCTTTCGGTTCTTTGGCCTGCCGGGCGCGTCTGCCTCTTTTTTCAGCCTGATCTTCGGTCATGATGCCGCCTTTCTCATGCCTTCCGTCAATCACCGATGAATGTGGTGCCGATTAAGTTTGTCCCTTTTGAGTATATCCTACTGTGGACTTGCGAAAACTGCAAAACCTGTTTGGTTTCGGTTCGTTTCTGCAAGGATGGTTGGGAAGTACTATCGTCACGCCAGACGCATCAGGGCGAACGCAATGATTCGCCCCGCTGCTGACTGTCTGGAATTAGCTGGCCGATTTGTTGGGGATGCCGACCATTTCTTCTTCATCTGCTTCGCCCTGCTCCTGGTTTTTCTTGCCGGGGAGCTTCCAGGCGGAGTATTCGCACTCTGGATAGCGCGAACAGCCGTAGAACACGCGCCCGCGTCGCGTACGCCGCACCACCAATTCACCGCTGTGCTCCTCACCGCACAACGGGCAGGTGATCCCTGTCCGTTCCAGATACGGCTCGGTATAGGTACAGTTGGGATAATCCGAACAGCCGATGAACTTGCCCCAGCGCCCATAGCGGATAACGAGCGGATGCCCGGAAACGGGACAGTCGCGCCCGACGTGTTCCTCCTGCTCTATGCGCGGCATGTGTTCGTGGGCATTTTCAAGCTGGTGCTCGAAGGGGGCATAGAAATCCTTGAGCATGGGACGCCATTCGACATTTCCCTCAGACACTTCATCAAGCTGGTCTTCCATCCGCGCGGTGAACTGGTAGTCCATCACGTCGGGGAAGAACTGTACCAGCAGGTCGTTGACGATCTTGCCCGTCTCGGTCGGGATCAGGCGCTTGTCCTGCTTCTCGACGTATTCCCGATCCTGAATCACGGCGACAGTCGGTGCGTAGGTGCTGGGACGGCCAATGCCGTATTCTTCCAGAATCCGTACCAGACTGGCCTCGGTGTAACGGGGCGGCGGCTGCGTGAAGTGCTGCTCCGGCAAAAGCTGAATCAGATCGAGCAGTTCTTCGGGGGACATATCGGGTAGGATGCGCCCCTCGTCCTCGTCCACCGTCGCGTCTTCGTCGCGGGTGTCCTCATACAGGGCGAGGAAGCCTGGGAATTTGATCGTGCTGCCGGAGACGCGGAACAGATAGGGCGTGTCCTTCTCGCTCAGCCCCGCCTTAATCTCGATGCGCAGCGTGTCGTAAACCGCGTTGCTCATCTGGCTGGCGACGAAGCGCTCCCAGATCAGCCTGTACAGCTTGAGCTGATCGCGGGAGAGGTTGGCCTCCAGCGCGGCGGGGGCGCGGAAAACGCTGGTCGGGCGGATGGCCTCATGCGCTTCCTGCGCACCTTTGGTCTTAGTCTTGTATTCCGGCGCTTTGGTGGGCATATACGTCTTGCTGAAGCGCTTTTCGATGTAGCTGCGGGCTTCCTGCTGCGCCTGTTCAGAGACGGTTGTGCTGTCGGTACGCATGTACGTAATCAGCCCGACCGTGCCTTCTGCGCCAATATCGATACCCTCGTAAAGCTGCTGCGCAACCGACATCGTGCGGCGGGCATTGAACCCCAGACGGCGCGAGGCTTCCTGCTGAAGTGTGCTGGTCGTAAATGGCGCGGATGGCTTGCGCTGACGGGTGCCGCGCTTAACATCACTCACGGTGTAACGGCTGCGTTCCAGCACATCGAGATGCGGCAGGACATCGGCTTCACTGTGGAAGTCCACATCCTCGCCTTTATACTTGACCAGCCGTGCGAGGAAGGGCAGATTCTTCGTCCCGTTCTTGATCTGCTTTTGCAGCCGTGCGTCCAGCGTCCAGTACTCGACCGGCACGAATGCTTCGATCTCGCGTTCACGATCTACCACCAGCCGCAGCGCGATGCTCTGGACGCGGCCAGCCGAAAGACGGTTACGCACACGATCCCACAGCAGTTCGGTGATGTTATAACCAACCAACCGGTCGAGAATACGGCGGGCCTGCTGCGCGTTCACTAAGTCCATGTTGATGGTGCGCGGATGGGCGAAGGCATGTTCGACAGCAGGTTCCGTGATTTCATGGAACACGACGCGCTTCACGCGGCTCTCGTCCATATCGGTTGCGGCAATCAGGTGCCATGCAATGGCCTCGCCTTCACGGTCGGGGTCGGTGGCGAGGAAGATTTCATCAGCAGCATCGACCTGCTGCTTCAGTTCCTTCACGGTATCGCGCTTATCATTCGGAACGCGATACTTTGGCTCGAAATCGTTTTCCACATCGACCGAAAGCTGTGTTACCAGCAGGTCGCGGATGTGACCTTTTGAGGCGGTTACGGTGAAACCGTTGCCCAGAAAGTTGCCCACCGTGCGCGCTTTGGCGGGAGACTCCACAATCACCAGTTTGCCGACGCGCTTCTTGCGTGCCAGTTTACCAGCGGGTGCAGAAGCTTCCGCCTTCTTCTTCGCGGTTTTGGATTTGGCGGTTTTCTTGCCTGCCGCGCCCTTTTTACCAGCGGCCTTTTTCGCGGTACGCTGCGGTCTGGCCGTCACTTCGGGGCGGGGCAGGGCAGCATGGGCAGCGGTTTCGCCCATCCGCACCAGCGTCGTCCCACAGACGGCGCAGCTTCCGCGTGTGGCCGGTGTGCCAGTTGCGGTAAAGACGGGTGTGGCGTTGACCATATCCCGCTTGGTTTTGCACTTTACACAATACGCCTGTGTCGCTTCACTCATGCGTTAACCTGACCTACTACAGATAATCGTGTTTCTTTCGGGATTGTAAGGCGTTGACAATTTCGCGCACATCCTGAGAACGGGACTTGTGGCAGATGAGAATTGCGTCGGGCGTATCCACCACGATGATGTCTTCAACGCCGATGGTGGCAACCAGGCGGTCACTGAAGACCAGTGTGTTTTTGGTGTCCAGCACGATCTGATCGGGCGACTGCCCCTTAAAGGCGTTGCCCGCTTCGTCCAGATCGAGCACATCAAACAGCGATGACCAGGTGCCCACATCGCTCCAGCCAAAATCAACCGGGATCACCGCCATCTTCTCTACACCTTCCATAATGGCGTAGTCAATCGAGATTTTGGGAAAGTGCTCCCAGATGTCGTCCAGCGTGTCCTGATACTGTGGGGTGTTCAGCGTCGGTCGAAGCCGATCCAGCAGCGCGGTCATGGCAGGCTGCTGGCGCTTGAATTCGCCCACCGCCAGAGACGACTTCCAGATGAACATGCCCGAATTCCAGGTATATTCGCCCGACAGCAGAAATTCGGTTGCCTTGACCAGATTGGGTTTTTCCGTGAAGCCGCGTGCGATGTAGGCCTCATGCCCGCCGAAATGACCGAGCTTTTCCCCCTGGCGAACATACCCGAATCCGGTTGAAGGGAACGACGGCGAGATACCCAGGATAACGGTGTAATCCTGCATCGCTACCTCATAGGCGGAGGCCAGCACAGCGCGGAATTCGTCTTTGCGGGCGATATGATGATCGACACTGAGCATCGCGACGACCGCATTGGGCTGGCGCTCATGAATGATGCGCATCGCCAGCGCCACCGCGGGGCCGCTGTTCCGTCCATAAGGTTCGACGATAAAGTTCTCCACCGGGATTTCCGGCGCTTCCGCCTTCATGTCCTCCACGTATTGGGGGCCAGTCACAACATAAATCTGCTGCGGCGTGAACAGCGGATGCAGCCGTTCCACTGTGGTGCGGAACATTGAGTGTTCTTCGATCAAAGGCAAAAGCTGCTTGGGCTTGTCCTTGCGGCTCATCGGCCACAGGCGTGTACCCCCGCCCCCTGCCATAATTAACGCGACGTAGTTATCCATCAAAGCGGCCTCTTAGCTGATATGCCCTGTAAGTGCATTCTTTAGAGGGTTACGGGTCAAAAGTTCGGCTATATTGCATGAGACCTACATTTTGTGCAAGGCCTTTCAGTTCCAGGATGGTCAGCGTACTGGTCACATCCGTGATAGGCAGCTTGCAAAGACGAGCCAGATCATCGACATGAATCGGGTCGGCTTGCAGATATTCCAGCAGCAGGGCTTCGGTTGGGTTATCCGGCACAACCTCGGCGGTTTGTGTTCGCGTTTGCTGCTGCGCATAGGTCACTTGCAGCTCATCCAGAATATCTTCCACCCGGCTCACCAGTTTCGCGCCGTCCTGGATGAGATGATTTGTCCCCCGGCTCATCGGACTGTAGATGTTGCCCGGTACAGCGAAAACCTCCCGTCCCTGTTCGGCGGCGGTCGAGGCCGTAATCAGAGCACCGCTGCCTTCCGGGGCTTCCACCACCAGTACGCCCAGTGTCATCCCACTTAAGGTACGGTTGCGCCTGGGAAAGTTGTTGGCAATCGGCTGCATCCCTATCGGGAATTCGCTGACGATGGCGCCGTGTTCGATAATTTGCAGGGCGAGTTCGCGATGTTCACGCGGGTAGATGATGTCCACGCCACACCCAAGAACGGCAATCGTGCGCCCACCGCCGTTGATCGCGCCCTGATGGGCTGCACTGTCAATGCCCTGCGCCAGTCCACTGACGATGGTGACGTCGTGCTGTGCGAGCCGACGGGACAAATCCTGCGCCACGTCCTTGCCATACTGAGTGGCCTTGCGTGTGCCGACGATGCCGAGCGCTAGTTGATCTGACGGAAGGAGTTTTCCCCGGATATATAGGACAGGGGGCGCATCATCCACCTGCTTAAGAAGGGGCGGATATTCTTCATCGAACAGGGTCAGCAAGCGGGCTTTCCAGCGCTGAATCTTCCCCAGTTCGGCATCCAGATCGAGCTTTCGGCGTGTCTGCTGAATATTGTGAATCAGCGTTTCATCCAGACCGGCATAGGCCAGGTCTTGCTCGGTCGCGTTCCAGGCGGTCTTCAGATCACCGAAGGTCTGGAGCAGTCGTAGAAGGCGTTTTGGGCCGATGTTGGGGACGAGGCTAAAACCCAGCCAGTAGGGATGATCGCTCAAGAAGATAAAGTCTCAATATAGGAAACCCCGCGTAAATTCAGCATAACAAGTGAGCAATTGGCTTGTCAAGCACGAAAGCGAGGTAAAGTATTGAGAAAGCGGGGAAGCCGTTTCAGGAAGGCAGCAGGCCTTCAGGAATATTGACGGTGACAAAGCCCTCGTCTACATTTGTTTCCACGATGGTGTCGGGGATGACGGGCAGCAGTACTTCGCCATGTTCGCGGCTGGCGATGACATAGACGTCATTCGCGCCGGTTTCCAGCACGTCCGTGATTTCGCCGAATACCGCGCCATCGGCAGTGCGCACTTCAAGGCCGATCAACTGAAACAGGTAGATTTCGTCGTCTTCCAGCGGTACGGCGTCTTCAATCCTGACCATGACCAACAGGCTGCGGAGCAGTTCGGCCTCGTTACGATCATCCACGCCGTGCAGCTTGAGCAGCCCGTAGTCCTGGTGCATCCGCATATGCTCGACGGCATGGGACGTGATGTCGCGATCTTCCGGGCTGGTGCCCAGAAACACGGCCTTCAGGCCGGCTATCCGTTCCGGATAATCCGTCAGCATCTTCACACGGAGTTCCCCCCGAATCCCGTGTGGTCGCAGGATCTCGCCCAGCAGCAGATAGGGGGGTGGGGTGTTTCTGGAACGCGCCGAACTCATGCGATGGGGTCGCTCAATCAATTTCGAGATTGATGCGGGTGTTCTTCTGGGCGGCGATGACACGCAGCAAAGAACGAGCGGCATTGGCGACGCGCCCATTCCTGCCAATCACACGCCCCATATCACTGCGCGCGACATGCAGTTCCAGAATGATGGCGGAGGACGTTTTGCGGGAACGTACCTCCACCTGCGACGGGTCGTTCACCAGGTTTTGCGCGATGTATTCGACCAGCTCTTTTTCCATCATAGGAATGTCGAAAGCGCTTTACGCTTCCGCCTCGGTTGTGGTGGCCTTGCGACCCTGCCCCGCGGCGGGGGACGGATAGCGTGTGCGCGGGCTGACGGGCGCGGCATTCGCAGCGGCAGCAGCGGCTTCCGCGATCAGCGCTTCCATCGGTTCACCCTTGCGCAGACGTTCAAAACGTGCCCAGGTGCCCGTGCGATCCATCAGCTTCCGGACCGCCTCGGTGGGCTGTGCGCCAACGCTCAGCCAGTGCAGGGCGCGGGCTTCATCCACCACATCGGTGCTGGGGCGGGTGCGGGGGTTGTGGTGGCCGATCACTTCCAGATACGCGCTGTCACGCGAATTGCGCTGGTCGGTGATGACGATACGATAAGAAGGCTGACGCTTCAGCCCCATACGGCGAAGACGAATACGAAGCATGAATGAATTTCTCCTGATTCTGGGTTCTGTTATGAACGTTACATGCCCGGAAGACCGGGAATTTTGGGGAATTTCCCCTTACGAAACTGGCTCATCAACGTCTGCATCTGCTGGAACTGCTTCAATACTTCGTTGACGTCCCGCACTTCGACACCGCTGCCCGAAGCAATACGCTTTTTGCGGCTGGCGTTCAGCTTTTTCGGGTTATTGCGCTCGGCGGGCGTCATCGAATTGATGATGGCCTCGACGCGCTTGATCCGCTTTTCTACGTCCTGCTGGTCAATCTGACCCTGCATCCGCATCCGATCCATACCGGGGATCATGCCCATAATCTGGCTGATCGGCCCCATCTTGCGAATCTTCTGCAACTGCTCCAGGAAGTCCTGCAGCGTGAACTGATTCTCCATCAGCTTCTTTTGCAGGCGCATGGCCTCGGCTTCATCGAAGCTCTGCTCGGCCTTTTCGATGAGCGACATCACATCGCCCATGCCCAGAATGCGATCTACCAGACGGTCAGGGTGAAAGACCTCGAAGCCGTCCAGCTTTTCGCTCGTACCCAGGAACTTGATCGGTACGCCCGTAACCGCGCGCATGGAGAGCGCCGCACCACCACGCGCATCACCGTCGATCTTGGTTAGGATCAGCCCGGTAAGACCGACGCGGGTATTGAACCCCTGTGCAATGTTGACAGCTTCCTGCCCGGTCATCGCATCTGCCACCAGCAGCACTTCGACCGGGTTGGAACGGCGCTTGATTTCCTCAAGCTCGCTCATCAGCGTTTCGTCGATCTGCAAACGACCCGCCGTGTCGATAATCACGACCGCTGCGTTCGCATCCTTCGCCGCTTTCAGACCACGCGAGACAATATCCGGCGGTTTGGCGCTGACGCCCTCTTCATAGATCGGCACGTTGGACTGTTTGGCGAGTGTCTTGAGCTGATCGACGGCTGCCGGACGGTAGGTATCCGCTGCGATGAAAAAGGGCTGACGACCATCACGCCGCAGTTGAATCGCCAGTTTAGCGGCGGTGGTCGTTTTGCCCGACCCCTGCAACCCGACCAGCATAATCACATGCGGCTTCTGGCTCCCGGTAAAGCTCAGGCGTCCCGCATCGCCCAGGGTTTCGATCAGTTCCTCATGGACGATCTTAATCACCTGCTGGCCGGGTCGCAGGCTTTTATGGACTTCCGCACCGACCGAGCGTTCCTTCACCCGGTTGACGAAATCCTTGACCACCGGCAGCGCCACATCGGCCTCAAGCAGCGCCATACGCACCTCGCGCATGGCGGTGTTGACATCCGCTTCGGTCAGCTTACCGCTGCGACCGAGGCGATCAAAAACATCCTGTAGACGTTGGCTTAGTGTCTCGAACATCAGGTGTGAGTTACCCTTACGATAGCTGGAGAATTGTAGTAGAGGGGGGGCGGCACGTCAAGATGAGAAGAACCCTCACCGTCATAACGGATAGGGAGCGGATTGAGAGGGACGACTTGCCACGCCGTCCCTGCATTGAAAGGACACGGCATGCCGTGTCCCTACAAACGCACGGGTTGAATTTGGCTGCTTTAGCTTGTGCCCAGGTGGAACACCAGTACGTAATCGTCGAACGACTGCTGTTCGTAGCTGGTCATCATGAAGAACAGATAGGACTCGTCGTCAGCATCGACCTCAAAATCTTGCAGCGGAATGGTCAGCATCGCATCAAGGTTGCCGGGACGGATGGCCGAACCACTGCCGCTGACCGCACTGCGGTTGAGTTCGTCGGACTGTCCCCAGCACCGTTCGCTCCCGGCATCGTCGCAGTAAATATCATCGCCGCGATTGTCCTCTACCACGTCTTCGTCGTTGTCGTAGAGATACAGATAGGGGTCAAGGTCGTTGTTCTCCGCCAGCATATAGATTGTCAGTGGGACGCCCGCCTCGACCATCCCTGGCGTGACGCGCACGGCAAATGGATCGCCGGGGTCGTCGTCGCGGGAAATATCTGCCCCTTCCACAATGACGATGAATTCGCCTTCCATGTTGTTGTAGCCGCCCACAATCAGGGAGACGTTGGCGCGGCTGCGACCGCTTTCCTGCGAGAATTCGAGCTGCGAACTGACTTCCGCTTCATTCACATTTTCAGCGGTTGGCAGGTCAGCGGCATACTCAGCCGCGTCTTCGCTGTCGTCGGAGCAAACCGCATCGCCGTCCTCGTCAAGGTAGGCCAGCACGGGGTCGAAGCCATCAATACCGACGACCGTGGCCGTGTAGGTTGCGTCTTCCGGCATATCCAGCACGACGATTTCAACGCCGTTGTCAAAGCCCAGGTCAGCGTTACTGCATTCCACCTGCACACCGCCAGCGGCGGCCTGTTGACGCGGGGGATCGCTTTCTTCCTGGCGAGTGGTTTCGCCGCCCTCATAATTGAGTACAAAGGCTTCATTGCTGCTGAACGCGGTGAAGTTTTCGCCGTCCAGCCCGATTTCAGCATTTACAAAGGCATCCACATCACCGGAAAGACCGCCGGGGAAGCTGTCATAGGGCACCCAGAACCAGTATTCCGTCGTCCACTCGTCGCTGTCGGGCGTGAGCACGTCCTGCAAAGTCAGGCTGCCGTCCGGTGTCTGGTTATCCTCGACCGCGTTTTCGCCCGAAATGGGTGTGCCGTCCTCAAAGTAGAAGAAGACCGCTGCCCGCAAATCCTGGTCTTCATACCCGACCGCCTCGATTTCCGTATAAATCTGCATCCCTAGCCCGGACTGGCCTTCGAGGCTGACGTTATGCTCAATGCGCGTGATGGCGATGCTCAACGCCTGATCGCCCTGCGTGGTTTGTTCCGGCTCGTCGCGCTGGGTCGTCTGCCCGCTGACGGCGCTGAGATCAAAGCTGGCAAGGACGGCCTGGATGGGGATTACACCGCCGAGTTGCGTTCCGGTCGTTTCGTCGGAGGTGACGAGGGTGGGGATGCCGATGAACTGACCGTCGCCGTTGACCATCAGCCCGCCGCTGTTGCCGGGCGCGATGATGGCGTCGGTCTGGTAACGGATATGCACCTGTTCACCACTGACGCGCCCGCTTTCAATCGTGGTGATCGAACCGCGTGTGACCACCAGCAGGGCATCCCCGATGGCGGGATAACCGAAGGCATAGATGTCATCCCCGCGAGAGACATCCGTGCCGAAATTGGTAATAGCAGGCAGGGTCAGATCGTCTGGATCGATGTTATCCCCATCTTCATCACGGTCGATCTGCAGTACGGCAAAATCGAGATCGCGGCTGACTTCAATTGGTGTGGCAAAGTAGCGCAGTTCGGGACGCTGGTTGATGTCTTCCAGCATGAAAATCGCCAGATCATCGGCATCTTCGATCACATGGCGATTGGTGAAAATCACGCCGGTGGAGTCGACAATCGTGCCGCTGCCGCCGGAGACGAAATCACCGTTCTGGATGTTGCCGATCAGCACGACACTCTGCGCGATCTGCTCGATTTCGGTGTCTTCGAGAACGCCATTCTGGGCGGCGGCGGTTCCAGAAAGCATCAACAGGCAAACCAGGGTAATGGCGAGGCAAGCAATACGTTTCATCATCCCTTCCTAAGTTCATGACCATCTGCGTCAGGCTGCTGTACAAAACTCCCTCTATTGTATAAGCATTCTGCACTTCGCACGTCATTCGGATGGCGGAGTGGTCGTTAAAGAAAAGCAACACTTGACAAGGTGCGTCCATCATGCCAGATTTAAATGAGATCATGTATCAAAGAAAAGCGAGAAAATGCTACAGGTCGCGCCTATAACACTGCCGGAAGCTGATGCGCTGCCGGGTGAGATCGCCCTGTCTGTGCAAAATCTTTCAGCGGGCTATGCCGGGATGCGCCCGGCGGTCGAACAGGTTTCGTTCAATGTCCTGGTCGGGGAGCGTGTGGCGGTCATTGGCCCTAACGGGGCAGGCAAAAGTACACTGTTTAAGGCGATTGTGGGCTTGCTTCCGTTCAACAGCGGCAGCATTTCGATTCATGGGCAGGACTGCCGCACCAGCCATAACCTCGTGGGCTATGTGCCACAGCACGAGGCGGTGGATTGGTCATTCCCGGCAACCGTTTACGATGCCGTGATGATGGGGCGGACGCGCAAAATCCGCCGCATTCTGGGGCCGTCGCGGGACGATCATCAGGGGGTGCAGGAAGCGCTCTCGAAAGTCGGCCTGATGCCATTCCGCAATCGTCAGATCGGGCAGTTGAGCGGCGGACAGAAGCGGCGCGTTTTCATCGCGCGGGCGCTGGCACAGGAGACCAACGTACTGCTCTTGGATGAACCATTCAGCGGGGTAGACGCCGCGGCAGAACACGAAATCATGGAAACGCTCGATCTGCTGCAAGCAGCGGGAATCACGATGCTGCTTGCTACCCACGACCTTAACATGGCCGCCACCCGATTCGACCGCCTGCTGCTGCTGCGCCGTCATGTGGTTGCTTATGGGATGCCGGAAGCCGTGTTCCAGCCTGATCTGTTGCAGGAAGCCTACGGTGGACGGATTGGCGTCTTCCAGCAGGGGACACAGACCGTCGTGATCGCCGATGAACACGGCTGTCCCTGAAAAAGCTGATTGAGCCAACAATAATGAACATCAGTGAATTTCTGTCGGTCGTGCAGCAGCGCGAATTTCTCCAGAATGCGCTGCTGGCGGCGGTGCTGGTCAGTGCGGTCAGCGGCATTGTCGGCTGCTTTGTGGTCGTGCGCGGCATGTCGTTTTTCGGCGACGCGCTGGCACATTCGATTCTGCCGGGTGTGGCGGCGGCCTATGTCTTCACAGGCAGCGTGGCCGGAATCCCGCTGCTGGTCGGATTAGAGGAAAATACCCGGCTGTTTCTTGGCGGGTTAATCGCAGGGGTGATCTCGGCGGTCGTCATTGGATGGCTGACGCGCGACGACCGCCTGAAAGAAGATACGGCGATTGGCGTGGTTTTCGTCACGATGTTCGCGCTCGGCATTGCCATCATCAGCAGCAATCCCGACGGTTACAACCGTGATCTGACGCATATTCTGTTCGGGGACATTCTCGGCATCCGCGACAGCGACATCGCCATTATGCTGGCGTGTGGCGTGTTCGTCGTCGGCGTGATTCTCGTGTTTTATAAGGATTTGCTGGTCGTCAGCTTCGACCCTGGCCTGGGGCAAACGCTCAAACTCCCGACCGAAACGCTGCGGATGCTGCTGCTGATTCTGATTGCCGTAACGATTGTCGCCAGCCTGCAAATTATCGGCGTGACGATGACGCTGGCGATGCTCATCACACCCGCAGCCACCGCCCGCATTCTGACCAGCCGCTTTCACTGGATGATGGTACTGGCCGCGGTGATTGGGATGGCGAGTGGGGTGGTGGGAATCTACTTCTCATTCTGGCTGAATCTGGCGACCGGGCCGACGATTGTGCTGACCTCGACCGCCATGTTCAGTCTGGTGTTCATCGCCTCGCGGTTGGGGCTGCGGTTGCTGCCGAAGCGCTAAATCCCCAGCAGACGCGCCATTCGCGGGACAAAATCCGTTAGCGCGGCCAAGCCTTCCGCAAAGGTGTCCTTTTGCGACCCGATGATAACGGTGGGAACATCGTTTTCGGTGTGCTTGCGGCTGCTTATATCTTCCAGATTGCCGTGATCGCTGGTGATGATGACCAGCCCTTCGTCATCATCCCACGTTTCCAGCACACCCTGCATCACACTGTCGAACGTCTCCAGCAGAGCCACGCCCGCTTCCAGCGGCCCACGATGCCCGACCACATCGGTCAGCCAGTGTGACATGAACGCGAAATCACAGGTGCGCGACAGGGTGACGAGCTGCCGCCCGGCTTCCTGTGGGGTTAGCACAGGCATTTCCACATACCCAAGCTGTGTGCGCCAGCCTTCGCCTGTCCAGTCACCGCTGATGGCACGTCCTGCTTCCAGATCGTCCCTGTCCAAAAAGCGCACACCGGCCACCTGTGCTGCCAGTTGATAGCTGGAAGGCAGGCTTTTGCCGGACTCGATGCCGCGATGCCAGGGTGGCGGATAGGCTTCCAGCAGCGCTGCCGATTTACCGGCCTGTACCACCTGCTTGAAAAAGTTATCTTCACTGAGTAATTCCCGCACAGGCGCATTCGGCTTTGGGCCGTAGTGTTCGCCAATCAGCGCGGGGATGTTGCGCCCGGTCAGGATCGCGGCCTGACCGGTGGCGCTCTGTGGCCTGCCGGGAATGCCTAAACGCGGATCAGTCGGCAGGAAAATGGCGCGGTCACTGTGCTGCCTGCCTGTCGAACGCAGCCAGCGCTGACCGTTCGCCAGCGCATTTAAAGTCGGCATGTCTGCGGCGGCAAACGGATTGACAGACGGATCATCAGCGCCGAGGCCGATTCCGTCCAGAAAAAGCATCAGAAGGTGCATGTCTGCGTCGAAAGACTCAGCGCAGATTGCTGAGCAGGAAAGGATTGGTCTGCCGTTCGCGGCCTATCGTCGTTTGCGGCCCATGCCCGGAAAGTACCACCACTTCATCCCCCAGCGGCAGCAGCTTTTCGGTGATCGACCGTATCAGCGTTTCATAATCTCCGCCCGGTAAATCCGTCCGTCCGATGCTGCCCGCGAACAGTGCATCCCCGGCGAACAGGATGTTGTGGTCGCGCATGAAAAAGGCAATATGACCCGGTGCGTGGCCTGGCGTGAACAGGGTTTCCAGCTTAATCGCGCCGACTTCAAGTGTCTCTGTCTCGTCGGTCAGATAGCGATCTGGAACAGCGGCATCGGGGAAAGGTGTACCGGTGAAGTGGACACCACGCTGCGGGAGGTTATCCAGCCAGGGCTGATCGTTTTTGTGGATGTAGAACGGCGCACCCGTCAGTTCTTTCAGTTCCTTGCTGGCAAGCACATGGTCGAAGTGGCCGTGTGTGGCGAGGATGAGTTTGATCGTCCAGCCAGCGTCAGTCGTGGTCTGATGAAAGAGGGCGGCCTCGTCTACCGGGTCGATTACAACCGCTTCATTCGTATCAGTATCGCCGATGATATAGCCGTTGGTGGTGGCGATTCCGAGCGTCAGGACGCGAATTTCAATGCTCATGCCGGGGCTGCCTTTCTGCGAGCGCGGAGGATATAGGGAATCAAATTCAATTCTTCCATTTTAAGCGCCCAGGCAGCGCCGAAAAAGACCAGCGCCGCGATGCCGACTTCCAGCCCGATCAGCGCCAGTGTGTAGATCAGGCGACCGTTGTTCAAGCCGAGCATGTCCCACAGGAAGCTAATCAGCGTAATTGCCAGCGCCATGATGAGGCTGGCAAGCAGCGTTTTCCACAGAGTGCGCGCCAGTGCATTTTCGTTGATGCTGTGCCAGCGGCGGCGCAGGATGACCAGCAGCACGGCGACCTCAAAGGCGATGGCGAGCGAATTGGCAAAGGCCAGCATCCCGACGCTCAAGGGCTGCACCTCTGCCAGCAGCGGGCGAAATCCGAGGCGAGGCAGCAGGCCGTTGGTATAGGCGAAATCGGCAGCAGCCACCCCGCTGAGCACATAAGCAAGTGAAACGTTAATCACCGTTCCGCCCACCCGCACCATCAGCGGCGTGAGCGTGTCCTTATCGGCGTAAAAGCTGGAAGCGACGATTTCCAGCGCGGAATGTACAATGATGCCCAGCGCGAAAAACTGGAGCGCACTGTAGACCAGCGCCGAGGCAGACGCATCGAACGCGCCCCGTTCCAGGAGGCTGATAAGGGGACGACCGACGAAAATCAGGCCGACGGC
Organism: bacterium; assembly: GCA_033762735.1. Lineage (GTDB taxonomy): Bacteria > Chloroflexota > Anaerolineae > Aggregatilineales > Phototrophicaceae > JANRLJ01. The sequence goes on along the minus strand of JANRLJ010000040.1, from coordinate 162,483 downwards.
TGAGGGGATGGTCCCGATCAGGATAAAGCGCAGTGCGCCGGACATCGACTCCCGTTTGCCTTTCGCATCGTTGAGGGCGCTCAGGGCGGAAAGCGTGGGGAAGATGACGGTCGCCATCGCCGTGCCGATCAGCGTTTGTGGAATTTGCATCAGCCGCCAGCCCCACCCGAAACTGCTGACCGCGCCGGTTCCAAGACGAGAGGCGATATTGGTCATGACCAGAAAATTGATGTTGAACAGTGCCAGCGCCGCGACATTGGGCAGCATCAGACGTATCACACGCCACAGGTCACGGTCGTTCCACCCGAACTGTGGCATCCAACGGGCACGTATCTGGAACAGGCCGGGTAGTTGAATCCCCAGGTGCAGCGCTGCCCCGGCGACCGCGCCCAGCGCCACCCCATAAACGCCCAGTGTTGGCAGCAGGAACAGCACCCCGGCCAGAATGCCAATATCGTACATGATCGGCGCCAGCGCGGGCAGCAGAAAGCGTTGATGGCTTTGCAGGATGCCCATCAGAATCCCGCTGACAGAGAAGATCACCGTGCCGACCAGCAGCACCCGCATCAGATTGGCTGTGAGCGTGACCTGATCGGGCGTAAAGCCGGATGCCACAAATGTCCGCACAACCCAGGGCGCGATCAGGGCAATGATCAGACTGACCACAAGCGTCGCTATGAAAACCGTGTTGATGATGTGGCTGGCGATCTTCCACGCGCCGGGGCGGTCTTCCCGTGCGAGATAACCGCTGAACACGGGAATAAAGGCATTTGCGAGCGCCCCGCCGGAAATCAGGTTAAAGATCAGTTCGGGGATGAGGTTGGCGGCGGTGAAGGCATCGGCATCTGGCCCGACTCCGAACTCACGTGCGATGATGAAGACCTGCGCCAGGCTCACCACACGGGTAAAGGCGAAGGCCAGTACAACGGTGATGGTCGAGCGAATGATCTGCTGTAAACGGCGGTCGCCGCTGCGGTCGCCGGAAGCAGCAGCCGGAATAGGTTGGGTTTCGCTCGTCATGGTGAAGTCCTGTTATTTGGAGAAGAAGGTTCGCGGGAGCGCCGTTGTATCCCTTGTGGAGAGTTACGCCTCTGCAATTCAGGCAACACATTCTAGAATGCAGGCCGTTTGTAGGGGCGGGTTTGGAACCACCCATCACGGTACAAGTTCAAAATCAACTCTTAGAATGCAGGCCATTTGTAGGGGCGGGTTTGGAACCCGCCCTTACCAGAAGAACGGCCTTCCTGATTTGCTAACTCAGCGAGTCGAGTGCCTGCCGCGCCTCGGTGAAATTGCTGTTCATCGAAAGAGCGGTGCGGAAGGCGTTAATCGCGTCCTGGGTGCGCCCCTGTGCCTGGAAGACGCGCCCCTGCCAGTAATAGGTTTCCTCGACGTACTCGCCGTTGTTGGTCAGGTTGTTTTCCACCAGGCTCAGCACATCGTCGTAGCGTCCCGCATTGTAGTAGGCTTCAAACGGCCCGAACTGATACCACAGCATCCGCCAGGGCAGCCCGTTGCTGGCGGCGCGGTCAAAGGCGTTGGCGGCTTCTTCATAGCGTGCCAGTTCCACCAGCGACGACCCCATATTGAACCACACGAATGGATTGGTCGGGTCAGCGGTGGCTTCGCGCTGCGCAGCTTCAAAGGCGGCCACAGCAGCGCGGCCAGGGTGTGCCTGATCGCCCAGGATGTCCATCAGCAGTTGTTCGCGGGCGGGTTCGTAGACCACGATAAACGTGCGATTGAACGCCTGCCAGTGCTGGTCAAGCACGTCATAACGTTCAGTCACACCCTCGCCATTCGCGCCGCTGCCCAAGAAGCTGTCATAAATGTAAAACACTCCGGCGGAGTCGTTATAGCCCACGAGGGTGCGGTAGTGGCCGATCCAGTCATAGGCCTGGAACAGTGTTCCGCCGACTTCGATGATGACGGGGAAGCCGTTGTAGAGCAGTTGACGCAGCAGTTCGAGATCGCCGCCGAACGAGGTCATCGCCCGGACGAGCGTCTGCTCATTGACAAAATCCGCCATTTCCTGTGGCGTCACGTTTTTATCTTCGACGTTCGGGCGCAGGAATTGGGCAGCATAGTCCTGATCTTCCGGCCACGAATAATAGCTGAGCGCCATCGTGATGTTGGTCGGGCCGCAGTTGTTCCACTTCTGCCTCTCCCAGCGGAAGCCGCCCAGTGTATGCGTGGCGGCACGGGTCAAGGCCGGGTCAACCTCGGCGGTTGTGCTGCTGGTATCCACGACGACGCTTGTGTCTGGCACTGCCACCTGAGCAGTTGCTTCAGGTGTTGGCAGTGGGGCGGTGGTTGTGGTTACGGTTGGCTCCGGGATTGGGGTAGGAAGGGCGGTATTGGTTAGCTGTGGGGTGACGGTGGCCGGGATAATCGTCGCGGCAGCAGCCACGCCGTCCGCTGTTGCTTCCGCTTCTGCGGTTGTTTCTGCTGGCACCATCGCCGGGGACGTTGCTTCCGAGGTTGTATCGGGCAGGCTGAGCGAAAGCTGGAGCAGCGCTGACTGGGCTTCGGGGTCAACGGCGGCGGCGGTCGGGATCGTCCCACCACCGGGCATAAAGGCTTCCATGAAGGGGAAGCTTTGCATCACACGAGCCTGATAGCGCGGCGGCAGTGCTTCACGAAACAGATAGATACCGACAAACGCGCCGAGAATGCCAAGCACAAAAAGGCCGATCACGCCCCAGAGGAGAAAGCGCGGCGGCGCAGGAATTTCGCTGCTGTAGGTTCTTATGCCGACCGGGCGGTTCGGCTGTGTATCGTCTAGATTGACCATGTTTCTACGTTCCTAACGGTACAGGTGGGAGCTAGTATAACCCAGAGTGCCGGGATGTTTAAAGATCAAATACGGTCACCTTATCTAATTTATAGCAAAAGATGTACCTTTCTACCCGACGCCTGGCTGACGCTTGGTCTGTTAACGCCGGGTGGCGACTGCTAGAATGTGCGGTGTTGAAGGAGAAATTATGCGTAAATATCGCAACCAGATTCTACTTGGGCTTGGCCTGGCATTCTTCATCTATGTGATTTTTATCCTGGTCGTGGATAACAGCGGCCAGTTGGAAGAAGGTGTCGGGGAACATCTGCGGCGCTTCCCCTGGACACTGCTGATCGTGATGGCCGGGACGCAGATCGCGGCGGGGGCCTTTCGCTTTGTGACGTGGAATTACTACCTGGGAGTGATCGGCGCCCGCGACAAAATCACCCTGCTGGACAGCGCTGTGATTTTTGTCACCGGGTTTACCTTTGTCGTGAGTCCGGGGAAAGCGGCGGAACTGCTGAAGGCGGTGCTGCTCAAGCTCAAAACAGATGTGCCCATTGTCCGCAGTGCCCCGATTGTGCTGGCTGAGCGTATTGTCGATGGGCTGGCCGTGATCGTGATTACGTCGGTGGTGCTGCTGATCGCACCGGATGAATTGCAGCTTGGCGACTATAAAACCATCAGTCAGGCGATTATCTTTACCTCAGCCATCCTTATCATCGCTGGCCTGATCGTGGTTCAAATTCGCCCTTTGGCCTACTTTTTTTTGAACACTGTGCTCGCACGTTTGCCGCTCATCAAACGGTTGCAGCAACCGCTGGTAGAATTCTATGAAAGCAGCCGCGAGATTTTCAGCCTGCGCCACATTCTGCCAACGATGCTGTTTGGGCTGGGGGTTTATCTTTCTACATCGGCGGGGATGGTCGTTGCACTGAACGGCTTTGGCCTCCCGATTGATGGTCAGTTGATCTTGCAGTCGATGTTTATGGTGGGTGTCGTTTCGGCGATTGGCGCGCTGAGCTTTGTACCCAACGGCGCGGGCATCAGTGAACTTTCCAACGCTGCGATGATCGTGGCCATCATCACGCCGCAGCATCCTGAAATCACACCGGCGGTAGCCGCTGCCGCCGCGCTGATTCAGGGGTTCTTTCATAAATGGTTCCGCGTGATTGTTGGGATGGCGGTGGCGGTGATTTTCCGCCAGCGGTTGTTCCCGCCCGAACTTGAAACAGCACTGGCCGAAGCGGAAGCCGAACGCCATCACACCGGTCAGACGAGCTATTCAGTTGAGGGACATCAGGCATGAACTGGCAGGTTGATCTTCACAGCCATACGCTGTGGTCAAAGGACTGTGTGACGCGCTTCGACTCTATTGTGAGTCTGTGCCGTCGGCGCGGCCTGAATCGCATTGCCATTACCGACCATAACACCGCAGAAGGCGCGAAACAGCTTCAGCAAAAAGCGCCGGAACTGATTATCGTCGGTGAAGAAATCATGACCACGCAGGGCGAGCTTCTGGCCTATTTTGTGAAGGAAACGGTGCCGGAAGGGTTAACGCCTGACGAAACCATTGATCGACTGCGGCAGCAGGGCGCGGTCATCAGCGTGTCGCACCCGTTTGATCGGCTGCGCAAAGGGGCGTGGTACGAAGAAGACCTGCTCAAAATCTTAAATCGGGTAGACGCGATTGAAGTGTTTAATTCGCGCTGCCTGTTTATGGAGGACAATGTGCGGGCGCTGCGGTTTGCCCAGGAACACAACCTGATCGGCACGGCGGGTTCGGATGCCCATACCTGGACGGAATATGGCAAAGCGCGAACCGTGATGCGTCCGTTCGCGCCTGATCCTGAAGACTTTCTCGACGCCCTTAGGGAAGCTGACTTCGTGCGTCATCTCAGCGCCGCATATGTGCATTTGTTCAGTAAAACAGCGAAGTGGTCAAAGAAGCTTGGCTTTCGTGCCCGTCAGTGGGAGGGGGGCTGATCCCGGTTGGTGGCGATTGATTGCCCCTAATCAATGGGAAAATTCGGCTCCCGACCTGCTGCCAGTGCAGCCGTTAAGGCACGAAGTCCAATCTGTTCCGCCAGTGCCAGATCGTCCGTATCTTCCACCACCAGCACCACCACTACACCCTCTCGCAGCGGTGACAGCCCATACCCCGCAAACCAGACATTTGTCTGATTACCCGAATAGGCCAGCGCTGTCGCTCCACCGAAGGACTGACCACGCCGGACTGTACTGGCTTCGACTGTTGTTTGCAGCAGATCGCGCATGTCATGGGCGGTTTCAGCAGTGGTCAGTGGAAGGGTAGCAGCACGGCTTGTCACCGGACTCCACGCATCGGCTGAGGGTGGCCGCGCTGCATACAGCATGTGCGGGGCGACGGCGTTGCCATCGCTCGCCAGCGCCAGCATCAGCAGCGCGAAACGCAGCGGCGTAACCGTAAGCGCTCCCTGCCCAAGTGCATCTTCAAGGGTGATGGTAAATGCGTCGGTTGCGCCAGGAGCGGGTGTAACGGTTGGGTTTGGCGTTGCCGTCTGGAGGGCATCCGACTGCAAAAGCGGTGTGTAACCGGGCAGCGGATACGGTTCGGCAAGCTGCATCCGGCGGAACACCCGGCTGATTTCTTCCAGCCCAAGCTGCTCAATGAGCGTCGCAAAGGGTGCGGGACAGCCGTAGAAATAGGCTTCTGCCAGTGTAAGCTGATCGGACGGCGGCGTTTCGGCACAGCTTAACGTAACTTCGCCTGCCGCAACCGCACGTGTCGCGTCTTCATAGAGGGTATTCAGCGGAACCTGATTGGCGATAGCGGCGGCCATCAGGGGTGTGTACAGCAGACTCCCCGGCTGATACTTCCCCTGCACGGCGCGGTTGAAGAACGGGTTATCCTGCGACCGGCGCAAGCGATTCCAACTCAGTTCAAGCGTGTTTGGGTCGAACGTAGGCAGGCTGACCAGCGCCAGCACCTCCCCTTCAGGTACGGACAGCACGACCGCCGCGCCCTGATAATCCTGCATCAGCCGCACCAGCGTGCGCTGTGTGGCAAGGTCGAGTGTAAGGAGCACGTCAGCGCCTTCACCGGGATAATGCAGCACGTCGCGGCTGAGGTAGGTATTGAGCGAGTAGGGCAGGTCATCCCCGCGCAGGATGGTATTGTAGGCGGCTTCGATTCCCCCCACACCATAGCGCAGACTGGCGTATCCGACCGCACTGTTGAGTTCGGGGTAGTAGTAGCGCCGTATCGCAAAGCCGTCCTCGTCCTGGAGCGAGGCCACCAGCAGGGCACCGTTGCGGTCGTAAATGCTGCCGCGCAGCAGGGCCGCTTCCTGCTCGAACAGACGGGCATTGTCCTCGCGTTCCAGCAGCCTATCGCTGATCAGCGTACCGTGATAAAGCGCGGACGCGACGATCAGCCCCAGCCCGACCAGCAGCCCGACCAGCAGGCGGTTAATCTCTTTGGTAAATGGCATGTTGAACCCGTGTTATATCGACGGTTGCTGTGCCTCGACCGACAGCCGAAGCAGAATTCCGACGATGATAAAGCTCATCAGCAGTGAACTGCCGCCGTAACTGACGAAGGGCAGAGTCACGCCTGTCAATGGAAACACGCGCAGCACCCCGCCCATAATCATCAGGCTTTGAATCCCGATCAGGCTGCTTAAGCCCACCGCCAGCAGCGTCCGAAACGGGCGCCCCTGTTGCAGCAGCGCAATCCGCAGACCGCGCATCGTCAGCAGGGCAATGCAGATCACCACGACAATGCAGCCGAGCAAGCCCCATTCTTCGGCAATCGCCGCGAAGATGAAATCGGAATGAACCACCGGAATGTAATAAGGTGCGCCCTGTCCGATTCCCTGCCCGAAAATTCCCCCCGATGCGAAGGCCTGTAAGCTCTGTACGAGTTGAAAGGCGCGGCCTTCCGCTTCCGGCCAGGGGTTGAGCCAGATGTCGATGCGCAGCTGCACGACCGAAAACAGACGATAGGCCACAAAGGCCGCGGCCGTAATCAGCAACGCACCACTCAGCAAGATCAGCGTATTCCCGCTGGCGACATACAGCAAAATCAGAAACACCATGAAAAAGAGGATGGCTGTACCCAGGTCACGCTGCCACACGAGCACCACGACCGACAAACCCCACATCAGCAGAATTGGCCCGTAGATGCGGGGTGACAGGGCGAGCCGCTGACCGTCGGGTTGTGCGGTGCGCATGGCAGGATACTGTTCACCCAGGTAACTGGCGAGAAAAGCCACCAGAATCACCTTGAGCGCTTCCGACGGCTGAAAATAGAGTCCGCCGAAGCCGAGCCATAACTGCGGTGCGCCGATCTGCCCGGTGGGGTTGCGACCGAGCAAAATGGTGCTGATCAGCAGGCCGAGGCCGAGCACCAGCCAGACATAGCGGTAATTGCGCAGCCAGTACAGCACACGCGGGAAACTGGCGACAGCCAGCATCACCATAACCGAGAGCGCCAGCCACAACGCCTGACGATCTCCAAAGCGCGGCGCGAGGCGTTCAATTGCCGCCAGACCCCAACCGCTCAGGAACAGCACGACGGGCAGCAGCAGCACATCGTGTCCGGGCAGGGTCAACCTCAGAACACGGTGACTCACGACAGCGCTTAAGACCCAGATCAGGACGCACAGCAGGTGTGACAACCAGTTTTCTGGCCGGATGAGCGTGAGCGCGGCGAAATTGACCAGCACGAAGCCACCCGCCAGCCACAACAGATGCGCTTCGGTGCGCGACGTGAGCAGCGGTGCGCCTTCTACAATGGTCTGCGTACCCTGGTACGTAACCGACATCAAATGGACTGACCGACGTAATGCCCGACGATTGGCCGCAGCCGTTCGACCATCTCTGGGGGGATCATTCCCCGACTTGTCATGATGGCGTTCTGCAGGGCGGAATGGCAGGCATAGACCGCATTTTCGTCCAGCCCTTCAACCGCTGCCGCAATCGCCTGCTGCGCGGTTTCAAGGTTGTGCTTCATGGTCTCCATAACCATTTCGACCGTCACCGGATGTTCGTGCCACACATCGTAATCGGTGATGTGTGCCATTGTGGCATAGGCAATTTCGGCCTCGCTGGCAAGGAAGGCTTCCGGCGCGGTCGTCATCCCGATCAGGCTGCAACCCCACTGGCGGTAAATGTGGCTTTCGCCCCTGGTGCTGAAGCGTGGGCCTTCGATGATAATAAACGTGCCGCCTTTGTGAACCGTGCCGCCGACCTGCTGCACCGCACGAAAGACCTGCTCGCTCAGTTCAGGGCAGAACGGTTCGGCAACCGAAACATGCCCTACCAGCCCGGTATCGAAGAATGAGCGTCCCCGGTCAGCTTTCGTATGGTCGAAAAGCTGGTCAGGGATGACGATGTGACCGGGTGCATAGTCTTCTCGCAGCGACCCGCAGGCGTTCACGCCGATGATGAAGCTGACACCCAGGGTTTTGAGCGCGTAGATATTGGCGCGGTAGGGGACGGTCGTAGGCGTATACACATGACCGACGCCATGCCGGGGCAGAAAGGCAACGCGCTTGCCACGCAGCGTTCCGATGGTAATGTCGCCGCTCGGTCTGCCAAAGGGTGTGTCGATGGTGACGGTGACTTTATCCGTAATTTCGGGCATGTTATACAGCCCTGAACCACCAATCACGGCAATGCGGGCGATGGGTGTGGATTCTGTCATAAGCATTTTTCTCCGTTTCAGGTGTTGAAAAGGCGTATCAGGGCTGTAATTCGAGCCGGTAGCGGCGGTTGCCAATGCCAATGACATCGCCGTTGGTCATCACCATCGGCTGCCTGACCGGAATATCGTTAAGCAGTGTGCCGTTGCGGCTCTGGCGGTCTTCCAGCCACCACTGTCCGCTGCGCAGGACGATCATGGCGTGTTCGCTGCTGGCGAAGCTGTCGTTGACGATGACGGCATTGGTTGGGGCGCGCCCCAGCGTCGTGATCGGCAGCAGTGGGTAAACCTCCCCGACGAGAATATAGGTGCCGTCCATCTCCTGCAGCGCGACCAGTTGACCATGTGAGCGGCGGTTGGCGCGTACCTGATCGAGCGTACTCTGATAATCGCGCCATAGAATCCAGAACAGCGCCCCTACCATCCCGACCAGCAGCAGCGCCGAAACAATCCGCAGGATAAAGAGGATCAGTTCGACTTCCACACGCATCAGGCAGCCGCCCTTAAAAGTCTGTGTCGAGAGGTTGGGTCGCGTTTTCCTGGGAGTCGCTCAGCGGGTCGTCTTCCAGATAAAGCATCTGCGTCTGCCCGATGCGGATCATATCCCCGGCGTTCAGGCGATGCTCCCTGACCTGCACGTCATTGACCAGGGTGCCGCCCTGGCTGTGAACGTCGAACAGCAGATAAGCGCCCTGATGCAGCCGAAGCTGAACATGATGACGCGAGACATACGGGTCATCCAGCACCACATGATTCTCACGGCTGCGCCCAATGTTCACCACATCGGTCGTTATCGGGATAATGCGTGTGCCGATAACAAGCTGCGCGTTGCGGGGTTTTTCCGTTAGCAGGGGTAGATCGACTTTTTGCAGGGCGGCAGTGCTGTTTTCCGGGCGAGTGCTGTGCGTGGCGGAAACCGTCAGCCCACCCACAGCAAGGCTGTCATCCGCCAGAATCTTCACGTCAGGGGTGTTCAGCAGGCGATACCCCGACAGCGTCGCCAGTTCGACAAGATGCTGCGCCAGGGTATGGCTGAGGTTGAGATGTTCTTCGAGCAGGGACTCATGAACAGCGGGGTGCGCGTGGATAAGGTAATGGTCAGGGGCGATCAATCGGGTATCGCTCCCACGACTGTTTTGAAGATTGTCTTCCATCGCCCGCGCCAGTTGCAGTGCCAAATCCTGTGCGCGAATCCTCTTGCCAAACAGATTGGCAAAAGCGCCTTCGACCAACTGTTCCAGATGTGCTTCTAATCGCGCAATATGCTGGTTTCTCATCACGGGCATTATAGCCGAGGCCAAAAAGCGTGACAATCCGGCAGTGGGTGGTTTCATCCTCACCCATCGCAAACCCCTCTCGTGAATGAGAGGGGCTTACTCGGTGATTGTTATTCTGCCGGGTGTTTGAGGGTGCTGGCGTTAGCGTGGTTCGTAGACGAAGGCCGGGTCTTCAGGGACGAAATCCGTCCAGATGGAGTTGGTGTCCACGTTGCCCGCCTCTTCCTGCGCGGTGCGGTAATCTTCCAGCCATTGATCGAAGGCCTGATTGATAGCGGTGGTATTCTCACCTTCTACCGGGCGTTCCTCGCGGGCACGTACCTGAATAATGTGATAGCCGAATTCGGATTCGACCGGTCCGACGATTTCGCCAATGGCGGCGTTGCGCACGGCTTCGCGGAAGGGTTCGACATAATTGCTGATGTCGGCCCAATCCAGTTCACCGCCGCGTGCGCCTGAACCCGTGTCAGTCGAACTGGTACGCGCCAGTGCCGCGAACGACTCGCCGTTATTCAGCGCATCCAGAATATCCTGGGCGCGTTCCTGATTTTCCAGCGGGACGAGGATATGGCGTACATTCGCCCAGGTCGCAGTGTCCCCGACCTGTTCTTCGCCGATGGCCTCGCGCAGTTTCTCGCGAATCGCCAGCCCCTCAAAATAGTTGTCGACCTGTGCGCGGCTGATTCCCAGATCGCGGGCGCGGCGGTAGAAAACGTCCTGTGCATCCTCATAGGCTTCGCGAATCTGATCGGCGGAACGAGTCGCGGGCGGCGGCAAGGTCGGCAGCAGGGTAGGCGTGGGCACAACATCGGTCGCTTCAGCGGTTGATTCAGCCGTGCCTTCGGGTGTTGCCGTTGGTGTAGGCGTGCCGGTCGGTGTCGCGGATGGGGTCGGCGACACCAGCGGCGTGGCAGTCGCGGTCGGGACGGGCGTTGCAGTTACACCACCAGGCAGCAGCGCGGGGGTCGCATCGGGGTCGGTGGTGGCCTCAGCTTCAGCAGATGCTTCAGCGGTCACGTCGCTCGTCACAGCGGCGGATTCAGTGCCTTCTGCGGTGGCTTCGGCAGTGCCTTCTGCGGTGCTTTCCGGCGTTGCCTCGGCAGCAGCTTCCAGTTCAGCTACTCGTTCAGGATCATAACTGAAGAACTGGTTAATCTGTTCCTGAATGTCTTCTTCGGTGACGTTCAGCCCCCGATTTTCGGCCTCAGCCCGAATCAGCCGATCATCAATTATGTTGTTCAGCACACGGATGCCCAACTGATCGGGGACACTGAGTTCGTTCCACAGGCTGCTGAGTTCGGGATCGCTTTGCAGCAGTTGATTAAAGGCTTCATTGGGGTCGCTGGTGAAGCCGAACGAGAGGAACTGGGCAATGCCGTTGTTGATGCGCTCGTTGGCGATCAACCGCTGCAGCCGCACCTGATCTTCAAATTCGGCCACGCTGATGCTGTCACCATTCACCGAGGCCACCGCGCGGCGTGGGTTGATGAATTCGCTGACGATCAGCGCGATACCCAGAATCACCACAACGACACCAATGGCAGCCGCCGTGCCGAGAATCACATAGCGCTGGATTTCAGCTTCGCGCTCTGCCCTGGAGCGAAATTCACGTATCGGCTGCTGGTCGCGCTTGGCTTTCCCGCTCGCGCCGGTATCGACAGGCGGGGGCGTTCTTCTTTCGGGTTTCGGCATCCCCGTCGTTTGTCGTCTTTTCGACATAAGAAAACTGGCTCCTAATGAAATTAGGCCTAATTCATCAGGCTTAAGTGAACTAAGCCTATGGCAATGAGGGAGTCGAAATAAGTTGTCAGGATATGGGTGGCGCGACAAAGGCGCCGCGCCCACATCCTTTTGTCTCTAACCTCATGATTGGATGTCAGTCGGTCGAAGAGGTGAACGGCAGCAGCGCCAGATGACGCGCCCGCTTGATTTCCCTCGCCAGTTCACGCTGGCAGCGCGAGCAGTTGCCCGTCTGACGGCGGGGCTTGATCTTGCCTGCTTCCGTCACATAACGGCGCAGGGTGTCGATGTCCTTATAGTCGAAGCACTTGCCTTCGGGGCAGTAGCTGTTCTGGCGGCGGCGGCCACGCTTGCCCCCCTCATCGCCCCCGCTGTCTCTGCTGTCGAAATCGTCGCCGTCAGCGCGGTCGTCGTCACGGCGGCGGCCTCTATCGCGTGGTGGTCTTCCCTGATTTTCCATGTTCGTCTGGTTTCCTGTTCTTCAGATTGGTCGGTTATTGCAGTGTACTGATCTCGCAAGGCAGGCAGCGGAAGGCGTTAAAACGCATAATCGCCGCTGTCGTCCTCGGAGTCATAATCAAATTCGGTATGGTGCTGGCGGCGGTCGCCCAGCAGGATCATCTCATTGGCGACAAGTTCGGTGCGGAAGTGCTTCTTGCCGCTTTCATCTTCCCAGCCGCGCGTCTGCAAACGCCCTTCCACATATACCTGCTGGTTTTTGGAAAGGTGCGCCTTGCAGATTTCAGCCAGATTACCCCAGGCGACGACGTTAAACCATTCGGTTTCTTCGCGCCGCTCTCCTTCGGAAGACGTCCAGGTGCGGCTGGTCGCCACACTGAAGCTGGTGACTGGCCGACCACTGGGCGTGTAGCGCATTTCAGGTTCGCGCCCCACATAACCAATAATCATGACTTTGTTAAGCCCGCGTCCCATGGAGTCCCCCTTGATGACGAAAACGTGCTGCTGAGCTGCCCGTGTGGGATTTAGTCAGGCCGGATCAGCAGGTAACGCAGAACGGACGGGGTGAGGCGGATGTTGCGTTCCAGTTCGGGCACCGAATCGGGATCAATATCGGCCAGCATCAGCACGTAGTAGCCTTCGCGCTGCTTGTCGATTTCATAGGCCAGCTTACGACGGCCCCAGCGGTCGATCTTGGTGACCGTGCCCGCGTCATTGGTTTCGACAAACCCTTTGACCTGGTTGACGACATCATTCATGACTTCTTCGTTGGCGTCAACACGCACGATAAACGTAAGCTCGTATGCTCGTTTCATTGAAATATGAAGTTCCCCTTTCCACGGGAATGCCCTGTGTGGTGCTGGCGCACTGTCCAGAGCGGAAAGCTAACGATGGTTAAAGCGGGAGTATGCTACTCGATGCCCCCGCATTTGACAACGGTTGATTCTGCGGTAGGGCGCTGCTGCGGTGGGCTAACCGGGCAGTTGCCAGCGCCAGCGCGACGGTCGTCCAGAACAGCATAATTGATCCCTGAAAGTCGATGCGGAAGAAGTACAGATCGGCGGCGGCGTTAATCAGCGCTGTGAGCAGGGCAGCGTGATAGCCCAGGTGGATGGACTCCAGTTCCTCGTTTGCCAGCGCATGTTTCCAGGTGGAGAGGCCATAGGCGAACACACCCAGCATCGTGACAATGAAAATGCTCACACCCACCAGCCCGATCTGATTCGCCATAATGAGGTACATACTGGCGACATTGGTATAAAGGTCAATGTCGGGGGTTCCGGTAAAGCCGACGCCGAAAACGGGGTAGCGGCTGATAAGTTCCAGCGAGTCACCATATTCACCCAGCCGCATCTGCGTGGCGAGGTCAGCGCCCGTGAAGGCTTCGATCAACCGCTGGACGTAGCCCTGCGCCTGTGGCAGCAGCAGCAGCAGCAGTCCACCCACGACCAGATAGGGGATAAAGCGGCGGTAGCGGGCGAAGGCGATCACGCTCAGCCCGGCTGCTGTCGCCAGGAAGGATGCCCGCGAAAAGGTGAGCAGCAGCGCCCCGGCGACCAGCGCGAACACGCCCCACGTCAGCCACCGGGTGCGCAGGACGGGCTTGCGGGCGAAAAGCTGCGGCGCGATCAGAACGGCGCTGATCGCCAGTACACCGCCGAGGGCGTTCGGGTCAACCCACGTCCCGATAGCGCGTTCCGGCAGTGCGGGGTTGGATTCGATATAGCGGATGACGCTGCCCGCTGGATAACCGATGCGGCTGAGGCGGTTCAGAATCGACTCAGCCAGATCATCAGGCATCACCCATAACCCAACCGCCAGCGCGGCCTGAATCCCTACACCGATCATAATGACCAGCACCAGACGGCGCAGCGCCGCTCCATCCCGCAGCAGATCAACCAGGACGAACGTCAGGCCGATGCTCAACAGCGTTTCGGCAAACTGCCGCGCGATATTGGGTGTGATCGGGCCATATTGCAGCCCAAGCGCGAACGCCAGCAGCAGCCACAGGATGTAGATCAGGATCAGCATGTGAACAGGCGTGAGTTCAAGGGTCTGGCGGCGGCGTGTCATCCATTGGAGTAGATACAACAGCACGAACGCGCCTATTGCCAGATCGAGCAGGGTGGGTGTAAAGCCGAGATCAAACGGGAACGTCCCGAATGGCAGCAGCAGCAGCACGAAAATCAGCCCATAGAGGGCGGCGCGAATGTCGGTGATGACATACAGCGCAGCCAGTCCACCCAGCAGCGCTCCTGCCGTGATGACCGGCCCAAGCAGGGTGAGCGCGATGCCAATCAGTCCGGCCAGCCCGCCAATTGCCAGGCCGATTAAGGCGGCATAGACCCGCCGGTCTAAACCCGCGATCCAGTTCTGTAACGCATCGTTTGGCGTAATTCGCTGCATAGTTCTATCCATTTTCTGATTTTGTTCTTCGGTTTGCGCGGACCAGCCACAGAACGCCGCCGATCAGCATGACCGCCCATGCTGCAAGGCTGAGCGCTGCACCGATTTTAAAGCTCAAAGGATTATAGGTGAGTTCGACGGTGTGTTCCCCGGCGGGAACTGCGACAGCGCTGAAGGCACCGTAAGCCCGCAGTATACCGACCGTTTCGCCATCCAGCATCGCACGCCAGCCGGGATAATCCAGATGTGAAAGTGTCAGCAGCGCGTTTTCCGGCGTGGAGACTTCGACGGTGAAGCGTTCCGGGGCAAAGGCAGTGACGACCGCTTCGCCGTTCAGAGGCGCTTCCTGTGGCAACTCAATGTCGGGAGCGCGATTAAGGATCACGGTTGTGCGTGGCTCAAAACGCGGATCAGCCAGCAGCACCCGCGCAAAGGCGTCGCTATCGACCACCTCCTCAGCATAGACCAGCAGGGCAAATAGACGCGGATTATCCAGCCGATGCAGATAAACGGTCTGCCCGTGCTGGTCGCTCTGCCCGACGATTTGGGAAGGGGCATCAATTGTCTCTGCCTGCGCGAAAACATACCGCACCGCGAACAGTTCCCAATCGACTTCCGAAGGCAGTTCCCGCTCGACAATGGCATGGGCACTGTCCAGAAACAGTGGACTGATGCCGCGCATATCCATCAAATTGTAAAGTGACCCATCATTCCCGCGCAGACCGGAATTCCCCCCATCAACGCGGAACGGAAGGCCACTATCTGCCTGAACCTGCGCGACCAGCGGCGGCGTTGCCAGCGGATTGGCGACAGCAGCCTGCATGTTGTTTTCCATGCTGACCGAAAACAGGTCGAACACCAGCAGGGCAATCAGGAGGGCGGCGAAGTGGGTGTGTTTCTGGAAAGAGGTTGACTTGAGCGCCAGCAGCGCACCAAGCACGATGAAGGCAAAGAACACCGGGCTGATGACATCCGCGTAGGTCGCGGGGTCGCCCAGCCATGCGACGAAGACCGCACCTGTGATAAGCCCAGCGATAACCAGCAGCACGAGGTTCAGGCGTGCCAGATCGCGCTTCAGAGAGGTATCGGCCAGTGCTGCCATGCCCAACCCTGCCAGTACAGCAAGACACACGCTGACGAGGTAGGCTGCGCGTTCCTGTCCCCGGAAGAAGCTCAGGCCGGGAAGCACGTTATACAGCGCATGGAAAATCACGCTGTTCGCACCGAAGCTCAGTCCGAGCGCGATAATGGCCGCGCTGCCCCAGAAGATGCGTTCCTGCACTCTCGCCAGCAGTGCCGCGCCGACCAATACCAGCCCGACAACGCCGATATACAGCGGCGACCACAGGCTGACCACACCCGGAATCAGCAGTTGAACCACATCCTGAAACGGGAAACCGTTGCCCTTGTCGTCAAAGCCGAGTCCGAGCCGTGCCGTTCGCGCCAGATATTCCACCCCCGGCAAAAGCTGCACCGCTGCCAGCGCGAAGGCGATCAGCCCGAACACCAGCGTTCCCATAAACCAGAAACGCCAGTGCATCCGGCGCACATAAATGCGATAGGCGAGATAAGCCGTGAGGAAATAGGTGCTGAACCAGCTTGTCTGGGGATGCCCGGCCATCCATGAGAGGCCAAGCGCGAGTCCCGTAAAACCAAGCCAGTGCCATGCAATAGGTTCGGTGCGCGTGGCTTCTACAATGCCCAGCAGACCGAGCGGCAGCCAGATCGCGGCTTCCAGCAGCGCCAGTTGCAGCGGCGGATACCCACTCATAAAACCGCCATAACCAGCGATCAGCGCGGCGGTAATTGCGCCGGGGACGCTGCCCGCGCTGCTCCAGGTCAGCCGCCGCACGAAAGCGTACATCAGCAGGGTATAGACCAGCACATGGGCGGTCATTTCCAGTTGCAGGCTGTTATACGTCCAGCCACCGGTTAGCCAGCTCAGCCCAATCGTCAGCAGGCGCGGGGGATAAAAGGCAGCGGCCTGCGTATCGGCCACGAACGGCAGCCCACCGTTGTTATAAGGATTCCAAAGCGGGAGTTCACCTGCTGTCAGCCGTTGATACTGATACGCGCCAAAGGCCACAAACTGCCCGGAAAAATCGCCTTCGACCAGCATCAGGCGGTCATTGGGGTTTGGCGTGAGCAGCCGCCAGAAGAACAGCGCCCACAGCGCCACCAGCAGGGTCACGGCGATGAGGTCGGGCACTATGCCGGGCGAGGGGCGTTTTTGACTTAACACGATGCTGCGCTCACACGTTGAAACAGGGCTAAACAATCGTGGGCGATGGCGTCCCATTGAAACTGCTGATCGAGCTTTCGCGCCCCTTCCGCTAACCGCTGGCGCAGCATCGGCGTTTCGAGAAGATGAGTGATGGCTTCGGATAATGCCTGTGCATCGCCAATCGGGGTCAGCCACAGGTTTTCCTGATGAACGAAGGTTGGAATGGAAATGGTCGGCGTAGTGGTGAGGATCGGGCAGCCGTGCGCAATCGCCGCCATCAGGCTTCCCCGGCGATAGGATGCGCCATCGTTGAACGGCAGCGCGATCAGATCACTCGCCGCCAGCCACGCGCTGACCTCGCGCTCGTCGGCATAGCCCGTCCAGTGAATTGACTCGTTCAGATTCAATTGTGAAATCAGGTGGTCAATTTCAGCGGCATAAGCCGCATTCGAGGGATCACTGCTGCCTGTTCGCCCGCCGATCATCACCAGCCGGACAGGAATTTTCTGTTCACGCAGGTTTGCCAGGGCATGAAGCAGGGTTTCCACGCCCTTGCTGCGGTTGAGGAAACCGAAGTAGGCCAGCAGAAATGTTTCGGGCACTGCTCCCGCCCGCTGCCGCTGTTGTTCGCGGTCAAAGGTGGCGGGCAAAACAGGCGCGATATTGCTGCCGATAGGGATGAGGGTCGCGCAGGGCAGATGCCTTAATCGCGCAAAGTCCTCATGGTTGGTGGCGATCACGCCTGCCGAGGTGCGCGCCAGGTGCATCACAATCCAGTCACGCACCCTCCCCGCTTTCGGAAACAAATAAGGCACGAGCAGATCGTGAAAGGTGGCTACGACAGGCGCACCAGCCACCTGCGGCACAAAATGCACCCAGGGCGACATCTGATAGGCGGCGGTTTCAAATTGCAGGCTGATGACATCAAGCCGGTTACGCTTTACCCAACCCCGAATCCCCGGTAAAGCGTTGATACCCCAGCCGCTGATGGCTTCTCGCTTAATGCCGGGCGCATCTTCAACGGCCTGTGTATGAGTAAGCAGGAATACATCATTGCCCAGTGCAGCGAAATGTCGTGCAAGAATCTGAGTGTAAGCGCCTACGCCGCCCTGCATCGGAGGGTATTCTCCTGTGAGAAGGCCAATGCGCATTCAACTGACCTTTAGGCCGGAGCGGAGCACCTGCCAGTAGGTGCGGATGCGTTCCTGCCGCATGGTTCGTTTGCTGCCGATAAGCGCTTTCGCCGCTTCCAGCAGCAGTTGCAGGCTGTAACTGAGCAGCAGAAACACACGCAGCACGACCGCGACCCATACGCCGTGATACTTGCGAAAGTAGCGCAGCTTGCTTTCCTGAAAATAGATGTGCTTGCGGGCGCTGGCCTGGTCGGTGCTTTTGCCGCCGTGATGCGTGATATTGGCGCTGCCCAGGTAGACCACACGCCATCCATGCTGCTTCGCCCGTTTACACCAGTCGAGTTCTTCGGAGAACATCACATAGCCTTCGTCCAGCCCGCCGATCTGGTCGTAAATTTCGCGCCTCGCCAGCAGCGCCGACCCCTGCACCCAATCGACTTCGAGCGTGGCGTCCTGTGGCGCGTCATTCACATAAAAGCGGTCAAGCAGCGTTTTCGGCGCGTAGGGTTGCAGCCAGGTGCTTTCAAAAAAGGCGAGCAGCACGGTTGGGAAGCGGCGGCGCGTGGATTGATAGCTGCCGTCGGTGTTGAGGGTGTGCGGGCCGACGACGCCCACTTCGGGATGCGCATCCAGATACGCCACCATCTGTGTCAGTGCGTCGCCCATAATCTCGGTGTCGGGGTTAAGCAGCAGCAGGTAACGCCCCTTCGCCGCTTGCAGGCCGATGTTGTTGCCCCGCGTATAACCGACGTTTTCATGCTGCGCCAGCACCGTAACGTGCGGGAAATCGCGCTGCATCATCGCTACGCTGTCATCACTGCTGGCGGAATCCACCACAATTGTTTCCAGCTTCAAATGTCCGGCGGTCGCCTCGATGCTGCGCAGGCAGGCCGCCAGAAGGTCACGGACGTTCCAACTGACGATGATGATGGAAAGATCAAGTATGCGGTCGTGCATCTGCCAGATCACCGAATCACTTTGAGCGGACCAACTTATAAAGTCGCGAGTCGCGACGTGCCTGTTTCATTTCGGCGCAAAATTTTACCAGCAATTTACGCTTTTCCAGAGGTTACATCACATTCCCATTACAACTTCGCTCGAAGATGAGGGCAGTTGACCAATGAAACCCAATGAAGGAGCAATGCAACATGAACACCAAGAAAGTCGGGATTGTGGTTCTGCTGATTGTCGCGCTGGCGATTTTCGCCGGGGTGGTCGGGGCGCAGCAGCCGGGTGGTGAGCCTGGTGGACGTGGCGAAGGGCGGCGCGGTGGCCGGGGCGGTGAACGCATTCTGCTGACGGTCGTCGCTGAACAGACCGGGCTGACCGCGCAGGAAATCATCACGCAGGTGCGCGACGGCGCGACGCTGGCCGAGGTCATCACGGCCAATGGTGGCGATGTTGAAGCGGTCACGGCGGCAGTGGTCGAAGCACTGACGACCGAGATCAACGAAGCGGTGGCGGCAGGTCGAATCACCCAGGCACAGGCCGACGAACGGCTGGCGACGCTGGAAGCCGATGTGACAGCGGCGCTCAACGGCGAACGGGATGATTTTGGACGCGGCCCCGGTGGACGTGGCTGGCGCGGGGTAGAACGCGGTATCCTGAATCTGGCAGCGGAACAGACCGGACTGACCCGTGAAGAAATCGTGACTCAGCTTCGCGGTGGTGCGACTCTGGCGACGATCCTGACCGAGAACGGCGTGGAAGTGGATGCGTTCGTGGATGCGGTGATCGAACAGGCCGAAGCGCAGCTTGCCGAAGCCGTCACCGCCGGGCGCATCACCCAGGAACAAGCGGACGAACGGCTGGCGGCGCTGCGTGAGGGTCTGGAAGAACGCATCAACACGCCCCTCACAGGTGAACGCGAAGACTCGATCTAACGCCGACGGATCATAACCAGTAAGGCAGGTGGCACGGGCGACCGTGCCTTTTGCTATTGTGGGGGCAGCCGGAATAAGCGTTCGGCGTTTTGCGTGGTGGCTTCGGCCATCTCCTGCATCGGAATGGTTTTCAGCGTGGCAAGTCGCTCAACGATGATTGGGATGTAAGCGGGTTCATTGCGCTGGCCGCGATGCGGGACAGGGGTAAGAAACGGCCCGTCCGTCTCCACCAGAATGCGATCCAGCGGGACGGTGGCCGCGATTCGCCGCAGATCGTCGGCATTTTTATAAGTGATCGGCCCGGTAAAGCCCAGATACAGGCCGATCTTCAGGGCACGTTCGGCAATTGACGCGGGGGCAGAGAACGAATGCAGCACACCGGGACGTTCGCGCAGCGCGGGCGGCAGCGCCCGTGCCCAATTTTCCAGCACGGCCATGGTGTCTTCGCTGGCTTCCCGGTTGTGGATAATCACCGGGAGTTCGAGTTCCGTCGCCAGGGCAAGCTGTGCCTCGAACATTTCGATCTGCTGTGCTTTCGGGCTTTTGTCCCAGTAATAATCGAGGCCAATTTCGCCAATAGCGACCACGTTAGGCTGTGCAGAGAGCGCCCGCACCTCATCCAGCATCGCGTCGGTCACATCGGCAGTGCTGTTGGGATGAATGCCGACGGCGGCGAAAATGCCCCTTTCCACCGCTGCCAGCGCCACCCCTTCGCGGCACGCTTTCAGGTCAACACCGGGGATGATGATGCGCGTTACGTCAGCGTCCCGCGCACGCTGTAGAACCGCTGCCCGGTCGGGGGTATAGCTGTCAAAATTCAGATGGCAGTGTGTGTCGATCAAGGTAGTTCAGCTCGTTCCAGTTTTCCGCACTCTGAAAAAGACATCGACCCCACAACAGGTCTTACGGATAGGGCACGAGGAAGGCGCGAACCAACCGTGATTCGACTTCCTCATACACCACAATGTCATAGAAGCGGTTGGCTTCCAGCGTGACCCCACGCAGGCTGGCGGCTAAGGTGCGTGTTTCAGGGTCGATCACCTGAAAATCCACCGTTCCCACTGGAAGCTGCGCAGGTGCGGAAATGCCCCCCTCCAGCAGATCGTTGATCGCCAGCGCGGTATCAGCAGGCAGAGCAGGCCGCGCGGATGGCGACTCCAGAATCGGCTCTGCACCGACGACTACGCCAGGGGTGTAGCCGAGCGCCAATGGCGTTTCGTCCGTAGTGCTGAGATTGATCAGACGGAAGTGCGCGTTGGCCTCATCACGAGGGATATCGCGTTCTTCCACCAGCAGCAGTTCCACACCAAAGGTTACGCTTCCGTAGGCGTAGACGGTGTAATCTCGCCCTACGCGGAACTCGTATTCGATGCTTGTCAGGAAAGCCTGATCGGCGCTGTTGGTCAGGTTCAGAATTTGTAGATCGGCGGGAACGGCGACAAAGGCGCTGCCTTCACCCGCCGGGATACCCGTCACCAGCGGCGTCACGGCGACGGATAGATCGGCGGTGACTCCGTCCGCCAGCGCATTCACGAGCCGCGCTCGTGCCGGGACACGCGGCGTTGCCGAAGGAGTCACGTCCACCGCTAACCCGGCCAGTTGTTCGTTGATCGGAATCGGTTCACTGAGGATGAGCGGTGGTGCGTCCACACTCACACCTGTCAACAGATACAGATAGGCCCTTCCCGCTTCGAGCGTCACATTTTCGGCGGCTTCAATGCGAGCGCCGTTCAGTTGATCGAGGGCTTCGTTCCAGTAAAAACTGGTTGTTCCTGCCTCAATCTGTGCTGAAGTAGAGGCCTCGCCGTAGCCAAGCGGCGGCGCATTTTCGAGGGTGCCGCCGCCAATGGTGATGCGACTGCGCGGCGAACCCTCCAGGCTGTTGACGAACACAATCCGCGCGAAGCCGGGACGCACCGGGGAGAGGTCTTCCTGCACGGGGATGAGGCGCAGCGCATTGGCCGAACCCATCAGCGTCAGCGTCAGGGCTTGGTCTTCGCCCGCGTTGAAGGTTTCCTGCAGCAGAGGCGCGTCGGTTGCCGGGTTCGTACCAGCGGGGTAAAGGGCGAGTGTATAGGTTCCCGCCACCCGCGTTTCCCACAGGCTGGCTCCACCGGATTCGATGGTCTGTGCAAAGGATGATTCATTCAGATAAGCGTCGATGGCGGGAAGATCAGGCGCAGCATTCACCACGCGAAGCTGCGACTGGCCGGGAACGCGCGTGGCGAATTCGATCACACGCAGACTGGTCGGATCGTCTGCCTTTCCAATCAGCGCGAGTGTGGTGGTCGTGCGGGGCAGGGCGTTGAGCCGGAAGGTGGTCAGCAGGCTATCACCCGCCCGGAACTCCAGGGTGTGCGTACCTGTCGGCAGATTGTAGGCGCTCGAAATCTGCCCAAAAGGAACAGGATCGGTCAGAGGGGTGGTGCTGTCGTAGAGAGTCACGTCCACCCCGCGCGGGATGGCATGGATGAAACTCACACGGCTTTCGTTCGGACTCAGCGCTTCACTGTTTTCAGGAAATACCGAAAGGGCAGGGGCATCAGCGGTTCCGGTGAACACGACAATCACAGCGCTATTGGGTGCGACGGTGATGGCCTGCGTTAAAAGCGGCTGCGGATTTTCATTGGTCGTATCGACAGGGACGATGCTCAGGGTGTGCTCGCCTGCTGATGTTTCGGTGGGCTGTGTATAGGTTGTATAGCGCATCTGCCGGGCGATTTCTGCCTCGTCCAGCAGCACATTGATCTGTGGGCCGTCAGGCACGGCATGAAGAATGCGCAGGGTGCCGCGTTCACGGGAAACAGTGGGCGTGGGAAGGATGGTCGCGGTAGGGGCTTCCAGCGTGACCTGCGTCGGAATGGCCGCATTATCCGGCTCAGGCTGTTGGGGTGTGCTTCCACCACAGGCGGTCAGCACCACAGCCAGGCAGAACAGCAGCAGTTGAATCAATGGTCGCATGAGTTCCCCCTCCAGACGCACAATGTCGGTGCAGCACAGGCCATGATAGCACGAAGTCCCGCTGCGGAGGGGTGTGCCTTCCGCAAACGGGACTTCTGGACTAACGAATTCCTGAACTTTGTACCGTGCGCACTGATGCGCTTTACCCCGCGCTGCCGGTCGGTGTCGGCGTGATTGTGGGCGGCAGGGTTGCTGCTGCCCCCGGTGTCAGCACGGGCAGCGTAACTTCGATCACGGGAAGTTCGCTTACATCAGCGGTGCGCCCGTTGAAAGTCAGGCGCACGAACGAGGCCGCGACCCACCCGGTCTGGTCGTCAAAGATGCCCTGCAACCACAGGCTGTCGGCAGTGCGCCCTGTAATGACGACACGGCTGCCTGCTGGAATTCGCGCCAGCACTTCGGCCTGGTCGGTCGGGTTGCGTCGCAGGTTCAGGTTCGCGTTAGCGTTCACGAGCGGTTCGGCGACGAACACATCGGCTAGCACATCCGCCGTCGGCTGAACAGCCTGCCCGGTGCCCTGCGTGATTTCACCACGCTCGGTCGCTTCATCAGCGGTCAGCAGCAGCCCGCGCACTTCCAGATCGCCCGGTTCGATGCGCTGGTCGCGGAAACGGAACTCGACAAAGCCGATATTTACCCAGCCTGTGACGATGCTGCCCGTATCAGCCGTGTAGCGCACGAACACCCAGTTGCGCGACGCGCCCAGCCCGTTGAATTCCAGTTCGGTGCCGTTGGGAACACGCGCCAGCACTTCCGCGTTTGGATCGGGCACACGCCGGATATTGAGATTCACGGTCGCCTCCAGCCCTGTGACGACCACCACAACGCGATCTTCCTGCACGGGTGGCGGCGCAACCGCTGTATTGACTGCTTCGCCCGGTTGGTTGCCGGGGATGGTGGGAAGTTCGGCAAGCCGCTGATCGCCGCCGTTGGGCGCACGCACGTCCACGTACTGGGCATTAACCCACGCCGTAATCGCGCCGCCGTCCGCCGTGTTAAAGGTTACGTTCAGCCATGTCTCGCCTGGAACGAGATCGGTCTGTTCGCTTTCCAGCAGCAGGGCCGGGTCCTGGAATAGTTCACCGCTGGGCAGCGGAATTTCCGCGCCAGTCGGGTCAACCGGAGCGCCTTCACGACCGTTGACGAGCAGCGTTGAACCCGACGGCGCCAGGCCGAGGGAGAGCGCGTCAGAATTGGGATACTGGCGAAGCTGGAGATTGGCGCCGGGATCAAGCACGACGCGGGCGGTCGGCAGGCTGGGGACAGGTGTCGCTGCAACAACGGGCTGAGTCGGCTGGGCAGCGGCAGGGGTAGGTGTGGCGGGCACCGCGACAACGACTTCGGTTGCTTCCACAACCTCAGCCTCGGTCGGTTCGGCCTCTACCACAGGCGCCGCATCTTCGGCACCCGGAGCGCTGCCCAGGGTTTGAGCCAGATAGGTTGGCGCGACGATCAGCCGGGGTGAGGAGCCGCCCAGCGCGATCAGGTTGTAATAGACACCGCCGTAGAACACGACCGGGTCAAGGTCAACCGTCGGGCTGGCACCTTCAATCGTAAAGGTGACGGAAGGCGAGGCGATCACCGGATCAATCACGGTTGCGCTGCTGCTTTCGCCGGACGGCAGTTCTTCCGCCAGCGCCGTTTCATCCAGCGTAACGGAAACAGTGGCTTCACCCGGTAAGGTATTGATAACGCTCAGCGCAGCTTCCTGTGGGGTAACACCGCTGATGTCATCGGCAAACACGCCGACGGTGACACCGTCCTCGGCTTCCAGCGCCACAATGGTCTGTGCCGTGCCCGCTTCTACCGTGAGATCGGCTTCCAGCACGGTTTCGGTCGTGCCAGCGCCGCGCAGTTCCACCGTGTAATCGCCTGCTTCCAGCGCCAGATGTTCCGTGTATTGACCGAAGGAAAGCGCGGGGACGATCAGAACTTCGTTGACGTAAACGTCCACGTCAGGGGCTTCCCCCGCGCCGTGTACGATCCGGACGAAACCCGCCTCATCAGCAGCGGGCACAGGCGCGGAAATCAGCATTGTTTCCGGTTCGTCGGGCGTACCGTACAGGATGAACATCTGCGACTCGCCCGCCACCAGCGGAAGCGCAATCGGCTCGATGACCTCGTCTTCGGTGCCCGCGACCAGTGCGGCGATTTCATAGACGTTGGAGGGAATATCAATCGTGCCGAGGAACTGGCTGTATTGCAGATCAGTGATAATGGAATCGCTGCCTGCCAGCAGGTCTACGCCCGGTGCGCCCTCAAGCGCGTGGATAATCATAAAGCGGGCGCTGCCCAGGGCGAGGGGTTCAAACAAATCCTGATAGGGCGCGAACTGCGGCAGATCGAGGCTGGACGCAATCCAGGTGGTTGGCTTAGTGCCGTCAACCGTGATGGTCTGTTCCCAGAGCGTGGTCGGCTGTCCCACCTGCCGAACGGTGACGGTATGCTCACCTGCCGGGAGGTTGATGTAGCCCGTCGCCTCCCCGAAGGCAAGGTTGGTCACGGTCAGGGTGCCATTCACAAAAACATCAATCGGCTCTACCCCCGGCACGACATGGACGAACCGTGCCACACCGTCGGTCGGTTCATCCTGCGCACTGGTGATGAACAGGCCGAGCGCCAGCAGGAGCGCTGCCGAAACACCGATGCTCAAAAAACGTCGCATTTGCTTCATTTGTGTTCTCCTGAACGAATCATTTCGCCCGGTAAACAAGCGCCGTACCCGGTGGGCACGGCGCACTGCATCAAAGCCGGGTTATTCTCAGGTGCCTTCTTCCCACTGGTTCAAGTATTCTTCCTGTTCAGGGGTCAGCCTGTCGATATTCACGCCCATCGCTTCCAGCTTGAGGCGAGCGATTTCACGGTCGATGTCGTCGGGGATCGTATAAACGTTGGGGGTGAGGTTGGCGGCATTCTTAATCATGTATTCCGCGCCAAGCGCCTGATTGGCAAAGCTCATGTCCATCACGCTGGCGGGGTGCCCTTCGGCGGCGGCCAGGTTGATCAGGCGGCCTTCGCCCAGCACATAGATCGCCTTGCCACCGTTCACCACGTATTCTTCCACGAACGGGCGAACCAGGCGCGGGTCTTCCTTGCTCATCTCGCGCAGGCCTTTGAGGTTGATTTCGACGTTGAAGTGGCCGGAGTTGGAGACAATCGCGCCGTGCTTCATCTTGGCAAAGTGCGCCACATCCAGCACATTAATGTCGCCCGTCGCGGTGATGAAGATGTCGCCGATGGAGGCGGCTTCTTCCATCGGCATCACGCGGTAGCCGTCCATCAAGGCTTCCAGTGCGCGCAGCGGGTCAATTTCGGTCACGATCACGTTCGCGCCCATGCCATGTGCGCGGCTGGCAATGCCTCGGCTGCACCAGCCGTAGCCCGCGACCACGACGGTGCGCCCGGCCAGCAGGATGTTAGTGGCGCGGACGATGCCGTCAATAGTGCTCTGCCCGGTGCCGTAGCGATTGTCGAACATATGCTTGGTGTTGCTGTCGTTCACGGCAATGATGGGGAAGGCCAGTGCGCCGTCCTTCGCCATCGCCCGCAGGCGGATGACGCCGGTCGTGGTTTCTTCCGTCCCGCCGCGAATGTCTTCCAGCAGTTCACGGCGAGTCTTGTGGATCACGCTCACCAGATCAGCGCCGTCGTCCATCGTGATATGGGGTTTGTGGTCGAGCGCGGCGGTGATGTGGTCGTAGTAGGTGTTGTTGTCCTCACCCTTGATCGCATACACCGGGATTTCGTCGTGGGCGACGAGCGACGCAGCCACATCATCCTGGGTCGAAAGCGGGTTGGAGGCGCAGAGCACGACATCCGCGCCAGCAGCCTGGAGGGTGCGCATCAGGTTGGCGGTTTCGGTCGTGACATGCAGACAGGCCGAAATGCGAATTCCCTTGAGCGGTTTTTCTTTTTCAAAGCGTTCCATAATGGCACGCAGCACGGGCATTTCCTGTTCTGCCCACTGAATGCGATAGCGTCCGCCCGTCGCCAGGCCGATGTCTTTCACGTCATGTTCTACGGTCATGTTTGCTCCTGAAGGTTACTCTACTGGTTGCTTGCCCAGATTCACGAAATTGATGTGCCCGCAAACGCGGGCATTTTAGCATAGGATAAACGGTGTGTCGCCCGGTGCTTATGAAATTTTTCCGAAGCGACACTCCACTCTGCTGGTATGGCTTACATAGAGGTCGCGGTTGGTTGCACCATTTCTTCCAGCAAACCATTATCATCGAAATGGCTGCGGAAGCGCTGCACGAATTCCGGCAGAGTGAAACGATGATTCTGCGTACCAACTTGCTCCAGCACATAGGTGGCGCACAGGGCACCGACCTCGCCCGAAAGCTTCAGCGGCCAGCCTTTCACCAGGCCGTAAATCAGCCCGGCGCGGTAGGCATCACCGACACCCGTAGGGTCTTTGATTTCCTTCGGCGGGAAAACCGGAACCTCGATCACATCGCCATTGGTGTAGATGTGGGAACCCCGGCCACCCTGGGTAATCACGAGGATGTCGATGGTCTTGCGCAGCTCTTCCAGCGACAGCCCGGTCTTCTGGCTGATGATGCCCGCTTCGTAGGCGTTGACCACCATCGCATAGGCTCCCTGCATGTCGCGATGGAGTTCTTCACCGCTCAGGCGTGGCACCTGCTGGCTGGGGTCATAAATAAAGCGGATGCCCTGCTCGCGGCATTCCTGGGAGTAGTTGCTCATGGCCTGCGGGTCGTTGGGCGAGATAATGACCAACTCCGGCTTGCTTGTGATCGCGTCCGACAGCCGATAATGCTTGGCGTAGGCCATCGCGCCGTTATAGAACGAGGCAATCTGGTTGTTGTCCAGATCGGTGTTGGCGAAAAACGACGCAGTAAATACCTCGTCGATCTGGCGGACGAGGCTGGTATCCACGCCCACATTTTCCAGCCATTGACGATAATCGGGGAAATCCCGCCCCACCGTCGCCATCACACGCGGGCGCAGCCCCAGCAGCGCCATGCTGAAAGAGATGTTGGCCGCCACCCCGCCCCAGTGCTTGGTCATTTCATCCACGAGAAAGCTGAGACTGACCTGATGCAGTTCTTCACCGATCAGATGCTCGGTGAAGTGGCCGGGGAAGCGCATCAAATAGTCATAGGCCACTGACCCTGTTACAATGATGTCCATGTTTGTCCTGTATCGAATCAACCCTGGGCCGGGTATTTGTGGAAATTGCTTCCCGACCAACCGGGCGAAGATTATACCATCTTAAAAATTGCTGAGTAGGATAAATTTGCCGCGAGCAGAAAGAGGCCCATGTCGATTTTCGATCAGCAGCGCTTGACCAATGCGGTCTTTAAGCTGGATGTGGACGGACTGCGGCGCGGCTTTTACAGCGACCGCTACTTCACCAATATCGTGCGCATCCTGGAAGGGCTGAACCGGGAGGGTTATACCTTTGCCGGGTTGTCACCGCGTGCGCTTCCGGTTGATCCAACGGGGACAGCGCTTGGTGATACGATTGTCGAGGCGCAGATTTTCAACCGACGTGCGCCCTATGCCCTGATTGCAGGCACCGATATTGCGCTGTCGATGCTGCGCCACGCGACGGGTTACTTTGAAGGTGAACAGTTCATCGAAACCTGGAACGATCTGGAAGTTGTCTCAGTTGAAGACGGTGTGATGACGCACTACGAAGGCAACCCGCAAACGGTCAGTACAGTTATCGAGATTCGCGGGCGCTACCGTGATTTCACGCTGCTGGAAACGACCATGCTCGGTGTGCTCAGCCGTGCCAGCCGAATCGCCACCAACGTCTATAACATTTTGCAGGTGAGCAAGGGTAAAGGGGTGCTGTTCTTCCCCGCCCGCTTTGATCTGCCACAGACCCAGGCTATCGACGGCTATGCCTACCGGCTTGCGGTGCAGCGCCATAACCAGGAAACCGGACGCAGCATGAGGCCGCTGGTCAGCACGGACGCGGGCGCATCCTGGTGGGGCGGGCGCGGCGGCGGGACGATTCCCCATGCCATCATCGCCACTTTCCTTGCCGACACTGCCGAAGCGATGCTGGCCTTTGCGCGTCATATTCCGGTCGAGACACCGCGTATTGTGCTGGTCGATTTCAATAATGACTCGGTCGGCGCGGCGCGGGCGACACTGGACGCCTACTGGCCGCATTATCTGGCCGCGCTGCAAGCGGGCGACGAAACCGAGCAGCGACGCTGGACGCTGGATGGCATTCGCATGGATACGAGCGCGAATATGCTGGACGTTTCGCTGGCAGAAGGGGACGAGCGCGGGGTAAGCCCCAGGCTGGTGCGCGTGGTGCGCGAGGCGCTCGATCACGCCTGGGAAGGGTGGAACGTCCCACCGCAGTGGCAGGAGGCAGCCAAAGATTACTGCCGTCAGATACAGATCGTCGTCAGCGGCGGCTTCAACCGCGACAAGATCGAACGCTTCGAGCGGGAAGGCGTCCCTGTGGACAGCTACGGCGTCGGTTCGACCTTTCTTACAAACGACAAAGCCACGAACACCGACTTTACAATGGATGTCGTGCGCATAAAGGTACGAGGGCAGTGGGTGGATGTGCCTAAAGTGGGACGGCTGCCGGGGGATAACCCGGATTTGCGCCCGGTGGATTTAGCAGGTTTGTAGGGGAAATTGAATGACCAACGACGATCAGAACGGAAGCAGCAGTGCTTCCAACTGGAGCTTTCTGGATGAAATCCGCCGCCAGCACGACGACACAGGGCGCGAACCGCAGTTCATGGAAGGGCGCGGCGGGCGGCGGATGGTCTCACAGGCGGCGCTGCTCGAACGCATCGTGAATGCCTTTATTGACGAACATGGGACAGACTCGCAGCCGCTTCTGGAAGCCGATACCGAAGGCAAGCGGCTCAAACTGCTGCTGGGCACGGTCGATTATGTGCTGGCAGTGGAAGGTGTGCAGATCAGCGCCGATGAAAAAGCCGACCTCATGCGCCGCGCCTATGCCGAGTTGTTCTCCTATGGGCCGCTCGACGGTCTGTTTGCTGATGAGCGCATCACGACGATTCTGCTGGAAGGGCCGGATAAAGCCTCAGTACGCTATGGTCATGCTGATTTAACGAAAATCGATCCCATCTTCGAAGACGAACCTCATCTGCGCAAGATGATCCGGCGGTTGGCGCGGGAAGCCGGGGTGCAGTTGAATGAGGAATATCCCATTATGGAATTGGGGCTGCGGGTGAACAACCGCCGCATCTGCCTCAACCTGGCGATGCCCCCGGTCACGTTTCAGTACACGGCGGATATTCGCCTTCATCCCCCACAGCCTCCAACTCTGGAATCGATGGTCGAGGCGGGTGTGCTGCCACAGAATGCCGCGCAGCTTTTGCGGGCGATTGCCCAGTCCCCACACGGTGTGATCGTCGTAGGGGAGGCGGAGTCCGGCAAAAGCACGCTGCTGGCGATGCTGGCAAACCTGGCTTCCGACGGGCAGGGCATGGTCGCCGTCGAACGAGCGGGTGAACTGCATTTGCCGAAGGATGCGCAACGGCTGACCGTTCGCTGGCCGAGCGATACCGATCCGGGGATGACGTTTGGGGAGCAGATTGGCGCAGCGCTTGCGAAAAATCCTGCGGTGATTTTGCTGGACGAAGTTCGTGCCGATGAACCCTACGCCATTGTGCCGCTGCTGGCCGATGACAATTCGCCGCGCCAGATGTGGGCATTTCGCGGGCCGGCGGATAGCAAGCGGTTAGCCTCCGCGCTGGGGATGGTCGCCCGTCGGGGAGATGCCTCTCGCAGTGAACAGCATGTGCTCGCGCTCTATCAACGCCTGCCGTTTATCGTGACGATGCGCCGCGCCAGAGAACGGCTTCAGGTGCGCACCATTGCTGAATGGCAGTTCACGACGCAGTCCGACTATCCCGATTATGTCGAGCTGATGGCGGCAGGATGGGAAGGTATTGAACGGACGGGCAGGCGACCAGCGCACGAACTGGCGCTGCCTGCGGATTTCTGGGAATAAAATTATGCCCGTGCTTTCCAAAACCAACGTGTATCAGGGCGTGAATGCCCATTTGAACAGTCTGCTCCAGAACCAGATGGCAGAGTGGGACAGTTTTCATAATGAGCACATCATCCACATCCAGCGGGTGTTGAATGCAGAACTGCCCGAAGGCTATTACACGCGCGCGGAAAAACTATTGCAGGCTGCCTCGCTCGCGCTGTACGAGGATGTCTACACCAGCATTGTGATTTACGAGGCTGTCAGTCGGCGGGCGGTGGTGTGCATTGAACTGCTGTCGCCGGTTAACAAGCAGCCAGGGACGGGTTACGTCAAATACGGCCACCGTCGCAAGCAGATTATCGAGAAAGGGCTGTGTCTTGTAGAGATTGACTACCTGCACGAGATTCGGCCTGCTGTCGCGGCAGTGCCTTCCTATGCCGCAGGCTACCCCGGTGCCCAGCCCTATTATGTGCTGCTGACCGAACCCGGCAGCCCGACTCCGCGCCTGAGTGCCTGGGGCGTTGATGAGCCGATTCCGTCTGTCGATATCCCCTTAAACACCGCCAATCACGCTGTGCTGAAGCTGGATCAGGCGTATCAGCAGACCTTTAACGACTCGACGTTCTACCCACTAGTGGTCGATTATGAGCGGGTGCCGGTGGCTTTTGAAACGTATATAAGGGAAGATCAGGGGCGCATCCGAGCAGTGATTGAACGGGCGAAGAAGCCCAGAGACTCAGAAGCGTCGCCGCTGGTCACACCATCCATCCCGCCGCCGACAGAACAAGTGCCCCCTGTTGCAGCAGAACCGCCTTTAGTCACCGACGACGCGGATGCCGGAAGCAAAGAGGCGGAGTAACGACTCGGTGAAGGGTGCGCGGATGATGCCTTTTTCGGTCACAATACCGGCGAGGTAGCGGTGCGGTGTGACATCGAAGGCGGGGTTGCGGGCTTTGAAATGTGCCGGGACAAGCGGTGTGCCGTAGGGCGAGAGGACTTCGGCCTTATCGCGTTCTTCAATCGGGATATGTGTGCCGTCCGGCAGCGCCAGATCAACCGTCGAGGTGGGGGCGACGGTGTAAAAGGGTACGTTGTTCTCTGCTGCCAGCACCGCGACCTGATACGTGCCGATTTTGTTGGCAAAGTCGCCATTGGCTGCGACCCTGTCCGCCCCGACCAGCACCAGATCCACCTCGCCTTTTTGCAGGAAGTAGCCGGATGCCGTATCGGGGATAATGTCATACGGTACGCCGAGCTGTTCCAGCTCCCATGCGCTGAGACGCGCCCCTTGCAGGCGCGGGCGGGTTTCATCCAGCAGGACGTGAATCTTCTTGCCCTGCTCGTGGGCACACCGAATCACCCCCAGCGCCGTGCCATAATCGACAGTCGCCAGTGCGCCTGTGTTGCAGTGGTGCATGATAGTGAAGCCATCCTGAATCAGCGTTGCGCCGTGCTGTGCCATCTGCTGATTGATCGCGATATCTTCATCGGCGATGCGCTGCGCTTCTTCCAGCAGGTGCTGGCGCAGTTCGTCAGGGGTTTTCATTTCGGGATTGTTCGCCGCGCCTATCATGCGATCAACCGCCCAGGCGAGGTTGACAGCCGTAGGACGCGCAGCCTTCAGTCTGGCCGCGGCCTCGTGAAGATCGTCCAGCAGGCCAGGGATGGTTTTCGCCGCGCTCTGCTGCGCTGCCAGCGCCATCCCGAACCCTGCCGCCGCGCCAATCGCAGGTGCGCCCCGCACGGTCATATCGCTGATAGCAGCGCCCACCGCCTGATAGGTCAGCAAATCGACGTGGATGAGGGCCCAGGGGATCTGCCGCTGGTCGATCATCCGTACCGCGCCGTTGTGCCATTCAACCGTTCGCATGGCTCAGGCCGTAATCTTCGTGACGACTTCCACACCGTTGAGCATCATGTGATACAGGAACACCAGATGCAGGAATTCCGCGTCATGCGGTACTGCGCCGATCTGCTGTGCGACGCTGACCGGAAGGTCATAGGTATCAACCGTATTGACGGGAAGCACGACGCGCACCCCGGCCTGCTGATTCTGATTCGCGCTCAGCCGGACGTGCATCGCCAGTTGATGGGTACACAGGTCGGTGCAGTCGCCGACGATGATCCAGTTTTTGATGTGCGACCGGGTGCGCAGCCAATCGTTAAAAGCAGGCGCAAGTCCGGCGTTGATGGAATTCTTCTCGATCACGGTCAACTGGTCGAAGAAGGGCAGCGCCTTAAAGGCTTCGACCGTTTCCGATTCTTCCGTGCCCCGGATGCAGTGGGGGGCATAGCTGCCGAACTCAACGGCATCGGCGGGGTGGGTGTCCTGTGGGAGTGCGATGTCGCGAATCCCGCAGTCCCACGCCATTCGGAACAACTGTGTAATTGGTTCGATGATGTTATTGACGCGCGGTGAGGCCAGCGGCCCCACCGTGCAGAACCCTTTAATCACATCGACCGACACAATCCCGACCTTGTCCGCGCCTTCCCTGACCAGTTCCGTCAATGAAAGGGGCTGAAGACCAGATTTCCAGTCCAGCATCCACTGGATAAACGGGGTACTGTTGGCAATGAAGGCGTCCGTTTGGGGCATCGGTTGCTCCTCGTATCGATTTTCGCTTATTGTCCGACCTGGGCGGCCAGGATGATGGCCTCAAGCTGGCTGAATGGCACTTCGCCTGTCGTGAACTGGGGCGCGATCAACTGTGGTTGGCTGTCCCCATAGCGAACGCGAATCCCCGGTGTACCCGTGATCTCAAGCTGATTGGCGAGGCGCTGGTCCGTCTGATATTGGGTCGCGCTGCTGGCGCAGTCAAGCAGATCAGCATAGTCCATCCCAAGACGGTCGGCCACATGCTGACCAATGCGGTCATCCTGTCCCGCGCCGCTGGCGTAGTTGAACATCACATCATAGGCTTCCCAAAAGCGGCTTTCGTCTTCTTCGGCCACACATTCGGCAATCTGTGCAGCGAAGGTGGAGGACTGGCTGGCGCGGGTGGGCAGGAAGCGATATTCAAACTTCGCCTGGCCTGTGGCGACATACTCCTCGATGAAGCGATCAACCGTGCTTTTGTACCCCTGGCAGACCGGGCAGAAGAAATCGGCAAACTCGACCAGGGTAACAGGTGCGTTGGGATCACCCAGGACAAAGCCCCCATCAGGGGTGCGCGATTGGGGAAGTGTACTGTAATCAACGCCTCTGGAAACGCCCTCATTGTTCGAGAGGATGATAAACAGCGCCGCCGCCGCAATCGCCACGACAACGATCACGGCGATGAAGGTAAGCTGCTGCTGCTTTGGATTGGTGCGGGAAAGCGCTTTTTGTACAGTAGACATGAGATTAACGTGTACTCCAAAAACTGAAACCATTGAACCAATGCGCGGAATTTTAATGCTTGAAACCGGGTTTTGTCATCCCCATGTGTAAATTGTGTGTAAATTTGGGCGTGGCGCGTCCATCACCAGGAATGAGATGCAGGACGGTTAACACGGCGAAAATGTTGTATCCTATCCGGTACAAACCGTGATAGGCACGTTCGCCCAACCACTTCCGAACCGTCTGCTTTGCCCGTTTCCCTGCAAGCAGACTGTGGACGACGGCATAGAGGAAAAATGCTGCCACGACTTCGATCACGGTGATTTGCCTTTGCTATCGGGAGAATAATTCGTGCGCGCAGTGGACATTCTTGAAAAAAAACGTGACGGACACACCCTGACGGACGCTGAAATCTCCTGGTTTATTGACGCCTACACCCGCGACGACGTACCCGATTATCAGGCCGCCGCCTTCCTGATGGCCGTCTTCCTGCGGGGGATGACGCCGGAAGAAACAACCGCGCTGACGCTGGCAATGGCGCGTTCCGGTGAAATGCTCGACCTGTCCGATATCGCCGATTATATCGTGGATAAGCACTCATCAGGAGGCGTGGGCGACAAAACCTCGCTGGTCGTGCTGCCGCTGGTCGCTTCGTGCGGCGTTCGCGTTGCCAAGATGAGCGGGCGCGGTTTAGGACTTTCCGGCGGGACGCTGGATAAGCTGGATTCGATTCCAGGCTTTCGCAGCGATCTTTCTGAATCCGCCTTTCGCACTCAGGCAAGGGAACGAGGACTGGTGCTGGCCGGGCAGAGCAAGGCTTTGGCGCCCGCCGATGGCAAGCTGTACGCACTGCGCGATGTGACGGCGACGGTTGCCAGCCTGCCGCTGATCGCCAGCAGCATCATGAGCAAGAAGCTGGCCGCCGGAGCCAACGGCATTGTGCTGGATGTGAAGGTGGGCAGCGGTGCCTTTATGGAAACGCTGGACGCAGCTCGCCAACTGGCACAGATGATGGTCGATATTGGCCGCCTTTCAGGGCGCGATGTGACCGCGCTGCTGTCGGATATGAATCAGCCGTTGGGGTCAGCAGTCGGGAATGCGCTGGAAGTGCGCGAAGCGATTGAGACGCTGAACGGAAAGGGAGTGCAGGATTTGCGTGAACACTGCCTGCATGTAGCGGCGCACATGCTGCGGCTGGCGGGGCGCGGGCAGCGCTGGAACGATGTGGCTGAAACACAGGGGATGCTGCAAGGGCAGCTTGAAAATGGCGCGGCGCTGGCGAAATTCCGTGAGATGGTCGAGGCGCAGGGCGGCGATGTGGCCGTGATTGATGACCCTGACCGCCTGCCGAAAGCGTCCCTGATCGAAACGGTGGAAGCCGTGCAAAGCGGAACCATCGGGCAGGTGGATGCGAAAGGAATCGCGCAGGCAGTCTTTGAACTGGGCGCTGGGCGCGAGAAGAAAACCGACTCGATTGATCTGGCGGTGGGCGTGGAGGTTCACGTCAAAGTCGGCGACCCGGTAAAGGCAGGTGATCGTCTGCTGACGATTCATGCTAACGATGCGCACAAGCTGGAACGCAGCCGCCAACTGGTCACGCAGGCGATTGCCTACAGCGCGAGCGCGGTTGAACCGCTGCCGCTGTTCTACGACACGCTTTATGGCACGGCTTCGGCAGGCTCTAACTGACCCTGCTCGTTGTAAGTGTAGAAATACAGGGGGTGTTCGCGCGGTGGCAAGCCGTCCAGATACCAGTGCATCGCTTCATAAGTCTGCGTCGCAATCAGATTCGGTTCCGGCGCAAACGCATCAGTCGCCAGATAACGCTGGCGGAAGTCCTCATCGGGCAAAGATGCGCTGCTGATGAGGGTGATTCCGGTGAGGTCGTTCCGCAGGTCGGCCAACTGTTCCAGCGCAAAAATCTCGCCACCGACAAGGGGTACTTCCAGCGCAGCCGCATCCAGAATGTCAATACGTGGCGAAATCGTCAACGCCTCTGGCAACTCAGTGGGTGCCATCAAAAAAATGTTATCGGCTGAGGAAGTGGCGCCCCAATGACCTGCGACGATCACAGGCAGATCGCCAAACGCGCTCAACGTCGCATCATCCGTTGCCGCATACCCAAGCACGATGACCGCTACCACCTGACGGTTTGAAGATAACGCCCGTGCCCGAAGCACAGCGCTTTCGACGCTGCCGCCGTCATCCACAGCCAGCACGTCTATCGGCTCCTGCAAACGGCTTTGCGCCAGCGCCAGCTGCGCCGCGTCTAAGGCCTGATAGCCGATCTCGCGGTAGCGGCCTTCAAAGGGCGCCAGCAGCGCGACGAAATGGGGCGACTCGGTTCGTGTAACGCCACACCCTGCCGTGACGAGAACGATCA
This sequence comes from bacterium, assembly GCA_033762735.1. Classification (GTDB taxonomy): domain Bacteria; phylum Chloroflexota; class Anaerolineae; order Aggregatilineales; family Phototrophicaceae; genus JANRLJ01. Next base: position 126,270 of record JANRLJ010000040.1, on the reverse strand, counting down.
CCGCGCAAACGCAGCAGCCAGCCCACGCCCTTTGCAGATGCAATCTGAAGACGTGGAAGAGGGCGTACCTGTACGAGATCAAAACCTCATTGCTCATCGCTTCTGACTGCTCTTAACAGCCATTCGCAAGATGTTCTTCAAAGGTGCGGGCGAAGTCATGCCGTCCGTCGGTACGGCAGTCAGCGCGGAAGTAGAAAAAGTCGGACGCTTCGGGGTAGACCACCGCCTGAATCGCCGCCAACCCCGGATTGGCAATTGGGCCGGGGGGCAGGCCGTTGTTGAGGTACGTGTTATAGGGCGAGACAACGTTGGTGTAATCGGCGCGGGTGATGCCCGGCCACCAGTCCCCGATGCGGGCTTTGCCATACTGCACGGTCGGGTCGGCTTCGAGCCGCTGATTGATGTCCAGCCGATTGCGATACACGCCCGCGATCAACGGCTGCTCCTCGCTGACGACCGCTTCCCGTTCAACAATTGAAGCCAGGGTCGCCACCTCAAACAGCGACCAGCCCTGCGCGGCGGCATCCTGGGGAAGCTGAGCGCCGATTTCCAGTTCAAACGTCTCCAGCAGCAGATCGCGCAGCCCTTCGGCGGTCGTGTCTGGTGGCAGGATGTAGGTGTCGGGATACAGGAAGCCTTCGAGTGATGCGCCTGCCGGAAGCCCTACGAACTCGCGGAATTCAGGCGTAACCTCTGCTCCTGGCCCAACAACGGTCAGGAAGTCCGCGCCTGTAAAGCCGAACAGAGGATTGGTGTCGATGGCGGCGGCGATCTCTTCGATGCGCCAGCCTTCCAGAATCGTGAAGGTAATCTGGCTGTTGCGCGAGTCGGTCAGGGCGAGGGCGATTTCGGGGATGGTCTGTGTTTGCGTCAGGAAGTACGTCCCGGCTTCCAGTTCCACATCCAGCCGCTCAGCCTGAACGTAATCGGTGAACAGCGCGGCGTCATTAATCAGGCCTGCTGCAGAAAGATTCTGGCCGATCACAGGCGGCGTATCGCCGGGGTTAATGGTGAAGCGCACCAATTCTGTACTGGTTCCGGCGGGGGTGTCGAGTTCGGCCTGCCGACCCGCCAGCGAGAAGCGCACGGCGGCAATGCGGGCGAAATCAAGCAGGTCGTCGCCGAACAATAGAAAAATAAATCCCATGCACATCAGGGCGACGACGACCAGCGCCACCAGCAGCAGGGCGATTGTCCTACAGGAACGTTCCAAGCCAGCGTTCTCCGTTGTTGAATTTCTTCAGAGGCAAGCCAAAGGCCTGCCAGGATGCGCGGGATTATAGCGTTAAGCCGGTAGATGGAACAGATGACGAGGGTCACTCGGATGGGGGTTCAGGGGGCTGCGCGAGGCCGTCGCGCAGGGCATCCAGATAGCTTTGCAGGATGAGGCGGGCGGCGAGATCATCAATGGGGTCGGTGCTTTTGCGGCGTTTCTGCTTCGCCAGTTCGAGGGCGTCCAGGCTGGTCAGATGTTCGTCCCAGAAGACCATCGGCAGTGTGGTTGTTTCGGCGTAACGCTCTGCCCAGGTACGCACCTTATCGGCGTGGGTATACACCTCGTCGGGAATATCGCCCTTTGACGGCATCCCGATCACCACCGCCACGACCTGCTGCTCCTGCGTGATCTGGTTCAGCCTGACAAAGTCCTCCGCTTTGGACTTGCGATGGATGATCGTCAGTTCACGGGCGACCAGCCGCGAGGCATCGCTCACAGCCACGCCGATGCGCTTGAGGCCGTGATCGATTCCAAGCAGTTTTCCGGGAAAGGGGTTGCTTGTCATAAGGCGGTCTTTACGAAGGCGGCCATCAAGATGGCTGCGCTGCGCGAATCGTGATGCGCTGTGGCAGAAGCGGCATTCGGCTGAACCAGTCGGGTGAGAGGGTGATGCTGGGGCTGGTGCCTTCCGCCACATCGACTTCGCGCATGAGGTATGTCAGCACGTCATCCAGTGGTCGCCCCGCGAGGCGCTGCTGCAACTGGGCGCTGTCGATCTGCCCGGCGACCAGTGCATTTCCGGTCATGTTAAAGGTGATGGTGCCGTCAGCATTTACCGTCGCCGCACCACGTCGATAGGTGATGGACTCAGGCCGAATCACGCGCCCGCGCTCGATCTGGTCGGCCATCCGCGCGAAGACGATCTGCTGCCCAAGCTGTTCATCCACCGCAATCGCCTCGACGGTAACGCGCATGGTGAGGGTAAGCGTGTCGGCTACATCGCCGACCTCAGCGCTGAACTGCCGCGCATCCTCGCGTTCCTCGGCAATGCGGATCGACTCGTCAATAATGAACTGTGACTCGCCAATCAGCGGCTGCATGTCGGCAAATGCGCGTGATTGCAACTGCTGACGCAGCGCACCCAGCAGTAGTTCCGCGTCGGTTTCAGTGACGACGCCGACGGTGCGGTTCTGCCCGCCGAACGTGGGCGCACGGTTGATGACGCTCAGACTGTTTTCCAGCGGCCCGACCACCACATTAATCACGTTGGCCGGGACGTTGCCCACATCGCCAGCGGAATTGGGCATCGCTTCTATGGCGGCTTCCGCTTCCTGACCGTCCCCGGCGGGAAGTGAGAGTTCCTGTGTGGTGCGGAACTGAACAGGCGTTCCGCCCGTACCTGTGCTGACAATTGTCCCAAGCGGAATACTGACGGTGCTGGCCGTGCGGTTGATAAACGTGACGCTGCCGATGGCCTGCACACTTTCCAGCGTTTGCTGCCCGGTTGTGGGAATCGAGGTCGAGTCTTCGATGTCCAGACGGATGATGCGCGTCGGGATGACGGCATTTTCCACATCGACTTCGTCATTCAGCCGGGAAGGGTCAGCGGTGATGTCCACGCTGGCTTCCACCTGCTGTTCGGCCAGTGTGAGATCGACCGTCGCACCGGGCACGACGACATAGGTCACGCCGCCCACGACCGCCAGCATTGCGGCGATGAAGGCCAGCCGAAAGCCCCACCGCCGCAGCGGGGAAATATCGTCACCATCGCCGCGCACCCGGCTGGCGACGGGCATCAGGCTTTCGGCTTCGGGTTCGTCCTTGGGGCGCTGCTGGCGATTGGTAAACACCTTCGAGCGCCCACGCCGCCAGCGTCCTCGTTCGCTTGCGCCAATCGTCTCGAACGTGCTGATATTGAGTTCGGTGGCGTTCTTGATGACTTCCGGGTCATGCGTCACGAGCGCCAACCTGATCGCGCGGCGCATGGCCTCGCGCTGGATCAGCACGAGGTCGAGCTTACGAGTCAGTGCTGTGCCTTCTTCCGGCCAGATGAGCAGCACACGCTGCCCACGCAGAAACGACAGCCGATCCTTGATGGAGCTGACATCTTCCCCGGCTTCAATCTGGACGAATTCAGGACGCTGGCTCATGGGCGCTCTCCGGATCAATTAACCGTTGTAGCTGTCGGCGATGACCTCGCGGGCTTTTTCCAGCGCCTCGCGCAGTTTGCTGCTGTCCTTGCCGCCCGCCTGCGCCATGTTGGGGCGTCCACCGCCACCACCGCCGACGATGGGTGCGATGGCCTTGATGATGTTCCCCGCGTTCAGCCCTTTTTTGGTCAGATCATCGGTGACGGATACCATCAACTGCGGCTTGCCTTCGGTGTCGCTGCCGACCACAAATACGCCGCTCTTGACCTTGCCCCGGAACCAGTCGGACATCTCCCGCAGGGTTTCCATCGGTGTGTCCGTCAGCAGCGCGATCAGCGTCGGTACGCCTTTGACTTCTTCCAGCTTGCTCATCATCGCGTCGAAGCTGCTGCGGGCGATATCGCGGCGCAGCTTTTCGATCTGCTTGCGGCTGGCGTTCAGTTCTTCCTGTAAGGCCGTGATTCTTGCGGGCGCATTTTCCGGTGTGGTGCCGAGCTGTTCGGCCACGTGCGCCAGTATATCGCTGGTCTTCTGCTGGTACTCTACCGCCGCGCGTCCGGTCAGCGCTTCCACACGGCGGATGCCCGCGCTCACGCTGCCCTCGTTGACGATGACAAACGAGCCGATTTCTGCCGTCTCCGGCACATGCACCCCGCCGCACAGTTCATAGCTGTAGCGGGTGGGCTGACCGTCTTCATGGACGATGCTCACCGTCCGCACCACGTCGCCATACTTTTCGCCGAACAGCGCCATCGCGCCTTCTGCTTTAGCCTCGTTGACGGGCTTTTCCACCGCGCGAACCGCATAGTTTTGCAGGATGATGTCATTGACCTCGTTCTCGATGGTCTTCATCTGCTCTGCTGTGACCTTCGCATCGTGCGCGAAGTCAAAACGCAGGCGTTCCGGCGCGACCAGGGAACCGCGCTGCTGCACATGCGTGCCGAGGTGATTCCGCAGCGCCGCATGGAGCAGGTGGGTGGCCGTGTGGTTGCGGGTGATGTCCCGGCGGCGCGTCAGATCAACCTCCACCCTAACGCTTTCCCCCACTTTCGGAGTGCCTTCCACGACCTCGCCGTGATGGACGATCAGCCCGCCGATGGGTTTGCTCATGTCTTCCACTTCCACGCGCCAGCCATCACCGCTGATGATGCCTGTGTCGCTGACCTGACCGCCGGACTCGACATAGAACGGGGTCGTATCCAGCACCAGTTCGACCTTTTCGCCCGTAATCGCGCTTTCGACGGGCTGCCCATTCTGCAGCAGCGCCAGCAGTCGTGCTTCGCGGCGCGTGGGGCCGTAAGGCTGATAGTCCACCCCGTTGTCACCAAGCGCCCCCGACTCTTTCAACTGGTTCAGCAGGCGCGTGTATTCCTCCGCCGACGCAATGATGCCCATCGCCTGCCCGCCGCCGCTGACCGAGGCATGTTCCTGCTCTGCCGTCTCGAAGCTGGACATATCGACATCGTAGCCGCGTTCTTCCGCGATGTCCTTTGTCACCTGAATCGGAAGTCCGAGCGTCGCTTTCAGGTAAAAGGCCTGTTCGCCGGGCAGCACCCCGCCTTTGGGCAGTGCATACAGCATCCCGTGTAGTTCACTCAGGCCGCGTTCCATCGTCTTGCGAAAGCGTTCTTCTTCCAGCGTAATCGTGCGCTTGATCGCTTCTGCGCGTTCGACCAGTTCGGTGTAGTGGCTGCCCATCACCTCCAGCACTGCATCCGCGACTTTGCCCAGGAAAGGCTCATGGAAGCCGATCTTGGTGCCGAAGCGTGCCGCACGTCGAATCACGAGGCGGCAGACCGAGTCGCGTCCCTTTGCGCCGGGCAGCACGCCGTCCGCGATCAGAAAGACCGCCGCGCGGATATGGTCGGCGATGACGCGATAGGGGACGATGTTCGCGTCGCGTTCCTCGTCGCTGTGCCCGGTGAGCGCCTGAATCTGCCGGATGATGGGCATGAACAGGTCGGTCTGATAGTTTGATTCCACGCCCTGCACCACCGCCGTGATGCGCTCCAGCCCCATCCCGGTATCGACGCCGGGCGCGGGCAGCGGCACATCGAACTGCCCGCTATGGTCAGGGTCGGCCTGGGTGCGGTTGAACTGCATGAACACCAGGTTCCAGATCTCGAGGAAGCGATCATCTTCCGCCTGAAGCTGCGCGATGATGCTTTCCTCGCCCTGTTCCGGGTATTTGTCCCAGTGGACTTCGCTGGTCGGGCCGCAGGGGCCAGTATCCGCCATCTGCCAGAAATTGGTCTTCGGCCCCATCCGCGCGACGCGGCGCGGATCAACGCCGACCTTGTTCACCCAGATATTGTAGGCTTCGTCGTCGTTCTGATACACCGTGAAGACCAGCCGATCCTTCGGCAGGCCGTAGACTTCGGTCAGCAGTTGATAGGCGAACTGAATCGCAAAATCCTTGAAATAGTCGCCGAAGCTGAAATTGCCCAGCATCTCGAAGAAGGTGTGATGGCGCAACGACGGCCCCACATTTTCGAGATCGCTGTGCTTGCCTGCGACGCGCATACACTTCTGCGAGGTGGTCGCCCGCTTGTAGTCGCGCTTGTCCAGCCCCAGGAAGACATCCTTAAACTGCACCATGCCCGCGTTGGTAAATAGCAGGGTCGGGTCATTCACCGGAACCAGCGACGACGACGCTACGGCACGATGATTTTGCTCCACAAAGTAATCCAGGAAAGCCTGTCGCACCTCGGCGCTGGTCATGAATTTCATGGGTTTACGAGTCCTCGATCAATTAGGTCAGACATGGCGCGAATTATATTCCGCCCCAACAGGGTGAACAAGTTGCGGTCGTGTTGACAGGAACAGAAATCGCTCCATAATTGTATCAAAAGGGCTTTAAAGGGTCAATAAGGTTCAAGCGATCCTGAGTTGTCCTGCTCGACACACCATCCATATGTTATAGTTAAGCCCTGTTTAGACAGCCTAGCCCTCATGGAAAAAGTCTATGGCAACCCTTGACGAACAAGTCGAAATTCTGATGTCCGGCGCGGAATATGGCGACCCGGAAACCAAAGAGAACATGCGCAAGGAACTGCGCGAACGGCTGATCGAGGCCGAAAAGCAGGGGCGGCCTCTGCGCGTCTACTGCGGCTATGACCCGCGCACCTCGGATTTGCACCTCGGCCACACCATCACGATGCGCAAGCTGCGCCAGTTCCAGGAGTTGGGGCATGATGTCACGTTTCTGGTCGGTACGTTCACCAGCCTGATCGGGGATCCTTCCGACAAGGACAAGGCGCGCGACCAACTCACACGGGAACAGGTCGAGGAGAACGCCCGAACTTATGCGGAGCAGGCCTTTAAGATTCTTGACCCGAACCTGACGCGCGTGCGCCGCAACGATGAGTGGCTCTCCACGCTCGATTTCGCCGACATTATCCGCCTCGCCAGCAATTTCACCGTGCAGCAGTTCCTTGTGCGGGAGAACTTCGCCAAGCGCATCGACGGCGGACAGGCCATTTACCTGCATGAGTTCTTCTACGCGCTGATGCAGGCCTATGATGCCGTCGCGCAGGAAGCCGACGTGCAGGTGGGCGGGCAGGATCAGTTGTTCAACATTCTGGTTGCCGGGCGCAAGCTCCAGCAGGGGTTGGGGCAGAAGCCGCAGATCGCCATCATCATGGGCGAGTCGCTGCCCGGCACGGATGGCGAAATCAAGATGAGCAAAAGCCTGGGCAATCATATCCCGCTGCTGGCCGAACCCAATGATATGTTCGGTAAGGTGATGAGCGTGCCGGATAAGGCCATGCCCATCTATCACAAGCTGATTCTGGGCTGGTCAGCGGTGCAGTTGCAGGATTTGGAAGCCGGACTTGCGTCGGGCGTGCTGCATCCCAATGAGATCAAGATGGCACTGGCGCGGGAGATCGTCTCCATCTTCCACAGCCCTGAAGCGGCACAGGCGGCGCAAAAACACTGGGATGAGGTCTACCGCAGTGGCAATCTGCCGAGCGACATGCCCGTAGAATCGCTTACGCAGGAAGAGCGCGTCGTTGATCTGCTGCGCCGTCTGAAGATGGTCGAAAGCGGGGGAGAAGCCAAGCGGCTGATGCAGCAGAACGGCATTCGGCTCAACGAACAGCCGATTACCGACTCGGCGGCGGTCATCACACCGGAGATGCTGCCCGCCGTGCTGCAAGTGGGCAAGCGCAAGTTCGTGCGCCTCGTCAGCAGCAACGCATAGTATGATGTTGTAGGGGCGAGGCATGCCTCGCCCGTACTTGTATTCTGGAAGGAAATAAGGCAAAGAGGGCGCGATACATATCGCGATACATATCCCCTCCTGTTTTTATTCCGGCAGCGGAATCTCCGTGAAGGTGAAAACATAAGGCGGCTCTGCCCGGATGACCGCCAGGAAGTAATGCCTGCCTGCCAGCAGCCGCGTCCCTCGCAGTTCGATCAGCACTTCTTCGGGATTACTGGCTTCAACAATCTGAATGTCATACGTGCCCAGCGGCAGATCAATTGAACTCAGCCCATCATTGTTGCCCTGCGCACCGGGGTAGGCCAGCAGTTGCAGCAGCAGCGTACCATCGCTCAGACGCACATCAATGGCATCAATGGTCGGGAAGCCATGAAAGACGCTCAGCCGTGTATCCGTTTCCGCCAGTGGGCTGAAATCCTCTTCCAGCAGGTGCAGGCTGAGGGTGTTATTGGTCAGGGTGCCAATCAGCGCACCCGTAAACCAGTCGCCCGCCTCCAGTGTCAGCTCAATAGGGCCGATCACGGCTTCGGCAAACGTTCTGCCCGCTGGCGCAATCGCAAGGCTGTAGGTGCCGGGTTCCAGGTCGATGAACGAGGTGATTTCGCTAAAGCCCAACGAACCGAATTCGCTCAGTTCGCCATTGATATACACATCGATTTCAGGCGTACCGGAAGAAAAATGTGCCACCCGCAGATGGGCGCCGTCATCATTTGAACTGCTGGCGGAAGGAGATGGGGTCACAGTGGCTGGTTGTGCCAGATCGGTCGTCGCAGAAACGACCTGAATACTCTCGGTGGTGCCGATGAGCGCAAAGAAATAATCTGTGTTAGGCGTAATGCGCACCTCATCGAGATCAATCAGCACCGTTTCTGGCGAATCGTTGATCGTGATTTGCAGATTGTAATTGCTGCCGACCAGCCGGGAACTGACGAAGCCGTCGTTGGGTGTTTCATCCGCCGAGGATGCGCTGCCGGGATAATTCACAAGCTGAAACAGGGCATCACCGTTGACGATCACATCCACCGCCGGCCCACCTTCGATGGCGTGAAACAGGCTGAAACGTGCTTCGCCAATCGGCAGCTCGCTGTAGTCCTCCACCAGCGTTTGCAGTTGCAGGGTCTCGCGCTGACGGCTGCCGATCAGGGGCAGGGTAAGCCATGCGCCTGCTTCAACCACCAGACCCGTGACTTGCAGCAGGGGTGTGTCGGGTGCGTTTCCAGTGGCGACAACCGCAACCGAATAGGTTCCGGGGGTGACAGTCTGCCACGCGCCAATGGCAGCAAACTGGGTGTTGACCGTCAGCGACGGTGCACCATTCAGATAGAAATCGACCGGGCCAGCATCCGGCGAAAAGTGAGCGAAACGCACATGAGCGTCGTTGTTTATAGGATTTTGCTGTGCGAAAACGAACGATGCCGGGGCAAAGGACATCGCGGCAAGCAGAATTGCCAGAAAACGCATTCGCGCTTACTCCTTCAATTGGAGCGAACGAGTGAAACACAGCCCATGATTATTGATAAGAAACGACAAAAAAGGAATGTGGAATTGGGGGAAATAAAAAGGCACAACGAACACGCTGTTGGTTGTGCTTTTCAGAAGCCAGCAGACGATCAGGATTGTGGTTAGTTCTTGTGCGTCCAGGTAAGCTGTTCGCGCACCTGCAGATCGGTGTGGCGGATCTTCATCGCCAGATCAGCGGCCAGGTTGCGCATCAGGCGGTAGCCAAGCTGCGGGTAGGTATCGCACAGCAGCATCAGCTTATCGCGCGGGATGACGACCAGGTGCGTGTCCTGCTGGGAACAGCGTGCCCCCGCAGAGCGCAGCCCTTCATCGACCAGCGCGACCTCGCCAAAGGACTGCCCGCGCCGCATGGTGGCGATGGTATACGCGCCGCCCGTGCTGTCCTTGCCGATAAGGGATGGATCGACCTGTATTTCGACCTCGCCACCCGCGATTACATAAAGCTCATCGCCGGGGGTGTTTTCTTCAAAAATGACGTCGCCCGCCTGATAGTGGCGTTCCATGCAGATCGAACCGATCAGTTCAAGCTGCGTGTTGGTCAATTCATCGAAAATGTCTGCTTGCTTAAGGACGTTAACGACAGACATTGATTACTCCTGTAGATTACGGCTCTGTTACGGCCAATGATGGGTGGGTGGATGTCAACGCATTGTAGCACGATTGCCTATTGGCACAAATTTGTACTATTTAACCTGATACGGACTTTATTCTAACACAAAAGCCTGTATCGCATAAAAAAGGATTGCAGGCCAGTCTTTGACCCCTTATGATGCCTCACGAACTAGGATTATCATGCTGCGGGGTCGCTCCATGTTGATTGCACCCCAGAAGTCGAAAGAACCACATGAGCGACTGGACGATTGACGAGCTGATCTCGGTCTGCATCGCGCGGCAGGTCGTGGATGGCGAGGTGCTGGCGCAGGGCATCAACACGCCGCTGGTGATAGCAGGCTTTATCCTCGCCAAATGCACCCATGCGCCCAACGTCCGTTTTGCCTCGGCCATCGGCCAGAGCATCACCCAGGACTGGGCACCGCTGGCTGTCGCGAGGGTGGAGGAAATGTGGCTGGGCAAGGGACTGATGCACGTCGGTTTCGCAGCGGCGACAGCGGATTTACTGCCCAGGTATCACCCCAAAGAGTTCTTTCGTCCGGCGCAGGTGGACGCGGCGGGCAACTTTAACAATATCGCCTTTGGGAAGGATATTCAACGTCCACGTCTGCGCCTGCCCGGTTCAGGCGGTATTCCTGATGTGACTGTCACCTCGGAAAATGTTTACCTCTATGTCCCGCGACACTCAAGGGTGACGTTTGTCGGGAAGGTGGATTTCGTCAGTGGATTAGGCCATGTGCCCCATCGTCAACGGGGCGGCGGGCCGCGCTACCTCATTTCTGATCTGGGGCAGTTCGACTGGCACGAGGGGAAGATGCGGCTGATAAGCCTGCATCCCGGCGTCACACTGGAGTGGGTGCAGGCCAAAACCGGCTTTCCACTGCAAATCGCGCCTGATCTCCACGAAACGCCGCCTCCGTCAACGGAAGACGTTCGGCTGCTGCGCGAGGTGATCGACCCGCTCGGCGTTCGCACGCTGGAAATGCTCAGCGGGAGCGCACGTAAGCAAAAGCTGCGCGAAATTCTGGAAGCGGAAGGGGCGCTCTAGGCCTGTCTACCCGCTGACGACCCAGTCCCGAATGGTGCGGAAGCGATCCGGCGGCGAGGCAATAAAGCCAAGCTGAACGCCGCTGATGCGCTGGCTGACGACGAAGGTATACAGCGGATAATAGAGCGGCAGCGCCACCGCCCGGTTGACAAATTGCTGCTGGAACTGCTGATAAATCGTCACGCGGCTGGTGCCGTTCATTTCACGCCGTCCGCGTTCGAGCAGTTCGCTGACGGTTCGATCATTCGCGCCGCCGTAGTTGTCGCCGTCGGGATACTGCCCCTGATGCCAGAAGTTATAAACATCCGGGTCAGCACTGCCCAGCTTGGAAAGCTCCACCAGCGCGGTCTGGAAGTCCCCCGCTTCAAGCCGTGTTCGGTAGGTGTTCAGGTCAACCGCATCGACCTGTACCGTAACACTTAGCTGTGCCCATTGTGACGCGATTTCCTGCGCCACGCTTACCAGTGAAGGCTCATCCGGCGTGAGGATGCTGAAGCGCAGCAGGGCGGGTGTCCCCGTCGAAGCGCCAGTAGCTTCTGCCGTCGATTCCGGCGTGGCTTCGGGCGTAACCTCGACCGCTTCCAGGTCGCTGCGCCCCAGCAGATTGCGTGCCTCGCCCGGATTATAGGGCGGCCAGGTGAGGTTCGGATTGAACGCCCACGACCCTTCCAGCAGCGGACTGTTGGCGGGGAGTGCCTGGTTCGCCAGATGCCGCTCGATGATCGACTCGCGCTGTAAACCGATCTCTAACGCCTGCCGCACCTGAAGATCGCGAAAGGCTGCTACTGTGTCATTGGCCCAGTTAAAGATCAGGAAGCCGACGGTCGGCTCAATTTTAGTGAAGGTGTTAAAACGCGCAGGCAGCGCCAGCAGCGGCAGGCGTTCACTGCGTTCGCGCACGGCATACGCATCCACCTCGTTCGCCGTCAAGGCCTGCTGCACTGCCTCGAAGTTGGGATACAGCCGGAACATCACCCGTTCGACCGCGTACCCGCTCTGGCCTTCCGGTCGCTGGCGATAAACCGGCGCCACCCGCAGGCTGATTTCCTGAATCTGCCCGCCCGCGCCGCGCATGGCCTCAAGCTGATAGGGGCCTGTACCGACGGGCGTAAGGTTAAACGGATGAGAGGCCAGTTGTGCGGCGGTCGTGCCTTGCAGTGCGTGATAGGGCAGAATGCCGACCTGGAGCGCTTCAGGAAAGCTGGCGAGGGGCTGCGCCAGGCGGAAGCGCACCAGGGTATCGCTGATTTTTTCCACTTCGACCGTGCGCCAGAACCTTCCCACTTCTTCTGGGCCGGGGAAATCCGCTGCGGACAGCATGGACACGGTAAAGACAACGTCATCCGCCGTAAAAGGGGTGCCATCCTGCCACAATACATCGTTCCTCAGTTCCAGCACGTATTCCAGTCCATCCGAAGAGATGACGGGCTGCGACCGGGCGAGGGCGGGCTGGGGTTCGCCGTACTCGTTGCTGCGCATCAGCCCTTCAAAGATCAGGCTGATGATGTCGCGATCAACAGGATTCAGCCCTGCCAGGAGCGGATTCAGGCGTTGCACACTACCGATCAGCGCTTCACGATAGGTGGGAATATTGTCGGTGGCGGCCTGCGCGGGCGACTGTGGATTCGCGTTTGTGGTGTCGGCGGGGGTTGGTTCTGGCGCGTTGGTCGGGATGACGCTGTTGTCCGTAACCTGCTGGACAACCTCAGTCGGTTGGGGTGTCGCAGCGGGTGGAGCAGGCTGCGGTGACGGACGGCTGAGCAGGGCGGCGATGAACACGACGACCGCTACGATGAAGGCGAAGAACTGCCAGCGAAAGCCTCGTAACATTGCTTGTCCCCTAAACGCAAAACAGGTGTTGCAAGCACCTGTCTCCAAAAGACCTGATTGACCTGCTGTGTGGCTTGGCAGCGTTCGCTTCGGCCACGTGAATTTGTAACAAAAAGTGCTAAAAATATGTCGGTGACTGCGCCCGGACGAGAGTTAGCCCGCCGTCACCACCGCCAGAATGCACACCAGCAGGAACGCGGTGGAAAGGCCAACGGTGAACTGGAACAAAGTTTTTTCCAGCCCACGACGAGTGCGCGCAATGCCGCCGCCCGCGTCGCCACCCAACATACTGCTCAGTGCGCCGCCCTTGACCTGAAGCATAATCAGAATCACCATCAGGACGGACATAATAATCGACGCGATCTGGAAGGCTGCGCCCATTTGGAATTCTCCATCTTAAATCTACAAACAACTGCCGCACGTCCCTTTCCTAAAAGCATGGTCGCGCAAGCGAAAACGTGCGCAGTATAGCATGGCCGCGCACGTTTGTATAGCGAAAGCTGTGAAGCCGGGATTACTGGCCTTCCGCGACGCCTTCCTGCAGGAATTCGAGCGCGGCATCCAACTGCGGATCAACATCGTCGGGCAGGGTTTCGCCCTCGGCCACTTCCGGCATTTCCACCACGATGTCGGGTGTTACCCCAATATCGGTAATCCAGTCACCGTTGGGCGTCAGCCAGCGGGCAATCGTCAAACGCAGGCCACCGCCGTTGACGAGCGTGTTCTGCACCTGCACTGTGCCCTTGCCGAAGGTCGTTACGCCCATAATAGTCGCCACGCCCTGATCCTGCCATGCGCCCGCGACCAGTTCCGAAGCGCTGGCGCTGCGTTCATCGACCAGCACCACCACTGGAACACCAGGGTCCGCATAGCCTGCGTTCTCGCTGTACAGCTCCACACGACCATCGTCGAAAATCTGGTTGACCACGCCATTTTCAATCTTGAAGATGCGTGTCTCGCCGCTGCCGAATTCTTCGTTGAGGATCACACCATCTTCCAGCAGCAGCCCTGTCACTTCGGTTGCTGCTGTGAGCAGACCGCCGGGGTTGCCCCGCAGGTCGATAATCAGCCCGGTCATGCCGTCGGCCTTCAACTGCTGAATGGCGTCGAACATCTGCTGCCGGGCGTTGACGCTGAAGTTGGCGAGGCTGACGTAGCCGATGCTGCCATCAAGCAGTTCAGAGGTGACTTCCACGATCTGAATACGGGCGCGTTCGATGGTGAAATCAACCAGTTCTTCGCCGCGACGAACGGTAATGTCAACGGTGGTGCCGACCGGCCCACGCACCAGAATCGCCAGTTCGAGCGTGTTCAGCTCGGCGACTTCCTCGCCGTTGACGGCCACGAAAATATCGCCTTCCTGCAAGCCTGCTTCTTCGGCAGGTGTGCCGGGGAGGACGTTCACAATTTCAACTTCTTCGGTATCTTCGATCAGGCTGATGACTACGCCAATGCCTTCGATTTCGCCCGAAAGATCGTTGCTGGTGATGGCGAACGTTTCGGGGTCGGCGTAGCTGCTGTACTGATCTTCCAGCGCTTCCACCATGCCGTTGATCGCGCCGTTGACCAGTGTGGCGTCGTCAATGTCTTCGATGTACTGGCTCTGGATCAGATTATAGGACTGGTAAAGCGGTTCAAACGCCGCCTGCGCTTCTTCGGGCAGGGTAATCCCCTGGGCGCGGCTGACGGAAAACTGTACGCCTGCAAAAAACCCACCGATGAACACAACCGCAATCAGCAGGCTGATGGTCAGCGAACGAGTGCGCCCGGAAAGGGTGCGCGAGGACTCCATAGGTGTCTACTCCACATCTCGATAAAATTAACAATACGCCTGCATCCAGCAATCGCAACGCTTGGAATGAGGCTGTGCTGGGATCAGAGTGTCCTTTTTTGGAGATGTTGCACTCTGTAACCCTCGATTCTGCTATTATAAACTACGTCGGTAAGTAATGGCGTAGATTTTGCGAAACAATGACTAAACCTGATAACAAACGCATCGAACAGGCACAGGCCATTCTCTTCGGGCTGGCACTTGGGGACGCGCTCGGCTGGCCCACCGAGTTCTCAAAGTTGCCCATGATAAAGGCGAAATTTGGCGAGAGGGGCATTCAGGAGCCGCCCAATCCCGCGCTCTACACCGACGACACGCAGATGACGATTGCGCTGACGGAAGGACTGCTGGAAGCGGGCTTGGATGCCGATCTCGATACGCAGATGGCGGCGGTCGGGAAGCATTTCCTGAGTTGGAAAGACAGCCCACAGAACAACCGCGCCCCCGGCAACACGGTCATGGCGGGGTTAAGCCGTTACCAGCAGGGGATGCCCTGGCGCGAGTCGGGGCTGGCGAACTCAAAGGGCTGCGGGTCGGCCATGCGTGTGGCGACGATTGGCTACCTCTACCGCCATGATGACGCGCGGTTATACGAAGTGGCAGAAGCCAGCGGCGTAATCACTCATCGTCATCCGACGGCGATTGCGGCCAGTATCGGCGCGGCCTATCTCATCAGCCTTGTGCTGAACGGTGCGCATGACCACGATTATCTGCGCAAGGTGATGACGTTCTGCGACGGCCTTAGCGACGAGTTCGACGCGGCCATTCTGCGCGTGGGGCATGTGCTGGGGTGGGGCAGCGAAGAAGCCGCGCTCGACCACATCGGGCAAGGCTGGACAGGCGAGGAAGCCGTCGCGCTGGCGCTGTACTGTGTGCTGCGCTACCCCGACGATTATGTGGCGTGTGCCCGGCGGGCGGCGAACACTAACGGCGACAGCGATTCGATAGCCTGTATCGCAGGTGGCATCATGGGCGCACGGCTGGGGCTGGAGGCGATTCCGGCGGACTGGATCGAGCGCTGCGAGAACCGGGATGATCTGTTTGCGCTGGGCGAAAGGATGGCAGCGGCAGCGCCGTGACGATGGAACATCATGAACTCCGTGACCTCTGTTTGAGCCTGCGTGGCGCAACAGAAGATTTACCCTTTGGGCCGGATACGCTCGTCTTTCGAGTCATGGACAAAATGTTCGCGCTGATGCCCGCGCAGCTTGCCGAAGGGCAGCCGCCGCAGATCAACCTCAAGTGTGATCCCACGCTGGCGATCATCCTGCGCCAGCAGTACGAAGCGGTACAGCCAGGTTATCACATGAATAAAACGCATTGGAACACCGTCGTCTGCGACGGCAGCATCCCCGACGACGAAATCCGCGAGATGATCGAGCATTCCTATGATCTGATCGTCGGTGGGCTGACGAAAAAACAGCGCCAGCAGTTGGAGGCGCTGTAGCACGATTGGCGTTTGCAGACGTTTACACGAAGTTGGTGGGTAAGCCGTCGTTGCGCTGCCAGTCTTCCAGCATCGTTTCCGATTCAGGATCAGTGCTGAGGAAGATGTGCGCTGCCAGTTCGCACGACACTTTGTTCGTGCCGTTGGGCTTGATGCCTTTGTAGGTGAAGCGACCCATGACCACGATGGGTAAGGTCTGGCCTACAGTGAGCAGATCAACACGCGAGGCAAAGACGGGGATTTTCGGGAGTTTGAACAGAAGTGGGCTGAAATCCGCTGGCTGACCACCGACCCGCGCCATAAATGCTGCCACGCTGTCATCGACCACCAGTTGTCGGTCATCGGGGGGCGTGGTCAGAATAAAGCTGGAGACGGTAGTGGAGAGAAAGACGTTGTTTATTCTGACATGCGCGGGAATCTCTGAACCTTCCATAGCAAATTCCTTTTGGTGACGCTTTCGGTCAATTCTATGCGGAAATGCCCGTATAGAAGATGAAGATTTACGTTGAATTTGGGGAGAAAATCGTTGCGCGGTTTGTGGTGGGACAAGAGAGTCGATAACAATAACACGTTGATTTTCAGCAATTCCGTGAAAATTTGTTAACAATTTAACCGCCAAGACGCAAAGAACGCCAGGATTTGGACGCGAATCTCTATCGTTCGTGGTTTTACGCCAGGTAGGGGCGACCCGCCGGGTCGCCCTTTATCACAGTCGCGGCTGGAAGATCAGATCGGGCGTGATGTCGCGCACCGATGCACAGCCCGCCAGCGCCATGCCCAGGCTGAACTCTTCGCGCAGCAGGTCAACCACGCGCTGCACACCTGCCTCGCCGTTATAGGCCAGTCCCCATAGAATGGGGCGACCAATCGCAACCGCCTTCGCGCCCAGCGCAACCGCTTTCAGGATGTCCGTCCCGCGCCGGACTCCGCCATCCAGCACAACGTCGAGTTTGCCGCCGACCGCTTCCGTGATTTCGGGCAGCACATCAATCGTTGCGGGGGAGGTATCCAACTGACGCCCGCCGTGATTCGAGACAATCACGCCCTTCGCGCCGTGTTCCAGCGCCCGCACCGCGTCATCGCCACGCAGAATGCCTTTCACGATCACGGGCATATCCGTCAGCGTACACAGCCAGTTCACATCCTTCCACGTCAGCGACGCATCCAGCAGTGAGGCAACATAGGCGTTCAGGCCGGAGCCGCCTTTTGGTCGGTCAATATCTTCTTTGCCAGTGCCGCGCAGGTTTGCCACTTCCAGGCCATCGGGCAGGAAGAAGCGGTTGCGAATGTCGGCTTCGCGGCGGCCAAAGTAGGGTGCGTCCACCGTCAGCACCAGCGCCTTGTACCCGGCGGCCTCTGCCCGACGCACAACCGATTCGGTCAGCCCGCGATCCTTGTAGACGTACAACTGAAACCACAGCGGAGCCGTCGCCGCCTGCGCCGCTGCCTGCGCCACATCTTCTAATGGCGTGGTCGAAAGCGAACTGAGGATCATCGTCAGGCCGCGTGAACCCGCCGCCCGCACGGTCGCAATCTCGCCGTCGGGATGCGCCATGCGATGAAAGGCTGTCGGCGCGAACAGCAGCGGCATCGGCATGGATTGGCCGAGGACAGAAGTGCTCAGGTCGCGCTGGCTTACGTCCACCATCATGCGCGGACGCAGGCGGATTTTGTTAAAGGCCAGGCGATTATCGCGCAGCGTCACCAGATCATCCGCCGCGCCCGCATAATAATCCCATGCCATCTGCGTGAGCTTTTCCGGCGCGAGGCGTTCAAAATCCATCAGGTTCAGGGGTTCGTCAAAGGTCTCTTGGGTGGTCATCACAATCCTACCGAGTCAGCCAGTTCTTGAAGCATGTTTATAATAACCACGTTTGCAACCGTCCTGCCAAATTGGACTTTCCCCCTTTGGCCTTTGGGCTATACTTACTGACGGTCATCATTTGCCTTCCACCCACCGCAAGAGGGTCATCTTGAGAAGCATTATCCCCTTTAACGACGGCTGGCTGTTCCACCCGGCGGAAGTCGGCACGGACACGCCCGACACCGCCTTTGCACCTGTGACGCTGCCCCACACCACCAGACTCCTGCCGCATCACAATTTTGATGTGGATGAATATGCGTTCGTCTCCACCTATCGCAAGCGCTTCACGCTGCCCGAACCCGGTGCAGGCCGCCGCGTTTATCTCGACTTTGACGGCGCGATGATCGCCAGCACCGTCAGCATCAACGGTCACACGTTTGACGAATTTCGCGGTGGCTATGTGCCGTTCTCATTCGACATCACGGACTACCTGAATGAAGACGGCGAAAACCTGCTGACCGTTCGGCTGGACTCTACCGAGCGCAAGGACATCCCGCCTTTTGGCTATGTGGTAGATTATTTAGCATTTGGTGGGATTTATCGGGATGTATCGCTGCGGTATGTTGAGCCGTATCATATTGACAATCTGTTTGTCATCACGCAAAACGTGCTCACACCATCAGCGCAGGTTCATATAGCGATCCGCTTCAATAATCAAACCGATGACTTTCAGCAATTTCCGATGCAAGTACGTTTGATTGATCCTGATGGGAATATTGTTGTTACTCAGAACGTTATCCAGGCGCTTGCTGCCCAAAGAATTTATACGACCGTCGTCACGCTAGAGGTTGAGGAACCCAGACTGTGGTCATTGAATAACCCTGAGCTCTACCGGATTGTTGTTGATCTTCATCCGCAGAATGAAGAAAACAACCCTGTTGTCGATACATTGACCGATCAATTCGGTTTCCGCGAGGCGCGCTTCGACAAGGACGGCAGCTTTTACCTCAACGGCGAACGCCTCAAGCTGATCGGCCTCAACCGCCACCAGACCTATCCCTACATTGGCGCGGCGGCACCCGCCCGGCTGCAAGCGAAGGATGCCGACATCATCAAGGATGAACTCGGCTGCAACATCGTCCGCACCTCGCATTATCCACAGTCGCCCCATTTCCTGAACCGCTGCGACGAAATCGGCCTGCTGGTGTTCGAGGAAATTCCCGGCTGGCAGTTCATCGGCGATGACGACTGGAAAAAGCTGGCGCTGCGCGATGTGCGGGCGATGATCGAGCGTGACCGCAATCATCCTTCGATTGTGCTGTGGGGCGTTCGCATCAATGAAAGCTGGGACGACGAAGCCTTTTACGACGACACCAACACCCTCGCCCGCGAACTCGATCCCACGCGGCAGACAGGCGGTGTGCGCAACTTCCTGGGCAGCCAGTTCATCGAGGATGTGTATACCTATAACGACTTTTCCAACACCGTTCTCGACCCCGAACACACGCCGCATCTGGTGACGGAATTCAACGGGCACATGTATCCCACCAAAGTCTGGGATCAGGAAGAACGGCTGATCGAGCACGCCCTGCGCCACGCCCGTATTCAGGATAAGCAGCTTGGGATGCCGAATGTGGCCGGGGCGATTGGCTGGTGCGCCTTCGACTACAACACGCACAAGGAACTCGGCAGCGGCGACCGCATCTGCTATCACGGCGTCAGCGACATTTTCCGCCTGCCGAAGTTCGCCGCTTATTTCTACAGCAGCCAGAGCGACCCGGCGCAGCGCATCGTGCTGGAGGCGGCGACGTACTGGACGATGGGCGACCGCAGCGAAGGCGGGAATGACCCGCTGGTCGTCTTTAGCAACTGCGACGAAATTGCGGTGTATATTGGCGACGGGCTGCATGGCCGCTATCAGCCTGACCGTGCCCAGTTCCCGAATTTGCCCCATCCGCCGTTTACAGTGACCGGATTGGGTTTGCTGATGACGTGGGGATCGGCTTTTGGCGATCTGCGGATTGTCGGCCTGCTGAACGGCGAACAGATCATTGAGCGGCAGTATGCCTCTGACGGAAAGCCTGCCGCGCTTACGCTGCAAACGGATGACGCTGAACTCAAGGCCGATGGTGCCGATATGACCCGTGTCGTGTTTAAGATTGTAGATCGCTACGGCAATCGTCTGCCCTATACGCAGTCGGTGGTGATGTTTGAACTCGATGGGCCGGGCGAACTGATCGGGGAAAATCCGTTCCCGTTGATGGGGGGGCAGGCGGCGCTGTACGTGAAGGCCACGCATACGCCCGGCGTGATGACTGTCCGCGCCTCCACACCGCGCCTGCCTTCCGCACAGGTCGAAATCGTGGTGAAGTAAATGACGAACATTTTCATGCCGACGCTGGAAACCGAGCGGCTGCGAATACGGCGCTTTACAATCGACGATCTGCCCTGTATTCATCAGGTCTATGTGGATGCCGGGTGGGACGAGGACACCGCCGAAGCGCTGGAAAAACGTCGCGCCTGGCTGCAATGGCAGGTGATGAATTATGCCGCGCTGGAAGGCTTGTATCAGCCTCCTTATGGTGATCGTGCCGTTGAGCGCAAGGACAGCGGGGAATTCGTCGGCAGCGTCGGACTGGTGCAGGCCTTTGGGCCGTTTGGGCAGCTCCCGCACTATCAGGCGCTCGGCATCAGCCACCGCCTGAATATGCCTGAATTTGGCCTGTTCTGGGCATTTCTCAAAGCGCAGCAGGGCAAAGGCTACGCCACTGAAGCTGCGCAGGCGGTGGTCGATTTTGCGCTGAAGGAAATGCGGCTGAAGCGCATGATCGCCACCACTGAGCACGACAACACCGCGTCGCAGGCCGTCATGAGGCGGTTAGGGATGAAGATCGAACGCAATCCGCTGCCGGAGCCAGTATGGTTCCAGGTGGTTGGCATTCTGGAAAATGAAGGCGAGGAGTCGTGACAGAAACAGGCTTTAATCCGACCGATCACCCACACCGCCGCTACAACCCACTCACGGGGGAGTTTGTGCTGGTGTCGCCCCATCGCACCAAGCGCCCCTGGCAGGGCAGGCAGGAACGCCCGCCGCAGGAAGACCGCCCGCAGTATGACCCGACCTGCTACCTTTGCCCCGGCAACACACGCGCCAATGGCGAGACAAATCCACAGTACGACGGCACGTTTGTCTTCACCAATGATTTCGCCGCACTGCTGCCGGATACACCGCCTTCGGGTGAACCGGAACACCCCCTGCTGCATTATCACAGCGCGCGGGGGACGAGCCGCGTGATTTGCTTTTCGCCGAGCCATGATCTGACGCTCCCGCAGATGGAAATCGCCGATGTTCGCCGGGTGATCGACGTCTGGGCGGAGCAGGTGCGCGAGCTGGGCACACGCTATCGCTGGGTGCAGGTGTTCGAGAACAAGGGCGAGGCACAGGGCGCATCCAATCCGCACCCGCACGGTCAAATCTGGGCGAGTGACTTTTTGCCCAACGAAGCCGTCGCCGAAAACGACAACCAGCGGGCGTACTATGTCGAAAATCGATCACCGCTGCTGGTGGATTATGCACAACTGGAAAGCGAACGCGGGGAGCGCGTCGTCGTTCAGAACGACCACTGGCTGGCGGTTGTGCCATACTGGGCAGTATGGCCGTTTGAAACGCTGCTCATGACCCGCCGCCATGTGCTGCGCCTGACCGATCTCGATGAACTCGAACGGCTGGCGCTGGCGGACATCCTCAAGCGGCTGACGACGAAATATGACAATCTGTTTGAGATCAGCTTTCCCTATTCGATGGGCTGGCATGGCGCACCGACGGGCGATACTGGCGATTATAAGCACTGGCAGCTTCACGCCCATTTCTACCCGCCGCTGCTGCGTTCCGCAACCGTGCGCAAGTGGATGGTCGGTTATGAGATGCTGGCCGAGGCGCAGCGCGACCTGACGCCGGAACAGGCCGCCGCCCGTCTGCGGGATTTAAGCGAAGTACACTATAAAATGCAGGGGTAATCTTTTGAACAACCGCAAGTCCTCCAACCGACCTGACATTCATCAGAATGTTGTTTCAAAATTTGAACAGCTTTACGGGCAGTCCCCGGCCTTTGTGGTACGTGCGCCGGGGCGGGTGAACATCATCGGCGAACATACCGACTACAACGATGGCTTCGTGCTGCCGATGGCAATTGACCGCGCGACGTGGATGGCTCTGCGTCCCCGCCAGGACAACCGCCTGTTTGTACACTCGCTGGAATTCAATCAGACAGCGGAAGTCCCGCTGGATAATCTCAGGAAAAAGGGCGATACCTGGGTGGAATATCTCAAGGGGGTGGCGTGGGCGCTGCAGGAGGGCGGCTATGCGCTGACGGCGTGGGAAGGCGTTTCCGCTGGCGATGTGCCGATGGGCGCGGGCTTGTCCTCGTCTGCCTCCTACGAACTGGCGACAGCGCGGGCGTTCGACGCAGTTTCAGACTTTTCCTGGGATCCGGCGGCGATTGCTCGGCTTTGCCAGAAGGCCGAAAATCAGTGGGTGGGCGTGAACAGCGGCATCATGGATCAGATGATCTCCGCGTCGGGCAAGGAAGGCCATGCGCTCCTGATCGACTGCCGTTCGTTGGAAACCGAACTCGTCCCGATTCCGCCGGGGACGGTGATTGTCGTGATGGACAGCGCGACGAGGCGCGGGCTGGTCGGCTCGGCCTATAACGAGCGCCGCGCCCAGTGCGAGGCCGCCGCGCAGTTTTTCGGCGTGAAAGCGCTGCGTGATCTGGACATGGCGACGTTTGAAGCAAAGGCCGATCAGCTTGATGATGTTACCCGACGCCGCGCCCGGCACGTTATCACCGAAAATGAACGGACACTGGCTGCGAAAAATGTGATGCAGCAGGGGGATGCGGGGACGCTGGGGCGGCTGATGAATGAGAGCCACACCAGCATGAAGGAGGATTTTGAAATCACGACACCCCCACTGGACTCGCTGGCCGAAATCGCACGGCAGCAGGAAGGTTGCTACGGGGCACGGATGACGGGCGGAGGATTCGGCGGTTGCGCAGTTGCACTGGTTGATCTGGATCGGGCAGAAGCGTTCGCAACAACCGTGACGGAAGCTTATCAGAAAGTAGTTGGCCTCAACGCCAGCATTTATATCTGCCATGCGACCAACGGGGCAGAAATCCTTTAGAAATGCAAAATCGGCTCAAACGAGCCGATTTTTATTTGCTGTATTTGGTTGTTTAAAAACCGACTATGAATTAGTCGTTCGTGTTCCGGCGGCGGCGGATGACGAACAGCATGGCCGTGCGTTCCTGGCCGTCAATGCTCACTTCCGTGAACGACGGGCTGGCGGCGATTTCGATCTGGTCGTCAGTGAGATAGCCACTGGCGATAGCGATGGCCTTGACAGCCTGGTTGACGGCACCTGCGCCGATGGCCTGCATATGCGCGGTATCGTTTTCGCGAATCACACCCGCAATTGCACCAGCCACAGCCGTTGGACGAGACTTCGCGGATACTTTGATCATGTTGACTTCATTAGAACCGAACATTCGACTAGTCCTTTAACTGCTTGTTTGTAAACGACAATGAGTTGGTGGTGTCTCAGCGGTTTTGACTTACCTCAACTCTGTGTACAACTTAACATCGCAGAACTAAATAAATCCCAAAAAGCGAAAGCAATTTGAGATTCCTGTAGAAAAATGTCCAGTTGGGTTTAGAAAAATGATACGACTGGCCTATTGTGGCAGCGATGAGTGTAAAACGTAGCCGAGACCGGGCACGGTTTCCAGCAGCGAACTGTGCTTATCGCCCATTTTCTTGCGGACTCGCCCTAAATACACATGCAAATAATGGTTCGATCCGCGATACTCTGGCCCCCAAACCCGCGCCAGCAGTTCGTCATGGCTGAGGATGCTGTCGAGGTTACGCCCTAATTCCGATAACAGGGCGAATTCGGTGCGCGTCAGGTGAATGTCGGAGTCGTTCACGAACGCACGTTTGGCGCTCAGGTCGATCACAAACTCCTGAATCTTGATTTTGCTTTCTTCCTGATTTTCGGCACTTTCCGCTGCACGACGCATCACCGCACGCACCCGTGCCAGCAGTTCGTCATAACCAAAAGGCTTGGTGACATAATCATCCGCGCCTTCGTCGAGCGCCTGCACCTTAAGTTCCTCATCAGACTGGGCGCTGAGCACGATAATCGGGATGTCGTGGCGCTTGCGAATCCATTTGCAGACCTCAAGACCATCCACGCCCGGCATAATCAGGTCAAGGATCACAAGATCGGGTACACCCTGGCGCATTTTTGCAATCGCAGAATCACCATCCGCCGCTTCTATTACGCTGTAGCCGCGCTTTTCGAGATTGACCTTAATGAGGCTGCGGATTTTGGAGTCATCATCGACCACCAATACTTTTGTCATCGTGCTGGACTGCCTTGTGTGTTCTGCCGACCATAATTTCATATGCCGTCTTGTTTATCCACCAGATATTTGAACGCTGATAAGCTGACGGCGTGTATTGACCTGAGATTTGATGCAAAAAGGGTGATATGAAGACAAGCCAACCGACCAGCAGTGGTCTCGACCAGCAACGGTCTGTACGCCTTCGATTTCCATGTTGTCTTAAAATTAGAACAGGTTTCATCCTCCACCACCCCACCAAGCCAGGTAGACCGTTGTGCAGGGGAGAAAGGTGTGTAGACACGGACTACGGTGGGGTTGTAGCAGGTTCCTTGGCGCACTCAGTTTACCATTTTGTTCGTGCTAAATAAAGTCAATCCAGCCACAAAACGGCTTCTGGTTGAATCCGAAGACCGACTTCTTCTCCAACATGAGGCACTGAATTTCTGGAGGAAGGCGGGTCAAGCCGCAGTCGTAATCCCTCGATTTCAACTTCAATCGTGTAAAAGCGACCCTGGAACATGTGCGAAACGACGATCACCGGAAGCGTACCCGGTGTATCCTTTTCTGCCAGTGTGAGGCCAGCAGGATGAAGCAGCACCGCTTTCGCTTGCCCAGCATGATCTGGTGGTGTATACCGCTCATTGAATTGGGATGAACGCCACGCCTGCATTTCAACAATGTTCTCCAGGCCGAGGAACTGCGCGGCAAAGCGGGTGTGCGGTCGGTGATAGAGGCTTGCTGGTGCATCGATCTGCTCGATTTGCCCAGCGTTCATCAGCGCGATTCGGTCAGCAATGGTGTAGGCTTCCTGCTGATCGTGGGTGACGTAAATAGCGGTTAACCCGACCGATTTGATGATCTGTTTCAAGTCGAGGATGAGGCGCTGGCGCAGTGCTGCATCCAGCGACCCAAGCGGCTCATCCAGCATCAGCAGCCGGGGCCGGGGGCAAAGGCTGCGGGCGAGCGCCACCCGCTGTTTCTCCCCGCCGGAGATCTCGGTCACGCTGCGCCGTTCATAGCCTTCCAGTTCGACCAGTTTCAGAACTTCCTGGACACGCTGCCGCTGTTCAGCCGATGAAAGCGGTTTCATCCGCAGCCCGAAAGCGACGTTCTGCGCCACGTTCAGATGTGGAAACAGGGCGAAATCCTGAAACATCAGCCCGAAATCCCGCTGATGGACGGGCACAGGCACGATACTGCTGCCGTTCAGTTTCACATCTCCTGAGATTGGCTTCTCAAGCCCGGCGATAATGCGCAGTAGGGTTGTTTTACCACAACCGCTTGGCCCCAGCAGGCAGACGATTTCCCCTTCATCAATCGAAAGATTAATCCCGCGCAGCACGGGCTGACGATCAAAGGCATGGTGAAGCTGTTCGACCGTCAGCATCAGAATTCCCCCACGCCAGCCGTGCGGATGCGCTCGATCAGCACAAAGCTGACTGCGCAAACCGCCATCAGGAGTACGCTTAAGGCGATTCCCTGTCCATAGTTCACCGCCCCCGGCTGCCCCAGCAGACGAAAAATCACAATCGGAATCGTGGGTGTATCGGGGCGGGCGACGAACGTCGATGCGCCGAACTCGCCCATGCTGACGGTAAAGGCGAAGGTCGCGCCCACGACCAGCCCGCGACTGATGAGGGGTAAGTCCACCCACAGCCAGACTTTCCAGGGCGGCGCACCCAGAGTTGCGGCGGCTTCTCGCAGGGGAGCGGGAACGCTGCGCAGGGCAGGGACGACGCTGCGCACGACGAAGGGCAGCGCCACCAGCGTATGCGCGATGACCACCAGCAGCGGGGATCGTCTCAGGTTCAGCGGCGGCGAATCCAGGGCGATAAACAGCCCAAAGCCGAGTGTAACCGCGCTGGTGGCAAGCGGCAGCATAAAAATCGGGTCGAGCCACCGTGCGCGGCGCGTGAGCAGGTAGGCGGCGATGAAGCCCAGGAAGACCGATAAAGCGGTCGTGACAAGCGCGAACAGCAGCGAATTGCGAATGGCCGTGCTCGGCGGGACGAACAGCACCGAGTTGCGCGAATTTTGTCCAAGCGCGGTGTAATACTCGGTCGTAAAGCCCTCGGTGCCGGTAAACGAACGTATCACCAGCGCCAGCAGCGGCGTGAACAGCATCACGACAATCACAACGAGGGTCGCGGTGACAAACGCTTTTTCCCCGCGCGTCCGGGGTTGTCGGGCGACGGACTCCGCACTTTGCAGATCGACCACAACCCTGCGCTGAAGCCGTGTATAGACGATCAGCGCCGCGCCCATGATGACGATCTGCACCAGCGAAAGCGCGGCGGCCATTGGGAGGCCGTTGACGTAGTTCACCGTCTGGCGATAGATTTCCACTTCCAAAGTGGCAAAGCGCACACCGCCCAAAATCAGAATCACGCCGAAACTGGTAAACGTGAAGATGAACACCAGCAGCGCGGCAGCCAGAAGCACCGGACGCAGCGCAGGCAAACGAATCTCCCACCATAAGCGCCAGCCATGACTCCCCAGTACGCGAGCGGCTTCCTCAATTCGCGTATTCTGGTTCGCCCAGTAGCCCGTAATCATGCGCAGCGCGAGGGTGTAGTTGTAAAAGACGTGGACGATCAGAATCAGCGCGAGGGTGCGCTCCAACTGGATAGGCACTGTTTCCAGCGAAAACAGCCTTTCCAGCGCGTTATTGATGATGCCGTTACTGCCGACCAGCGCAGAGAACGCCGCCGCTACAACGACCGTCGGCAGCACAAATGGCAGGGCTGTCAGCGCCATCAGCAGCCGCTTGCCGGGAAAGCGATAGCGCGTGAAGACATAAGCACCGGGCAGCGCGAGGCCGATAGTCAGCGCGGTAGAGAGAACAGCCTGCCAGAGTGTAAACCACAGTGTTTCCCGGTAGTAAGGGGACAAAATCAGGCGGCCAAAGCTGCTCAGGTCGGGCTGGCCGTCGGGCGCGAGGCTCACCCACAGAATCGAAGCGAGTGGATAGAAGTAGAACACCAGCAGAAAAAGGAGGGGTACAGCCAGCAGACCGTACCACCCCAGGCGCAAGCCAATTGTGTACGCGCTTACCGCAGGATTGTCTCTGTCCATTCCTGAATCCAGCGTTCGCGGTTGGCTTCAATATCTTCATACGGCAGCGTCACCGCGACTTCCGGCACGGCTGCATATTCAACAAACAGATCGGGCAGTTCGGCGGCGGGATTGACCGGGAAGACGTACATTTGCAGCGGCAGGTCTTCCTGGAACGTCACGCTCAGCAGAAAGTCCATGAACTGCTGTGCGGCTTCCAGATTATCGGTGCCCTGTAAAATCCCGGCGGATTCGATCTGACGGAAGCAGGTATTGTCGGCCACAATCGCGCCGGTTGGTGCGGTTTCCGGAGCCGGGTCAGCGAAGTAAATTTCAACAGGCGGGCTGCTGGCATAGCTGACGACCAGCGGACGGTCGCCGCTGTCGCGTCCCGGTGCGCTGAAATGGGTGTAGTAGGCTTCCGTCCAGCCTTCGACAATCAGCACATCGTTGGCGATCAGATCGCGCCAGTAATCGAGATAGGTGTAATCACCTTCCTCGCCAAACACGGCAATCGTGGTCAGCAGAAACGCCAGCCCCGGCGATGAAGTGGCCGGGTTCTGCACGACCAGCAAACCCTCATAGTCCGGCATCGTTAACGCCTCCAGGCTTTCCGGCAGTGGCAGGTCATTCTCCTCAAAGTAGTTCACATCATAATTCAGGCAGACATCGCCGTAAGTCACAGGGGTAACGCGGAATTCGGGATCAAGCTGGAATTCTTCCGGAATATCCGCCAATCCCTCGGCTCCATACGGCACGAACAGGTCTTCGTTCAGCGCTCTGCTGAGGAAGGTGTTGTCGATGCCATAGAGGACATCGCCCAGCGGGTTGTCCTTGCTCAGAATGGCCTGATTGACCATCACGCCGACGTCGGCCAGTCGCAGAATTTCCAGGATAACCCCGGACTGTTCCTCGAAGGCGTCCTGTACTTCCTCGCTGATGGCGAAGCTGTCATAGGTGACGACGGTCAGCGTGTCCTCCTGCGCCCTGAGTGGGACAGGGGCAAGGCATAATACGATCAGCAGCAGCAGTGGAAACGGTTTTGTCATGGAATTCGCTCCTTTTGCGCCAGGGGAAAAAAACACCCCTGCTTGCAGGGGCGACGCAAATTCAAGAGCATAGTCCCTCCCTACGCCGGTATGACCCGGATCAGGTTAAAGGGTCGGTGCGGCTTGTACGCACCCTCTCAGCCCACTTGCGTGGACTCCCCTGGTCAGATATACAGTTGCACTCACTATACGGGGAAAACAACAGTCATGCAAAAAGATTTAACAAATGCTCATTCCGCCTCTTACGGTTGCAGCCACTCCTCAAGGTAATGCTCAAATTCCCCACCGCTGCACATTTCGGTGTAGCGCAGCAGTTCACCGCCGCCGACCACGTAATTGGGATAACAGCTTGTCGGCCAGGCACCACGCGGCGCAAGGGCGATAAAATCGGCACCCGGCGCAGGCAGAATGGGGCCATCCAGCGATTTTTCCAGCCGCTCAACGATTCGCTCAACGGTCACGATCACGGTATCCGCCACGTAGGTGAGTTCAAGGTCGATGCCGAGATTATTATTCAGCCGCACGTTGCCCTGGGTGTCGGCTTCCAGCCCATGCAGAACCGCCACGTCAAGCGAAATCGCGGGAAAAGCAGTCAGCCTTTCGCCTGTATAAGGATCAAGCACGCTTTTTATATCAGGCCGCAGCAGTGGTAAATCCGTCCCGACCCAGGCCAGCGACGGCATAAACGCGACACCGCTCATGGCCGCCCGCAGCCCCATCACCAGGCTGGCTTCGGTTTCTTCCTGAACGCGCACCGTCCCCTGCTGCGCGGCTTTGGTGAACATCGGCGCGAAGCCGAACGACTCCAGTCCGAAGTAGCAGGTGCGCACGGTCGAAACGCAGCCAGCCCCGACGAGTAGATCAGATTCGTAACCACAGGTGAAGCTGAGTAAGGTGAGGTCGCGCGGTCGGGAGGTGCGCTGGAGCAGGACGCGGACGAATGCGACCGGACGGCGGTAAAGCGTCATCCCGCCGAGGGCAATAGTATGGCCGTTGTGGATAAGGGCGGCGGCCTGGGGAAGATCAATGAATTGAGTCATGCGCGTCGTTCTATCAACAAAAACGCCCCGTGTGAAGGGGCGTTCCTGTATATGGTGAATCATCGGAGGGGCGACTCGCCGAGTCGCCCGTACAACCTC
The DNA here is from genome assembly GCA_033762735.1 of bacterium. Lineage (GTDB taxonomy): Bacteria > Chloroflexota > Anaerolineae > Aggregatilineales > Phototrophicaceae > JANRLJ01. The sequence goes on along the minus strand of JANRLJ010000040.1, from coordinate 96,937 downwards.
CCTTAAATATCCAGATTACGGACGCGCTTGGCGTGGGTCTGGATGAAGCGGCGGCGCGGCGGCACGGCGCTCCCCATGAGCATATCGAAGATGCGGTCAGCTTCGGCAGCGTCCTCGATGGTCACTTGCAGGAGGGTGCGGCCTTCGGGGTTCATGGTCGTGTCCCAGAGCTGGTCGGCGTTCATTTCGCCCAGACCTTTGTAGCGCTGGACGTGAACTTTATCCGGGTTCTTAAAGCCTTGCAACGACTTGGTAAGCAGTTGATTTTCGTCCAGCCCCTGCTCGTTGTAGATGTAGCGCACGTCCTTGCCCTGCGCCAGTCGGAAGATAGGCGGCTGCGCGATGTAGAGATGGCCTTCCTGGATGATGGGCAGCATGTGACGGAAGAAGAAGGTCAGCAGCAGGGTACGGATGTGCGAACCGTCCACGTCGGCGTCGGTCATCACAATTACGCGGCCATAGCGCAGTTTGTTGATGTCGAAGTCGTCGTGGATACCTGTGCCAAGCGCGGCGATGATGGCCTTGATTTCGTTGTTGTCGAGGATTTTATCCAACCGGGCGCGTTCGGTATTGAGCACCTTCCCACGCAGCGGCAGAATCGCCTGGAAATGGCGGTCACGTCCCTGCTTAGCGCTCCCGCCGGCGCTGTCGCCTTCCACAATATAAATTTCTGCATTACGACCGTGTTGTGAGCAATCGGCCAGCTTGCCGGGCAGGGTGCTGCTTTCCAAAAGGCTGGGGCCGCTGCGGACGAGATCGCGCGCTTTTTTCGCCGCTTCACGTGCCCGCTTGCTGGTCATGCACTTCTCGATCAGGCGACGCGCCTCACGCGGGTTGAGTTCAAGGAATTCCCCAAAGGCTTCGTTCACGACCTGCGACACTGCGCCCTGCACTTCGGGGTTGAGCAGCTTCACTTTGGTCTGGCTCTCGAACTTGGGGAAGGGGTGCTTGATGCTGACGATGGCCGTCAGCCCTTCCAGCGTGTCGGTGCCGGAGAAGTTCTCGTCCTTCTCCTTCATCAACCCGGACTTGCGGGCATAACGGTTGATAGTGTTGGTCACTGCCGCACGAAGCCCGGTGAGATGTGTACCGCCATCAGGCGTGCTGATGGTATTGGCAAAAGCCAGTTCGGTGATGGTGGCCGTGTCGGTGTACTGAAAAGCAACTTCCACGCCGACAGTGAAGGCTTCCTTGCCTTCCGGCGCGATATCGACTTCACGTTCGCCATAGACCACATCATGCAGCGGCTTGCGGTTGCGGTTGAGATAATGCACAAACGACCGCAGCCCACCCTCGAAATAGAAAGTGTGCTCAAGCGCCGGATAAACGCGCTCATCGCGCAGCGTCATCGTCACCTTGCGTGTGACAAAGGACATCTCGCGGAAGCGCTTCTCCAGCGTGTTATAGCTGAACTCGTTGTTGTCCATCACCGTGAAATCGGGGATGAAGCGCTGGGTCGTGCCCGTTGCTTCGCCGGGTTCCAGTGGACGGATTTTTTCAACAGGCGTAACCGGCTTACCAATGCGATAAACCTGCTGCCACAGATAGCCTTCGCGCCGCACCTGCGAGACGAATTCCGACGAGAGCGCGTTCACCGCCGAAACACCGATACCGTGTAGACCACCGCTGACCCGATACGCGCCCGTGCCGAACTTACCGCCTGCGCCAACATTGGTCATGACCAGTTCGAGCGTGGAAATGCCTTCATCAGGGTGAATACCTACGGGGATGCCCACGCCGTTGTCCGTGACGGAAGCCGAACCGTCCTCATGCAGCGTGATTTCGATATGGTCACAGCGGCCTGCCAGCGCTTCGTCAATGGCATTATCGACGACTTCGTAAATCAGATGATGCAGCGCGTGAACATCCGTCCCGCCCACATACATACCGGGCACTTTACGGATGTGCTCCATCGGGTTGAGCTTTTTGATCGAGGACTCAACATATTCCTGCGCTGGCGAAGTGATCTCTCTATCCGTCATGGCGTTTCCTCATCTGGGCATTCAGTTTCAGAATTGAATGCGACTTACGATTACATAAAAAAATCCACCAGCAGTTCGTGCAAAGGCTGGTGATGCTGACCTGAGAAAAATCCCTCTGAAAAGGCGCTTCTCTCTTCATTAATTATAGTGGATTTGTGGGGAAGGGGCAATAGACCACTATCCGAAAATGTAATGTCAATATTTTCGGAAGCCTGTTCTAATCCCTCAATGGATGAAACAATTGGAAAAATCCAGGTTTGTAGTGTTCAAGATGCCGAAAACTGGTTTATAATGAGCGACAGAAAACGGATGCCCCTGTAGCTCAGTGGATAGAGCGAGCGCCTTCTAAGCGCGAGGCCGGGAGTTCGAACCTCTCCAGGGGCGCAGCATCAAAAACACCCGCTTGTGAATGGCGGGTGTTTTGTTTTATCAAAGGGACGTGGTCTGCTTAAGCCATCGCCACGATCTCGTTGTAGAGCGCTTTCAACGTGTCAGAGATCGGACGGCTGTCTTTACGACGGTCTTCGGCCAGCTTCTGATAATGCGCGGCGGCCTCTCCCCGGCGTCCCAGTTCCAGATAAAGCTGCATGACCTGGTAGTGGATGTCATCACGGTGGTTGTCCTCGGCCAGCGCCCGCTCCAACAGCCCCAGCGCTTGTTCAGTACGGCCATTTTCCGCGCATACCTGCGCCATCTGGAGCAGTGCATCCAGATAACCCGCACGGAAATCCGCCCGCCGTTCCTGAATCCAGCCGTCATTATGCCCCTGCAGGAATGGTCCCCGGTAGAGGTCGGTCGCGCGCTGCCAGGCATCAAACTTCTGATTGATGTCGGTGTGGTTGCGCACTGCCATCAGTGCGGTTGCAAATTCCATCACGTCATAGTAGACGTGCATCGCGGGGTTGACCTGATAATAGCCATCCTCATGCACCAGCACATCCGTGTTGAGCGCCTTATGCAGGCGGCGTTTGGTCACATGGAAGACGTTCACTGCCTGATCGGGGTCAAGCTCCGGCCAGAATGCCTGGCAGATTTCCGAGCGAGTCACAACCGGGCGATCCAAGGCAAAGAAAAACAGCAGACGGGGAAGGTGGCCTTCCCACGTATCAATTGCACTGCCGTTGGAAAGCACAAAGCCTGGCCCCATGCCGAACACTTCCAGCAGATTACCGTCCTGGCCGCTGGGGCCGTAGAAATTATTCACGATCATGCTGTCATCTTCCAGCCAGACGGCCTGCTGCTGGGCGATCATGGAAACCCAGGGCAGGCGCGGCAGTGTGCGGCTGTTGATGACGATGCGGCAGTTCTCTGGCAGTTTGGCGGCGAGTTTCTGAATAAAGCGCTGGACATCGTCAGCACTATCGCTGCGGTCATATTCATCCAGAATCAGCAGGAAGCGGTCCTGGTGCATTTCGGCCAGGTCCCTGGCGAAGGTTGCAACGACGAGGTCAAGATGCTCACGCGGATTTTCAAAGATGTGCTGGGGCAGCATATGGGTGTGACGACCGAAGGTTGGATGCTGATCGGCCAGGTCGTGCGTAATGGCCGAAATGAACGCCCCAATCTTAATATCATCTGGCCCCATTGCGTAATAGAATGGGTTTAATTCGGGGGTGTTGATGAGTCTGGCAACCAGCATTGAGCGGTATCGGCTGTTGGGGTGCAGCAGTACAATCCGCGTCTGGTCGAGTTGTTCTAGGAAGGTTTGGTACGATTGATCAACCAGCTTTTGCAGTTCCATAATCCCCGTGTACCCCTGATAATAGAATCACTATTGATTGCATAGTATATCACATTCAGCGGTTGTTGCTAATGATTCATTATTGATCTTCACAAACAATCCCTTAGTACCTTTGCTAATGATCTAAAGGGAAGGAATGACTCGATGACGGCAAATATTTCTAAACCGGGGAGACCACTGGGGGTGACGCTGGCAATCTTCGTCAGCATTCTCCTGTTTTCTGTTGTGCCACTGCTGCGCGTGGGACAAATCCTGCTGCTGCAGCAGCACTTCCAGCGCATCAGCCAGACGACCATGCCGTTCGATCAACAGGAGCCGACCGAGCCGCTTTTTTCCGGCGGACGCTTTACAGGGACGTTTCAGAATGACCGCCTGATCTTTCAAGCTGTTGTGGGTGTCGCCTTTTTTGTGATTGCGGTGATGGCGTGGGTGGGGAAGCCGCCCTTTATGCGCTATGTGCTGATGATTACGGTACTGTGCCTCAGCTTCCTCACGATTGCGCTCACACTGATTCCAAGTGCGCAGCAGGAAGCCGAAGGTATTGGCGGGGGGTCGCTGGATGGGCTGGTCAGGCTTTTGAGTTCAGGGCAGGTTGTGACGACGGTACTGGTGGCCCTCTATGTGGTCTGGTATCTGAATCGCGGCCCGGCCAGAGCGTTCTATCGCGGTTATTATCTGCCTGAACCCGAAGCGCAGCCCGCACTCCAGGAAACTTCTGTCAGGATGAACACCAATTGACTCAAAGGGGGCGAGCAGCACCCTTGCACTCGCCCCGTCCTCTCTAACCGCGTTCCGGGGTTTTCGCCTTCTCGAATTCCTGCATTTCCATCTGGATCAGTTCACGCCGCAGCGTCTTTCCGACGGTCGTCTTCGGCAGTTCGCTGATGAAGCTGATACGGCGCGGGACTTCATAGGGTGCGAGGAACTTCTCGCAGTGGGCGATGACTTCCGCTTCGGTCAGGTTGGCGTCGGGCTGTTTTACAATCCAGGCTTTGAGCGATTCCTGCCCGATTTTCTCCGGGTGCGGGATGGCCGCAACGCCGACTTCCAGTACGCCGGGATGATCCTTAATGACCTTCTCCACCACGTTCGGATAGACGTTAAAGCCGCCGATCAGCGCCATGTCCTTCTTGCGGTCTACAATGTAGAAATAGCCGTCCTCGTCCATGTAGGCGATATCGCCCGTATAGAGCCAGCGCTTGCCGTCTACGTCGCGCAGCGCATTGGCCGTTTCGGTCGGCAGTTTGTGATAGCCCATCATCAGATTGAGGGCATGGATGACCAGTTCACCAGGTTCGCCGATGGGCATGGGAGTCACGCCGTCGTCGAGGCTGACGATGCGACAGTCCACATCCGGCAGTGGCAGCCCAATGGAACCGACCCGTGTTTCGCCGATTAAGGGATTGCTGTGGGTGGCGACAGGGGTCTCGCTCATCCCGAAGCCTTCGGAGATCACACCGCCCGCTCTGGCCTCGAATTCGCGCTTGGTGGCAGGTGGGAGCGCCGCCGCACCACTGGAATTAAAGACGAACGACTTCAGGCTGACCTCACCAGAGGTAACGCGCGGGTGATTGTTGACCGCGTTATACAGCGCCGGAACCCCCAGCAACACATTGGGCTTGTAGTAGTCGATCACATCCACCACTTCATCGACATCACGCGGGTTCGGGATCAGCAGAATCCGCCCACCGGAGGCGACCGCCTGCGTCAGCAGCGCCACCAGTCCATAGGCATGGAACATGGGCAGCGCACCCAGGTAGAGCGCGTCCGTTGGCTTCATATCCACGTTCGCCAGTTTACCGGCTGCGATGCCTGTCCACGTCTGGAGCTGCGTGGTATTGCTCACGAGCGCCCGGTGTGTGGACATCGCGCCTTTGGAGACACCCGTTGTGCCACCTGTATACTGGAACAAGGCCAGATCATCCGGAGTCACGGTAACATTCGGTTTGCGCCCGGCATACTGTTTCAGCACCTCCTGAAAGGCCACATCCCCTGGAGCGAGTTCGACGCGATGACCGTCCTTCTTTTCACGAGCCAGCGTAAACAGCACTCGTGCCAGCGGCGCCATGTATTCCTTGATGTTGGCGACGATGACCTTTCTGACTTTGGTGCCGCTCTGGATGGATTTAATGAGGCTGTAGAACAGGCTGAGGCAGATCACGATTTCCGCGTCGCAATCGTCAATCTGATACTGCATCTTCGAGGGGGGATAGGTCGGGTTGGTGGCCGCGACTACACCGCCTGCTTTGAGGATGGCAAAATAGGTGATGCCGAACGCGGTCGAGTTGGGCATCACCACCGCGACGCGATCCCCTTTTTTGAGGCCAAAATCGACCAGCGCAGCAGCCAGCGCGTCAGAAGCGGCGTCAAGTTGGGCGTAGGTAATGCTGCTGGTCTGGCGACCAACCACAGGCAGTTTGGCCGTCGTCAGCAGCACGGGCTGCGTGGGGTGATTCTGCGCGGCCTTGCGCAGATAGTCGTGCATTACCCAGTTGGGATAGGGCGCAAGCGACCTGGGTACATGAGCGTCGTAACGGGCAGTCCAGGGGCGTTGATCGTAAATGGTCATCAGGTTTCTCAAAGGAATACTAATTTACAGGGAGTGAGGGGTGCGAGAGGCCGCACCCCTACCAAAAGCAATTTTACGAGCGAACAGGTTCCTTCTCGCGTTCGCCCACTTCCATCTGGATGAGTTCGCGGCGCAGCGTTTTACCGACGACGGTCTTGGGCAGTTCGGTGATAAAGCTGATGCGGCGCGGGACTTCATAGGGCGCGAGGAAGCGTTCGCAATGGGCGATGATCTCGGCCTCGGTTGCTTTCTGATCGGGCTGGAGCACCACCCAGGCTTTGAGCGATTCCTGCCCGACCTTTTCAGGATGAGGTACGGCGGCCACACCGACTTCCAGCACCGCCGGGTGATCCTTGATAACCTTTTCGACCGTGTTCGGGTAGACGTTAAAGCCGCCGATCAGTGCCATGTCCTTTTTGCGGTCAACGATGTAGAAGCAGCCGTCGTCGTCCATACGGGCAATATCACCCGTGTACAGCCACACCTTCCCCTGATGCTCCCGCAGCGAATTGGCAGTTTCGGTCGGCATCTTGTAGTAGCCCTTCATCAACTGCGGGCCAGCCATCAGCAGTTCGCCCACTTCACCCACTGGCACATCCGTTTCGCCATCGTCCAGGCTGACGATGCGCATATCCATGTCGGGCAGGGGAAGGCCAATTGAGCCAGTGCGGTTTTCCCCATGCACCGGGTTCACATGGGTGGCGGTGGGTGCCTCGCTCATGCCAAAGCCTTCCAGAAGTTTGCTGCCGCTCAACCGCTCGAACTCCGCTTTGGTCGAAGGGGGCAGAGGCGCGGAACCACTCACGCAGGCGCGAATGGAACGAATGCTGACCTTACCGGACAGCACATCCGGGTGATTGTTGATCGCGTTGTACAGCGCGGGTACACCATGAAACAGTGTGGGCTTGAAGGTGTCAATCGCGCCCAGCACATCCGCAATATCGCGGGCATTGGGAACGAGGATAATCTTTGATCCCATGTAAATGGCGGCGCTCAGTACGGCAACCATTCCGAAAACGTGGAACATCGGGATCGCGCCGAGGAAGACTTCCTGATTGCCGGGGATGCCATCGACGGAAAGGAAAGCGTTCTGCTGCAAGGTATTGCTCACCAGCGCCCGATGAGTGCTCATCGCGGCTTTGGAAACGCCCGTCGTGCCGCCCGTGTACTGGAACAGCGCTACATCGTCGGGTTGTACGCTGACGCTGGGTTTGCGTCCCGCGTACTGCGTGAGGATGTCCTTGAACCAGCGATCATTGGTTTGCAGAGTTTCGATATAGTGGCCGTCCTTCTTTTCGCGGGCAAGCGTGAAAAGCACCCTGGCGACGGGCGGCAGATATTCCTTGATGTTGGCAACGATGACGTGTCTGACCTTCGTCTTCGGCTGAATCTGCTTGACGAGGTTATAGAACAGGCTCATGCAGATCACGATTTTCGCGTCGCAGTCATCGATCTGATACTGCATCTTGTCCGCAGGGTAGGTGGGGTTGGTCGCTGCTACAATGCCCCCGGCCTTGAGAATGGCATAGAACGAGATGACAAAGGCGGCGGTGTTGGGCATGACAATTGCGACCGCCTCGCCCTTTTGCAGACCCATGTCCACCAGGCAGGCCGCCAGCGCATCCGAGAGATAATCCAGTTCGCTGTAGGTCATGTTCGCAGCCTGCCGCCCCAGCACCGGGAGTTTGGCGCTGGTCACGAGGGCAACGCTGTTGGGGACGCGCTTGGCGCTTTCGCGCAGGAAGTCGTGCAGAGGAATATCGGGGTAAGTCAGGGTAGTAGGAACGCCTTTGTCATATTTTTTCGTCCAGGGGCGTTCAGCATAAGTCACCATGTTAAGTTGCTCCGAAAATCTAAAAACGAATCTTGGTTTGATTTTGTTGATCTATTGTAAACGAGCCTTAACACCGGGTCAAAGAAATATCCGCTTAATCCCGGCTGTTGCTGTCGGCAGAGGTCTCCGTTTCACCCCACGCCCGCCAGGCTTCGGGAATGCGTGACACCTTGCCGTCATGGGTAATGCAGATGTGCTTGGTCTGCCCTGTGACAAGAACCTCGCCACTGGCCGCGTCGGTGATTTCATAGGCAAAGGTCAGCCCCCGGCTTTTCATCGCCTCCAGCCAGGCATAAACGACAAGTTCCTGCTCATAGCGGGCGGGCTTGCTGTAGCGCACGTTGACCTCGCTCACCAGCAGATAATGGCCTTCACGCTCGAAACTGCTGTAGGGCGTACCGCGCTGGCGGGCATAGGCGCTGCGCCCTTCTTCAAAGTACACAATGTAATTGCTGTGATGCACAATGCCCATTGCATCAGTTTCGGCATAGCGCACGGTAAAGCGGGTCTCCGCAACAAAGCGATCCTGCGGGGGCAAAAGGCGACTCCATTCCTGGTAACGTTTACAGCAACAGGATACCTGTCATGCTCAAACGCGGCAAGGCGGCACTGTGCTTGACCGGAGCGTCTCGGTACACTACGGCTGAATATTGCAATGGATCGGACAGCAAAGAAGGACGATGGATCATGCGTGTGTTACGTTGGCTTCTGGTTATCAGTGTGATGCTGTTGGCAGCCGGAGTTGTGGCACAGGACGATGCCGCGCCACCTGGCACAATCCTTGATGTGTTGGGCGGACTGCGTGTGACGACCGTTGGTGGTGCGGATGACCCCTACGCGGATATACCCCAGAGCCGCACGGAGGATGGCGCGTTTGTACTTGGGAACCCGGATGCAGCGCTGGTCGTGGTCGAGTTTGCGGATTTTCTTTGCCCCCACTGCCAGGAGTATGAAGAAATCCTCGATCAGTTTATCGAAAATCATGTAGCGACCGGGGAAGCGCGGCTGGAATATCGTCTGGTTCCGATTGTGAACGAGGTGTACTCACCGCTCACGGCGCGGGTGGCCGAATGCGCCGGGGAGCAGGGGCGGTTCTGGGAGGCGCGGCAACTGTTGTTCAATCTCGCCCGCGAGCAGGCAATCAGCGAAAACGTTGCTCAGGTAGTGGCCGATCAGCTCGGATTGAATGCATCTCTGCTGGAGTCGTGCATCCCTACCGCCGATCAGTTTCAGCGCGATGTTCAGGTGGCGCAGGGCGCAGGTGTGACGGGAACCCCTGCTGTGATGATTCGCGTGAATGACTCCAACCTGCAATGGGTGAGCGTACAGGGGCAGGTTCTTGATCGCGGCGGTCTTCCCTATGAACTGCTGGCGCAGCTTGTCCAGCGGGTGCAGCAGGCTTCGGGTGGGTAAACATCGGGAGGGGACGCCCTCACCCCAAACCCCTCTGCAAGAGGCCCTCTCCCTCATGGAGAGGGCTTCACCTACCCTCGCTGCTACATTCGAACATTGCAGAACTTGTAGATGTTGCGGAAGCAAGGCAGGGACGTAGACCTTAATTAAGATAATTTCCGCAGCACAACCGCGCCTTTTTCGTTGTCCACCACCTCGACCACTTCCAGCTTAAATTCTGCCAGCCAGCGCCCCACCATCGCCTGTTCGTCATCGCGCATAAAGTCATCCACCACAATCAATGCGTCGGGCTTCAGGCGTTCAAACAGCAGCGGCAGTGCGGGATAACGGGATAGGGTGCCGGGTTGTTCTGGTGGGCCGTCCACAATCAGCAGATCGATTCGCTCTGCGTTATTCAATTCACTCAGGTCATACCACTGCCAGGTTTGTCCCTGAACAGACAAGGATATGAGGGGCGCATGGATAACCTGAACACAATCGCTCAGGCTGTGCTGCTGCACCCGTGAACGCGAAACCGCCGCGAAATTGGCATCATGATCGACCGAAATCATGCTTCCCTGTCTCAGGGCTTGCAGCGCGTAGCCCGTTATCAGGGTGGAGACTCCGCTGCCCAGTTCGACCACCATCCCCGGACGCTGCTGCTGAATATGGGTGAGGAGCAGCGTGGCAAAATCCGGCGAAGCCGCCCACAGGCGCATGGGCGGGAGCGGCTGGCGCGGCCTGATGTGCGCGTGCAGCGAGAGCAGCGCTTCCGTCTGTTTGTAATGCTGGAAGTTCTCGATTTGCAGGCGGTGGTAAACGTTCAGAATCAGGCTGATAAGCAGGCTGCCGAGCGCGATGATCGACATGACCAGCGCGACGCCGCCCAGCACCACAAACCCGACCAGCGACAGCAGCGCCCAGACCAGCCATGCCCGCTGTGTTTGCTGTGAAAGAAGACGAAACTTGGGGTCCTGTGCTTCAATGTGGGCGGGTGGTCGTAAGGTCATTTGCGGTGGCGCGCTTCCAGTTCAGCGTTCACGTCAGAAAGGGAAATCTCCAACTGTGCCATCAGTACCAGGGTGTGATAGAACAGGTCGGCCAGTTCCCCGACCTGGGCTTCGCGTTCCTGGGTGAGCGCGGCCACCACGACTTCGACCGCTTCCTCGCCCACTTTCTGTGCGGTGCGGTGCAGCCCTTCGCTCAGCAGCTTATTGGTGTAGCTGTTCGGCTGTGGATTGGCCTTGCGTTCTGCGATCAGTGTTTCCAGAAAAGGCAGCATCTCAGCCATGTACCGACTCCTCATCGACAATCGTAAATTCAGACAGAGTCCGGTAGAAGCAGGATGTTTCCCCAGTGTGGCAGGCAGGCCCGGCAGGCTCGACCATAATCAGCAGGGTGTCGCCATCGCAATCCACGCGGATTTCCTGCACCTTCTGCGTATTGCCAGAAGTCGCGCCCTTGTGCCAGAGTTCGCCCCGGCTGCGGCTCCAGAAAACGGTCTCGCCAATTTCCGCCGTTTTTTGCAGCGATTCGGCGTTCATGTAGGCCATCATCAACACCTGCCCGGTGGCGGCGTCCTGCACGATGGCGGGAACCAAACCCTGTGAATCCCACTTTAAAAGCACCTCAAGCGAACCGTTCATCAGCCAGATTCTCCCATCCGGTTAAGCGCATCGGTACGCCGCGTTCGGCCAGATAGCGCTTGAGGTCGCCAATGCGGATTTCGTTGTAGTGAAAGAGGGACGCGGCCAGTGCTGCATCCGCGCCGACGGTCGAAAGTGCGTCGTAAAAATGCGACATCGCGCCTGCACCGCCCGACGCAATGACCGGGATGCGCACCGCCTGCGCGATGGTTTCCGTCAGTTCCAGATCATAGCCCGCTTTGGTGCCGTCCCGATCCATACTCGTCAGCAGGATTTCGCCCGCGCCGCGATCTTCGACTTCCTTTGCCCACGCGACAGCCTCTTTATCGGTCGGGACGCGCCCACCGTTGATATGCACCACCCAGCGCCCATCCACGTATTTTGGGTCAATCGCCACGACGATGCACTGGCTGCCAAAGCCCCACGCGCCCTGGTTAATCAGGTCAGGGTTACGGATGGCCGCGCTGTTGATGCTGACCTTGTCCGCGCCAGCCAGCAGTGTTGCGCGAATATCGTCAATGGTGCGGATGCCGCCGCCAACACAGAAGGGGATAAAGATGCTGTCCGCGATACGCCGCACCATATCGAGCATCGTGTTGCGGTTCTCGTGGCTGGCGGTAATGTCCAGAAAAACCAGTTCATCAGCACCTTCGCGGTCGTAGATGATGGCCTGTTCCACCGGGTCGCCTGCGTCGCGCAGGTTGACGAAATTGACACCCTTCACGACGCGCCCGTTCATCACGTCCAGACAAGGGATAATGCGTTTTGCTAATGCCATTGGTTTCTAAGATGTCCTCGCTGCCAGCAGCGCTTCCGCCAGAGTCAGACGGCCTTCATAAAGCGCCATACCGATGACCGCGCCGCCCACCACTCGGCTGCGCACCAGTTGATGTATTTCAGCCATTGTGCTGATCCCGCCGGATGCAATCACCTGCAATCCGGTTTCCCGCGCCAGGGTAATCGTCTCGTGGACGTTGCCGCCGATCAGGCTCCCGTCCCGCTGCACATCGGTGTAGAGCGCGTAAGTAATCCCCTGTTCGGCGATTTTGCGACCGTATTCAATCGGCGTCAGTTCGCTGATTTCGCGCCAGCCATGCGTTGCAATTTTGCCCTCACGAGCGTCCAGCGCCACACAGACTCTCTCCGCGCCGAAGCGGTCAACCGCCTGGGCAACCAGTTCCGGCTGTTGAATCGCCGCCGTGCCGATGACCACCCGCGCCGCTCCTCGATCAAGCGCTTCCTGCAGGGCTTCCAAAGAGCGCAGCCCGCCGGCAAACTGCACGTTTACATTGAGTTTCGCAATCTGTTCCAGGGTGCGCACGTTCGCTGCCGCTGCACTCTGGTTATCTGCAAACGCGCCATCCAGATTGACGACATGAATCCACGACGCGCCTTCGTCCTGCCAGCGTTTCGCGGTTGCGACCGGGTCATCACTGAAGGTCGTCTGGCGCTGCGGATCACCTTCCTTTAAGCGGACAACGCTGCCGCCCCGCAGGTCAATGGCGGGATAGATTATCATGATGGACTGCTCCAGGGTATGCGAAAGCGGGCAGTTCCCCACCTCACGCGAGGGTTAAAAAGTTCTGCAAGATTTGCAGCCCGGTGCGCTGGCTTTTCTCCGGGTGGAACTGTACCCCATAGATGTTATCATGCTGCACCGCCGCCGCAACCGTTCCGCCATAATCGACGCTGGCGATGATGGCGCTTTTGTCTTCGGGGACGCAGTGATAGCTGTGGACGAAGTAGGCGTAGCTGTCCTCCGGCACATTTGCCAGCAGAGGGCTGGCGCAGAGGGGCTGAAGCTCATTCCAGCCGATATGTGGCACTTTCAGCCTTTCACTGGTCGGGAAGCGAACGACCCGACCAGGCAGAATCCCCAGGCCTTCAAATTCGCCCATCTCCTCGCCGACGCTGAACAAAAACTGCATCCCCACGCAGATGCCCAGATAGGGTACGCCCTTCGCGACGGCCTGCCTGATCGGCTTGACCAACCCCTGCTTTTCAAGCTGCTGCATCCCCGCGCCGAAAGCGCCCACGCCGGGCAGGATGATTTTCTCCGCGTTCTGAAGTTCATGCGGATGGCGCACCACACGGATGCTTTCTGCTTTGAGATAATCCAGCGCATGCAGCACACTGCGCAGATTGCCCGCTCCGTAATCGATGACGGCTAACATCGTCCCTCCTGTAGTCTATAAAGTACCCTGCAAGGTCACAATAAAAAACCCCGCGTCGGCGGGGTCTGCTTGTTCAACAAATAGCGAAATCGTCGTGACGGTCTAGCGGCAGCCCAACACCGGGAAGTGAATATGTAGATAGTGGTGATGGTGCTGCTGCGAAGCGATCACGGCACGAATTCCTTTCACAAAGCGAGAGTATAACAGGCGCATCTCGATTGTCAACGTTTACGTGCGGCCGCACACAGGACAAACGAATCAAATTCCACAAGTAAGCCAAAAAAGTTCAATACAAACCACGAAGGCGCAAAGAACACAAAGATTTTTTCCTCGTCTTCGTGTCCTTCGTGCCTTTGTGGTTCAAAAAAGCTCTTTAGAGTATCGTCGAGTTTTGATGCAATCGCCCTGGCAGGCACATGCGGCGCATCTGCGGCGTATTTGCGTTACAATGATCGACGCGATAGTACCATAACAGGATTGCAGTATGGCTGGAAAGGGGTTTGCGCTGTGACAACCAACCCGTCTTTGATTGCTATTCTGACCGATTTCGGTACGGAAGATATTTATACCGGGGTAATGAAAGGGGTGATTTACAACCTCTGCCCCGACGCACACATCGTCAACATTACCCATATGATCGAGCCGCAGAACGTGCGGCAGGCGGCGTTTGCGCTGCTGAATGCTTATAACTATTTCCCGAAAGGGACGGTCTTTCTGGTCGTGGTCGATCCGGGTGTGGGCAGCACCCGCCGTCCGATTGCGGTACGAGCGGGTGATTACGCCTTTGTGGGGCCGGACAACGGTGTGCTGAGCTATACACTGGCGCAGTTCGAGCGCTATGATGGGGTTGAACTGACAAACACGGCCTATCATCTTTCTGCCGTCAGCTACACATTTCACGGGCGCGATATTTTTGCCCCCATCGCGGCAAGGCTGGCATCAGGGATCGCGCTGGAAGAACTGGGCAGCCCGCTCTCGTCAGTGCTGGGTCTGCCACAGCCCGAATTGCTGGTCAGCGGGCGGCGTGTCAGCGGGGAGGTGGTCGATATTGACCGCTTCGGCAACCTGATTACGAGCATCGGTCATCTGCGCGGGGTGACACCCGAACGCCTGTCACTTACACCCGTGTTTGGGGAACAGACTGGGATGAGCGTCCCGGTGCGGGCGACCGATGCGGTAGTGACCGTGCATGGAGAAAACATCACCGGATTGAACACGTCCTACAGCGAGATGCCGCGTGGGGAACTGATCGCGCTGGTGGGGAGCGCGGCCTACCTGGAAATTGCAGTGAACCAGGGCAGCGCAGCCAGACGGCTGGACGTGGCAATTGGCGACCGGGTGGAACTGGCGATTGGAGATATTGATGCAGCAATTCGTTATTGAGGGCGGAACAGCGCTGCGAGGCGAGATCACGCCGGGGGGGAACAAAAACGCGGCGACCAAAATGCTCCCCGCCTGTCTGCTTTCCGATGAACCGATCATCCTGCATAACGTCCCCGAAATTGCCGACGTTGAGGTGACGATGGAACTGATGCGGCGGCTGGGGGCGGAAGTCGAATGGATCGCGCCGAAGACGGTGCGCGTACAGGCCAGAGACCTGCCTGGCGCTACCCTCGATCACACCCTCGCACAGAAAATCCGTGCCAGCTTCGTTTTTGCCGGGGCGCTGCTGGGGCGGTGCGGCTGGGTGGAACTGCCCGCGCCGGGGGGCGATCTGATCGGTGAACGGCGGGTGGATGCGCATATCAACGCCTTTAAGAAAATGGGAGTCAACGTCCGCTATGAACGCGGTATTTTCCACATGCGGGCGGCGCAGTTGAGCGGGGCGGATATTCTGCTGCAGGAAGCCAGCGTGACCGCCACTGAAAACGTCATCATGGCGGCGGTGCTGGCGAAAGGCACGACCATCCTGCGCAATGCGGCCAGCGAACCGCACATTCAGGATTTGTGTGTGATGCTGAACGCGCTCGGCGCGAAAATCGACGGCGTCGGCTCGAACCGCCTGGTGATCGAAGGTGTGGCGCGGCTGCACGGCGGTGAGGCGCGGGTCGGCGCGGACTTCATGGAAGTCGGCAGCTTTATCGGCGCGGCGGTAGTCACGGGCGGCGAGATTCGGATTAAAGAGGCCGACCCACAGCATCTCGACATGGTGGCGCTGGTGTTCGAGCGGTTGGGCGTGACGTGGCAGGTGGAAGGCGCTGACCTGATCGTCCCTTCCGGCCAGTCGATGATGATCTCGCCTGATCTCGGCGGCAGAATCCCGATCTTTAAAGCGCAGCCCTGGCCTGCTTTCCCTCCGGACTTAATGAGCATCGCGCTGGTCATCGCGACGCAGAGCGCCGGGGCTGCACTGTTCCACGACTGGATGTACGAAAGCCGCTTTTTCTTCACCGATAAGCTGGTGCAGATGGGTGCGCGGGTGACGCTGCTCGACCCGCACCGCGTTCTGGTGCAGGGCCCGACCGCGCTCAAAGGGTCGCCCTACATTACCAGTCCCGACATTCGCGCCGGGATGGCGCTGGTGCTGGCTGCGCTGGCGGCGAAGGGTGAAAGCCGCATCGGGAACATCGGGCAGATCGACCGGGGCTATGAGCGCGTCGAAGAAAAGCTGACGGCGCTCGGCGCAAAGATTCATCGCACGGCGGTGGAGACAGCCAAGATCGACCGCGTGAAGCTGGAATTGCTTACCAATCCTCGCGAGAGCTAACGATGCGTCTGCTCACCGACTCTTATACTGCACAAGTCTCTCATTGGCCGCAACGCGGGCGGCATCTGCTGGCACAGTACGACGACAGCACGATTGTGGTGTATCAGGCCTATAAGCCCGAAATCGGCTACTTTGCCGCGCAGCACGGTCATTTCGGTGTGGATGCCTTCGACACCAATCGTATGACGTGGATCAAGCCCAATTTCCTGTGGATGATGCACCGCTGCGGCTGGGCGACGAAGGAAAATCAGGACGTGGTGCTGGCGATCTGGCTCGACCGGGTTGGCTTTGAGGCGATTCTGAAAAAGGCTGTGCTGAGCAGCTACGATCCGGCAGTGTATGAAAGTCATGATGCCTGGAAGCGGGCATTGAGTGCTTCTGCCGTGCGGGTGCAGTGGGATCCCGATTATAACCCTGCTGATGGACGGCTGGAGCGGCGGGCGATTCAGATCGGCTTAGGAGGCAAAGCTGCCGCGCACTACGCCCAGGGCGGGTGGATTACGCATATCGAAGACATCACCGAATTTGTGCGTGAACAGCATCCATACACCCAGCCTCCTTACGCCAACCTCATCACGCCCCGTGAGCGGGTTTATCCCCTCACGGACGAAGCGATATGTGCAAGACTGGGGATACCTGCGACTTAATCTGCAGCGGCTTTCCCCTTCACCCGCGAATCGCCCACGCGCTTCGTAATGCCTACCGTGTCAAGATGTTCCAGCAGGCCAATCGCATATTTGCGGGAGGCGCTGTAGCGGTCGCGCAGCCCTTTCGCGTCCACTGCCCCCTGCGTGTCGATGATCTCGATCACGCCTGCGACCATCTCGTCATAGGCAGCACGGGTGAAAATCACATCCGGTGCGGCGGTCATCTGCACGATTTCGCCCAGGTCGATCAGGGCGCGCAGTACTTTTTCGCCCACGATGCTTGCGGCATCGGTATAGGAGGGCGGTGTGTAGGGCGCGGCTTGCATCTGTGCCATGAGGTCATGAATCCGCGTCTGCTGTCGCTCGTTAAACTGAATTTGATGCGACTTAAGCCGCACGATGCTGCCCTCAACGACGAAATCCCGCTCCATTTCCAGCAGCATAATAAAAACCGATTGTTTCAATCCAACCCGGCTGCGGAGTTCTTCACGGGGCATCCCCAGACGCAGCGGCTCAGCAGCATGATAATGGCTCAGCAGTGCGTATATCTGGCGCAGAACTCCGCGCAGGCTGACCGTCGCCCAGAACGTCCCGTCGGGAAGCTGCGTGAGAAGGCCTTCGTCCAGTGCCGTCTGCAGCGCATCCTCAAAGCCCGCGCTTCCGTAGCGATTTTGCAGTGCGGCGCGTTTGAGCGGTTCGCTGCCTTCTGCCGCCTGCGCGAGACGCTGCGCGGGTGAACCCTCCATCTGTGTTGCCAGGTGTGCGATCAGGTCGGGCTGCATTCGCTTCCAGCGTTTGGCGGGGTTGGGATTTACGACCACCCCGCCGCCGATGGTCTGTGCAGGCGAGGGGTAGCGCAAAATAAAGCGGTCGCCGGGTGAAAGCGCCAGCGGGGTTTCCAGCCGCAGTTGCAGCCAGCCCTCCGCGCCGGGAGGCAGTGTTTCCGCATCCAGCAGCCGCACGTAGCCTTTGCTTTCCGCCGCGCCGCTGAACATCTTGACCTGCGTATTATGACGCAGAGGACGATCAAGATCGGGAAGGTAGCGAAAGCGCACATCGGCCAGTAGGGTCGGCTGAATCTGCCCCGGAAACGCCATCACATCACCGCGCTGGACGGCCTGCTTTTCGACACCACTGAGGTTAACGGCGACGCGACTGCCGGGGTAGGCGACCTGCACGGCCTGCTTATAACTCTGCAAGCCACGCACGCGCCCGCGAAGGCCCGTCGGTTGCAATTCGATCTCGTCGCCTACGCGCAGTACGCCCCCCGTCAGCGTTCCGGTGACAACCGTGCCGAATCCGCTCATCGTGAACACGCGATCAATCGGCAGTCGGGGACGATTCAGATCAGCGCGAGGGGGAAGCTGTGTGAACAGCGAATCGAGCTGCGCGAGTAATTCGGGGATGCCTGCCCCGGTGTGCGCGGAAACCCGCACGATTTCGGCCTTATGAAAGGTGGTTGACTCCAGAAGATCGAGGATGTCCTGCTCGACCAGTTCCAGCCAGCCCACATCCTCGACCAGATCAGTTTTACTGAGCACCACCAGCCCGTGCTCGATGCCAAGCAGATCGAGGATAGCGAGGTGTTCGCGCGTCTGCGGCATCACGCCTTCGTCCGCCGCAATCACCAGCAGCGCTGCGTCGATGCCGCCCACACCAGCCAGCATATTCTCAATAAAGTCGCGATGGCCGGGGACATCCACGACGCCGACCTGTTCCCCGCCCGGCGTGGTCAGCCAGGCAAAGCCCAGGTCGATGGTCATTTCGCGGGCTTTTTCTTCGGCCAGGCAGTCGGGATCAATCCCTGTGAGGCGCCGGACGAGGCTGGATTTCCCGTGATCGACATGCCCTGCGGTGCCCACAACGCGCATAGGTCAGGGGAGTTTGCCGCCGCTGCCGTTGCTGCCGTTGTTATCCACGCTCACAACAGGCATGGTTCCGGTCGTTTTCGTGGGCGACGCCGGATTGTCGTACTGATGCAGCAGCGATTGATAGCGTTCCTGATACAGCTTGGCGCGTTCCCGTTCCAGCGCCCACAGCCGTTCCAGACTGTCGTAAAGCGGCTGAATTCGCCCGGCCAGTTCTTCAAACTGCTGGACGAAGCGCCCGAATTCCTTGTCATGGCCGCGCCACACCTCATCGTTGGAGAGCGTGAACTGCTTCCAGCGCTTCTGATCGTCCGAGCGCCAGTCGTTCCATTCCTGGCGGAAGCGTTCCTCGCTGAGCCGCTGCATTTCGGCTACTTCGTTGATGCGGCGTTCAAGCCGTTCACCGATGCGCTGGAAGTCGCCGACGATCTGCTTCATCTGGCGATGTACTTCTGACCACGCCTCGAAGCGCTCGATGTTGCGCTCCATGATGTTTTCCTGCTCACCGAAGCGTTTGAGCAGCCCTTCGACCTGCTGGTCGCGCTGCTGCATCATGAGGGTCTGCTGGTCGATAAACTGCTGAATCTGTTCGCGCCGTTCGCGTTCGCTGTTCTGCACATCCTGCACACGGCGTTCAATGCGCAGCGACAGGTCTTCCAGCAGCGCCACTTTGGGGCGAACGCTGTCAAGCTGTTTCTGGAATTCGGGATGCTGCGATTCCAGTTCAGAGATACGCCGTGCGTCCTGGCGGCGCTGTTCTTCCAGAAAGGCCAGGCGGCGGTCGGGTTCTTCCAGCTTCTTCAGCACGTCGTCCATGCGCTGTTGAAGGTTGTTAACCGTGCCCATAAGCCGATCACGTTCCATCTGCAAGGCAGGGACTTCGGTGGTCTGGCGTTCGATGCGCGAAATCTTGTCCGTCAGTTCCTTGACCGGGCGCGATACCTGTTCCTGATTCAGGGCTAAACGGCGTTCGGCTTCCCGCTCGGCGGTGAGGCGCTTGGCCTCGGCGGCTTCGAGCATCTGCCGCATCTCGCGCCGCGTCTGATCCAGCAGATCGGCCTCACGGGTGCTGGGCACGAACTGATTTTTCATCACCGTCTGGTCGGACTCCAGACTGTTTAAACGGCGCTGCAGCACGTCAATCACGCTCTGCTGCTGTTCCAGCCGTTCTTCCATCGTCGCAATCAGGGATTTATCCCGCCGCCGTTCCTCGTCCAACCACTCAATCATCCGGGCGGCCTGGTTAATATCCATATAAAACCCTCCAGACGCGCAGTAAATCACGCCCACATTACCAACTATAAGGGCATTATAACACACGGACGGGCGGCTGTTTGCAAAACGAATAGAATGGACGTGAGTTAGGAAGGAAGGTGTTTTGGTGATGTTTGTGACACGTCAGCGACTCGAAGAAATTGAAGCGCAAACGCTGGCACCGTATGCGCTTTTGAGCCGGGACTCTAAAGGCCGTCCCCATCATGAGGGAGAGCCGAAGTATCGCACTGCCTTTCAGCGTGACCGCGACCGCGTGGTACATTCAGCGGCCTTCCGGCGGCTGGAGTACAAGACGCAGGTGTTCGTCAACGACACAGGGGATTATTATCGCACCCGCCTGACGCATACGCTGGAGGTCGCGCAGATCGGGCGGACGCTGGCACGGGCGATTGGGGCAAATGAAGACCTGGTAGAAGTCATCTGCCTGGCGCATGACCTGGGGCATACACCGTTCGGCCATGCCGGGGAAGGCGTGCTCAACGCCCTGATGGCCGATCACGGTGGGTTTAACCACAACCATCAGAGCTATCGGGTGGTGACGGAACTGGAGCGTCGCTATCCCAACTGGTCAGGGTTAAACCTGACATACGAGACGCTCGAAGGCATCGCCAAGCATGAGACGGAATATGACCTGACCCATCTGGTGGATATTGAACCCACGTCCTGCGGCAGCCTCGAAGCGCAGATCGCCAACATTTCTGACGAATTGGCCTACAACGCGCATGATCTGGATGACGGCCTGCAAGCCGGGCTGATTACGGCGGACGAACTCAATGTGCTGGAAATCTGGCGGCGGCTGTGTGATCGTTTAGACTGGAAGGGCGGTGTGATGGACGAAATCACACGTCACCGCTTTATCCGCGAACAGATCGGAATGCAGGTGGACGATGTACTGGCGGAAGCGGGGAAGCGGCTGGAAGTACTGCAACCGACATCGCCACAGGACGTCCAGAACCATGAAACGCAGATCATCCGCCATAGTGCTGAGATGACCTCGTTAAACCGGGCGCTCAAGGATTTCCTGTATCAGAATATGTACTACCATTACAGTGTGATGCGCATGAGCAAGCGTGCTGAGCGCTTCATCACCGAAATCTTCAAGTCACTGGTGGAAGAACCGCGCCAACTGCCGAAGGACTATCAGGCCTTGCTCAGGTCTCAACCGCTGCATCGCGTGGTCGCCGATTATGTCGCCAGCCTTACCGACCGCAGCGCCTTGCAGGAGTATCAGCGCCTCTTTGACCCGTTGACTCGGCCTTGAGGCATTGTACAATGTGTTTCCGACGGGTATTCCGGAGTCGATCTTCTTTATGTCCAACGATACCATCCTGAACGGGCGCTACCGGCTGGTCGCGCAGCAGGGAAGCGGCGGCATGGCCGTGATTTATAAAGCGGTTGATCTGGCGCTTCAGCGCACGGTCGCCGTGAAAATTCTGCGTCCAAGCCTGATGACCGATCAGAGCTTTATTGTGCGCTTCCAGAACGAAGCCCGCAGCATCGCCAACCTCTCTCATCCGAATATCGTCACCGTGCATGATGTGGGCAATGAAGGTCAGACGCACTACATCGTGATGGAATTCATCGAAGGGCAGGATCTCAAGAAGATTATCCGTGCGCAGGGGGCATTGAGCGTCGAGCGGGCGCTGCAATACGCCATCAGCATTTGCGCCGGGATCGGCTTTGCCCATCGAGCAGGTATCGTCCATGCCGATGTGAAGCCGCAGAATATCCTGATTAACAAGGACGATGTCGTCAAAATTACCGATTTCGGTATTGCCCAGGCCTTGAGCGATACCCAACCGACACAGCGCGCTTCGGTGGTGTGGGGCAGCCCGCATTACTTCGCGCCCGAACAGGCCCAGGGCGAAAAGCCCACCGCCGCCGCTGATGTTTATGCGATTGGCATTGTGATGTTCGAGATGCTGACCGGGCGGCTTCCCTTCACGGGTGCGAACCAGCAGGAACTTGCGCTGGCGCATATCCGCGACCGCATCCCGCTGGTGACGGAATTCAACCCCAGCGTTCCCGAAAGTCTCGCTAAAATCGTCCAGCGGGCGATGAGCAAGGAACCCAACGACCGCTACCGCATGGCTGACCAGCTCGGCCACACGCTGATTGCGTACCGCGACCAGGGACGCCAGACAACAGCACAAACCCCACAGGTGGAAGATCGTCCTGCATCTGCCCCTCGTCCAGCCGCGCAGCCCGCCGCTCCTGCATCCGCGCCTTCCCAGCCACAGCAGCAGCCCGTCGGCCCAACGGTTCAGCGGCCTGCTGTTACGCCGCCCCCGCCTGCCGTAAATCGTCCCTCGGTGCCGCCTGTACCGGGGATTGCGCCGAATGCGCCGCCACCTGAAGCCATGCCCACGCAGCGCTACAGTATTGCGCCGAACGCGCCGGGACAGTCGAATTATGCCCGTCCGGCTGGCCCATCTGTTCCCGCACCTGCACCGCCCCCAGCGCAGGGGGATTCGCGCCCCTTCCAGCCGCAGAACCCCGCTTCCCCCAGTGCGATGCGCTATCCACAGCAGGCAGGCGACAGCGGGCCATACGCTCCGCGCCAGCCGCTTGCCCGCCCCCAGGATGATGACATTGGATCGGTTCTCGACCCGGTGACGATTGCGCTGGCCGTGCTGGCATTTATGGCCGTCGCGTGTTTAATCCCGCTGTATATTGCGGTGCTGCAGGCGCGTCTTGGTTAATCTGCTGGTCAGTTCTCGGTTGCTTCCGGCGTAATCTCCTCCGTTTCTACCTCATCCCCGGTCATGGAGTCGGCCAGTTCCGGAAGGGACTCCATGACCTGGAACTGATCGACCAGCACATCTGCGCTGCCATTCCTGGGCGTCGCCACATAAATGCCGATCTGCCCGGCGGCCATTGTGCTGTCCTCGACGGTCGTGACCGTTTCGCCGTTCACCATGCCTGTGAACTGATCGCCCATGATGCTGACCGTCAGCGTGTTCATTTCGCCCAAACGATTAGCGGCATCCGTTGGCGTCCATTCCGACTCGGCTCCGCGCAGTTCCCGCCAGATTCCGTCTTCGCGCACCCAGATGCTAAAGCGTCCTAGTCCATCGACCGCGAAGACGTTGTAATTGCGATTGTCGAGATGATTAAAGATGATGCCGTAAGCGCTGGGGCCAGAACTATCCGGCTGCAACTGCGCCGTCATCTGAATAACGACATCATCATACGTGCCCTGTTCCTGGAAAATTGTCGCGGCGGCCTGCGCGGAAAGGCTGCTCTGAATCTGGTAGAAGCCTTCGGGGGTTAAGGTGCGCGTCAGGCCTTCCATATCGCCCTGCGGCCACAAGTCCAGATAAGCGTCCTGTTCGTCAAAAGTGCTGCTGAAATAAAATGCCCCTGTCATCCCGTCAGCCAGTTCGACTTCGGCCTGTGCTTCGGTTTCAGGATTCGTCTGCGCTGCGTCCGCCGGATTGTCCATCTGAGTCAGCAGGCCGATGAGCACCAGCGCCGCGATAATCACCAGGCCAATTCCCAGCAGGCCGAGTGGGGCGCGAGGGGAATGTGTTGCGACTGGCGCGACCTGCGCGGCGGATTGCGATGGTGTAGCCGACACAGGTTCTAGGGTGCGCGTAAATTCGGGGGTTTTCTGAAAGTCGGGCATCTTCCCCGCGAAGGCCGCTTTCAGATCATCGGCTATTTCCTGCGCGGTCTGGTAGCGCTCCTCACGATTCTTGGCAAGTGCCTTGAAGATGATGCTTTCCAGGTAGGGATTGTCGATGTGGAACTGACTGAGCGAGGGGACGGGTTCGGTCAGGTGCTTGAGTAGTACCGAAACGCTGCCATCATCACCAAAGGGCGGGGTGCCTGTGAGCAGCTCGAACAGAATCACCCCCAGCGCATACAGGTCGGTACGGGCATCCACCATATCGCCCGTCGCCTGTTCAGGGGACATATAGGCGGGCGTCCCGACTGTGATTCCTTCCTGCGTCAGCCCACCGCCCTGCGCCATGCGGGCGATGCCGAAATCGGTCAGCACGGCTTCGTCGCGTTCGTTGAGCAGAATGTTGGCGGGTTTTACGTCACGGTGGATCATGCCGCGCTGGTGGGCATAACCGAGCGCGTCGGTCAGGTTCAGCATCAGCTTCAGCACCCGCTCGCTGCTCAGCCGTTCGCGTTTTTCGGCGCTTTCCGCCAGCACATCGCGCAGCGTTGGCCCACCCACATAGGACATCACCATATAGTAAAGGTGTTCACCTTCCATCTCAATTGAGTCGTAGTCGAAGACCTGCACGATGTTGGGGTGATTCAGGCTGGCGACGAGGCGGGCTTCGCGCTCAAACCGCTCCTTAAAGGTAGCATCATCCGCGAGATGTTCATGCAGCACTTTGATCGCCACCGTCCGGTCAAGGTTACGATCATGCCCTTTAAACACACGTGCCATCCCGCCTGAACCGAGCCGCTCCTGCACCTGATAGCGCTTAAAGGTTGTGCCCGCAAATGCTTTTGTAATGTCCACCATGGCGCTTATCCTTATGCCTGCCCCTGCGCAGATTTTACTGCAAATCATTACCGAAAGCTTAAGGCTTTTGATGAAAACAACCCTTTTCCAGCCGTAAGTGTCAATGCTGGTGCAATGATCTTCCGTCTCAGCGCGATTCTGAGAAATCACTATACTCAGTTCTAAATGCCTTCCAGCGGAGGCGGGATTGATGAAGACACGGGCAACAGACAGAACTGAACGGCTGCATGAGATCGAGCGAATGCTCTTTGAAACCCCTACCGGGCTGCGTGTGGTGGAAATTGCCCATGCCTGTGGGGTGGATCGACGTACCATCTACCGCGATCTTGCTGTGCTGATGGAAGGCGGCCTGCCTGTTCAACAGCGTGATGGCCGTTTCTTCATCGACCTGGAGAACTATCTGGTCAATCTTCGGCTGAGTGTGCATGAAGCGGGAGCGCTGGTCATGGCGATTGCGCTGTTCCGGCAGCAGGCGGAGCAGTCCAACCCTTACCTCGCGATGGCCGCGCGTAAACTGGGGCAGGTGCTCCCCGAACTCCTGAGCGATCACGCGAACCTGATCGCAGAAACGCTGCAAAGCCAGCCCGCCGAGCGTCATTACAGCGCCGTGCTGGAAACGCTGATGCGCGCCTGGGCGGAGCGCCGTCTGGTCGAGTTGTGGTATGGGACGAATGGAGAAGATGAATTCGTCTCGCGGGAGTTTGCCGTCTATTTCCTGGATGTCGCCCCGAAAGGGACAGTGATCGCGGTTGGTTATGACTCGATGGCGAAAGGGGTACGAGCGCTGCGGCTGCGGCGAATTACCCGCATTCGGCTGCTCACGCTGAGTTTTGAGATTCCAGTACAGTTCAACCCACGCCGCTACTTAGCGACGATGGGCGAGGCGGCCAGCGATATCGAAGTCGCGCCATAACCAACAAAGGCACCCTTGAGTGCCCTTGTTGGTTGATACTGACAGCGCTTAGCTGCCTGCGGTCGCTTCGGGCGTAACTTCGCCAGCGGTCGGCGGCAGCGGCCTGCCACCAGCAGGCCGTGCTGCTTTTTCGATGGCCGCAACTGCTTCGTAAACCGGACGTGCTTCGCCTTCCGCCGAAATCAGCGCGTTGTAGCAGGCCTCCACTCGGCTGGAAAGCCCCTGGCAGCCATTGAGGTTGTCCAGGAACATCGGCCCGACAAAGCCCAGTTCGCTCCCAAGCTCGAAGGCACGCGGTACATAAATGGCCTGTTCATCGAGGCTGGTATAGCTGTAGAAGATGTTGTTCTGGTTCGGTTCCTGTGCACCTTCGCTGGAACCCCAACCGAACTTCGTCACCCAGATCGGTGTGCCACCGTCGCCTGCCTCGACCATGATCTGGCGATAGGCCTGGAGGTTATCGAGGAAATAGAAACTGGTGTCCTCGTAGTGCGTTTCAACCCCTGTTGACTGCGTACAGCAGCGGGCATCCGGCGGATTCGCCCAGCCGCCGGGATGTGTGCCGACCGCATCAGACACGGCTGCCGCGCCGTTGGCGTAAATCGTGCGCAGATAGAGGCGGTCGTTGATGGCGTTGATGCCGTCGTTGAAGCCCGTTGGCGCTAAGCCCGCCGTAATCACGAGCGCGTCCGCATCGACTGACTTGATCGTGTTATAGGCCTGTGTGAGCATCGCCACGTAATCGACATTGCAGATGGTGGGGCTGCCATTCACATCGCAGCGCCAGTTGCGGCGCAGGTTCGGCTCATCCCAGATTTCATAAGCGTCCACCCGACCCTGATAGCGTTCAGCCAGTGCGCCGACAAACGTGCCAAAATTTGCCAGATCATCCGGCGGGCCGTTTTCATCCAGTGTGGAACGTGCCCAGTTCGGTGCATTCGTGACCGTGAACAGGATGTTGAAACCGCTGGCATCCAGTCCGTCAACAATCGCATCCAGTTCGGTGAAGATGATCTGTCCTTCTTCGGGTTCCAGTCCGCGCCAGTCCACACGCACCTTCACCCACTGGACGCCCAGGGTTTCTGCCTCACGAACGAGCGTTGGGGTGTCCTGACCGAAGAAGAAGGTTTCCAGCCCGTAGGCAAAGCCCGCGTTTTCAACCGTTGCGGTCGTGTTCGGTGTTCCGCCCGTGGCGGGGGCTGTGGTAGGAACCGGGGCGGTCGTGCCGGGTGCCGGGATGTTGAGGCGCTGCCCTGCGAAAATGATATTGGGGTTGGTGATGGAGGGGTTTGCCCGTTGAAGCTCGGTCACGGTGAGGCGATTTCGGGCGGCGATGCGGGCAAGTGTGTCGCCATACTGCACCACATAGGTCTGTCCGCCCGGTTGTGCGGTGGGTGTTACGGCTGTCGGGGTCAGCGTGGCAGGCGAAACTGTGGGTTGGCCGCCAACTGCCGGAAGCGTGAGCATCTGCCCGGCGAAGATCAGGTTCGGGTTGACGATGCCGTTGAGTTCAGCCAATGCTCGCGTCGTCGTGTTGAAGCGCCGCGCGATGCGGAACAGCGTGTCTCCATAGACTACCCGATAGGTGTTTCCGGGAACTGCCGTCACTGTTGCGGTCGCGCCAGCGGCACTGGTGGTTGTTGCCGTTACAACAGCGGTCGCGCTCGGCTGTGGTGCGCTGGTCGCGGGCTGCTCGGTCGTCTCGGCAGGGGGTTCGGCGGTGGTTTCTCCCTGCGCCATTACCGCGCCGACGAGGCCGAAAAGGGACATCATCATCACCACAACAACGATGGTTGCGACGATTCGACGAGGTCGCATGGCTTTTCTCCTTACAAATGTGGACGCAAAAAGTCATTTCAGGTCAGCATATCTTATATCGTTTGCCGAACTCACGCCAGCGAATAGGGCAAGGCATGTTATAATTCGGCCATTGGTGCCAGCGCAGCGGGGCAGAGGGGGACTTCATGCGGGCGAGCTTCAGCCGTTCTACAGGCCTGATCCTGATCGGAATCGGTTTCGTCGCGACGGTGCTGGCGGGGCTGCTGCTGGCGGCGGGCGATCTGGAAGCAGGGGCGCTGGCGACCAGAGGGGTGCTGGCCTTTGTGCTGATCGCACCGGTGCTGCTGACGGGCATTTACTTCTATGTGCGCAACGATCAGCCTGAGGCCGATATTCCTGAAACGTCAGACATGCTCAAACAGCGTGAACTGCTGGATGCCCTGCGCGAACAGCGGGCGCTGGCTGTGCGGGAACTGGCGCATCAACTGGAAGTCGATGAGGCGCGTATTCAGGAATACGTCTACCAGCTTGTTCAGCTTGAGGTGCTGAGCGGCGTTGCCGACTGGGAAGCCGGGATGCTCTATGCGGCGGATGCGGTACAACTCCGTGCGCTGCAAACATGCCAGAAGTGCGGTACACCCATTGATCTCCGTAGCCGGGGTGTGATTCGTTGTACGGCGTGTGGAACGGAATATCTGCTGCCCTGATTGCCCCAAACGTTGGGGAAGTCTAGTTTCGGAAATGGCATAAAATAAAAGCGGCATTTGTTTTGCAACAGGAGAACAACGATGTCCGACATTTATGACAGAATCGTTTCTGAGCGCGGTTCCTTCGAGCGCTTGATCGCCCGCATCCCCGGCTTTCGTGGGTATCAGGAAAAGCAGGCGCGCCGCACCGCCGACGAAATGCTGCGCAAGTACACCTCTGACCTCATCCGTCAGCGCCTCGACCGTTTTATCCGCATCGAGCAACTCATCATCAACAACGGCGGGCTGGCCTACATGACCCGCACCCGCAACGTCAAAAGCAAGCTCCAGCAGTTGAAGGACAAAATCGACACCGCCAGCCCTGGCTATTCTGGCATGTGGGCACAGTTGAAGATTGACACCGATGAGATGGAACGCCTCTACGCCTTTGATGAAGCGCAGATTCGGCATGTGGAAGCGTTCGATACGGCGCTGGATGCCATCGAACACGCGGCAGGCACCAAAGAAGGACTGGACGAGGCGATTGTTCAGCTTGATATGCTGGCGGTGGATGCGCTCAATGCCTATGAACTGCGTGATGACGTGATTAACAATTTCAGCCAGGAGCACGGCAGCTAACCGCCGTTCCCTGCTGCCCACTTTTCGCTTAAACTGCCATTCAAAGGAGTCAGGAAATGCCGCGTATTATCGACGTAATCGATCACGTAAATGTCGCCAATGATGAACTGTCCTACCGCGAACCGCAGCAGGGCAGCGGGGATTGGCGGATGGGGTCGCAGGTTATCGTGGGCGAAAGCCAGGCCGCCGTTTTCGTGCGCGGTGGGCAGGCGCTCGACGCGCTGGGCACAGGCCGCCACACGCTGTCAGTCGCGAACCTGCCGATTCTGTCGGGGCTGGTCGGGCTGGCGACGAACGGACGCACCCCCTTCACCGCTGACCTGTATTTCATCAACATGCGCAACATGCCACAGGTCGGCTGGGGGACGGTGAAGCCCATCTACATGCGAACCAATACCGGTCTCGGTATTGCTCTGCTGCGCACACACGGCATTATGGATATCAACATCGCTGACCCGGCGGTCTTCCTCAAGAAGTACGCCGTGAATCGTCCGGCGACGCGCCTGGCCGACATCAAGGATCGCATCCAGACCATGCTGCTGGGCGAGATCAACAGCCTCATTCTGAAATCCGGTGCGCAAAACCTGGTGGAAGCCAACGCGGTTCTGGAAGAAATTGAAGGCGCGGCGCTGGTGCAGGTCAATGAGCGTTTCAAGGAAATGGGTATTCAGATCAACGCGCTGGAAGCCAACCCCTTCGACACGGTCAACGTCCCGATTGAAGAACTGCGCGATCTCGTCCCGCTCGAAGTGTGGATGGAAGTGCTGGAACGCCAGAAGCGGCTGGACATCGGCATGGCCGCCGCGCAGAACCCCGGCGCGGGTGGTGCGCTGGTAGGCGCTGGACTAGGCCTGGGGGTGGGGCAGCAGCTCGGCAATATGATGAATCCGAATCAGCAGTCGTCAGAGATGGCCGCCATGCAGCAGCAGATGATGCAGCAGCAGATGATGATGCAGCAAATGATGCAGCAGATGATGCAGAACAACATGCAGCAGAATCAGCCGCAAGCGCCGCAAGCCCCGCAGCCCGCCGCGCCTGCACCCGTCAGTAACAACCCACAGACGCGCGAGGAAATCGAAGCCCTGCTGGATAGCCTGGATATGAAGCTGGCGAACGGCGAAATTACCGAAGCGGTTTATAACCGACTGGCGGAGAAGTGGCAGCAGCGCCTCGCCAGCATGAAATAAGAGAGTAATAGCCTGAAATAATGAGGACAGGGGACTTCGCAATGAAGCCCCCTGTTTTTATTTATCCGCGCTTGCGTTTGCTGCTTCCGCGTGTTGCTTCGTCGAACTGGTCGATCTGCTCCTGCGTCAGCGTCACCCGACCCTCTTTAGGAAAGTCCCGCAGATAGTCCTTCAGGTTCGGCTCCTGCTTGGGATCGGCATACAGCACGGGCACGGTAGAATTGAAGATCTCCAGCCGCGCCCGCGAGTCGGTGAACAGAATCAGCGGATGCACAGGCACTTCGGCGTTGATTGAGCGCAGAATGTCCTGCACATGCTCAGCGGCCATCTGCGCGTCGAGCGTGGGATTGTTGATGCCGTCCATCCGAAAGATGCTGAAAATACGGCCAATCGGTGTGCGGAAGGTGCGCCACTTGCTGCCTTCTACCCGGTAGGAGCCTTCCTGAAAGCGCGTGACAATGGCGAATACACCCTGTGGCGCGATCAGTACATGCCGCGCCGGGAAGTGGAAATAGTTATAGAGTGCGCCTTTTTTACCCAGCCCCTTAAGGCTCTGCTCAATCAGATTTTCAGGGCGGGGCACCCGAAACCACAGATTGGTCATCCGCACCGAAACGAAGGTGCTGATCATGCCAATCACCAGTACCAGCGGCATGATGGTCAGGTAGAGCGCATCGGAAATGCTTTCAAGGCCTTCGATGTTGAACAGCGACCCATTAGCAAGGATGAAGCCGCCCACCAGCACGGCCATGCTGAACAAAAAGAGATAGGTGCCGATCTGTTTGTTGCGCTTGACGAGGCGCTCATTGGTTTCAATACGCATAATTCTGGCTAACTGTTCGGAACAAAGTAGGAAACGGAACCGGCATGAGTCAGTTCGGCACAGATAATGTCCCCGAAGCGGACGGTAGGCAGAATCACCCACTGGCGCGGGGTGCCATAAGCTGAGCCGAAGACGGCAACTTCGAGATCATTGGCAGCAGGGCGGATGCAGTGTGTCACGCGGATGGGCAGGGCAATCGCGCCGTTGACTACTCCATACATCGAGATGTCATATAAAGTGCCGCGCCGCGTATAACCCTGTGGATTGGGCGGCGAGAGATAATCCGGCTGTGGGTAGCAGAAGGCGCGCAGGCCGCTGCGGTAGCTGACGATCACATCCTGAATGTCGATCAGCACCAGCGAACAGGCGTTAACCGCGTCATACTGCACCATCGGCGACAAGTCCGTTGCGGGGCCGACGATCTGGCGGATAGGTGGCGGGCCAGCAGGCGGCGAGACGACCACCCCCGCGCCGTTGAACGTGCCGGAAAGCGCGGTCTGAATGGCGTTGTTGATATTGGCCGAGCCTTCCACGATCAGTTCTGCCGTGATTCGCGCCGTGCCGTTCATATTGATGCTGACGGGGGCGCTGCCATCCGCCGCGCCAAGTACACCTGCCGAGGCGAGGTTTGCCACGTCGAATGTGCCGCCCGGCTGCCACGCCCACCATGTGAGTTGAGACGAACCGGAGCGATCTGCGCGGAACTGGAAATCGACCGGGAGATAAAAGCCCACCCACACAAACGGCTGTGTGATGCTGAGCGGTTCGGGGAAGGTGTAGGTGAATACGCCCGCCGTGGTAATTTCGACCTGTGCTGAGCGAACCAGGGTCGCATTGATGGGTGATCCGCCGTCCGCGTCCTGATACACCACGACCGTGACCGGATTGCCTGGACGCGCCGTAATCACGGAAAGGCCGACGCGATCCAGCCGTGTGGGCAGCGGAATTCCGCGTGAGTTCAGGTCAAAGCGGTTCATCACCAGTGAGGGTTCGCCGGAGATAAACCAGCTTGTGCTGCTGCTGGTGGTGTTATTGGTAAGGACGACATTGCCCGCCTGCACAATATTCAAGGACAAGCCGAGGATCAGCAGCAGAACGACCCCTGTTCCCCATCGCTTGAGTGTTTTCATACAGCCTCCGATACATGCTGTTACCGATTGGTGCTATAATCCGGCAGATTTTAAGAACTGCCGCGCGGATGGTCAAGCAAATGCGCATCAGAAACAGATGAGGCGGTTCATCCAGCGGTTTAACCGACTTGTCGAAGGTGTGTGAGGTGGTGTTGGAATGCAGGAATTTGCACTGCTTGGATTTGTGATGCTGCTGGCGCTGGGGGCGTGGTGGTCGCTGGTGACGTTCCCGAAGCAGCGGGATTTTCAGAAGCGGCAGAATTTCGCACGGTCGCTGGCTGAAGGCGATGAAGTGATTACCTATGGGGGCATCATTGGCAAGGTGCTCGACATCGACGCCGGGGTCGCATCGGTTGAAATTGCGGACGGCGTGGTGGTGCGCATGATTACGGCAGCACTGATGCAGCCGTTTGATGCCGAAGAAGTGGCACGGAATGCGCGCACGGGGCAGCGAGAAGAACCCGAAGTAGTTCAGGGATAGACGGAAAGGCTTGGCGGGGCGTAAGATGAACCCCGCTTTTTTGTGCTTGAAAGGTTCACAATGCAGCAGCGAAATTCACTCTGGTTACTCTTTGTCGTCGTGGTTACGGCGGCAGCGATCTATCTGATTCTCCCCGATACCCCAAAGCCTGATTTTCTAAAACGCGGCGGGAATGAAGAACTGCTGCGCGAATGTTTGCAGGATGCACAGGATAACCCTACTGCCACCTTTAACTGTTCGCAGTACGAGCCGACCTTTGAATTTGCCGAAGGGCTTGATCTGGTCGGTGGGCTGCGGGTACTGTTGCAGGCTGAACTGCCGCCCAGCGCCTTTACCCAGGAAGAACTTCAGCAGACGGCCAATAACGTTGGTCGCCGCGTCAACTCGCTTGGCCTGAGCGAAGCAACCGTGCAGGTTCAGGGCGAGAGCCGCATTCTGGTCGAACTGCCGGGGGTGACTGATCCCCAGCAGGCCATCAACACCATTCAGCAAACCGCGCTGCTGGAGTTTGTCGATTTTGGTGGCCTCGGTGGACAGAATTTTGACGGTCAGCGTATTCTGACGACCGAGCAGGTGCGTATTCAGCAGCAGCGCGGTCAGGTGGCGTCGGCAGAAGCCACACCTGATCCAAACGCGCCATCCGTCCAGACCTCGGCCGACGAGACCGGCATTCCAAATCCGCTCACGGGGCAGCCGTTTGAAACGATTATTACAGGCGGCGTCCTTCAGGCGGCAGCCGCAGAGACGGACGGACGCTCCTGGTACATCCGCTTTGAACTGAACTCCGAAGGTGCTGAACGCTTCGGCCCCTTCACTGCACAGCGCGTCAATGAGCCGATGGCAATTGTGCTGGATGGCATTGTGCTGTCTTCGCCGGTGATCCGCGACCGTCTGGATACGGGCGGGGTGATCGAAGGCGGCTTTACCCAGGAGTCGGCACAGCAGCTTGCGCTCCAGCTTCGTTCTGGTGCGCTGCCCATTCCGCTGCGCGTGGAAACGGCGGAATCGGTTGGCGCGACGCTGGGGCAGGAATCGGTGCAGTTGAGCGTTCGGGCAGGGGTGGTCGGGATTATCGTTGTGCTGACGTTTATGCTGGTCTACTACCGCGTACCGGGGCTGGCGGCTGATCTGGCGCTGATCGTGTTCATCATCCTCAACCTCGCACTGTTCAAGCTGCTCCCGGTCACGCTCACGCTGCCAGCCATCACCGGGTATCTGATCTCGGTCGGTACGGCGGTCGATGGCAATATTCTGATCTTTGAGCGCATCAAGGAAGAACTGCGGGCGGGCAGTTCGCTGGATGACGCCCTTATCGCCGGGTTTAACCGTGCGTGGACATCGATCCGAGACTCGAACTTCTCCACCATTCTGATCTGCGGGGTGCTGTTCCTGTTTGGGCAAACACCCGGCGCGAGCATCGTCAGCGGGTTTGCCATTACGCTGGCGCTCGGCCTGGTGGTCAATTTGTTCACGGCGGTGTTCGTCACGCGCACGTTTCTCTATCTGCTTGTTTCAATCCTGCGCCAGCCCATTCGAGAGCGTCAATGGCTGCTGGGTGTTAATCAGGGGGCGTAAACCATGTTCAATCTTGTCGAAAAACGGCGCTACTTCTTCCTGTTCTCCGGTGTCATCATCCTCCTTGGCATCGCCGTGATGGTTTATTCCATCCTGACTACGCCGACCCGTTCTCCCTTCCGCCTGAGTGTGGACTTCGTCGGTGGCAGCATCTATGAGATTCAATTCACCGAAGAGGGCGCGACGGAAAGTGGTATCCGGGATGTGTTCGCCGAGTTTGGTGAAGACAATGTGATTATCCAGCAGCTTGGTGCGCCGACGGACTACCGCTGGTCGGTTCGCGGGGGCTTTGAGACGCAGGAAGTCACCGATGAAATCCTGAGCCGGCTGGAAACGCTGGCCCCGCTTGACCTCACCAGCCTGCGCACGGAACAGGTTTCGCCAACGGTTGGGCGGGAAGTATCCCAGGCGGCATTTCTGGCTGTGGTGATTGCCTCGCTGATCGTCACAGGCTTTATTGTGCTGGCGTTCCGTCAGGTGCCAAATGCCTTCCGCTATGGGGTTTGCGCGATTGCGGCCATGCTGCATGACGTGCTGGTGGTGTGCGGCATTATGTCGCTGATGGGGCTGCTGTTCGGGTGGGAAGTCGATGCCCTGTTTCTGACGGCGGTGCTCACGGTCGTCGGTTACTCCGTGCAGGACACCATTGTGATGTTCGACCGCATTCGCGAGAACATCCAGAAGCACCTCGGTGAACCGTATGAGACGATTGTCAACCGCAGCATCTGGGAAACCATTCATCGTTCACTGGCGACCCAGCTCAACGCCTTTTTCATCATGGCGGCGATTCTGCTGTTCGGCGGGGAAACCATCAAACAGTTCATTGCTATTCTGTTTATCGGCCTGTTGAGCGGCACGTATTCCTCGATCTTTAACGCGGTGCCGCTGCTGGTGGCATGGCAAAAAGGGGAACTGCCGCTGGTTAAAGGGGATGTGGTGACTCCTGTTCAGCCACAGGAAGCCCGAAGCGTGTCCTGAAGAATCGAAAAGGCGGGTACAGCACCCGCCTTTTTAATTCAGTTCACCAGTGGCAGTGTGATAAAGAAGGTTGTGCCCACACCTTCTTCGCTTTCCAGCCAGATACTCCCGCCGTGCGCCTCGACGATGTGCTTGGTAATCACCAGCCCCAGCCCTGTTCCCGACTCTCCAGAGGGATTGTCTGCACGGAAGAACTTTTCAAACATCCGCTTCTGGCTTTCCTTGGAGATACCATAGCCTGTGTCGGCGATTGCGACGATCACCATGGGCGTATCGTCTTCCAGGTCAAGCGTGGTACTCGCGGTAATTTTGCCGTTGCGGCGGTTGTACTTGATGGCATTGGTCAGCAGGTTGAGCAAGACCTGCTTGATCTTGCCTCGGTCGCCATCCACTGTAAACGTCTTTTCATCCGTAGTGATGGTAATGCCTTTTTCAGTCGCCTGCGGCATCACCACCACCGCGCTTTCAGCCAGCAGTTTTGCCAGGTCAAACGGGGCAATTTCCAGCCGCGTCCGGCCTGATTCCATCTGTGCCAGATCGAGGAAGTCGGTCGTCAGCCGCATCAGGCGATTGGTTTCTTCCTGCATGGTGGTAATCATGTCTTCGCGGCGTTCTTCCGGCAGGTCTGGCCGCATCAGCAGCGCCGTGCTGGCCTTGAGCGCCAATAGCGGTGTGCGCAGTTCATGCACCATTTCCGCGATGAAGTCGCTCTGGCGGAACAGGCGGGCGTTTTCGATGGCAATCGCGGCCAGCCCGGCCAGCGTGGTCAGCGTATTGGTGTCCTCATCGGTGAAGCGTTCGCCGTCACGCTTATTGAGCGCTTCCAGCACACCGATCACCTTCTTGTGCGTTTTCATGGGGACGCCGAGCAGATTGCGGCTCTTGAAGCCGGTTGCGTCGTCTACGACCTTGGAGTGCAGCGACTCCTTGCTGACGTCCTGGATCACACGCGGTTCACCATGCGAAAAAATCCATCCGGCGAGGCTGCCTTCCAGCGGCACCATAATGTCCTGCATGTTGTTCGACACCATATTGGTGGCGATTTCAAAGCGCAGTTCCCCGCTGGTGGGGTCATACAGCATGATGGACGCTTCTTCGGTGTTGGTCAGTTCGGTCGCCGCCGAAATAATCTGTTTCAGCAGCGCTTTGTGATCGAAGGTTGAATTGAGTTGCTTGCTGATTTCAATCAGCCGCGCATAATGCGACAGCAGATCCTTGTGGGCGGTCCCATTGACTGTTTCGCTCATTACAGCGTCTCCACTTGCCGCACAATCTCCGGCAGGATTTCTGCCGCACGAGCATGAATGACGACTTCCGCCAGTTTATCGGCGGGGGTTGGTTCAAGGTTCACGACGATTAACTTCGCACCGCGCCGTGCGGCTACAATCGGAATATCACCAGCGGGCGCGACTTCCAGGGATGACCCGACTACGATCATCGCATCACAGTGGCGGGCGGCTTCCTGCGCGTTCTGGAACTCCCGGATGGGAAGCTGCTCCCCAAACAGGATGACATTGGGCTTGAGCACCCCGTTACATACCTTGCAGTGCGGCACCCGGCCATCATCGAGAAACTGCTGCAAAATCGGCTCGGCCTCAACCGTCATAAAGCAGGTGATGCAGGTGGCGGTGCGCATGTGGCCGTGCAGTTCATAGATGCAGCCGCTCCCGGCGCGGGTGTGCAGCATATCAATGTTCTGCGTGATGATACCATGCAGATAACCCCGGCGTTCCAGGGTTGAGAGCGCCAGATGGGCTGCGTTCGGCACGGCATTCAGGGTCGTGCGCGTCAGCGGCCCCACCCAGTCATAGAACGCCTGCGGATTTTTCTTGAACCCGTAGATACTGGCAACCGCCATTGGATCGACATTATGCCACAGCCCCGACGATTCGCTGCGGAAGTCGGGGATGCCGGAGTCGGTACTGATCCCCGCACCCGTAAAGGCCAGCACGTTCTGGCTTTGTTT
The DNA here is from genome assembly GCA_033762735.1 of bacterium. Lineage (GTDB taxonomy): Bacteria > Chloroflexota > Anaerolineae > Aggregatilineales > Phototrophicaceae > JANRLJ01. Next base: position 60,459 of record JANRLJ010000040.1, on the reverse strand, counting down.
CAGAAGTTGCGCCGCACGCTGAATTTTAGTATGCAGTGTTTCCAGAGTCATCAGTAAGGATAAAACTATTCCACCAATTGGGCGAGATTTTTTACAACCTTCATGCGGCGGACTGCCCGCTGCCGTTGAGGGTTTCGGCCAGCTTCATCATCTGATTGGACACAATCGCGCTTGGTTGGTAATTGACCATCGGTGTGCCCGCGTTCATGGCGGCAAGCGCCAGATCACCTGCTGGAGAGATGATGGCGCGGATTTCCTGCCCCAGCGCAGCTTCGACTTCGCTCCACGCGGTCTGCGGCGTCCCGGCGCGGTTCATCACCACGATCTGTACCCGGCCTTTGCCTTCAGGGTCGATCTCATACAAGAGTTCACGGGCGATGCTGAGTGTTGCCCCGTTCTGCTCCACCAGCAGCAGGATCAGATCCATCTCAGCCTGCAAGCGCGCGATCAATGGGGTATAGCCGCTGCCCAGATCGGCGATGACGGGTTTTGCCAGCGACCGCAGTCCCTTCACCACCGCAGCAGCAGAGTCCAGGCTGTAGCTGAGCAGAGCCTCTTTCGGTTTTGTCGAAGACAGCAGCGCCCGCAGCCCGGTCGGATGCACAATCAGTTCCTTCTCGATCACGTTGGGGCGGATTTCAGAGGCAGATTGCCCCAGAACAGCAGCCAGCCCAGCCGCACGCGGCAGCCCCATATACAGTCCCAGGCTGCCACAGCCGAGCCGAAAATCGGTCACGACTGGGTTTTCCCCGGCCATTTTCATCGCGGCACCCAGATTGAGCGCCAGCGTGGTCGTGCCCAGTCCCCCTTTGACACCGAGAAGGCCGATGGCCGTGCCCCTGCCAACCTCTTTACGCCGCTGACTGGCGGTTCGTTGTAAAATGGTACTGACGCGCGACGCCAGTTCAGCGGGATGGGTAGGTTTCGTCAGGTAATCATCGGCGCCCGCTTCAAACCCGGCGACCTTGTCATCGATCAGCGTTTTGGCCGTGAACATGATGATGGGAATAGGCTGTGTATCGGGATTGGCGCGAAGACGGCGGCAGACTTCGTACCCATTCATGTCGGGCATCATGACATCCAGAATGACGAGGTCGGGGCGCTCACTGAGTGTTTTGGAGATCGCCTGGTTGCCAGAACTGGCGGCGATGACTTCGTAGCCGTGTCGTTGCAGCATTAAACCGATCAGCTTTAAGCTGTCGATGTCATCATCAACAATTAAGATTTTTTCGGACATCATGATTCACATTTTGTAACATTCACGTTACAAAAGTTTATCATGAAAGAAAAGGGCGTGCAAGCGACGCTCGTTATGGTTTGTTAACCTCGCTTGCTCGCTTTTTAAGACCTGCATTATAATGCTCAACGTAGAATAAAGCAGTTCAAACGATGATGTGTGCCATGTCTTTCAGCATGTGCGCAAACGCTTTCAACATGGGGGTAAGAACAAACAATGACGCAGGTTGATGCCGAACGCAGCCAGGATCAGCAGGAAATCCTGCGGAATGTGCTGCACTTCATTGCGACCACACCCGATGTCGAAGCCAGTCTGTCGCATATTTTACAACTCACGCAAACCCAATCCGGTGTTACTGGCGCAGGTTTGTTCCTCTACAGCGATCCGCGTGTTCTCATGACGGTGGGTACGACGGAGCCGCTGGCCCTCAGCGATGAAGACGCACGGGCGCTTGGCGCAGGATTATCGTCCTCGCTGCAAATTCAACCCGATCTGCCTGAAGGTATCCATCTGTCGATGGCTGCCTGGGCTGCTGCTGCCGTCCGCATTCAGAAGCAGACAGTGGGCATTTTCTGGCTGGTGTTGGAATCCACCCGCTCAATGGATTTAGGGATTCTTCAGGCGCTGGTGGATGCAGTGACCGTTGTGACCATGAAGGCGCGTTCAGAAGCGCGGCATGAAAAGCTCGGACGCAACCAGAGCGAGTTCATGCGCATTGTGTCCCATGATCTGCGCTCCCCGCTGACCTCGATTCAGGGATTCGCCAGTATGCTCGAACAGGGGACGGTGGGTGAGATCAACGAGCGGCAGGCGCATTTCGTGGAAAAGATTCTGTCCGGCGTCACGCAGATGACTTCGCTGGTGGATAACATCCAGGATGCGGGGCGTTATGACCCTGAAACCGGCTTCTACGAGATGGAACGCAACCAGTGCGATCTGGCCGAAATTGTCAGCCGGATTATCAAGAATCATCTCGTCCCGGCGGAAAAGCAGGAACTTTCGCTCTCTGCCGTCATCAGCGATGATGTACCCATTATCTATGCCGATTCCAACATGCTGGAGCGCGCCATCATCAACCTGGTCGATAACGCCATCAAATACACGCCCAACGGTGGACAGGTCGAAGTGGGGGTGCGGCGGCGCGGTGATGAGGTGATTATCAGTGTGCGCGACAGCGGCCTCGGCATCAGCCCCGATAACCAGAAGAACCTCTTTGAGCGGCATTTCCGTATCCCCCGGCGTGAACACAAGAAGATCAAAGGCAGCGGCTTAGGGCTTTTCATCGTGCGCAGCGTCGCCCAGCGGCACGGCGGCAATGCCTGGGTGGAGAGCACCGAGGGGCAGGGCAGCACCTTCTTCTTCAGTATCCCGCTGAATGAAGAAAACGCTATTGTGCCGGACGCCGCCAGACAGTAATCTTTCCTCATTCCCGTTTGGTCAAAAGAATTCCCTGATGTGGGGTTCTTAGCTTCAGGAGCGCCCCAGAATGGCGATTCAACGCTTATCAGAACAAGTGGTCGCACAGATTGCGGCGGGCGAGGTGGTGGAGCGTCCGGCTTCGGTCGTGAAGGAACTGCTGGAAAACGCGCTGGACGCGGGCGCGACCAGCATTCACATTTCGGTCAACGCGGGTGGGCAGAAGCTCATCCGCATCAGCGACGATGGTTCGGGCATTCCAGCGGATGAAGTCGAACTGGCCTTTATGCGCCACGCGACCAGCAAACTGCAAACCGCCGACGACCTGAACGCGATTGAGACGCTTGGCTTCCGGGGGGAGGCACTTGCCAGCATCGCGGCGGTCAGCCGGGTGACGATGGTCACACGCCATCGCAGCGAAAACGTGGGTACTCAGTTGAGGGTGGAAGGCGGCGCACTGACACATCGGCAGGCGGTGGGCGCACCTGCGGGCACGGTGATTACAGTAGAGAATCTGTTTTTCAACACCCCCGCACGTCTCAAGTTTATGAAGAAGGAAAATACCGAAAAGCGCTTTATCGCCTCCATCGTCACGCGCTACGCGATGGCCTATCCACAGGTGCGCTTCCTGCTGGAGCAGGACGGGCGCGAGGTTTTCCGTTCCAGCGGTACGGGCAATCTGGCGGATGTGGTTGTGCGGTCGCTGGGGCTGGATACCTTCAAGCAGATGGTGGAGGTTTCCGCCGAAGACGAAGCCCGCGAGGATCGGCCTGCGGTCGGGGTCTATGGCTACAGTTCCGCGCCGGGGCTGAATCGTGCTGACCGGGGGCAGATCACACTGTTTGTGAATGGTCGCTGGGTGCAGGACTCCAGCCTGACGTATGCAGTGGTGCAGGCCTATCACACGCTGCTGATGAACGGACGCTATCCGGTGGCCGTGCTGCTGGTGAGTATTGCGCCGGACGAGGTGGATGTGAATGTGCATCCCACCAAAGCGGAGGTGCGCTTTCGGGATGCCAACGCGGTCTTTTCCACTGTGCAGCGTGCCGTGCGGCAGGCGGTCATTGCGCTATCACAGACGCCCGATACAGCCGCAGCGACCGCCTACCGGGGCTATACCGCTTCGCACAGTCGTTTCCCGCCGTCCTACCCGCGCCGTGCGCTGGAGCAGGGGCCGAGCAACGGCGGTCAGCTTGATCTCGACCTCGGCTTGGACTCGCCGGGTGGCTATGTGAATCAGCGGGTGGACACGGCAGCACAGGCCGAGGACGACCCAACCGCGATTCCGTATGGCCCAGGTGCACCCCGCAAACCGCGCACACTGCCGATGCTGCGCGTCGTCGGGCAGATCGCGGCATCGTACATCGTCGCTGAGGGACCGTCGGGGATGTATCTGATCGACCAGCACGCCGCCCACGAGCGCATCCTCTATGAGCAGTTTATGGACGAATATGAGCGTGGCGAAAAGGTGCGCCAGTTAACGCTTGATGCCCAGACGGTTGATCTGGCTCCCGTCGAGGCGCGGCTGGTGGAAGAAAAGCTCGACGTGCTGGCAGGCATGGGCTTTTTGCTCGAACCGTTTGGGCCGAGCACCTTTCTCATCCGCAGCATCCCGACGCTGCTGGCGAATCAGCACCCGGTCGAAGCGCTGACGGACATTCTGGACGATCTTTTGCAGGACAAGCAGCCGGGGCAGGCCGCGATTGAGGAGAAAATCATCCGCCGCGTCTGCCGCCGGGCTGCTGTGAAGGCGGGGCAAATCCTCAGCACTGAAGAAATGCAGGCGCTCATCCGGCAGTTGGAGCGCTGTGTCTCGCCCCACACCTGCCCGCATGGTCGCCCGACCATGCTCCATATGAGCGGCGATCAACTGGCGCGGGAGTTCGGGCGGAGCGGATAGGCTCAGGTGCCTATCGGCTCTGCCAGAAGAAAGTGCGCTGGCTGCCGGGTGTGCCGACGAAGCTGTAAGTGCCCAGTTCATTCTGCGCCACCAGGCTCACCCGCCAGTTGATCTCATGCATCTGCCCGTCGGTCGGGATGAGTTCGGCGGGCAGGGTAAGTTCGGTGTTCTTCGTCACCTGCTGCCAGCGGGTGCCCGCCGTCACGTCGGTCACTTCCACCAGGTAGAATTCCTGCGCTTCCAGAATCCCCACGCTGACCCATTCCAGATCGACCAACCCGGCAGAGGCGGTGCTGCCCTGAGACGGTGAAATCATGCGCGGGGCGATAAACGTCGGCGTGGGCGTAGGCGTTTCGCTGCCGGAAGGCGTGGGCGAAAGCGTCGGTGTCGGCGTGGGCTGCGGCACATTCACGCACTGTTCGATGCTCAGGATCGGGGCGCAGGTCGGGCCACCGCCGGGATTGTTAAAGTCGCAGCCGAAGAAGTTGATGTCGGGGTTCAGATCGCGCAGGATTTCCAGCGTAATGTTGTACTGATCGGCGATGCTTACCGCGCTTTCGCCATCGCGCACGGTATGGCAGGCGACCTGCGCCCCAATCGCCACCCCTCGATCATCTACACCTAGCTGTGCCAGCGCGGTCGCGGTGAGGTCTGCGCCTTCGGGTACAATCGTCGGCGTAGGACGCGGAATCAGCAGCGTTTGACCGGCGAAGATGCTTTCCGCGCTGGAAAGGCCATTCAGCGCCACAATCTCGTCGATCACATCGAAGTTGCGATAGTTAAAGGGTGGACGCGCAATCATGTTATAGAGCGTATCTCCCGGCGCGACCGTGACCTCCCAGGGGCCAGTTGTCGGCGCGGGAGATGGGGTTTCAGTTGGGGGGCCGGGTGTAAAGGTCGCTGTTCCGGTGGCGATTACCACCGCTGGCTGCGGAGAGGGTGACGGCGAAGGTGACGAAGTCGGTGTCGGGGTTCCTTCGGTCTGCTCAGGCAGCGGATTGATCGGCTCCTCGAACACGCCTTCCACCGTTGGCGTGAGCGTCGTTTCCCGGTTGAAGTTGCAGGCGCTGAGCGCGACCATCAGCCCAATGGCGATGAGGACGGCCTGTGTTAGCGAAACGATGCGCGGTGTTTTTTGTGTTGTTGTCATAAAATCACTCAGCGTCCAGACGCGGTAGGTGTTCCGGCTGGGAGCAGACCTTCCCAGGTAAAGGTGCGCAGATTGGTGACAAAGAGCGGTGAGTCCGACCTGTCCAGTTCAATCACGCTGACCGTCCACTCATAGACATGCCGAGCGCTGTCCTGCCCCTGCCAGTCTTCGGGGATGATGAAGGATGTATTGATCGTATCGACGGTATACACCACACCAGCGGTCGTGTCTTCCACGCGCAGCCGATAGACCTGTCCCTCATCCAGTGTGCCCGACCCCATCCAGCGCAGGGTGATGAGCTGTGTCCGGCGGAACAATGCCCGGTCATCGGGACTCAGGGCGCTGGGCGCGTTAAAGGTGGCGGTGGGCGATGGCGTCGGTGTTTCGCTGCCGGAAGGGGTGGGCGTGGGCGTTTCGGTCGGCAGCGGCGCAGGGACGCGGATCTGCTGGCCGATGGACAGCATCGGCTGGCAGCGCGGCCCGCCGAACGTCTCGCCGAAGTCACACTGCGGGAAGTCAATCGTGCGGTTTAACTGCGAAATCAGTTCCACATCGATCCCGTACAGCGAGACGATGCTGGCGATAGTCTCGCCTTGCTGCACCACATGGTACTGAATGCCGGGCGGAAGGGTGGCGGTCGGAACGAACAGCGGGTCAAATTCTTCCTCAAAGGCGCTGGTTTCGCCGGAAGCGCTGGCGTTCACGATTTCGTCACCGCCAGCAGAGGCCTCCCCGGTCTGTTCGGCATCAGGGGTGGGCAGCGTACTGGGGTCGGGCGTGGGTGTCGGCCAGGGAATTTCCAGACGCGCCCCAAGCTGGATGAAGGCCGGGTCAGAAATATCGTTCGTCGCCTGCACAATCGGGAAAATGGACTCGAACTCGGAATAACCACAGCGCGCCACGACACTGTACAGGGTGTCTCCGCTCTGGACTTCCTGGTAGCAGGGTTCCGGGGTCGGGGTCATGGTCGCGGTTGGGGTGGCTGTGCCCGTCGCGGTTGGCGTATTGGTCGGCGCACCCTGCGTCACGGTCGGGATGTCCAGTGTTGGACGGGGGGTAGGCGTTGCGGCCTCGGCAAACATGGGTAGTTCGTCCATGTTAGAGAAAAAGCCGCTGCCCAGCGCGAACGAGAATCCGCCGCACAACAGCAGTGCCAGCACCACCAATCCGCCCGCGAGGTATGTCCCTCCGCCGCGTTTCAGATTGCCTTCGTAAAGGTCGGTCTCGCCATAGCGGTAATCGTACTGGGGTGATGAAGTCTGACGCGCCCGCCCCTGTGACGTCGCCTCGATATTGGCAAGGCTCGTGCCACAATTGCTACATTTGAGCGCACTGCGGGCGTTGGATGCGCCGCAGATTGGGCAGGTTTTGAACGACGCGGACAAATGCTCTATCCCTCGACCGATGAAAAACAGCCCGATTATAAAAGGTCATGTGCTCAGGCGCGAGGGTGCTCTCAGTAAAGGGTGCCTTTATAAAGGACGGCTGTATTTGCTTCTGGTCATGGAATGGGGCCGCGTGTGGAGATAATCGTGTCGTAGACGGCTTTTCGCGCCGGGACGACAGCCCGTTCCAGGATGATGGTGTTGCGCAGCACGACCTCGTGGCCGATACTGCATCCGCGTTCCAGATAAACATGCGGGCCAATCTTCGCCCCCTGACCGACGCTCACCTGTGGGTCAATGCGCACGGGCGGTGTAATCTGCACCGTGTACGGAATTTCGCTCAGGATATGCGCATCACTGCCCTCGCTAAGGAGATGCTTGTTGAGGGTGAGCAGATCGCGGTCGGCTTCGATCTGCAAAATCCAGGCGGCTTCGGTCACGACACCCGTTCCGCCTCCATGCAGAAACTTTCGCCCTACGTCCAGCAGTTGCCAGTTGAAGGTGCTGGATGGACTGGAAAACGTTTTGAGAAAATCGACGAATTCGCGCCCACAGACCGCCATGTCTGCCAGCGTAAAGGCGTTGGGGTCGAGCGGCGGCGTAGTGGTGATGTCTCGCACACGCTGCCCATCCATAATGCCGTAGAAATGCTGCTGTGATCTGGAAAGGGTGTTGGTCGCGCCGCTCAGGATCAGGGCGTTGGGATAATCCTGATGCTGCTTGAACAGGCTTTCGGGGAAATGTGAATGCGTAAAGCTGTTGTAGCCGCAGACGAGAAACGGCTCATCCACTCTGATCGCAATCTGAGACAGCAAGCTGGGGATGCTGTCACCCGCAGATTTTAATACAAAGTCAATTTTGGCGTTCGGCACCCACTGAGCGTTGAGATAGGCAGCAACCGCGCCTTCATTCTCCCCAACGACAATGGTGTATTCCCGAATGCCGATGCGGTGCAGCCGATCCATAATACGGGCGACCAGGGGCTTACCGACCGCTGGCAGCATGGCATGGGCGCGGTTATAGGTGAGCAAACTGCGATGGGCAAGGCTGCCAATTGCCAGCACGACGGCACGTTTAATCAAGGGATGACCTCGGCCAGAAGCCGTTGAGTTTGAATTTCCAAATCATCTACAGTCGGCATTATAACACGCGCATGAGATTTCTTTCCTACGGCTGGTGTGAAGTTGGTAAAAAATTGAGATGCGAGTGCAAACGTTTGTTATAATGGGAGTAGTAAGGGTTAGTTAAATCATACCTTCCGGCAAGGGGTACAATCGTGGTCTTACCCAAGCTCGTGGATTACCACATCAATCGCTTAAAAGACAAAAACCCGGACGTGCGGCTCAAAGCCATTCGTGAACTAGAGTTGTTGGGGGATGCTGGTGCATTGGAGGCGCTCAAATCGGTTTTCGAGCAGGATGAAGACGTGGACGTGCGCAAGGCCGCGCAGGAAGCCGGGCGTGTGATCTTCCTCAAGCACAAGCAGCAAGGCGCGACCAACAGCCCGGCAACACCCTGATTTTCTCCGACAGGGCGGGACGCTGCGCAGCACCCGCCCTCTTCTGCTGCTTTGTTAACGGCAGAGCATTGACAATCTTTCCTCAATCTGCGCACGGCTGGCCTGCAGTTCGGCCAGTTTGTCGCGTTCGCGCTGCACCACTTCGGGCTTGGCACGGCTCACAAAGCCCTCGTTCGCCAGCATGGCCTCGGACTTCGCGATCTGCTCACGCAGCTTGTCCTGCTCCTTGTTCAGCCGGGCACATTCGGCTTCCACGTCGATCATGCCCGCCAGCGGCAGATAGACCACCGCATCCCCGACCACAATCGAGGCAGTATCCTGCGGTGCCTGCCCGCCTGCTTCGATAAAGTGCAACTGTGGCACGTTGCACAGCCGCGAGAACAGATAGCCGTAGTCCTCGAAGTTGGCTCTGTGGCTGCCCGCCGCAACCGTCGCCGTGATCTTCAACCCCGGCTCCACATCATATTCCGAGCGCACGTTGCGGATGCCGCGCACCATGTCCATCAGCACCGTCATCTGTGCTTCGGCCTCGTCACTGATATAGCGTGAGTCGGATTTCGGCCACTGCGCCAGGATGAGCGGTGTGTCCTCATGCGGCAGATAGCGCCACAGTTCCTCGGTCACGAACGGCATGAACGGATGCAGCAGCCGCAGGCAGGTGTTCAGGACATGCAGCAGCACCCGGCGTGTGCGGTTTTTGGCCTCGATGTCCTGCCCATACAGATGATGCTTGCTGATTTCGATGTACCAGTCCGCGAATTCATCCCACAGGAAGCCGCGAATCTGCCGTCCTGCTTCGCCGTAGTTGTAGGTGTCGAACAAATACTGCACGTTCGCCACCTGTCGATTGAGGCGGCTGAGAATCCACCGGGCAGGCAGGTCGAGTTCGGCCACGTCGGGCGCACCGGCTTCGAGGGGAGTCTCATCAACGTTGCTGCCCACGAAATTGGTCATCTGCCAGATTTTGTTGAGGAAGCGGAATTCGCCCTCCACACGTGCCGGGTCAAGATTCACATCGTTGCCCGGTGTCCCGCTGGTTATAAGCGCGAATCGCAGCGGATCAGCCCCGTACTTGTCGATCAGTTCCAGCGGGTCGATGGTATTGCCCAGTGTCTTGCTGATCTTGCGCCCCAGCTTGTCCCGGACGAGGCCATGCAGATACACCACCTTAAACGGCGCTTCCCCGGTGAACCACAGCCCCATCATAATCATCCGCGCCACCCAGAAGAACAGAATGTCGTACCCGGTTTCCATCATCGTGGTCGGGTAAAAGCGCTTGAGATCGGGGGTTTGCTCCGGCCACCCCAGTGTGCTGAACGGCCACAGACCGCTGCTGAACCAGGTATCCAGCACGTCTTCTTCCGGTGTCCAGCCATCGCCAGCGGGCGGCTGCTGACCCACATGGATTTCGCCGTTCGGCCCGTACCACGCCGGGATGCGATGCCCCCACCACAGTTGACGGCTGATGCACCAGTCCTGAATGTTTTCCAGCCAGTGATAGTACACCTTCTCGAAGCGTTCCGGCACGATCTTGATCTGCCCGTCGCGCACGGCGGCCAGCGCTTTTTCCGCCAGCGGTTGAATCTTGAGGAACCACTGTGTGCTGAGCAGCGGCTCCACCACCTCGCCCCCACGCTGGCTGCGCGGCACCACCTGCAAATGATCTTCCACCTTGATGGTAAGGCCAGCCGCTTCCATATCCGCCCACAGCTTCTTACGGGCGTCGAAGCGATCCAGCCCGGCATATGTCCCCGCATTTTCATTGAGCGAGGCAGTGCGTGTCATGATGTTGATGAGTGGCAGCTTGTGGCGCTGCGCGATGTCATAGTCGTTGAAGTCGTGCGCGGGCGTAATCTTGAGTGCGCCTGTGCCGAATTCCCGATCCACATAGTCATCCGCGATCACCGGAATGGGGCGATTGAGCATGGGGACATAGGCCGTCTTGCCGATCAGGTGTTTATAGCGCTCGTCTTCGGGATGCACGCACACCGCCGTATCACCCAGAATTGTTTCCGGGCGGGTGGTCGCCACTGGCAGGAATTCCCCGCCTTCCACCGGATACTTGAAGTAATACAACTTGCTCATCTCCTCCTCGCGTTCCACTTCGAGGTCAGAGACAGCGGTTTGCAGCCCCGGCGACCAGTTCACCAGGCGCGGCCCGCGATAGATCAAGCCCTGTTCGTACAGCGTGATGAACACCTGGCGCACCGCTGCGGAAAGGCCGTCGTCCAGCGTGAAGCGTTCGCGTGTCCAGTCACAGCTTGCGCCCATGCGCCGAAGCTGCCCGGTGATCGTCCCGCCATATTTCTCTTTCCATTCCCAGGTACGCGCCAGGAATTCCTCTCGCCCGATTTCCTCGCGGCTCAGGCCTTCGTCGCGCAGGGCTTTTTCCACCTGAAGCTGGGTGGCGATCCCGGCATGATCTGTTCCCGGCACCCACAGCGCCGCTTTCCCGCGCATCCGTTCATAGCGAATCATCAAATCTTCCAGCGAGGCAAACAGCGCATGGCCGATATGCAGCGCACCGGTCACATTAGGCGGTGGGATGCTGATCACATACGGCTCGGCATCCGGCGGGGCGGCTTCCGGTTTGAACCAGCCGTTTTCCTCCCACCAGGCATACAGCCTGCGCTCAGCCTCGGCAAAGTCAAAGTTCTTGGGCATCGGTTGTGGCATCTTGTCGTTATCCTCAATCGTCGGTCGATTTCGATTCGGGAAAGTGTTTACCCTGCGCCGAGTGGCTTTCGCGCCACCAGCACCCGCTCGGCGCGGTCAGGCTGGTCGGTGATGTCCTCGAAGCCCGCTTCCAGCAGCACGACCTTCACTTCATCGGTCGAAAGCGGACGATACGTGACCTGCCGCTTGATGGCCTGATAATCCTTGCCGCTGCCGCTGACGATGAACAGGTTTTGCTTGGCAAGGACGGGCGGGCCATCTTCCCATTCCCAGACATCGAACGTGATGATTTCCTCGCCCTGTTCGCTGTTGTTGATGAAACCGGGCAGGAAGCGCGGACGGTCTTCCATAAACGGGCCAAAATCGCGCATTCCGATGACCAGGATTCCGCCCGGACGCAGCAGGTCATAAAAGATTCCCAGCGTGGCTTCGATTTCCTCGTCCAGCAGCAGGTGGGGCAGGGCATTCCCCTTGCTGATGACGGCATCGAATAACCCGGAAACATGCGTAGGCAGGTTGAGGAAATCAATCTGGCAGAAGTCCAGCTTGTCCTCGACGCCATATTTACGGGCATTTTCCTGCGCTTTGGTCAGCATTCCGCTGCTGGGATCCGCCGCCGTGACCTGGAAGCCAAGCTGCGCCAGCGCGACCGCCTGGGTGCCCGCGCCGCAGGACGCATCCAGAACGCGCTGGACACCCCTGTTGCGGAAGATTGCCCGCAGGCTGAGTCCCTCCCGCTCTAGCTGGGTTTCCCAGTCGCGATAGAAGTAGGGGTAATATTCGGCAATCGCGTCGTAGAAGTCGTTGGTGTCGTTGCTGACCGTCATGAATGTCCTTAGCATGTTCCCATCCTGTCCATCAAAAAAGCCCTTCCGTCCTCAACCAACACAAGGACGAAAGGGCTGCTTTCGCGTTACCACCTTGCTTCGGCCAACATAACGTCAGCCGCGCTCAATTCGCTGTAACGGGCGTTCCCGTCTGGCCTTAGTTGCAACAGCGTTCAGGCCAGCGACTCCTGGGCGACTTTCCACCAACATCCGCGAGCAGGCTTTCAGCCGGGGACCTGCACTCTCTGGCGCGGGGGAGCAGGTGTACTCCTCCCATTCCTCGTCTTTCAAGATATGGAATTGTGAAAAAGTATATCATGCAGATAAAAACAGCGTCAATCCTACGGCTTGTTCAGCAGCAGCATACTGCGAATACGGTCGGCTACCATATCGATGGCGACCTCGTTGTAGCCGCCTTCGGGAATAATCACGTCGGCATGGCGCTTGGTCGGCTCGACAAATTCCATGTGCATCGGGCGGACGGTCGTGAGATACTGCTCGATTACCGTTTCGGCGGTGCGCCCGCGTTCGGCCACATCACGCTTCAGGCGGCGGATGAAGCGCAGATCGGCATCGGTATCGACATAAATTTTGACATCGAACAGGCTGCGCAGTTCCGGCTCTACGAAGATAAGAATGCCTTCCACCAGAATGATCGGCTGGGCGGCGACATGCTCGGTCACTTCCAGGCGGCGGTGCTCAGTGAAATTATAGACGGGAATCTCGACGGACTCCCAGTTCTGCAAGCGCCGGACGTGCTCGGCCATCAGTGAGGTTTCCAGCGAATCGGGATGGTCAAAGTTGACTTCGGCACGAATATGCGGGGGAAGGTGGGTCAGGTCACGATAATAGGCATCGTGGGGGATATAGGCGATATTCTGATGTCCCACACGTTCCAGAAGCTTGTTGGAGATGGTGGTTTTGCCGGAACCCGTGCCTCCGGCAACCGCAATGGTAATAGGGCGCGGTCTATCAGTTTCGGTCATGGCTGCGTCCTTAACAAACAAACGCCCGCCAACGGATCACCGCAGCGGGCAGGGGAGAGAGCCACCGGTGGGATTTGAACCCACAACCTCACGCTTACGAAGCGTATGCTCTGCCGTTGAGCTACGGTGGCTTACTTTCCCGAACAGTATAGCAGGATTACGGCGGACAAATCAAGACCTGACTTGCTGCTCAGGACGCTTTTGAGTTATAACCGGAAACGCTTCTCCCACAGATTTTCCAGGCGATAGCTCTCGCGCGGCGTGATAATTTCAAGCGCCTGTTCCAGATCGTCCAGGATGTCGTCGGTGTCTTCGATGCCGACGGCGAAGCGCACCAGATTGTCCTTGATGCCCAGCGCCAGCCGTTCCTCGGTCGTCTTTTCGTAATAGCTCATGATGGCGGGCTGCTCGATGAGGCTTTCCACACCGCCCAGGCTGGGCGCGATATAGGGGATTTGCATCGCGTCGATAAAGGCCGCTGTCGTCATCAGGTCGCCTTTGACTTCGAAGCTGATGACCCCGCCGGAGCCTTCCATCTGTGCAGCGGCGATGGCGTGATCGGGATGCGACTTCAACCCCGGATACCACACGCGCTCGATAGCCGGGTGCGCTTCCAGAAATTGCGCGACGGCCAACGCGGTCTGGTTCTGCTGGCGAACGCGCACACCGAGTGTCTTGATGCCGCGTTCCAGCAGATAGGCGTTCTGCGGGTCAGGCATTCCGCCGAGCACCCCGCGTGCATCCCGCAGCGCCTTAATGCGGTCTGCCCGCCCGACCACGACACCGGCCAGCAGGTCGTTGTGGCCGGAAAGATACTTGGTCGCGCTGTGGACGACGAAATCAATGCCCCATTCCAGCGGACGCTGATTGACAGGGGTAGCAAACGTGCTGTCGATCAGGGTGCGGACTTTGTACTTGCGCCCCAGGTCGGCGATGCGTTCCAGATCAGCGATTCGCAGGTAGGGGTTGGTCGGGCTTTCGGAGATGATAAAACGGGTTTTCTTGGGGATAATCGCGGCTTCCAGCGCAGCATAATCGCCGTTGGGGACGACGCTGGTTTCGATGCCAAAACGCGCCAGATAGGTCTGACAGAACTGTCGTGTGCGGCGGTAACAATCGCTCGTCATCACGATATGTGCGCCCGTCGGCAGCACGGCCAGCAGCAGCGATGTGACGGCGTTCATGCCCGACGCATACAGCACCGCATCCTCGCCGCCATCCAGCGCCGCAAGCTTGCGTTCCACCGCCGCAATCGTCGGGTTGCCATAGCGCCCATATTCCTCGCGCTCCTCACCGTCCCCCCATGTTTTGCGCTCCATGAACTCGATGAGTTCCTGTGTGCTGGCGAAGGTATAGGTAGCCGTCTGGACAATCGGCGTATTGAGCGAATTATGAGCTTTGCGGCGCTTCACCCCGTCGTGGACGGCGCGGGTGCTGTCTCCCCGCCGGCGGGGCTGCAAAGCCTTGAGGGCGTCAATCTGATCTTGCAGGTGGCGAACGACCATCGTTGTACCTCTCTCCTGTAGGCGCGATGACAAAACAAAAACCCGGCGTTCGACTGCTGAACTCCGGGTGATAATTGTCTGCGTCCAGGAGGAGGCACCTTCGTGCCATCGCTGCCTATTCCCAGGCGGTGAACCCCAGGACAACGCTTCCAATTATCTCCCAGGGAGATTCTCCCTGCCGGAATTGGCACCTTCCCTTCACCCAGGGGGTTGCCGCGGTTTCAAAGGGCCGTTCCCTCCACCGCTCTGGATAAGTTGCTTCGTGTGATGCTCAAAACATCAGCCGGAAGCGCATTGCAACGCACTATAACATAGTCACAACCATCATGCAAGCAATTTTGGATTAGAATGGTGAAAGCAAAGCCACGCCCGAATTGGGAGGGCTGGTATGGATAGGCAGCAGAGGGTTGGCAGGCGATGCAGCTCAAGGTCAATATCATGATTATGAGCGGTGTGGAAGACGGCACATTACTGGAATACAACACCGCGCGCGGCGACGGCAAAACCACCAGCGACAAATGGACGCTGAGCCTGGGACGCAAGGACGAAAACGATGTGTGCCTGCGGAATGACACCTACATTTCCCGGCAGCACGCCAACCTGCACCGCAAGAACGAGATGTGGTGGCTGGAAGACTGCGACAGCACGAATGGCACATTTCTGGCAAATGTCGATAATTTCTTTGATGATGTGCCCGTAAAAGGGATCGTCCCACTGGAAGAAGGTCAGCTTTTCCGGGTAGGGCGCACCTGGCTGCGGATTCAGCTTACCGAGCAAGCGTAAATCACATGCCAAATATCGCGTTAAAAGACATTCTCATCAGTGCCCGGCAGGAGTCCTACCGGATGCGCCATTTCTACCTGGGCGCTGAACACCTGTTTATCGCCATGCTGGAGCTAAAAGGCAGCGTGGCGGGGAGCATCCTCCAGGATCATGGCCTGACTCCCGAATACGTCATTGATGCCATCCGTCGCAAAGTGGGGAAGGGCAGCAAGCATCGCCTGTGGGCGGGCATCCCCAATACACCGCGTGCCGATGTGCTGCTGGGCATCGCCAATGATCTGGCGCTGGAAAATGGCCGCGAGGAAATCAACGAGCGCGACCTGCTGATCGCGCTGCTGGAAGAAGAAGACAGCATTGCGGTGCGCGTCCTCAAAGCGCTTGGGATGGGCGACACCAAAGCGTTGGCCGAAAGCGCCCGGACCTACACGCTCAACCACGATTCACAGCGGCCTTACGTGCGGGTGGATTTCAGCCCGGAGTTCGAGGCGAATCACAATCTCACGAAAGATCAATTGTTCATCCTGCGGCGGATGTTCTACGGCTATGCCCAGATTCGGGTGGAAAAGCGCCTGACTGGTGGCTATAGCAAGGCCACGCTGCTGGTGGTCACGCCCATTCATGGTGACAATCGCACCGATAGTTCGGTGGTGGTGAAGATCGACCAGCAGGACATCATTCTGGATGAGGCGCAGCGCTACGAGTCGCACATCAAAGGCACCTTGCCCGCGCTGACCGCCCGCCTGGAAGATCGCCCGGTTGCGCCGGAAACGTCCGATCTGGCCGGGATCAAGTACACGCTGGTGGCGGGGCATGACCAGCTTCCGCACGATCTGCGGGCGGTGCTGCGTGAATGGACGCCGAACCAGTTGGGGCAGTGGCTCCAGCGCGAGTTGTTCCCCTCGTTTGGCCGAATCTGGTGGCAGCAGAAACGCCCGTTCCGCTTTCAGGTCTGGCGCGAGTATGACTGGCTGCTGCCCCCGGTGCTGACGCTTGAATCCATCCGCGACCGCCAGATCCCCCAACCCGGTCATGTGCTGAAGTTCCCGATGAAGCGCACCAAACTGCACGGGCTGGAATATGGGGATATTGTGGCTGTCGAGAACTTTACGGTGCATAAAGTCTATGCGGAGCGTAATACGATTCAGCTTGCCATCGGACACGGCACCGACTCCGCCACTGCCTACAAAATCGAGGTGCGCGGTCTTGACCTGACCAAAGACACCTACTATCGCGGCGAAGTTGTCGACAGCATGATCGGGCGCATCTATAAGACACGCAACGAACAGCTCATCCATGCCATGCGGGCGCTCGAACCCGATTTTGACATTCAGACGGAAAAGATCAGCACCGGAAACACGCTCATCGAAAAGCTGCCGAATCCGATTATCGCCTACGAAGAACTGCTCGATCAGTATGTGAACGGGGCGCTTAGCACCATTCACGGCGATATGCACTTGGGCAATATCATGATCGGGCCGGGTAACAGCGCCTTTCTGATCGATTTCGCGCACACCCGCGACGGCCATACTGCCTTTGATTGGGCAACGCTGGAAATCAGCCTTCTGAGTGAGCTGGTCATGCCGACCCTGGGCGAAACCTGGGAGGATGCCCGCCTGGCGCTGCTGTATCTGATTCCCTTCAACGTCAGTCAGCCGCTGCCGTTCCTGAACCCGGCGACGGTCGATGCGCTGCAAGTGGTTCATGCCGTGCGGGAGATCGCGCATGAATGCCTGGCTTCTGCCGACCACTGGACGGAATACTATATTGCGCTGGCCTTCGCGGCGCTGCGGGCGATGACGTGGGAAACCATGTCGATTGGCAGCAGGCGGCTGATGTATCTGGTCTCGGCGCTGGCAATGCACGAAATCCGCACCCGCTTCCGTGCCTCGTCAGAGACGGATACTCCCTCGCCCGATGAAACGGACGTGACCACCCGTTCCTCGCCGCTGTTCTAAAGACAAAGGCGCATCCAAAACGGTGCGCCTTCGTGTTATGTCTTGTGCCTAAGGGCAATCCGCCGGATTGCCCCTGTGAAACCTTCGATAGGAATTTAAGCGCCTTAGTCTCCCAGGACGAACACGGCTGCTGTGCGACCGGGGACGGTAAACGTGGCACTGGCCGTATCGAAGGCCGAATCGCGCACAACGGAATCGGCGGAATTGACCAGAACGGGGTGCAGTTCCAGCGCCATATCCGCAAACTGTGCATCGGTGAATTCAACCGCGTCGGGCTGGGCATTAATCAGCACGACAACGGTGCTGTAATTGGGATCGATGCCCTCGCTGTCGGTGAGCGTCATCACGATCAGCCCCGGAATTTGCCCATCGCCTGTGTTCTGGAACGTCAGCATGGCGTTGATCTGCTCTGCCGTTTGCAGCCGGAACAACGGCGAACTGCGGCGAATTTGCAGAAATTCCAGGAAGTTCTGCCGGGCGGACTCAATCGCTTCAGGCCCCGCGACGCGGTTCGGGTCTGCCAGCAGCGGACGCATCTCGTCCCAGCGGTCGCCGTTGTCGGCTTCCGGCGGCAGACCGACGCCCCAGTTGTTGGTCTGATAGGTGAAGTCCAGCCGATTGAACCAGTCGCCGGAGTTATAGCTGTTGCGGTCGAGCGACTTGGAGCGCAGCAGATCATCACCTGCCTGGAAGAAGGGTATGCCCTGTGACAGCAGTACAATGTTCAGGCCGAGGTTGTGCATCCGCACCATCTCGGAAACCGGAATATCCAGCCCCTTATACTGGATAATGTCCCACAGTGTCTCGTTGTCGTGCTTGGAAACGTAAACGATGTTCTCCTGCGGGTCGCCCGTATAAGCTACCGGGAAGCCGTTGTACTGCACGTCAGAACCGACGAAGGCATATTCGGCGAGGTTGCCCGCCATACCGATGCGAATCTGGTTGGCGAACAGGATCAGCCGCGCCTGTTGTTCTTCCTCGGTGCCCGGTGTTGTGCCGTTGGGGTTGAAGTACAGGTCAGTGATAAAGCCCTGTTCGTTGCGCCCGCCGAAGGGACTGCCCCCGCGCACGGCATCGCGCAGGCGGTCGTTGAAGACGCCGATGCCCGTCTCCGCAATGTTGGGCTGCGTCGCGTTCACGCCCCGCGCATTGTCCGCGACTTCGCCAAAGTTCCAGCCTTCGCCGTAGACGTAGATCGCTTCGCCGTCCACGCCATCTTCTTCAACGGTCAGGGTGTCCAGTGCTTCGCGCACCAGCACCATATTGCGCAGCATGTGATGGCCCATCAGGTCGAAGCGGTAGCCATCGACTTTATAGGCGGTCGCCCACGTCAGGACGGAATCGACCATCAGCCGTTCCATCATGTTGTGTTCGGTGGCTGTGTTGGGGCAGCAGGTGGACGTCGCAATCGCGCCCGTGATGGGGTCGCGGCGGTGATAGTAACCGGGGACGATGCGGTCAAGCACTGAGCGCTGCGCCTGCCCGGCAGAATTCGTGTGATTGTAGACCACATCCGTCACCACGCGCAGCCCGGCCTGGTTGATGGACTGCACCATCTGGCGGAATTCCAGAATGCGCTGTGCGCCGTTCGGGTCGGTGGCGTAGCTGCCTTCGGGGACGGTGTAGTGATAGGGATCGTAGCCCCAGTTGAAGCCATCCAGGTCACGAACGGGGTCAATCAACGCCTGCTGCTGGTCAGAGTCCGGCGGGAAGCTGGCGAGTTCGGCGTAATCCGGCTCAAAGCGGCGCGGCTCGTTCTCGTTGATCGTGGCGAGATCGAACGAGGGCAGCAGGTGAAGATGCGTTAACCCGGCTTCTGCCAGTGAGCGCAGATGGTTCATGCCATTAGAGTCACTGACGGTGAAGGCCAGATACTTCCCGCGCAGTTCTTCTGGCACACTTTCATCGAAGATGCTGAAGTCGCGGATATGCAGTTCGTAGATCACGATGTCTTCCGGCGCGTTCAGTTCGGGCTTCGCCAGCGTGTCCCATCCGTCGGGGATGAGCGCCGGGTCGTTCAGATCCACGATCTGGCTGCGGGTGCTGTTGGTGGAGAGGCTGAACGAATAGGGGTCGGTGACGAGGTTGGTTTCCACCTGTCCGGTCTGCGGCACGTAGACCTGCACTTCATACAGGTAATACTGATAATTCCAGTCGGCCTCGCCTGTGACGCTCCAGGTGCCGCTGGTATCATCGCGTGACATGGGGAAGGTCGTGGCTTCGGTGTCGGGGTCGCTGTCCCCGAACAGGTACAGCGTGACGTTCTGCGCGGTTGGTGCCCACACGGAAAGCGACGGAACGTCTTCATTCCACGTGACCCCAAGCGCACCACCATAAGTGTAGAGGTCGTCCAGCACACCTGCGATCTGTAGCGAGGTTGCATCAATCGGGTTGCCTTCCGCATCAGCAGCGGAAATGGCGATCTGACCACGCAGGATTTCCGGCACCAGCGCGAGGTCTTCCTGGCTGATGGTAAATGCAGCGAAATCGGCCAGATGCGGGAATTTGGCGAGGACAGGCTCACCCAGACCAGCGGGATTCAGCGTCAGCGCGATACTCTGCCCGCCTTCCACGCCATTCGCGCCCAGGCTGATCGCGCCTTCAGGGTCGTAATGCAGAGTATAGGTGCCGTCTTCCGGCGCATCAATGTTCCAGGCAATGGTATCCGCCGTGACCCAGTGGGCCGCTGCAAAGTTGAGGTTGCCGATAGCGCGTTCGCCATCTCCTCCGACAAGAATTTCCATAATGGCTGATTCAGAGTCCCAGACGAAGTAAACAGGGGTGCCTTCGGTATCCACGCTGAACGGAATATTGGCACCCCCTGCTGTCCCGCCCGCGCCATAGTTCACATCCCAGCTTTCGTTGACGGCGACCTTCGCCTCGTAACCGCCTTCGGGCAGGTTAGCAGCGACATAGACATAGGTGCCGTCGCCATCGGGGTCTTGCAGCCAGCTTTTCAGGCAGCCCGGTTCCCAGTCGCCACCGTTGCTGGTGGTGTCCACACAGCCGATTTCGCTCTGATAATTGCCCGGTACGGCGGCGATAATCGAGTTGACGTTATCCGTCACCCAGCCCGTTTTGGTGTCGAAGAAGAATTCGACGGTCGTGTCTTCTTCCAGCACAAGCGGAATATTGGGGCCGTCGCGCAGTGCGCCCTGACCAAAGTTGACCTCCCATGTACCGTTGAGCGCCGCCTTGTATTCATACTCCCCGGCGGGTAGCTCGAAGGCCGCGCGCCAAAGGTCGTCGCCCTCGTCATAAGTCAGGTGCGTCACGTCGCATTCTGGCTGCCAGTCATCGGGGCAGCCCAGGACGCTTTGAATTGTCCCGGCGATGGTGACAGTGGTCGGGTTTTCGATGCCCGCTTGCGGCAGATCAAGTCCGCCATCCTCCTGTGCGACGACGAGTGATGTGATGAGAAGAACGCCCAGGCATAACATTAATCGTTTAAATCTCTTGAGCATACCAACTCCTTGGTGTACTAAATTTTTTTCCAAACACAAAAGCAGCGGGTAATTCAGCCAGGCTGTTACCCACTGCCCATTATAGCGTTTGGTTTTTGATGGACGATGAAACTCTGTGCAGAATGCTCAAAGGTGTGCGAGGACGGCCTGTGCGAATTCGCTGGTGCTGATGTAGCTGCTGCCTGCGCCGTGCGGGGCAATATCGGCGGTGCGTGCTCCATCCGCCAGCGTTTGCTCCACCGCGTTTTCCAGTGCGACGGCTTCCGCTTCCAGACCGAGGCTGTAGCGCAGCAGCATGGCCGCGCTTAGCAGCATCCCGGTGGGGTTGGCTTTGCCCTGTCCGGCGATATCGGGCGCAGAACCGTGAACAGGTTCATACAGACCGAATTTTTCAGAACCGAGCGAGGCCGACGGCAGCATTCCCAATGAACCGGCGAGGACGGAGGCCTCATCGCTCAGAATATCCCCGAACATATTGCTGGCGAGGATCACGTCAAAGCTGGCCGGGCGCGTCATCAGATACATGGTGCATGCATCGACCAGCACATGATCGAGTTCGACATCCTGATAATCCTCATGCACATCGACCACTGTCCGCCGCCACAGCCGCATCGAGGCCAGCACATTGGCCTTATCGACCGAGGTGACTTTTTTACGGCGTCCCTGTGCCGCGCGGAAGGCCACATGCGCCACGCGCTGTACTTCGGCGACACTGTAGAGTTCGGTGTCGTAGGCGCTGTCACCGTCGCCCTGTTCCTGTCGTGGCCCGAAGTAAATACCGCCCGTCAGTTCACGCACGAACAGCATATCGACGTTTTCCAGCAGATCAGGCCGCAGGGGGGTATGCTGCGCCAGCGCGGGATATGCCCTGACCGGGCGCAGGTTGGCGAACAGGCCGAAATGCTGCCGGATTTTAAGCAAGCCCTGTTCGGGGCGGACGGGCGCGGTTGGGTCTGACCACTGTGGACCGCCGACCGCCGCCAGCAGCACACCGTCGGCCTGCTCACAGGTGCGAAGGGTTTCATCCGGGAGCGGATTTCCGGTTGTATCGATAGCGATCCCGCCGATGAGGCCTTCGGTAAAGGTAAAGTCATGGTTGAATTTGCTGGCGATTTTTTGCAGGGCGTCTGCAGCGACGCCGATCACTTCCGGGCCGATGCCGTCGCCAGGCAGCGTTGCGATGGTTGCTTTCATGATTGCTCCAAAAAGAAGATGCGCCGGGGAGATTTCCAGCGCATCGCCGCTACAACAAAAACTAGACGCGCTTGAGGTCGCGCACGGTGCGCTCGTTTTCCAGATTGCCCGTGTTGAGCGTTTCCGCCGGTTCGATCAGCATGATATGAACCTCTTCCTGCGCTACCGGAAGATGCTCTACGCCATGCGGGACGATAATAAACTCGCCCTCGTTGATGTAAACGTCGCGGTCGCGGAACTTCATCAACAGTTGGCCTTTGACGACGAGGAACATCTCGTCCTCGTGCTCGTGATGGTGCCACATGAACTCGCCCTGGAGCTTCGCCAGCTTGACGTGAAAGTTGTTGATCTCGCCGACGATATGCGGACTCCAGTGGTTGTTAAACTGCGCCAGCTTGTCCGCGATATTGACCTTATCCACCCTGATTTCCCTCCGGTTTTACACCACCGAACAACGCCAGTTCAAAAATTCTGAGGTAGCAATCGACATGATGATAGCCGATTTCGCGCAGCCAGCGGCACTGATCTTCCACAGGTGCGAGAATATTCGCGGCTTTATCCGGTCGATAGTAATAGGTATTGGCGATTTCCTCGCGGCTTCGCCCGTCACCGTTGGCCTGAAAATAGGCGAACTGCGAATCGACCATCAGGTCATCGAACAGCGAGGACACCCATTCGTCCGGTGAACTGACATGCTCAAGATTCAGAAAGACGCCGCCCGGCCTGAGCAGGCTGTAAATCTCCTGATAGACCTCGCGCTTTCGTGCGTCTGGCTGGTGATGGATGGAAAAGCCGCTCACCACCACATCGAACGGGACGAATTTGGTCATGTCATCAACCCAGGCAGATGTCGCATAGTCAGAGTGCAAGAACTGATGGCCGGGAAACGCTGCAAGGCGTTCCCGCGCCGCTTCCAGCATCGGCTCTGAAAAGTCGCTGAAGACCCCTTGCGCGGATGGATAGCGAGTCAGGATGGCATGACCGAGAATGCCGTCGCCGCAGCCGAGATCGAGAAAGCGCCCAACGCCAGCCGTACAGCCTTTCGCGATCACGCGCAGCATTACGTCGATCTGTTCACCCGAAAGCGGAATACTGCCGCGCACGCCGCTGACAAAATTCCGTGCCAGTTCCGCCCCCTGCCAGACAGTGTCCGTTCGCGTAGTCATCAATCAAGCCCCGTTCATAACAGACTGAGGTGTACGGTGGGGAAACGTCAACCCATATTCGATGCTGTCCACCAGCGCCAGCCAGCTTGCATGAATGATGTTCGTCCCCGCGCCCACCGTACTCCAGCGGCGGTGGCTGTTCTGTGTGTCGATCAGCACCCGTGTGGTGGCCGCCGTACCATTCAGCCCGTCCAGGATACGCACCTTATAGTCCGCCAACTGGAAGTCGATCAACTGCGGATACTTCGGCACGAGCGCCTTTCGCAGCGCCAGATCAAGCGCGTTCACCGGGCCATTACCCTCTGCCGCCGTGTGCATGATGTCGCCATCGACCTCCAGCTTGACCATCGCCTCGGAAAGCTGCCCCCGGTCACGGCGCTGCTCGACAATGCACACAAAGTCGATCAGCGTGAACAAGGGTTGATACTCCGGGCGGGCGCGATGCAGCCGAATGGCAACGGAGGCTTCTGCGCCTTCAAAGACAAAACCCTCATTCTCAAGCTGCTTGATCTCGTTGAGGACTTTCAGGGCTTCGCTTTTGGAGACATCCAGCCCCAGTTCTTCCGCCTTGCTGAGCAGGTTGCCCTGGCCGGAAAGATCGCTGACCAGCACGCGCATTTCGTTTCCGACGAGCGACGGATTGATGTGCTGGTAGCTATCGACATTGCGCCGGATGGCCGCGACGTGAATCCCGCCCTTATGCGCAAAGGCGCTCTTGCCGACATAGGCGAGATGATCGTCCGGTGCAAGGTTGGCGATCTCCGCGACAGTGCGCGAGAGATGCGTCAGACGGCTCAGATGGCCTTCCGGCAGGCAGCGATAGCCCATTTTCAATTCGAGGTCGGGGATGATGCTGCACAGGTTGGCGTTGCCGCAGCGTTCGCCGTAGCCGTTGATCGTCCCCTGCACCTGAACTGCGCCTTCCTTCACCGCCGCCAGAGTATTGGCAACGGCCAGTTCGCCATCGTTGTGTGTATGGATCCCAATTGCCAGATCAGGGAACGCCTCTTTGACGGTGCGGACGAACTGCGCCACTTCCCAGGGCATCGAGCCGCCGTTGGTGTCGCACAGCACGACACAATCCGCGCCTGCTTCCGCCGCTGCCTTGATCGTATCCAGCGCATATTCAAAATCGAGCTTCGCACCGTCGAAGAAGTGCTCAGCGTCGTAGATGACTTCCTTGCCCAACGACTTGAGATAGCGCAGGCTGTCGCCGATCATCCGCAGATTTTCGCCCGGCGTGGTTTGCAGCACTTCGGTGACGTGCAGCATCGATGTTTTGCCGACGACCGTCACCACAGGTGTTTGTGCCTCGACCAGCGCTAAGATGTTGGGGTCGGTTTCGGGACGGCTGTCCTTGCGGCAGGTGGAACCAAAGGCAGCGATCCTGGCATTTCTGAGCGTCAGCCCGCGCACCGCCTCGAAATAAGCGGCGTCCTT
Source organism: bacterium (assembly GCA_033762735.1). Taxonomy (GTDB): domain Bacteria; phylum Chloroflexota; class Anaerolineae; order Aggregatilineales; family Phototrophicaceae; genus JANRLJ01. The sequence continues at coordinate 35,856 of JANRLJ010000040.1, read as the reverse complement.
CGGGTTTGACCCCGGCCAACCGCCTTCGATGTAGGCCACGCCCAACTCGTCCAGCATTTGCGTGATTTTCAGTTTATCCGCGACCGAAAGCGCGATGTTCTCGCGCTGGGTTCCGTCGCGCAGGGTCGTATCGTAAATGGCGATTTGCATAGAGCATGTCAGCCTTTAGCAGTAAGAGAAACGATTTGACGCAAAGGCGCAGCGCACACCTGCGCGAACGCAAAGAATCGCAAAGAAGTGAAGTGATTCTGGCGCTTCTAGTGTCCCGGTAGTTCAACGATATCTCGTTAGGAGTTAGGCACTTGAGCCTTCGCCCCCATCCTAAATCCCTCTGCAAGAGGCGCTCTCCCTCAGGGAGAGGGACTTCACCGCTAAGGTGTCCCTTCTCCCCCTCTCCCAGCCCCAGCGTTCGGGAGAGGGGGTCGGGGGGTGAGGGCAACTGCGTAATTTGTCTCGTTTTATACGATTGTCAGAACACGCGGCGGATTGGCGCCCTCGTATGCCACTGTCGCGTCTTCAAGGCTGAGCAGGAAGCCAAGCTGATCGACACCGTTCAGCAGACAGTATTTGCTGAAGCCATCAATCGGGAATTCGACCCTGCGACCATCCGGCAGCGTCACGGTCTGGACGGCGAGATCAACCGCGATCTGGGTGGTCGGGTCTTCTTCTGCCAGGCTGATAAGCTGGCGATGCGTTTCCTCATCGACCACAATCGGCAGCAGGCCGTTCTTGAGCGCGTTGTTCCTGAAGATGTCGGCAAAGTAGGTGCTGATGACGGCCTGGAAGCCCGCGCCCATCAACGCCCAGGGCGCATGTTCACGGGAACTGCCACAGCCGAAGTTATGCCCTCCCACCAGCACCGCTGCGCCTTTGTGTTCCGGTCGGTTGAGCGGGAAATCAGCCTTCGGAGAGCCATCCTCGTTGTAGCGCCAGTCGGAAAAGCAGGCTTCCCCCAATCCGGCCTTATCGGTCACTTTAAGGTAACGCGCCGGGATGATCTGATCGGTGTCGATGTCGTTGATCGGCAGGGCGACCATCCGCCCGGCAAAGGGTTTAATCGGTTCCATCAGTGTGCCGTCTCCAGTTCCATCATCGTGCGCGGGTCCGTGATTACGCCGTTGACAGCGGTGGCGACTGCCGTCACCGGGCTGGCGAGGAAGGTGCGCCCGCCCTTGCCCTGGCGACCTTCAAAGTTGCGGTTGCTGGTGCTGACGGCGTACTCGCCCGGCGCAAGCTGATCGCCGTTCATCGCGATGCACATGGAGCAGCCTGCCTCGCGCCATTCCGCGCCCGCTGCCCGGAAGATTTCATGCAGCCCTTCGGCCTCGGCCTGGGCCTTGACGCGCTGCGACCCCGGCACGACCATCATGCGAACGCCTTCGGCCACCTTGCGCCCTTCGATGAACTTCGCGGCTTCGCGCAGGTCGCTGATGCGGCTGTTGGTGCAGCTTCCCAGGAAGACCACATTCACCGGCTTCCCCAGCAGGCTTTGCCCTGGCTGCAAGTCCATATAGCGCAGCGCCTTATCCAGCGCGATTTTCTGGCTCACGTCGCCGAGGTTGTCGGGGTCAGGGACGCGGTCGGTGATCTGCATCCCCATACCGGGGTTCGTGCCGTAGGTAATCATCGGCGTGAGGGTGTTGCCATCCAGTTCAACCGTTGCGTCGAAAGTCGCGCCCTCATCACTCGGCAGGGTGCGCCAGCGTGCGACGGCTTCTTCCCAGGCTTCACCCTTCGGCGCGTAGGGACGGCCATCGACGTAATTGAAGGTCGTCTCGTCCGGCGCGACCATGCCCGCCCGTGCGCCGCCTTCGATGGACATGTTGCAGATCGTCATGCGGCCTTCCATATTGAGTGCACGGATGGCCTCGCCCATGTATTCCAGCACATAGCCTGTGCCGCCGCCGACCCCGATTTTGGCGATGATGGCAAGGATGATGTCCTTTGCGGTCACGCCCGGCTGTAAGCGCCCATCAACGCGAATCGCCATCGTCTTCGGCTTGCTTTGCAGCAGGCACTGGGTCGCCAGCACATGCCCGACCTCACTGGTGCCGATGCCGAAGGCCAGCGCCCCGAACGCGCCGTGTGTGCTGGTGTGGCTGTCGCCGCAGACGATGGTCATGCCCGGCTGCGTCAGCCCTTGTTCGGGGCCGATGACGTGGACGATGCCCTGATTTTCGGTGCCGAGCGCGTAGAGCGGGATGCCGAACTCCTGGCAGTTCTTCGTCAGGTAGTCCAACTGATAGGCCGCCTGCGCGTCGGTCACGGGAATCAGACCGTCAAGGCCGCGCGGCGTGGTGGGGGTGCTGTGATCCATCGTCGCCAGCGTTTTGTCGGGACGGCGGACGTTGAGGCCGCGTTCGCGCAGCAGCGTAAAGGCCTGCGGTGAGGTGACTTCGTGGACGAGATGCAGGTCAATGTACAGGACGGCGGGTGTTTCTGCCGTCTCTGGCCTGACCAGATGGGAATCCCAGACTTTCTCAAAAAGGGTTTTCGGTGTGGTATTGCTGCTCATACTGCCTTCCGTATCACGATAATGATTGTTGATGTCGATTTAAGACTTACGCATCGCCCTCGACCCCGGCTCCGATTCCCATCGCTTTTTTCGCTACGCTCATCGCGAAGGGAGAGTGTCTGGGTTTGCGGTGAGGGCGAAAGTTCTGATCTTATTCCTGCGATTCGCGTACAGTGGGCTTCATGCTGACCGTCGCGGCCTCGCCTTCCGGCTGCACGCCATCAAGACCCAGCAGCGCCAGCATCCGGTTCACCGCCGCCAGATACGCCTTCACACTGGCGACGACAATATCGCTGTCCGCGCCGTAGCCGCCGAAGGTGCGCCCGCTGTCGGGGTGCTGAATGCGCACTGTCACCTCACCGAGCGCGTCGATACCTTCGGTGACGCTGTGGACGCTGTACTCCACAAGGACGTTAGGCACCTGCACAATCGCGTCAATCGCCTTGTAGGACGCATCCACCGGCCCCGTGCCCACCGCCGCATACACGAACGTTTCCTGCGTGGATGGGCGGTTCATCTTGATCGTGGCCGTCGGCATCCCCATCGTGCCGCACGTCACCTGAATATCGCTCAGGCCGAAAATTTCTTCCGGGCGGTTGAACTCGTCCGCCATCAGCGCTTCGAGGTCGGCGTCGGTCACGTTCTTCTTCGCATCGGCCAGTTCCTTAAAGCGGGCGAAGACCTGGTTGAGCGCGTCGCCTTCCACGTTGTAGCCCAGTTCCGCCAGCCGCACCTTGAGCGCGTGCCGCCCGCTGTGCTTGCCCAGCACCAGCTTGCTTTGCGTCAGCCCGACGGTATCCGGCGTCATAATCTCAAACGTGCTGGCGTGCTTGAGCATCCCGTCCTGATGAATGCCGGACTCGTGTGCGAAGGCGTTCGCGCCCACGATTGCCTTGTTGGGCTGGACGACCATGCCCGTGTAGTTGCTGACCATGCGGCTGGTCTTGGTGATCTCGCGCGGGTTGATGTTCGTCCGAAGGTTGAAAAAATTCGGGCGGGTGTGCAGCGCCATCACGATTTCTTCCAGGCTGGTGTTGCCCGCCCGTTCCCCGATGCCGTTGATGGTCACTTCCACCTGCCGCACCCCGGCGCGAACTCCGGCGAGCGTATTGGCCGTCGCCATGCCCAGGTCGTTGTGGCAGTGGACAGACCAGATCACACCGCTGCCGGGGCCTGCCCCTGGTGTTTCTGCAATCAGCGTGGAGAGCTTCTCATACCACTCATCCGGCATCACATAGCCGACGGTATCGGGGATGTTGAGCGTGGTCGCGCCGCATTCGACGGCCAGTGCGCAGACCTGAATCAGAAATTCGACATCAGCACGACCCGCATCCATTGGGCTGAATTCCACATCGTCGCACAGGCTTTTCGCCAGTGTCACCGCATTGCGGACGATTTCCAGCGCTTCCTGCTTCGTCGTCCTGGTGATGTAGTTCAGGTGATAATCCGACACGCCCAGGAAGGTGTGAATGCGGGGTTTGGCCGCGTCCTTCACGCCTTCCCAGCAGGTGCGGATGTCCTTCTCAACGGCGCGCGACAGTCCACAGATGATCGGGCCGTCGGGCGTACCGACCTCACGGGCGATGCGCTGCACAGCGGCCAGATCATCCGGAGAAGCTGCCGGGAAGCCCGCTTCGATCACATCCACGCCCAGGTTGGAAAGCTGCCGGGCGATTTCCAGCTTTTCTGCGCTGGAGAGCGTCGCGCCGGGGCTTTGCTCACCATCGCGCAGGGTGGTATCAAAAATCAGGACGGTGTTCTCGTCGTAAGTGCGTACTGCGGACATTGGGGGTTCCTTTCTCGTGATTGTGTAACCGCTAAAGGACGAAAAAGTCTAAGGTCACTAAGGCCATCTTCAGCCATCAGACCACCCCCTTTCGACCTACGACGCCATCGTCGTCCATCATTCTGCTCCTCACTCGTTAACGGTGATCGTCCAGGAACAGCACCATCCATTCGATGTCATGGTAGCTGCCGTCGATTTTGAAATAGTGCCGGTCAATGCTGTACGACTCGAATCCCTTGCTGGTGTAGATGCGCCGGGCGGACTCGTTGCCGACGGTCACGGCCAGAATGATGGTTTCCAGACCGGGCAGCGCTTTGCCATAGTCCAGTATCGCATCCATGATCGCGCTGCCTGCGCCGTGACCCCGTGCCTCGGACGCGACATAAATGCCGCTGATGATGGCGCGGTGCTTCGTCTTCTGGCGCGGGTAGCGATTGAGCGAGCCAATCCCAACCAGTTCCCCGTCAAGGCACGCGCCGAACACCGGGTTATCGGGCAGCGCTCTTTCAAGCATCTGCTCGATCTTTTCCAGCGGCGTTCGGGCCTCTTCCTCGACAGACGCGCCGAATGCTTCGGGATGCTCCGCCAGCGACCGCAGCCGCAGGTGTTGATAGGCCGCCGCGTCCTGCGCCTCCAGCAAACGGATGCTCAGGTCGCCCATGACCTACTCCTGCCTGACCTTCTTGGCATGGAGGAACGGCATCATGTCGCGCAGATCGGTGCCGACTTTTTCCAGCAGTAGATCGTGTTCCCGCTGGCGGCGCGGCTTGAAGTTGGGGCGGCCATTCTTGTTTTCGTCGATCCACTCCTGGGCGAACTGACCGCTCTGGATGCGATGCAGTACGCCGTCCATTTCCTCTTTGACCATGCTCTCGAAGCTGTCGCCGACGACATAGCCGCCATATTCGGCGGTGTCGCTCACGCTGTACCACATATAGCTCAGCCCACCCTGGTAGAGCAGGTCAACGATCAGCTTGAGTTCGTGCAGGCATTCAAAGTAGGCGATTTCGGGCTGATACCCGGCCTTGACCAGCGTTTCAAAGCTGGCGCGGATCAGGGCGGTCACGCCGCCACACAACACGACCTGTTCACCGAAAAGGTCGGTTTCGGTTTCCTCTTTAAAAGTGGTTTCGATCACACCCGCGCGGGTGCAGCCAATCGCCCGTGCGTAGGCCAGCGCGAGCGCCTTTGCATTCCCGCTGGCATCCTGCGCGACGGCGACCAGCCCCGGTACGCCCGCGCCTTCCTTAAAGACTTCGCGGACGCGATGCCCTGGGGCTTTGGGCGCGACCATCGTTACATCCACGCTGTCCGGCGCTTTGATCTGGCCGAAGTGGATATTGAAGCCGTGCGCGAACATCAGCATTGAACCCGGCTTGAGATTCGGGCCGACGTGCTGCTCATAGATTTCAGCCTGCGTCGTGTCGGGCGTGAGGATCATCACCACGTCCGCTGCTTTTGTCGCGTCTGCCACGCTCATCACGTCTAAGCCATCTTCGGCGGCCTTCGCGCGGCTCTTGCTGCTTTCGTGTAACCCAATCACGACATTCATCCCGCTGTCTTTCGCGTTGAGCGCGTGGGCGTGTCCCTGGCTGCCATAGCCGATGACGGCAATGGTTTTGCCTTGCAGCAGCGAAAGGTCAGCGTCCTGGTCGTAGTAAAGCTGTGCCATGAAAAATGTTTCCCCTTGTGTGTGAAGCTGTGAAGAATGATGCAATTACATTTGTAGGGGCGGGTTTTAAACCCGCCCACCAAACATGAGCCGGAATAACCTACACGCCGAAGCGCTGTCCCTGCAAGCCGCTGGAGGTGTAAACGGGCGGTTCATAGTCGCTGTCGAGGATGCGTGTGCCGCGACCCATCGCCACCACACCCGTGCGCACGAGTTCGACGATGCCAATCGGACGCAGCGCCTCAATGACTTCCTCGACCACATCCTCCGGCCCGGCCACTTCCACAATCGCCACCTGCCGCCCCATGTCGATGACGCGGGCGGGTGAACGTTCGCAGATTTCCGCGACGGCGTTATAGGAGTCGGCGTCGTCGGTGCGAACCTTGATGAGCGCCAGGTCGCGGCTCACGTAGGGTTCGGACGACACGACTTTCACGTCGATGACGTTGATGAGCTTGAGCAGATTGGCCGCGATCATACGGGCGTTGGCGCGGCTGGAATCCACGACAATCGTCATCCGCGAGATGTGGGGACGGTGGGTGCGCCCGACGGTAAGGCTGTCCACATTGAAATTGCGGCGGCGGAACAGGCTCACCACGCGGTTGAGGACGCCGGGGCGATTTTCCACCAGCGCCACCAGCGTTTGCTTGCTGCTTTCGTATTCGTGCGCTTTGCCGTTGCCATTGGTACTCATGGCTGATTTTCTCCTGGTTTCGGGCGGCGGATCATCTTGTCCAGATCAGCGCCCGCAGGCACCATCGGATACACCATTTCCTCTTTTTCGACCACGAATTCAATCAGCACCGGGCCTTTGATGCTGCGGGCGAAGCTGACCGCTTCTTCGATTTCCTCGCGTTTGGTGACGCGCTTACTGGGGATGCCATAAGCTTCTGCCAGTTTGCAGAAATCGGGATTGACCATCGGCGTTGACTGGTAACGCTCCTCGTAGAAAATCTCCTGCCATTGGCGTACCATGCCCAGGAAAGCGTTGTTAATCACGGCGATGTTGACATCAATGTTTTCCTGCCGGGCGGTTGCCAGCTCGCACAGCGTCATCTGAAAGCCGCCGTCGCCCACAATTGCCCACACTTCTTCGTCAGGTTTGCCGAACTTCGCGCCCATCGCCGCCGGGAAGCCGAAGCCCATCGTCCCCAGGCCGCCGCTGGTGAGCATGGTGGCGGGGCGCTGGTGCGGGTAGTACTGTGCCTCGACCATCTGATGCTGACCCACGTCCGTAACGGTGATCGCGTCGCCGCCTGTGTGCTTCCACAGGTCGTTAATGACCTGCGCACTGAGCAGCTTTTCGCCATCGTAGTTGTAGAGGATGTCGCGCTCGTTGGAGTCTTCCTGCCAGTTGCGAATCTGGTTGAGCCAGTCGGCGTGCTGGTTCTGCTGCACCTGGGGCAGGATTTGCGAGACAACCGTGCGGAGGTCGCCGGGAATGCCCACGTCCACGCGCACGTTCTTGTTGATTTCGGACGGGTCAATATCGACGTGAATCTTCTTCGCGTGGGGTGCATAGGTTTTGAGGTTGCCCGTCACGCGGTCGTCGAAACGCATCCCCAGCGCGATCAGCAGATCGGCTTCCTGGATGGCGTGATTAGAGGCTGCCTGCCCGTGCATCCCCATCATGCCGAGGCTAAGGGGGTGACTTTCAGGCATCGCGCCCTTGCCCAGCAGCGTCAGCGCCACTGGAATCTGCGCACGTTCGGCCAGTTCGCGTACTACGTCTGCCGCGCCGGAGAGGATGATGCCATGTCCGGCGAGGATGACTGGGCGCTTGGCCTGATTAATGAGTTCGGCGGCAGCGGCGACCTCTTCGTTTCTGGCCTTATCGGGCGGGCGATACCCCGGCAGACGAATCTCGCCTTCAGGATAGACGAACTCGATCTTCTCGTTCTGTACGTCCTTCGGGATGTCCACCAGCACTGGGCCGGGGCGACCTGTCCGGGCGATGTGGAAGGCTTCCCGAATGACGTAAGCCAACTCATGAACGTCGGATACCAGATAGTTGTGCTTGGTGACAGGAAGGGTGACGCCGGTCACGTCCGTTTCCTGAAAGGCATCCGTCCCGATTGCGCCGCGCGGCACCTGCCCGGTGATGCACACGATAGGGGAGCTGTCCATCATGGCGGTGGCAATCCCGGTGACGAGGTTGGTCGCGCCGGGGCCGCTGGTGGCAACCGCCACGCCAACTTTCCCCGTCGCCCGCGCATAGCCATCGGCCATGTGCGTCGCGCCCTGTTCATGCCGGACGAGCACATGATGAATCTGCGGGTATTTGGTCATCGCGTCGTAGAACGGAAGGATTGCCCCGCCCGGATAGCCGAACATGACTTCGACTCCCTCGCGCAGCAGACATTCCAGAACAATTTCGGCACCTGTAAGCAGCATAAAATCTCCTCAGAATTTTCGTGTTTGGTGTGAACTGGTTGGTCGTTATCAGTCCCCGGCAGCAGGTTCGGACTGGCGAACATGTGTCAGCCACCCGTGACGGTCTGGTTGTTGTCCCGAAGTAATGGCAAAGAATTCTTTCTGCACCGCTTTGGTGATCGGCCCCGGTTTGCCTTCGCCCACCGGAATGCGGTCTACCGAGCGCACGGGCGTGACTTCGGCGGCGGTTCCGGTGAAGAAGATTTCGTCCGCCATATAGAGCATCTCACGGGCAATAGGCTCAAAGCGGATTTCATAACCGAGGTCGCGCAGCAGGGTGAGCACGGTGTCGCGCGTCACGCCGAGCAGAATGGAGGCCCACGCGCCTGGGGTATATACTACACCGTTGGAGATGACGAAGATGTTCTCGCCCGCGCCTTCGCTCACGTAGCCGTTTACGTCCAGCGCGATGCCTTCCGCGAAGCCGTTGTCGTGGGCTTCCAAGCTGATGAACTGGCTGTTGACGTACTGCCCGCCGATCTTCGCCAGCGACGCGAAGGTATCGGGGGCGATGCGTCGCCACGAACTCACCTGCACGTCCACACCGTTGTCGATGGCCTCGCTGCCGAGATACCGCCCCCACTCCATCGTGAAAATCACCACTTCGGTCGGAGCCTTACGCCCTTCGAGGCCGAGCGGCCCGGCACCCCGGAAGACCAGCGGACGGATGTAGCAGGCTTCGTGCCCGTTGCGGCGCACGGTTTCCACAACCACTTCGTCAAGCTGTTCGGCGGAGTAGGGCAGGTTGATGCGGGCGACCTTGCAGCCGTTGACGAGGCGCTGGGTGTGCGGCTGTAAGCGGAAGACCGCCGGGCCATCGGGGGTGGCATAGGCGCGGATGCCTTCAAAGACGCTGGAGCCGTAATGCAGCGCGTGGGTGGTTACGTGGACGGTTGCGTCCTCCCATTTTACAAATTCGCCGTTCCGCCAAATCCAGGTGCCGTTGTTCATCATGTTGTCCTTTTTATGCTGTGAAAGCCCCTAACAACGAAAAAACCCCCGGCTTGGGGGTTTTCTGAGTTTACCTGTCGAGTTTGATCTCGCCGTCAACCGCCCAAGCCGTAATTACCCGCCGCTAATAAGGACGAGTACGCTAAGGACGATAATAATGACGATGCTGCTCAGGCGAGACATGATAACACTCTCTCGTTGCGATGAATTGTGCATAGCGTAACCAGCCTTGCACAACCTGTCAACAAATTGGTCAGGGTAAGGTAAAGTTCGTGAAAATTGATAGAACTGCCCGTGTGTTCGTTGTGCATGTCTTACAACTGCTGCTGCATCCACTGCCGCGCCTGCTCGATCTGTGCCTGCACCGCTTCCGGCGCGGTGCCACCCTGTGCTCGCCGTCGCTTTAGGGATTCATCAAAGTCGAAGACCGCCGCCACATCCTCCATGAACAACTCGGAGAGGGTGCGAAGTTCATCTAAAGGCACTTTTGAAATGCCGATACCCCGTTCCGCTGCAATACGCACCACCTGTCCAACGATATGATGCGCCTGGCGGAAGGGCAGCCCCTTGCGGACGAGATACTCTGCCAGATCGGTCGCTAGCAGGTCTTCTGTCAGCGCCGCCCGCATTTTCGCTGGATTGAGTTGCAGCGTTCGGATGATGGCGGTGACGACGGGCAGAAGTTTTTCCAGCGTATCCAGCGCGTCGAACAACGCTTCCTTGTCCTCCTGAATGTCCTTGTTATAGGTGCTGGGCAGCCCCTTCAACGTGGTCAGCAGCCCGGTTAAGCGCCCGATGATGCGCCCGGCTTTGCCCCGCGCCAGCTCCATCGGGTCGGCGTTGCGCTTCTGTGGCATAATGCTCGACCCAGTGCTGTAGCGGTCATTGAGCGTGATGTAGCCGAAGTTGGGGTTGCTGTAGAGGATGATGTCTTCTGCCAGTCGGCTCAGATGCACCCCCACCAGCGACAGCATGAACAGCGCTTCGGCCACGAAGTCGCGGTCGCTGACGGCATCCAGGCTGTTGGGGATCACCGAAGCAAAGCCCAGTTCACGCGCTAACTGTTCCCGGTCAACCGCCAGTGGCGTCCCCGCCAGCGCCCCCGCACCTAATGGTGAGGCCGAGGTGCGGCGCAGACTGTCGCGCAGGCGTTCCCGGTCACGCGCCAGCATCCAGAAGAAGCTCATCAGCCAGTGCGCGGCGGTGATCGGCTGCGCGGGCTGGAGATGCGTATAACCCGGCATCACGGTTTCCAGGTGTGGCTCGGCGGTTTCGATCAGCGCCGCCTGCAACTGCGCCAGCCGTGTGTCCGTCTTCCGCAGTGCGTCCAGCATCCACAGGCGAAAATCAGTCGTCACCTGATCGTTGCGGCTGCGCCCGGTGTGCAGCTTGCCACCGACCGCACCCACTAGTTCGGTCAGGCGGCGTTCGACAGCGGTGTGAATGTCCTCATCGCCCGCTTTAAAGGCAAAGGTGCCGTTCTCAAATTCGGTGCGCACCTGCTCCAGCCCAGCGACCAGCGTTTGCGCTTCCTCGTCAGTGAGGACCCCAGCCGCCGCAATCGCCCGCGCATAGGCGATGCTGCCCGCGATGTCCTGCCGATAAAGGCGCTGGTCGAACGGGAGGCTGTCGTTCAGGGCGCGTAAATCCTCGTCGGTTGGTTCGCTAAAGCGCCCGCCCCAGAGAGACATGATCGGCCTCAGTCCCGCTTGAACTTGCTGTAGTCGGGTGTGCGATAGCGGCTCTGCCCGCTGCCGTCGATGTTGAGCATGGCCTCGACCTTCAGCGGCAGCCCGAACAGCGTGATAAAGCCCTCCGCGTCCTTCTGGTTGTACACGTCTTCCTCACCGAAGGAGGCGTAATCCTCGCGGTACAGGCTGAACGGGGACTTGCGCCCGGCGCAGATCAGGTTGCCCTTGTACAGCTTCAGCCGCACCGCGCCCGTGACCTGCTCCTGCGTCACGCTCACGAAAGCGTCCAGCGCTTCCCGCAGGCGCGTGTACCACAGGCCGTTGTAGACCAGTTCGGCATACTTGACCGCGAGGAAGTCCTTATAGTGCATGGTGTGCTTATCGAGGCAGATGCTTTCCAGCAGTTGATGGGCGCGGCGCAGGATCGTCCCGCCCGGTGTTTCATACACGCCCCGGCTTTTCATCCCGACCAGACGATTTTCCACCATATCGATGCGGCCAATGCCGTGTTCGCCGCCGATCTCGTTCAGCTTCTCGAACAGATCGACCGGATTGAGGGTTTCACCATTGATGGAAACCGGGTTGCCTTTCTCAAAGCCGATTTCGATGTAGGCGGGTTCGTCCGGCGCATCCAGCGGGCTGCGCGTAAGCTGATACATCACTTCTTCCGGCTCGTTCCAGGGGTCTTCCAGCAAACCGCCTTCATGGCTGAGGTGGAACAGATTGCGGTCGCGGCTGTAAATGGATTTTTCGGTGGCCGTCACCGGAACATTGAACTCGGCGGCATAAGCCAGCGCGTCCTCGCGGCTGCGGATTTCCCACTCACGCCAGGGGGCGACGATCTTCAGTTTCGGATTGAGTGCCATCACGGTTAAGTCAAAGCGCACCTGATCGTTCCCTTTGCCCGTTGCGCCATGCGCTACGGCATCCGCGCCTTCGATCTCCGCGATTTCGACCATGTGCTTGGCGATCAGCGGACGAGCAAACGACGTGCCCAGCAGATACTCGCGCTCGTAAATCGCCCCGGCGCGCATAGTGGGGAAGACGAAATCGGTCAGGAATTCCTCGCGCAGGTCGCGAATGTAGAGCTTGCTCGCGCCCGACTTTTTGGCCTTTTCTTCCAGTCCGTCCAGTTCTTCCTTCTGGCCTAAATCCGCGCAGAAGCAGATTACTTCGCAGTTCTGATAATTGTTGCGCAGCCAGGGGACGATGACGGATGTATCCAGCCCGCCGCTGTATGCCAGAACCACTTTTTTAATGTCGCGTTGACTCATGGGATGCCCTCCAGAATGGATGTAAAGGTTGCTGCGATTGTGCAATACACGAAAAAACCCCGGCGTTTTGCGTCCGGGGTTTCAGTGTCTTCGTCTGGTGACGATGTCTAGCTGACCGACAGGCCGAACAACCCGAACTCCTGTATGTGAGTGCGGCTGCGACGGTCGCGGCGGATCAGAACATGGTCATCAATCATCATGGTGTATAAGGATAACGCGGCCTTAAAACTTGTCAAGCACTCGGACTTATTCCAACAGGGCGATTGCATCAAAACTCGACGACACTCTAAAGAACTTTGTTGAACCACAAAGGCACGAAGGACACGAAGACGAGAAAAAAATCTTTGTGTTCTTTGCGCCTTCGTGGTTTATACTGAACTTTCTTGGCCTATTTGCAGAATTTGATGTGTTCGCCCTGCTTATTCCAGGTGAACACCCCCATCCCCCTGAATTAGTAGCTCAGTGCTATACTTCTGCTCATAACGACTGTTTTATGATGTGAGGTAAAAGCTCATGCGTTTTCTCAGCTTTGTCATCGTGGTCGTGATTTTGCTATCGGTGCATGTCCCCGCAGCAGCGCAAATTCCCGGTCAGGCAACCTGTCCCGCGATTGTTGAGGATGCGCTGGAACAGATCGACCAGAACTGCGCCAATATGGGACGCAACTCTGCCTGCTACGGCTACAATCTGGTACGCTCTGCCTTTTTTACCGAAAAACCGGAAGATTATTTTGCAATCCCCGCCGCACAGGAACCGCTGATCGAGTTCCAGTCGATTGAAACCACGCCGCTGGATATTGACGGGGAGACATGGGGTGTGGCCTTGCTCAACGTGCAGGCCAATGTGCCCGGTACGCTGCCGGGGCAGGGCGTGGTGTTTATCCTGATGGGTCAGGCGGGGGTTGAAAACGCGGTTGCGCCAGAAGATGCGGTTGACGTGGGGGTTGTGACCGCTTCGGTCGCCAGCACCACCAATGCCAACCTGCGTAGCGGCCCCGGCACAAATTTTAATGTTGTCGGCGCTGCACAGGCGGGTATCGCTCTGGAAGCGGATGGCCTTAGCGCGGATGGTGAATGGCTGCGCGTTCTGGCGGAGGATGCACCCGCCTGGATTAACCGTTCGCTGGTGACGGTCGTCGAGGGTAATCCGGATGAACTGCCCGTTATCACCGACGAAAGCCGTTCCCCGATGCAGGCCTTTTACTTCACCGGCGGACTGGGTGATGCCGGATGCAGCGAGGCACCGGATATGCTGGCAATTCAGGGGCCGGGGAATGTGCGCGTCAGCCTGAACGTGAACGGCGCGGATATTGAAATCGGCTCGACCGTGATTCTGCGGCAGACCGAAGACGACACGCTGGAAATTATGGTGCTGGATGGATTCGCGGTTGTCGATGGGGTGGAAATTCCGGCAGGGGTGGTCGGCACGGTGGAAACCAGTGAGGACGGGACGATTGTCGCGCCGCCAACGACGGAACAACTTCGTCCGATTCAGCTTCCCGATCAGCAGTTCACGGCCATCCTCGAACAACTGCCGTCGGACATTATCAATTACAATATCATCATTCCCACGCTGGAGTTTGGCGAACTGGCGTATCAGAACTGGCTGGATGGCGTTCGGCTCAGCGAGGCAGAATCCAGTGGCGGTACGAATGCCGAAGGCGGGGGGGAGAATGCCGGGGCTGGCACTGGGGAAGGTGAAGCCGAAGTGACCTGTGAGCAGCTACAGGCACGGATGGACACGATTGAAACCGATGATGCTGAGGCCTATGCCGCTGTCATCGCCGAATTCCTCCGGTTGGGGTGTGAATAGAGCCGCGTTTTCTGAAATCAGCAAGAATAGTTTGCGCAGGGCAGGCTTTATAACCTGCTCCTGATTTTTATGGCAGGTCTAGGTTACACACGCCCGCGCTGATCGAACAAGTTGTAAGCGCTGTCCCATTCCAGTTGACGGTGAATGACTCCGTGTTGAGCCAGAATCCGCCTGTCGCGTTCACCACAATCCACGAATGGCGCGTGTCACACTGCGCGGGTTTGGGTGGGTAATCCTGTTCGGAAATGGGGAAGGCCTGCAAACAGTCTGCCGGAGGAAAATCCGCCAGCGGACGCGAAAGAAAGTCCGTCTCCCAGGCGCTGATCACAAGCGACCCACTGCTGCTGGCAAAGCTCAGGCCAGCCAGATTGAGGTTGCCGTCCGATGTGTTGAGCAGCGTGAAGGCCTGCGGTGAATACAAAAGCTGGACATCCGCCGCGCCTGTAGGGACTGCCGTCGGTACAATCATCGCGGACTGGGTCGCAGCGGGTACAGAAGGCGGCGTTGCCTGTGTGAACGCAGGCAGCCGATCTGAGAGGTTAAACCCACATTCTCCCAATCGAATGGTGCAGACGGTGACTGCTTCCCCATCCTGATAAACCGTGAAAATATCGCCTTCGCGCCAGAAGACCTGCTCCGCCGGAATGCCTATCCAGCTATGCCGGGTGCGGCAGTCGGGGGGAGGCGAGAGAATCTCCACTGTATCGAAATCCCACGTTTGCAGGCATCCCCCCGCCGGGAAAGCTTCCAGCGGCGCACTCAGGAAGTCATTCTGCCAGCGTTCAATCGATAAGGTGCTGGTCATCCCCTCAAACGTTAATCCATTCAGATACAGCGTTCGCCCGGATGCGTTCAGTAAAGTAAAGCTGGTGTAGTCGTAAATCAGGCGGACTTCAAATGAGGGGATTGGCGTCGGCGTTGCCAGCACAGGCGTGATGGTTGGGAATGGCGTCAGGGTAGGGGTGGTCGTTGGCGCAGGTGTCGGCGAGGGCAGCACCGCAACCTGCGGCGTGTCCAGGGTTTGCAGAAGTTGAACCAGGAAGGAACGCACTACCAATCCAGTAAGGTCGAGCAGCTTCAAACCGCTGGTTGAGGTCGTCGAAGCAGGGGTTACAGCGACGGTGGGTGGAATTGTATTGGTGGGGAGCAGCGTAGGTGCGGGCGATGTAACGGTCGGTGGTAAAGGCGTCGATGTTGGCGGATTGGTGTTCGTGGGTGCGGGGGTCGTCGTTGAGGTCACAAAATCGGCGCGAGCGGCCAGCACCATCGTGAAATACACCGTGCCTGTGGTGGATTGGGCAAAGGCCACGCCGATTTCCTGATAGACGGGGTTCACCATATTGGTGAAATGACCTGGGCTTTCCCGCCACTGGTTGTAAGCAGAAGCAATGTCCGCGTCAGAACGGGACAGCACGTTTTCTGCTCCCGCCGTCATGTTGTAGCCCGCATCGCTCACACGCTGCCAGAACTGTGAGCCATCCGAACCCACATGCTCCAGGAAATTGTTCGCGGCCATATCCTGGCTGTGGCGCTGGGCGGCAGCGATCAATGCAGCGTTTGCCGTGAGAGGTGGGATGCCGAGTGCCTGCCGCTCTGCGTTCAGCAGATTAAGCAGTTGTGTGGTCACATCACCCTGCGATGTTGTCGTGAGCGCTGTCAGCACGATGCCCAAACAGACGCTTGCGCTCACAAGCGCGATGATGCCCCGCCAGAAAGTCCGCCGCATTGTACCTTACCCTCAACCTTCGTTTGCCGAAGGCATTATAGCGGCAGAAAATGTGCTGAACATGACGGCTTGCCTACGCGCTTGCCGAAGCAGCGTCTGCGTCGTTACAATGAGGGGAAATTCTGATGGTCGCAAGGACAGTACAATGCCAATGCTAACGAAAGACGCCCTGCTGAGAAAGCGCAACGCGAAGGTCAAACTGCATCTGGAGCAGTACGCGCCAGTGTGGATTGTCGGGGAAACGATTATTGCCGAAGATGAAGCGGTACAGTTCGATACCGTTTTCCGCCACAACCTGTATGGTTGGGTGAAGCGTCGCTACCGCTATGACGGCTTCAACGACATTCTGTACTATAAGGGACAGACCGTCATCGCCGAGGAGGAAGTGATCGAAATCGAGCAGAAAGACCCCTTCATCCTCGTTGCCGTGACCGATACGCCTAATGCCTATGGTGGCTGAAGGCGTTCGAGGCTGAGCGCCGTGCTGCGACATCTTCGAAGATAGGCAGCAGTCGATCCGCGATATTTGACCACGCATAGGTACGGGCCAGTTCCGCCGCGTTCTGGCCCATTTCCTCCCGCTGCTGTGGATGTGTCAGCAGTGCAATGATTCGTTCAGCCAGCGCGGCAGGTTCACGCACGGGGACGAGAAACCCGGTGCGTTCGTCTTCCACCAGAAACGCCAGCCCGCCCACACCGGACGCGATCACGGGTGTTCCAGATGCCATCGCTTCCAGCGCGACCATCCCAAAGGATTCATAGTCCGAGGGCATAATCACGGTCGTGGCTGCCGCGTAGTAATAGGCCAACCACTGATGATCTTTCGCGCCCAGGAAATCCACCAGATCAGCCAGGTTCAACTGTTCGGTCAGCGCCCGCAGCCGTGACAGTTCCTTATCCGCCGGGTTGTCGGGATCACCCCCAATGATGGCGACCTGCGTATGTTCCAGTGCTTCGGGCTGCTGCTGACGGATGAGGTTGATCGCTTCCAGAATGGTATCCACCGCTTTCAGGGGTTCAATGCGCCCCACGAACAGCAGCAGTTGATCTTCCGGCGACAGGTTCAGCCGGGCTTTAGCCTCTTCACGCGGAATCGGACGGAAGCGGTCGGCATCCACTCCCGGCGGCACAATCGTGATTTTGCGTGCATCCGCCCGGTACAGCCACAACAACTGTGCGTGTTCGGCGGGAGTCGCAGCGATGATCCGGTCTGCCCAGGCCACAATCTGATTTTCCAGGGTAATGCGCGTGTCGGGCAGCATCGAACGCATGGACGGCTTGCTGCTGCCGTCAATGCGATTCTTCATGTGGCCGAGCGTGTGGAACATCTGAATAAAGGGCGTGTTCCACACCTCTTTCAGCTTATTGGCGACCCATCCACTCAGCCAGTAGTGGCTGTAGACGAGGTCATAGCGGGCGGGGTGGCGGGTGGTGAAGGCGATGATGCCCGCCGCAAACTGCTGCAAATAGGGATACACTTCATTCGGGTCGAGGGGTTGCGCTGGACCAGCGAACACATGGATCACGCGCACATTTTCGCCGAGCGAGGTGTCCACGTCGGGCTGGCCGGGTGCCGTGCGGCGGGTGTAGATATCCACGCCAATGCCGCGCCGACCCAATTCCTGCGCCAGTTCGCGGATATACACATTCATCCCGCCCGTCTTCTTGCCACCCAGCGGCGCAAGCGGGCTGGTATGCACACTCACCATCGCAATTCGTGAAATTGCCATCACGTTTCCTTTAGCATCTAACTAGAATCTAACCCTTCACCGCGTTCAGCATGTAAACGGTCGTGTCCTTACCGCCCAGGTAATATTTGTAGGTTTCGTTCCCGCGCAGGAAGTCGAACACTTTGTAGCCATGTTCAATCGCATAGCGGATGTTATTCGCCAGCAGCACAATCCCCGCGCTCAGCTGCTCATGCGTGTCCCTCGCCAACCCGGAATTATAGACCATGATATGGCCTTTGTAATCGAAATTGAGATAGGCCGCCACGCGCTCCCCATCAATGGTGAGGAAGATCAGTTGCAGCCACCCGTTCTCGAACATCAGCGGCATGACCCGGCGGAAGAAGGCGACGTTGTTCTCGTCCTGCAAAAAACGTGCCTTTTTCGGGTCGCTGGCAGCCATCAGCCGCAGGAAATGATCCAGTTCTTCCTCAAGATTGTGTTCCTGGCCGACGATGTACCAGTTGAGTTCTTCCTCGGCCTGGGTGCGGCGCAGCTTGCGGCGCAGTTCATGGCGCTGTTTTTTGTCCAGCCCCTCCAGATAGGTTTCCCAATTCTCCGGGAGTTGGATGACCGGGCAGACTTCAATCGGTGCCTGGTTCGTGTTGAAGCCGTAGTGTTGAAGGGATTGTTGAAACTGAGAAAGGGTAGGGGATTTTTCAGGAATGTTACACAGGCTGATGAGGTCGAACTGGTCGCGGTGATCGTTCACGAATAAGGCCAGGCAGTTCAGCACTGCCCCCGTACAGTCTGCATCAACCAGCACATCGATATAATCCGTCACGTCAATACAGCCGATCCCTGCCAGCATCCGGCCTTCGCCCGTTTCGACAATCGACCAGGGTGCAAGGCCAAGCAGCCGCCCGTCTTCGTCCCGGCACGCGACCATCCACAGCTGCCCCGGCTCATAGACCGCCCACCAGGTAGAAAGCCATTCCCAGGTGCCGAAGACCGTATCGACCGCGCTGCGCTGGAGCAGGTCGTTCCATTCTGGTTTTAGCTGTTCAAAGCTGTCTGCCTGATCGTAGAGAACCAGCTTCACGAGATTTGCTTTCCTTTGCGTAGTGGGAGGGAAATACCGCCAGTGTATCGGTCTGGCGTTAACTGCCGATTAGACGTGTGTGATGACTTCGATCATACCTGTTATCTCCCCAATTAGTCATTTTTTTGCAAGTGCTTATCTGTTTCTTATCTTCGTGCTTTGTCTGGTTTCGATGGTAAGATAGCCGAAAGAATTTAATTTGTAGGAACCTTGTGATGAAGAAAAAATTACGGGGCATTAAGCGCAAAGCCATTCAGCTCGATTTTGACCTATACCGCGTCGAAGTCCCCATTCATGGACTCGCCAATACCCATCTCAGCGTCATCGATCTCTGGCCGGAGTCAGTCGAGCATACCATTATGTTCGTGCATGGTTATGCGGGCTGTGCGGAGACGTGGGAGTTCCAGATCAATCACTTTGCACGGGATTACCGGGTGGTAGTGCCCGATCTACGCGGGCACGGCCAGAGCGACGCTCCGTATACGCAGTACACGATGGCCGAGATCGTCGATGATCTCCACACCATCGTGGAGACGCTTCAACTGCCGGAAAAATTCATCCTGGTCGGCCACTCGTTCGGTGGGTCGATCTGTGTGGAATATGCCAATGCACATCCCGAACGGTTGGAAAAGCTGGTGCTGGTGGCGACCGCCGGAGAGTATCCGCTGCCCCGTGTGGCGGCCTGGGCATATCGAATGCCAACGGCATTTTACCGCCTGTGGTGGGACTACCGCCCGCGCTGGAACGCCGAAATTCATGTGATGAAGCGCATGATGTTTAACAACATGCGCAAGTGGAAGGGCTGGCCGCTGCTGCGCAACATCCGCACCGAGACGCTGGTCATTACAGGGGAGCGCGACAATTACTTCCCGCGCTATGTGTTTGAAGATGCCGCCAGAATGATCCCCAATGCCGAGATTTACGATGTCGGCTCAGCCAAGCACAAGGTGCAGCTTGAACGGGCAGAGGCGGTCAACCGTGCCATCGAACGGTTCATCAGCGACCAGCGTAAAGGCTCCTGGCGCGAGCACAGCCTGCAGGCTGCCCGCCTCATCCATCAACGCCCCTGGCTCACCAGCTACAGCAAGGAAACACCGCGCACCATCCCCATTCCACGCCAGCCGCTTCATCGCTTTCTGGAAAGTGCGGCGGAATGGGTGCCGAAGCACACAGCCACCATCTTCTATGAATCCACCCTGAGCTATCAGCAGTTGAACGCCCGGGTCAACCAGTTCGCCCACGCCCTGCACGGCCTCGGCGTTCGTCCGGGAGATCGGGTGATGATCGTGCTGCCCAATCTGCCGCAGTTGGTCATCGCCTACTACGCCACGCTCAAGATCGGCGGCGTGGTCGTGATGCCAAATCCGGATGCGCCGGATACGCAGGCGCATAACGTCATCAAACAGATTCTTCAGACGCAGGCGAAAGTGCTGGTGACGGTGCGCACCTACGCCGAACTGGCGAAGACGCTCAAAGCTCAGGATTACGCCATTCATGTGGTCTTTGCTGACCAGCGCGAGTCCATCAACGACGAGAATTTCAGCCGTCTGCTGAGTACCGACCCTGAAAGTCCGCTGGTCACACAGACGCGCCCGCTGGGGCTGTCGATGACACGGCTGATGGAAGAGGCCAGCGAGGCAACGCCGCACGTTCAAATTGCCCACACCGACCTGGCCGCCATTGTCTTCACCAGCGGCACGACCGACGATCCCAAAGGGGTGCGGCTGACGCATGAGAATCTGGTCGCGAATACGCTGCAAACGCGGCACTGGGTGCCCGACCTGGACTATGGCAAAGAGGTTTTTCTCTCCGTACTGCCGATGATGCACAGTTATGGGATGACGGGGGCACTCAACGTCCCGATTGCAATGGGCGCGACGCTCGTGCTGCTCCCTGTGTTCGAGTTGCAGCAGGTGCTCGATCATATCAAGACCTATAAGCCTACCCTGTTTCCCGGTGTCCCGGCCATGTATACCGTCATCAACCGTGCGCCGAACGTCCGCAACTACGGGTTGTCGTCGATCAAGGCCTGCGTGAGTGGTGCCGCGCCGCTCCCGGTGGAGGTGCAGGAAGCGTTCGAGAAGCTGACACGCGGGCGGCTGGTGGAAGGGTACGGACTGACCGAATGTTCGCCAGTGACCCACGCCAACCCGCTGTATGGAGTGCGCAAGGTCGGCTCGATTGGCGTTCCGCTGCCCAACACCGATGCCAAGATTGTTGATCTGGCGACAGGAGAGACGCTGCCACCGGGCGAGATCGGCGAACTGGCCGTGCGCGGGCCACAGGTGATGGACGGTTACTGGGCGGAGTCGGTTGAGGATGAACCGGAATCGGTGCAGAAGGATGGCTGGCTGTTCACCGGGGATGTGGCGGTGATGGACGAAGACGGCTATTTCCAGATCATCAGCCGCAAGCGCGATACGATCATCGTGGACGGGACGTATGTCTACCCGCGTGATGTAGAGGAAGTGCTCTACGAGAACAATAAGGTGCTGGAGGCCGCCGTCATCGGTGTGCCAGACGCGACACGTGGGCAGATCGTCAAAGCGTTTGTCGTGCCGCGCCAGGATGCTACGCTGACCGAGGCTGAACTGATCGCCCTGTGCCAGCGCCGCCTCGACGCGCACGCTGTTCCATCCAGGATCGAGTTCCGGCGGGAGCTCCCGAAATCGTTTGTCGGGAAGGTGCTGCGCCGCCTGCTGGTCGAAGAGGACGTACACAGCCACTAAAGAGGCAATGGCACGACTCGTGTGACGATGCCGTTTAATGTGACCCCTTTTCAAGTGACCACTTGCTTTGTGCTTAAGGGTTGGGGGGGTTAATCCACCGTACAATGGGTTTCAATCACAGGCGTGACCGAACGTGGAGGAAGTGGATTCGATGCGCCCAAAAATTGGTCTGGTGCTGGGTGGGGGAGGCAGCCGGGGTATTGCCCACATTGGCGTTCTGGAAGTGCTGGAGCGCGAGAATATCCCCATCGACCTGATCGTTGGCACCAGCATGGGCGCGATCATCGGTTCGCTCTATGCGGCGGGCGTTTCCACGGCTGACATGGTGGAAAGCATGAAGACCATGCAGGGCACGAACGTCTTCAGCATGAACCTGTTCAGTGCCCGTGCCCGCCAGCGTGCCGTCGAACAGCAGCTTGCGCCCGCCCTCAGGGGAAAGACGTTCTCTGATCTGCGAATTCCGACGGTCGTGACGGCGGTTGATATGCTGCATGGCGAGGAAGTCGCGCTTCATCAAGGCGAGGTGCTGCCTGCTGTGCTGGCAAGCAGCGCTGTGCCTGCTGTGTTCCCGGCAGTCGAAATTGATGGCAAGCAGCTTGCCGACGGCGGTGTGATTGACAGCCTGGCGACGCATGTCGCCTTCTCGCACGGCGTGGACAGAGTGATCGCGGTGGATATTTATCCTGAACTGGAAAAGGATAACCCCTGGATTGACCCGCTCAGCGCGATTATGGGCTTTCAACTGCCGTTTAACATCTTTGCCAATGTCCCGCGCTCAAAGCTGCCGAGTATGCTGACCTCAATGTGGCGGTCGTTCCGGGTGATGGTATGGAATTTACATCAGGAACGGCTGGAACGGCACCCACCCGATGTTCTGCTGCGGCCTGAAGTCAATAATTACGGGTCGCTTGATTTCAAGGATGTCACCGGCCCACTGCTGGCAGGACGCGCCGAAGCAGAACACCATGTTGAAGCGATGAAGGCCTTACTCACTTCCTCTCCCCGATCCCTCGAAAATTACAATTAACTGACCAGAGTCTGACGTTTCTTCATAACAGTGCCGGTGTTTTGCTGGCACGATTTTTGAAGTTTGTGGATTTTGTGAATCTTGTGTAACTGCTGCGAAATTTCTATGAAAGTCAATCACTAATTACCCAAAGTGGATTTAGAATGGCAAAAGTCAATCAAACCAAATCATTCATTTATTCAAGGACTTATCGCCATGCTCGCCTACCATGATGCCGACGAGGAACATCACCAGGAAAAGGAAATCGCCCCCGGAATTTTTATGTCGTACCTTTGCGACGGAAACGTCATCGCCTTTCGGTTGACCACGCCCGTCATCGGTTCGCTGGAAACGCTGGCACAGTTCAGCCAAGATTTGCTGAACAGCGTTCCAGAGGAGCGCCCGGTGCTGCTGCTGTATGAAGGCAGCACCGATCTGCCGCTCACCCCCACCATGACCTGGATGGGCGTGCGGTTGTTCAGGGCATTCTGTGCAAGCGGACGTGACATTTACGTGGCGGCCACCAACCCCGACAAGCTGACCCAGGAATCCCTTACGCTGTTCGGGCGCGGCCTGATCGGTGTGCTTTCTGGCGGCAAGGTGCATTTCCACAATTTCACCAGTCGGGAGAGTGCCGTGCTCTGGCTGTCATCCTGGCTTTAGCCCGCGTTTGCCCTGCGGCGCAGACCAGCGCGTTCCGGTCTGCGCCGTCCCCAGATCCACTTCTCCGTCATGATGCGAACCGTCATATCCCCTTCAACCGTCACCTGGCAGGACAGGCGCGGATAGCCGAACGCCGTCCCGATACGGTCGTGCCAGTGCGTGGGCGGGGTTTCCCCTGTTTCAATCCACACACCGCAGGTCGCGCATAGGCCGCGCCCACCGCAGTTCAGCCGACGAGTCAGCGGGGCATAGGGGGAGATTCCGTTCTCCAGCAGCGCACGTCGCAGATTACTCCCTGCTGGAACGGCAATCATGCGGCTCTCGCTGTCGATCAGGACAAGAATATGGTAAGTCGTCATTCAGTCGGCCTCGTAGTAATCTAAATTGTCTAAAAAGTCCTGTGCCTGCTGGCGAATAGTAGCACGTTCCTCGTCGTCCAGATGGCGAAGCCCCAGCACGTTCTGTCCCATACGTGGGTTTGCCCGCAGTTCGTCCTCATGCCGCAGCAGGAAATTCCAGTACAGCAGATTGA
Source organism: bacterium (assembly GCA_033762735.1). Classification (GTDB taxonomy): domain Bacteria; phylum Chloroflexota; class Anaerolineae; order Aggregatilineales; family Phototrophicaceae; genus JANRLJ01. The sequence goes on along the minus strand of JANRLJ010000040.1, from coordinate 12,297 downwards.
AAGGGCAGGCGCCCTCCCCGGTGCGCCGTTTGTATTGATAATGGCAGCCCTTGCAGTAGTCGCTCATCTTGTTAATGTAATTGGCCGAGGCGATGTAGGGCTTGGTGGCGATTCTGCCGCCGTCCGCGTTCAGCCCCATGCCGACGCTGTTGGTCTGCATCACCCAGTCGTAAGCGTCGATATAAAAGGTCATGAACCAGTCTGTCACCTCCGTCGGATTGATCCCCGCCAGCAGACAGAAATTGGCGACGATCATCAGCCGTTCAATGTGGTGGGAGTAGCCCTGTTCAAGGACGTTCTCCACCACATGATGGACACAGTTCATTTTTGTCTCCGCGTCCCAGAACATCTGCGGCATGGGGCGCGTTGCGTTCCAGGCGTTCATCGTCGCCAGATCGGGCATCAGCCGCCAGTACTGCCAGTACATGAATTCACGCCAGCCCATGACCTGCCGCACGAACCCTTCCACCGAATTCAGCGGTGCCTGTCCCTGTTCATAAGCCTGCTCTGCCGCTCTTACCATTTGAAGGGGTGTCAGCAGGCCGAGGTTGATATAGGGCGAGAGCACCGAATGAAACAGGGTGTGGCTGCGGGTGGACATGGCATCCTCATACGCGCCGAAGTTGGGCAAACGGGTGGCGATAAAGTGATCGAGCGCGACCTGGGCCTGCTCATGTGTGACGGCATAGCCGAAGCCTTCCGCCGTGCCCACGCCCTGTTCCATCGCCGCAACCTCGCGCATGACCGCCTGCGTGATGTCGTCCGGCTCAAAAACAAGCAGGGCGGGCAGATCAATCGTCTTCGGCAGCGGCTTGCGGTTTTCGCGGTCAAAATTCCACTGGCCGCCCACCGGATCATCCCCGTGCATCAGCACCCGAAAATGACGGCGCATCTCGCGGTAGAAAAACTCCATGATGATCTTTTTATCGGCTGTACGCTGGCTGAAGGGGTCAAACTGCCCCACAAGAAACTGCGTGTTGGGCAGCACCTCAACCGGGAGGCCAAGCAGCCCTTCGAGCCTTTCAGTCTGATAGCGCCTTCCGTGATATTCGCTGGCCGCCATCGTCAGCAGACGCTCAGGCTGCACCCGCTGAATATGCTGGTGCAGCCCATCCGTGATGGTTTCGGCCTGGACGTAATCGACCTGAAAACCCAGGTCGCGCAGCCGCCTGGCATAATGCCGCATGGCGCTGAACAGCAGCACAATCTTTTTGCGCTGATAGGGCAGCCGCCGGGTGCGCTGTTCGCTTTCCACCAGCACCACATGGACATTTTCCGCCCCGGCTTCCGCCGCTGCCCGCTCCAGCGCGGGGTGCGCCAGCAGCAGTTGATCCCCCAGAATCCAGACCGACACTTTATCCGGTAAGCCTACCATCACACTGTACTCCACAACCCCAATAGGGCGGAGTCAAACAGAACAGGGTGAGGATGGCTTTAGCCCCGGCTGAACACTTCTTAGAGAAGTGCACAAAGAAGTAAAACCACAAAAAGAGTTTAACCACAGAGAACACAGAGATTGTTGTTCAAAATCTTGGCGTAGGCGATGTATCGCACGGCGTCTTGGCGGTTGAATTTCTCAAAATACTTTCGAGATTTTACAGAGTAAATCGGCTTCATCAGATCCTCCGCTTGTGCCACAGGCGCATCGAACGCAGCAGAAGCGCCACCGACCCACACCACGTCACTACGACGAGCAGCACAAGCAGCGGAATTGCAGCGGTAAGGGCATATGGCGGGTATGGCGGCGGACGGCGCAGAAAGGCCAGAACGGCGGGTGTTCCCTGGGCGACCACCTCCGGCGGCGGAAATTCGAGCGTATTGCCATTTAACCAAAGCACTTGCAGGTTGGTTAGATCGCCAAGTTGGGGCGGGAGGCTGCTCAGTTGGTTGTCATTCAAGTAAAGCTCTCGCAGGTTGGCGAGATCGCCAAGTTGGGGCGGGAGGCTGCTGAGTTGGTTGCCAGACAAGAAAAGCTCTCGAAGATTGCTGAGGCTGCCCAGTTGTGGCGGCAGGTTGCTGAGTTGGTTGCCAGACAAGTAAAGCCTTTGCAGGTTGGTAAGATCGCCAAGTTGGGCCGGGAGGCTGCTGAGTTGGTTGTTCCCTAAGTCAAGCCATTGGAGGTTGGCGAGATTGGCGAGTTGAGGCGGAAGGCTGCTCAGTTGATTGTTCCCCAAGTAAAGTCCTTGCAGGTTGGTGAGACTGCCGAGTTGGGGCGGGAAGTTGCTCAGTTGGTTGTTCGTCAGGTTAAGCTGTCGTAGGTTGGTGAGATGACCAAGTTGGGGCGGCAGGTTGCCCAACTGATTGCCAGACAAGTCCAGATATTGCAGGTTAGTGAGACTGCCGAGTTGAGGCGGCAGGTTGCTCAACTGATTGCCAGACAAGTCCAGATATTGCAGGTAGGAGAGATTGCCGAGTTGGGATGGGAGGCTGCTCAACTGATTGCCAGTCAAGTCCAGATATTGCAAGTTGGTGAGACTGCCGATCTCTGGCGGAAGTTCCATGAGGCCAAGATCGGTCAAAGCCAGCGCTGTCGCGCCCGATACCCGTGCCTCCTCAATGTGTTGCCGTGCAGTTTGCACCGCCGCTTCGGGATTGTCCTGCGCCGCTGCGGGCAGCGTCAGCAGCACGAGTGTCAAGCACAGCAATATACGGTAAATCGGCTTCATCGCATCCTCCGCTTGTGCCACAGGCGCATTGAATGCCTAAGCTCGACTTCATCCAATTACAGGTTATGTTTCCCGCCATATGCTAAAGCATCCGGCTGCCGAAAAACCAAGTCCACTAAAGGGACTATAAGAGACTATTACGGTTCAATCTCAGCGCCTTTAGTGCGCTTGGTGGTTTGGAGCCGCACGTTTTAACGTGTGGCGGAGTGACGTGAACCTCAATGATCTCTTATAAACGAGAAAGCCAAGCTAAGAGCGCAGCGGAACGAGGTAGCCATCCCGGTAGAACGTCATCATCTCGTCGGCATGAAGGCCATCGCGCATGGCGTCAGCATCAGTAAAGCCCTCCGGGTAATGCTCGATCAACCGCCGCAGTTCTGTCCCGGTATAATAGTCCGCGCGAAAATCGTGATAAATCCCCTGCGAGGCCAGGTAGCACCAGGGCGCGAGTTGATAGCGGGTCTGTTCATCAAGTGTCGGATGCTGATAGGTCAGGGGAGCGCTGCGCTCCGCATTCAGAATAATGGACGCATAGCCCGCCAACTGCTTCTCGATGGAATAATGCGCATAGAGATAGGCCAGCGTTTCGGGTGAAGGCTGCCTTCTCTCGCGAATGATCTGCGCGGCGAGGTGGGCGGCGGTTTCGATATCGCCATAATCGACCTTATCCAGCAGATGATCGGGCAGCAGTTCGCGATGGGTCGAAATCCGCGCGGCGATGGTCGGGGTGCCACAGCCGAGTGATTCATAGACCGCGTTGCCGAACGACTCAACAAAATTCCCCAGTGACAGCGTGACCGTCCCCAGGCTGAAATATTCCGGCATCAATTCCTGCGGAATCCAGTCATGGAACAGGAAGTTGCGTTCCAGCCCGCGCAGCAGAATCTCGCCCTGAATCTCGTCATAAAAGGCGCGCAGTTCGGGCGTGAGTTGCAGGTCAAGCCATTTGGGCGCGAGGACGAGCAGATCACGAAAACCATACTGATTGACGAGCAGATCGGCGACCGCAATCGTCTGGCGGATGCCTTTCGATTCTTCCGGGCGGTGGGGATGCAGCACGATGGGCTGTGCGCCGGGTTCGACCGGGAGGATGTTCAGGATTTGTCCGGCTTCGGTCGGCTTGAATTTATCCCAGTCCAGGCCATTGTGGACTACCTCGATTCGTGAATCAAGATCGGGGAAAAAGCGCCCGGTGGTGTTCAGATAGTACTGGCGCGAGTATTCCGAAATCAGGATGAGCTTATCGCCCTGGAACAGGAACGAGCCGAGCAGCGTTTCGGGATACACATTATCGCGCAGCGAGACGACCGTCGGCACATGCTGGTAGGCATAGGGGAACAGGAATTCGCCATCGTGCATGTAGAAGCGGTCGGCGTTCTGCAGTGCATCGCCCATGTCCTGCAAGGCCGCCGCCAGGTTATAGGCCGGGGTCGCGTAGGGCTGCGGAAAGGGCTGTTTAAAGCGCAGCACGGGCAGCACCGTCACGCGCTCGTGCCACTGGAAAGGCTTTTCGGTGCCGCCGACCTGTGTGCACAGGATTTTCACGTTGTGGCCTTCTTCGCCGAGATGCAGCGCAATGTTCTGGAGATGCTTGGGCGCACCCCCCATCACGTAAGAGGGAAAAAGCGGATTAATTGAAAACATCACGATGTTCATCGCTGGTCAGTCCCGTTCAGGTTTCATTAAGGTGTGTAGGAGCATAACGGATAAAAGGCAGGGCATAAACTCGGAAAATTTGTTATGCTTGAAAGGACTAAAGGATTTGTCCGTGAACAACGCGCCCATCGACCAGCAGATCACCTTCCTGTATACGCATGACCTGCCCCAGAGCGCCCATTTTTATGAGCAGATTTTGGGGTTGGCGCTGTGGCTCGACCAGGGAAGCTGCCGCATTTATCATGTAACGGGCAGCAGCTATCTGGGTATGTGCCAGGTCAGCGAACGTTCAAAGGGGAAGGTGAGCGCGGGCGACCAGCAGAACGTGATCGTTACGCTGGTGACGGAGGATGTGGATGGGTGGTATCATGCGCTGAGCGAACGCGGCGTGGCGTTTGAAAAACCGCCCGAACGCAACGCGACCTACGCCATTTATCACTGCTTTCTGCGTGATCCAAAGGGGTATCTGATTGAAATCCAGCGTTTTTTGCCCAGGGTGGATTAGAACGCTGTAGAAATGTATCGCTATGAAACTGTCTTTCGCTAAAATGAGAATGTCCCGCTAAGGTTATTCGTGATGATGCTCGATCTGCCCCTTTTCCCACTCGATACCGTCCTGTTCCCTGGTATGCCCCTCAACCTGCATATCTTCGAGGAACGCTACAAGCAGATGATTAACCTGTGTATCGACAAGCGCCAGCCGTTTGGGGTGGTGTTGATTTCGAGCGGTGTGGCGCAGAACGGGCCACTGGCCGAACCTCATATGATCGGCTGTACGGCGCAGATCACGCAGGTGCAGCCGCTTGGGCAGGGACGGATGCACATCGTGGCAGTCGGGCGCGACCGCTTCCAGATTAAGTCACTGCGCTATGACCAGCCCTATCTGGTGGGTGAGGTAGAACTGCACCCTTTACAGCAGGACGAGGCGGGTACGCTGAAGACCAGCAGCGAAAAACTGCGCGAGCTGGTGAACCGTTATCTGACGATTCTGCAAAAAGCAGGGCAGGTGCCATTCGATATGCGTCAGCTTCCCCGTGATACCATGTCCCTGGCGTACCTGGCCTCTTATATGCTGCAAGTCTCGGCAGAACAAAAGCAGAGTCTTCTGGCAGCCGACCGGGCATCCCTGCTGCTCAGGGAATTGAACAAGCTGTATCGCCGGGAAGTGCTGCTGCTGGAGGCGCTGCTTTCCCCGCCGGAGCAGGGTGAAAACGCCAGCCCCTTCTCGTTGAATTAACCGAAAGTGTTCGCTGTGGTTCACGATAAACTGCGTGACTTTATTATCCGCGAGATCATCCACGATCCGGGTTATCCGCTGCAAAACGACGAAGCGCTGATTTCTGGCGGGTTGATCGACTCTTTCTCGCTGGTGCAGGTACAGCTTTTTGTCGAGCAGGAGTTCGGAATTCGCCTGCCCGATACCGAACTGACCACCGAGAAGATTGACACCATCAACGATCTCGCGGCGCTGATCGAAGCCAGCCGATAACGCCTCTCTAATACATCGCCCCACGCCACACTGCGTCCAGCACCAGCAGCGCGGTCAGGTTGCGCATGTTGTAGCCATAGCGCAGATACTCCGGCGTAAAGACCGCTGTTGCCTGGTCGGTCGCATAACTGGGATGGATGTCGTCAATGCTGATCCCCAGGTTTGGCAGCCGCTGCATCGCCAGCCAGTAATCCCACAGGGGTACATCGTAGGTCAGCGCCACATCCCGAATGATCTGATTGAATTCCAGCACCCGTCCCGTCACCGGACTGTTGAGGCGGTCGGGGATAGTGCTCAGCACCGGGATGATGCCGCGCTCGATGCTGATCTGGACAATGGTTTCCAGATTATCCCGGTAGATGCCGCTGTTGATCTGCGCTAAGTCATTCGTCCCGATCATAATCAGCGCGACGGCGGGCATATTGGAACGGTACTCGCACACCAGCGGCGATTCGCCCACCCAGCAGAACTCTGTCGGGCGCATATTCGGGTCAAGCAGATGACCACTCTGCCAGCTTGTACGGGCGGCGAGGCTGGGGAAGGTGAAAGGGGTGTTCCTCCCAATGGACACTTCTGAAAAGTGGTCGATGACGGGTTGCAGGTAGGTATAGTCGTGCAACTGCGTCATCCCGCGCCCGATCTGAGTCAGAAACAGGGTGCTGGCCGTGATACTGTCCCCGATTTTGGAGAAGACATGCGGATTGTTGCCGAGTTCCTGCCCGCGTAGAAAAATCTGGCGTACATGCGGGCTGATGGAAGGAATGACTCCCGTAAAGTCCATCGGCGGCGCAACGGGAGTCGTGGGCGGCGTTTCAGCGACGGCTAAATCCGATGACGAGTCGATGATCGGCAGGTATTGCAGTCCGTCGGGCATTTCAAGAAAGGTATAGGTTGTCCATCCGGTCAGTCCGTTGGCCTCTAGCTGGAGCCAGATCGCGCTGCGAGTACGAGCGATGATGGTTACGGGGACGTTGGGCGCGAGGGAGGCAATGACGGGAAACTGCCCATCCGGCTCGGCGCGAAGGTCAAGGGTGGCGCGGGTGGTCGCAGCCAGTGTATTGGCGGGTGGCGGGCTGGTCTGGTTGCCCGTAATGACGGGGAGCATGGTCAGATCAAAGCCGGGGCCGAAATCGAGATAGGCGGAGAGCACCCACCCGGTAATGCCTTCTTCAAGGGGAGTGGCAAACACCCAGATGCCGCCGTTGCCCGGTTCATCCTCGCGTCCCAGAATTCGCAGACGTGCCCCTTCCATAAAAGTCCCGGTCGGGGTGCCGGATGCGGAATAATGGTCGTACACCACGACCATGTAGGTTGTGACCTCTGCAATCACGTCAGATTGAGCGCTCGAACTGGTCAGAATGAGCAGAAACGGCGCAATAATCACGGCGCAAAGCCAAAAACGAATCGAGGGGGAAAGGTTCATGCTGCCAAATACACATCCATTTAAACAGGCTGAATTATAGCAGTTTCGACCGGCTTCCTGTGCGGTGAAAGAGGATTGGAACAACTGAATTTATTGCCAAAATTCACGTTTTCATGTCGGCCTTTCAGAGCGTGGGTGTTATAATTTTTCTTGGAACTAAAACTCGTATCCGCCATCACAGGACATTTTATGCAGAATTTATCCGGCAGCGTCATCAAAGGGTACGAACTGCGCGATCTGATCGGCGAAGGAGGGTTTGGGGCAGTTTATCGTGCTTATCAACCCCTGATTCGGCGTGAGGTCGCTGTAAAAATCATCCTGCCGCAGTATGCCAACCGTGCGGAATTTATCCGCCGATTTGAAACCGAAGCACAGCTTGTCGCCCGTCTGGAACATCCCTTCATCGTCCCGCTGTACGATTACTGGCGTGAGCCGAGTGGCGCCTATCTGGTGATGCGCTGGCTGCGTGGCGGAAGCCTTCAGCAGGCACTGGAGAAGGATGGCCCGTGGGAGCCGCTGCGTGTCAGCAGGATGCTGAACCAGATTGCCGAAGCGCTGGCTGTTGCCCATCGTCAGGGCGTGATTCATCGCGATCTCAAGCTGGACAACATCCTGCTCGATGAAAATGGCAACGCTTTCCTGAGCGATTTCGGCATCGCGAAGGATTTAGGCGGCAAAGACCGCATCACACAGAACAACGCGATTCTCGGTTCCCCGGCCTATCTCTCTCCTGAACAGATCAAGGGCGAAGATGTCACCGCGCAATCGGACATTTACTCACTCGGCATTCTGTTATTTGAACTACTGACCGGGCAGCAGCCCTTCAGCAACGTCACGCCAGCCGCGCTGCTGTATAAGCACCTGAGCGATCCACTGCCTGACCTTGCGACCCTCCGGCCCGATCTGCCGCTGGCGCTGAACGCGGTTATTCAGCGAGCGACCGCCAAAGACCCGACCGCCCGTTATATCGATTCGATTGCGCTGGCGGCGGACTTCCGGCAGGCGGTGAAATCCGAAATGGACGACCTTTCGGGCAGCGGCACGGCCATTATTCCGGCGACGGCCATTATCATGCCCGACCCGGAGAACCCGTACAAAGGGCTGCGGGCGTTCCAGCAGGCCGATGCAGCCGACTTCTTCGGACGGGCAAAGCTGGTCGAACGGCTGCTTGACCGCATGAACGAAGCCGACGAGTTCGCCAGCTTTCTGGCTGTCGTCGGGCCGAGTGGTTCGGGTAAGTCCAGCGTGGTCAAGGCCGGGGTAATTCCCGCGCTGCAAAAGGGGGCGCTGATTGGCTCTGATGACTGGTTCATCGTCGAGATGGTGCCGGGTATCGACCCGATGGAAGAACTGGAAGCGGCGCTGCTTCGAATCGCGGTAAATCCACCCGCCAGCCTGCTGACGCAGTTGAACGAGGATGCGCGTGGGCTGGTGCGGGCGGTCAAGCGAGTGCTGCCGGATGACAACGCCGAACTGCTCATCGTAATCGACCAGTTTGAGGAACTGTTCACGCTGGTCGAAAATGAGACACAGCGCAATCATTTTATGGAAAGCCTGATTAACGCGATCAGCGAACCGCGCAGCCGGGTGCGCATCATTCTGACCATGCGTGCGGATTTTTATGATCGCCCCTTGCAGTATGTGCGCTTTGGCGAATTGATCCGGCGCCGGACGGAGATCGTGCTGCCGCTCTCCACTGAAGAACTGGAACAGGCCATTACCGGGCCTGCTGTCCGCGTGGGCATCACGCTCGAACCCGGTCTGGTAACGGCCATTGTCACCGATGTAAACGAGCAGCCCGGGGCGCTGCCGCTGCTGCAATATGCCCTGACGGAGTTGTTCGAGCGGCGTGACGGTGCCACGCTGACCATGCGTGCCTATCAGGACATCGGCGGGACGCTCGGTGCTCTGGCGCAGCGGGCGGATGAACTGTATGACGGCCTGGGCGACGAAGGGCAGGAAGCTGCGCGACAGTTGTTCCTGCGGCTGGTCACGCTGGGGGAAGGCGCAGAAGACACCCGCCGTCGTGCGCATGTGGCCGAACTGCTGTCCATCGGGCAGGATTCCGATACGATGTCCATGGTGATCGACGCTTTCGGGCGTTACCGCCTGCTGACGTTCGATCATGACCCCACTAATCGCAGTTCGACAGTGGAAGTGGCGCATGAAGCCCTCATTCGCCAGTGGGGGCTGCTGCGCGAATGGCTGGCGGCCAGCCGTGAGGATTTACGCCAGCAGCGGCGTCTCTCGTCTGCGGCAGAAGAATGGCTTTCGTCCAGGCGCGATCCCAGCTATCTGGCGCGTGGGGTGCGGCTGGAACAGTTTGAGGAATGGCAGGCGGGGACGACTCTTTCGCTGAACAAAACCGAAGCCGATTATCTGGCGGCCAGCATCGCCGAGCGCGAAAAAGGGCTGGCGGAAGAACGCGCCCGCCAGGAACGCGAAGAAGCGCTGGAAAAGCGCTCACGCAACCGAATGCAAGCGCTGCTGGGGGTTGTTTCCGTCGCGGCAGTCATCGCAATCACGCTGGCCGTATTAGCCTTCACTCAAGGGCAGCGTGCCCAGGCTGCTCGGGCTGAGGCCGAAGTCAGCGCGACCGAAGCGGTAGAAGCCCGCGCCGAGGCCGAACGCAGCGCTGCCCAGGCCAACGGGCTGGCGCTGGCCGCGAACGCCCGTAATGCGTTGAACGAGAATAACAACACGCTGGCGCTCTCGCTGGCGGTAGAAGCAGATCGAGCCTTTCAACCCGCGCCGATTGAAGTGATGCGCGTCCTCGCCAGCGCCGCCTTTGGGCCAGGGCCACGTTATCGGCTGCAAGGGAGCGAAATGGCCGCGCCGGACGCCGCTCTTAGCCCGGATGGGCGCTACAGCGCGGCGGCTTCCATCAGCGGTGTGGTGACGGTCTGGGATAACACGACGGGTGAGATTGCTTTCACTGTCGAAAGACCGGAACTCAACTTCACCGGTATCCGCTTCAGTCCCGACAGCCAGACCTTTATCACCAGCGGCACCGACAACAACCTGTATCTGTGGTCGGTTGAGGATGGCAGCGAAATCCGCCGCTTTGAAGGACACACTGACCAGACCTCATCGGTCGTGTTCAGCACCGATGGGACACAGGCGCTTTCCGGTTCGCTGGATCGCACCCTGCGGCTGTGGGATGTGGCGACCGGAGAGACGATTCGGGTGTTTGAGGGGCATGTGGGTACGGTGCTGGATGTGGCGCTCAGCCCCGATGGTCGCTATGCCGCGTCCAGTTCAGGCGATGCCTTCCTGCGGAACGATGGCGAGGACGAGCGCGACCGCACGATCCGCATCTGGGACGTGGCAAGCGGCGAACAGCTTTATGCCTTCACGCCGACGGGCGGTTACATGCGCACCGTGACCTTCAGCCCCGACAGCCACTATGCGCTCTCAGGTACATGGAGCGGCGCGACCAGCGGCTATCTGAGCCTGTGGGATCTGGAAACAGGCGAGGAAGCCCGCCGCTTTTACGGCCACAGCGACATCATCACCGGTGTCGCGTTCACGCCTGATGGCAGCCGTATTCTCTCGACTTCCTGGGATCGCACCCTGCGCGTCTGGAGTGTGACGACCGGGATTGAACTGAATCGCTTTGACCTGTTCGACGAGCGCTTACTAAACGTGGCGGTCAGCACTGATGGGCAGTACGCACTGGTGCCTTCGGGCTTTTACGGTGGTAATGAATATTCTCGTGAAACCGAGGAAAGCGCCGATACCAGCGTATGGCTGATCGACCTGCGCAGCCGCGCCGAGGTGCGCACGCTGACTGGCTCTGAGGACTGGCTGTGGAGTATGGACATCAGCAGCGACGGGACGCTGGCCGCTTCTGGTTCTGGCCCGTTGAACGGTGAGGTGCGCGATGCCAGTGTGCGCATCTGGGACATTACGACCGGAGATGTGGTGCATCGCATGGAGGGTCACACCAATACGGTTGAAGGGGTCGAGTTCAGTCCTGACGATGCCTATGTACTCTCCGCCTCGTGGGACGGCAACGTCATCCTGTGGGACGCGGCGACGGGTGAGCAAATCCGACGTTTTGGAGCAGGGGAGCGCACGCATGAAGGCCGTGCGACGAACGTGGCCTTTAGCCCTGATGGGCAGATCGCAGCGTCCTGTGACAGCGAAGGGCTGATTATCCTGTGGGATGTGGCAACTGGCGAGGAAATAGGCCGCCTGGAAGGGCATGAGGATGAAATCGGCAATATTGCCTTCAGCCCGGATGGGGCAGCGCTGGCCTCTGCTTCCTATGATCAGACCGTGCGGCTGTGGGATGTGGCGACTGGGCAAGAGATTCGCCGTTTCGGCCCGGACGGCATCGCCCATGATGATGACGCGAATGACGTGGTGTTCAGTCCCGACGGCACCCAGCTTCTTTCAAGCGCATGGGACGGGTCAATCCGCCTGTGGAACGTGGAAACCGGAAATCTGATCCGCCGCTTTGATGGGCATAATGGCTTCGTATTCGGGCTGTCGTTCAGCCCGGATGGGCAGGTGTTCCTCTCGGCGTCATCGGATACCACCGTGCGCCTGTGGGACATCGCCACCGGGCAGGAGCTGCGCCGCCTGGATGGGCATACCGACTGGGTTTCGGAAGTTGAGTTCACGCCCGATGGCACCCAGGCGCTTTCCAGCGGGCAGGACAATGTGCTGCGCCTGTGGCAGGTGCCGCGCACCGCAGAGGATGTCGTAAACTGGGCACGGGAGAATCGCTATCTGCGCGAAGTGACCTGCGCTGAACGGGAGCAGTATCGCATTGAGCCGTTGTGCCAGTAGAAGCTGTCAGTTCGCAGTTATCAGTATTCAGTTTAGAAGTTAAGCAGTTGCCCTCACCCCCCACGCGAACTTGTTCGCGCCCCCTCTCCCGACCGCTTCGGTCGCTGTGCTTATGGAGAGGGGGAGAAGGACACTTTAGCGCTTAAGTCCCTCGCCCTGAGGGAGAAGGATTTAGGGTGAGGGCGAAGGTTCAAGTGCGTAAGTCCTAGTACATTGACCATCTAAAGCTGCCTACCTGTAGGGGCGCAGCGCGCTGCGCCCCTACC
>JANRLJ010000039.1:0-24600 GCA_033762735.1 bacterium | reverse complement strand
CTTGCGCTCTTCGAGTACATTGAACTATGGTACAACCGTCAGCGGCGGCACTCGGCTTTGGGTTATCTCAGCCCTGCCCAATTTGAGCAACGCGCCTGCCCCTGACATTTTTCCTGTCCGTTGATTCGGGGTAAGGTCAAGGGACTTAACCGCTCGAAAGCGTCCTTCTCCCCCTCTCCTAGCATAGCGATTGGGAGAGGGGGGCCGGGGGGTGAGGGCAACTGCGTGAGTCCTAATTCAGAAACGTTTTCCCGATCAGGCGTTGACCTTCATCGTGGTCATCTTGATCGGCTGCGTCAGCGGCAGCGTGAACCAGAAGGTCGAGCCTTCGCCGTACACGCTTTCCACGTCGATCTGGCCGCCGTGCATTTCCACCAACTGCTTGGTGATGGTCAGCCCCAGACCCGTACCCCCGGCGCGGCGCGTGGAGGAGCCATCGACCTGGCTAAAGCGCTCGAACACCAGATGCAGCTTGTCGTCGCGGATCCCAATACCCGTATCGCGCACGGCCACGCGGACAAATTCCTCGTCCAGCATGTCCACCACCACCTGCACCGCGCCCTTCTCGGTGAACTTGGCGGCGTTGCTGACCAGGTTCAGGATGATCTGGCGCAGGCGGATGGGATCGGCCTCGACGGTCGGGATGTTGTCGTAGATTTCCACATCCAGCGACACGGGCTTGTCCTTCACCAGCACCTGACCCGTGCGGACAATGTCGCGGGCGATATCGGCCACATTGACCGGGCGGAAGTCCAGCCGCATTTCGCCCGCCTCGATCTTCGCGAGGTCGAGGATTTCGTTAATGAGCGAGAGCAGATGCTTACCGCTGTTGTGGATGGCCTGCACGTCTTCGTGCGCGTCATCCGTCAGGTCGCCGTCCACGCCGTCCAGCAGCACTTCCGAATAGCCGATAATCGAGTTGAGCGGTGTACGCAGTTCATGGCTCATATTTGCAAGGAACTGGGATTTGAGGCGGTCAACCTCGCGCAGCTGTTCGGCGATTTCGCGCTCGCGTTCCGCCCGTTCAGCCGCTTCCGCGAACGACCTGGCATTTTCCACTGCTACCGCGATCTGGTCGGCCAGCGCGGTCTTGATGCGTACATCTTCCGGCGTGAAGCGGTTGACCACGTCGGCCTGCACGTCGAGCACCCCGATCAGGCGCTCGCCGATAATCATCGGGATTGCCATTTCGGATTTCGTCTCCGGCAGCAGCGGGTTGGGCAGGAAGTCGGTGTTGATGGTCACGTCGTTGGCGATAATACCCTTGCGCTGCAGCGCGGCCTGCACCACGAGCGAGTTGGTGCGCGCCAGAGGGATGCGGTGGGCGTTGTCCTTCATCTTGCGGCCTGGTTCGCCTGCGCCCGCCGCCAGCACCATCGCGGCATTCTCTTCATCTACCAGGTAGATGTGCGCATGGTAGAGGTTGAAGCTTTCCTTTGTCAGATCGGCCACCGACTGCATCAGTTCTTCCGGATTGAGCAGCGTGGTCGTGGCCGCGCTCACTCGCGCCACCGTTTCCAGTTCACGCGCACGCCTGAGCGTCTGCTCGGTCAGTTGGAAGCGCTCGACCGCTGCCGAAAGCTGTTCGCTGATCGAGTTCAGGATACGCACATCGCGCAGGGTGTGCTGGTTGGGCTCGCTGCGGGCGATGGTCAGGTTCCCGGCACAGCGGCGGCTGACATAGACCGGGGCGATAATCAGCGAACGCATCCCGAACTGCGCCAGCATTTCGCGGTTGGCTTCCGTCAGGGCTTCCGCTGTAGTGAGATCATCAAACCAGACGACCTCCTCCATGTTCAGCAGCTTTGCCAGCGGGAAATCGTCCATGTTGAGTTCCATACCCGTCATGGAGCGACCGTCACGTGTCCAGTCTGCTACGGCCTTTACCACCGCTGCGGTGTCATAGTCGAGCGAGTCGTACAGATTGAGCGTGATCGAGCGGGTAGTTTCATCCGTGACAAATGGCACAATCGCATTAATCACATCATTGAGCGTTTCCGCGACGTTGATGGCCGCGCTTACCTGATACAGAATTTCGGCTTCCTCGCGGGCCTGTTCCGATTCACGCTGCAGGCGTTCACGTTCGAGCGCCGCCGCCAGCAGGTCAGAGATGCTCTCTGCGCGGCGAATTTCCGCGACGGTGAACTGGCGCGGCTTGTCGCTGAAGAAGTTGAGCGTCCCCATAATGCGGTTGCCGATGGAGATCACCGGCGTGATATAGGCATAGTAGCCCAGCCCCTTCAGGCTTTCCGCCGTGACTTCATCCACGCGGCTGCGGTCGTCCACGTCTTCGATGATGAGCGTCTGGCGGGGTTGCAGCCCATAGGCCTGTGGGAAGTAGGTCATCGGCAGGCGCATCCCGGCCTGCTGTACCAGCTTTTGGGGCGTGGGCGAAGCAATCGCCAGTGTCTCGAAGTAGGTAGCGGTGTCGCGGTCGTAGTCCTCGAAGGCGACCAGCGTAATCGCATAGTGGTCGATGTGCGAGAACTGCGTGATGGCGTCCAGCATTTCAGTGGGTGTGATGGCAGCATTGATGGCTTCCGAAATACGGTACAGCACTTCCGCTTCCTGGCGGGCGTTTTCGCTCTCGTGCTGCAGGCGTTCGCGTTCCAGCGCGGCGGCCATCAGGTCTGCCGTGCTTTCCGCGACACGGATTTCGCTGGCCGTGAAGGGTCGCGGTTCCGCCTGGAAGAAGTTCATCGTCCCCATAATACGGTTGCCCAGGGAGATGATGACCGAGATAAAGCCGCGATAGCCCAGCATCTTGTAGCCTTCGGCGCTGACTTCATCCACAAAGGCGCGGTTGTCCACATCTTCGACCACGAGCGTGGCGCGCGGCACGATGTCATAAGCCTGCGGGAAAGCCGTCATCGGGAAGCGCATCCCGGCCTGCTGCACCAGCTTTTCGGGTGTGGGCGAGGAGATCGCCAGCACTTCAAAGTAATCGGCGGTGTCGCGGTTGTAGCCCTCGAAGGAGATGATGTTGTAGGCAAAGGCCGGAATACCGGAGATGTGGGCAATGGCGTCCAGCATGTCGTGCGGGCTGCTGGCGGCGTTGATCGCTTCACCGATGCGGTAGAGCGTTTCCGCCTCGCGCCGGGCTTCTTCTTCCGCCAGATACGCACGGCGGGAAGCGACGGCTGAGGCAGCGGTGGGCCGGATGGCCGCGGCCATCTCCACCAGATGCGCATCGAAGCGCTGTGGCTCTGCCCAGTTGAACGTCATCAACCCCTGCCACTGATCGCCTGCAAAGAGCGGCACCACCACCAGCGCACAGGAGCCGGAGGTGCGTACAATTTCGCGTTCCGCATCCGTCAGACCTGGATGGGTGTTGACATCTTCGATCACCACCAGTTCATCCGGTTTGGCGCTCATGAACTTCAGGATCGGATAGAACTCGCGGCGAACATGCGTGGTGGGCAGCGTTTCCAGCGGGATGGCCTGACCGTCGCCACTGCGCAGCGCCTTAATATCGGCAGAAACCACCTCATTTGCATCGTCCGCTGCTGTGTAGAGCAGCCCGGTATAGGTGGTGTTATAGCGTTCCACGAACTCCGCAACGGCTTCCAGGATGGCCTGTTCATCATTTGCCTGGGAGAGCGCCGCGTTGATGGTTGCCAGCGTCTCGGCCTGTGCGCGGGCATCTGCCGTCAGCGATTGCAGACGTTCACGTTCGAGCGCGGCGGCGATCAGGTCAGCGATGCTTTCTGCCACACGCACCTGGCGTTCGTTAAAGCGGCGGGGTTTATCGCTGAAGAAGTTCAGCGTGCCCATAATGCGGCCACCGAGCGCAATCGTCACGGTGATATAGGCGTAGTAGCCCAGTCCCTTCAGGCTTTCGGCGGTCATCTCGTCTACCTGGCTGCGGTTGTCCACATCCTCGACAATCAGCAGCGTGCGCGGGAGCAGATCATAGGCCTGCGGGAAGTAGGTCATCGGCAGGCGCATCCCGGCCTGCTGCACCAGCTTTTCCGGCGTGGGCGAAGAAATCGCCAGCGTCTCAAAGTAGGAGGCACTATCCCGGTTGTAGCCCTCGAAAGCGATCAGCGTGGTGGCGTAGTATGGAATACCCGCGTTCACACTGGCAGCATCCAGCATATCCTTCGGCGAATTGGCGGCGTTGATGGCTTCCGAAATGCGGTACAGTGTTTCCGCTTCTTCGCGGGCTTCGCGTGTTTCCTCGAAGGAGCGGGCGTTCTGCACAGCGACGGCGATCTGGTTCGCGAGGATCGACTTGGCCTGAACGTCCACGTCCTGGAAGGCGTCCAGCTTGTTGTCCTGCACGTCCAGCACCCCGATAAGCTCCTGGCCGACGATGATGGGCAGCGCCAGTTCGGAGCGCGTCTCCATCAGCAGCGGGTTGGGCAGGTAATCGGGATTGGCACTCACATCTTCCACCACGACCGGAGTGCGTTCACGGGCGGCGCGGGCGACCAGACTGTTTTCCAGCTGCATCGGGATGCGGTGGCCTTTGGCGACCAGCTTGCGCCCGACTTCGTCAGAGGCGGCGGCCAGCACCAGGCTGTCGTGGTCGAGCAGGTAAATGTTGACGTGGTAGCGGTCGAAGTTTTCCTTTGTCAGATCGGCCACCGACCACAGCAGTTCTTGCAGTTCCAGATTGGTGGCGATCTGTGAACCAACCAGCGCCACCGTTTCCACCTGCGCGGCGCGGGCGGCGATGAGGGTTTCCTGTGCCTTGCGCTCGGTAATCTCGTAGCGAATGGCGATGTATTCTTCCGGTTTCCCGGCGGCGTTTACCAGCGGAACGATGGTCGTATCCACCCAGTAATGGCTGCCATCCTTGGCTTTGTTGCGCAGCTCGCCGCGCCACACATTGCCGTTCGCAATCGTCACCCACAGGTCGCGGATAAATTCCTTGGAATGGTAGCTGGAATTGATGATGCGGTGGTCCTGACCCATCAGTTCTTCGCGGCTGTACTGCGAGATTTCGCAGAAGCGGTCGTTCACATACGTGATCTTGCCCGTCACATCGGTGATCGCCACAATTGCGGCTTCATCAATGGCAGCGCGCAGATCATCAACCTGTTTCTGCGCCTGCTTGCGGTCGGTGATATCCTGCAAAAGTCCGGTAAAGACAACCGAGCCGTCTTCACGTTTGTGCGGGATGGACGACCCCTGCCACCAATGGAGAGCGCCAGTAACCTTGTGGATCAGGCGGGCTTCATAGTTCCACGGAGACAGAGTTTCCAGCACGGCGCTGACCGACGTAACAAACCCGTCCACATCAGCCGGATAGAAGGTGCCGATTAGCGCGTTGATGTCGGCCATCACCGCGTCGGGAGAGACACCTGCAATGCGTTCGATGGCCGGGCTGATGTATTCCATCTTCCAGCCGGTTTCAGCCGCAGAGAACTGATAGATGGCACCAGGCGATGTATCGGCAATATCACGGAAGCGCGCTTCGCTGGCGATCAACGCCTGATCCTGGTCGCGGCGCTCGGTGATGTCGCGGGTCACGAAGTAGGTGGTGGTGCCCGCTGGAACGGCGTTCCATGACAGCCAGCGGAAGCCACCGTCTTTGGTGACGTAGCGATTTTCAAACTGGATGGAGGCGCGGCCTTCGCCCAACTGCCGCAGATATTCGTCCAGCGTGGACTGCTGATCTTCGGGATGGACGAATTCCAGGAAGGGCTTGGCGCGGAGTTCATCCAGCGACCAGCCGAGGACATGTTCCCAGGCCGGGTTCAGCACCTTCAGATAGCCATCCTGTGCTGTACCGATCAGGTCGGTGGACAGTTCATAAATCTGGTTGGTTTCGCGCCGGGCAGTTTCAGCCGCTTCGAAGGCACGGGCGTTCTGGATAGCGACGGCGACCTGATTGGCAAGGACGGTTTTCGCCTGGACTTCCAGTTCATCGAACGCATTGGCGGGAGTGTCCTGCACGTCGAGCACCCCAATCAGCGTGTCACCGAGCATGATGGGCACGGCAATTTCAGAACGGGTATCCGGCAGAAGCGGATTGGGCATGAAGTTGGGTTCTTCAGTCACGTCCTGAATAACCACCGCTTTATGGGTACGGGCGGCCTGAGCAACGATGCTTTGTTCCCGGTTCAGGGAGATACTGTGACCCAGCTCGACCATGCGCCGCCCGGTTTCACCTGCACCTGCACGCAGCACCAGATGCTCGCCGCTGTCGTCCAGCAGGTAGATGTGGGCATGGTAGCGCTTGAAGTTTTCTTTGGTCAGATTTGCGACCGACCACAGCAGGTCTTCCAGATTCAGATTGGTGGCGATCTGCGCACCGACCTGTGCCACCGTTTCAATTTCGGCGGCGCGGCGCTCTGCCAGTTGTTCAGCCCGAACGCGATCCGTCACATTCTCAAAAGAGACGCCTGTGCTGTTGTCCGGTAAGGTGAAGGCCTTTACCGAGAAGACGCTCTGTGCCACGTTGGCATCGCCATATTCAATCAGCCCCAGGTCGAGAACCTGACGATTGAGCGCGACGTTGGCATAGATATTGGGGATTTGCGTCTCCATCAGGCCGGGGAAGGCTTCGGCCATCGTCTTGCCAATGATGGTTTCTGGCCGGACGCCCGTCGCATGGAATGAGGCTTCGTTCGCCGTGAGCAGTCGCAGCGAGGCCGGGTTGCTGATGTCTTCCAGCCGCCACACGTACAGCCCAATCGGCGTATTCGCCATCACGTCGGCGTACAGTTCCGTCTGGCTCTGCGCCAGTTTACGTTCGATGCCGCTGGAAATCTGATTGGAGATATTCGCGAACAGGGTGACTTCTTCGGGCGTGAAGCTGTGATAGGCGCGATTGAAGTTGACGAAGACTACCCCTGCCACAATGCTGCCCGCGTAAATGGGCAGGACGGCGACGGATTTCAGCCCCAGGGTCTCGATGTAGTTTTTCGGGAAATCGGGATATTCGGAAGCGTTGTCAACCGTGACAATCCTGCCGGTCTGGAGTGCTTCCATCCCATGTGGATAGGTCGCAGCAGGATCAATGAAGGTCTGTGCAAGCGCACTCGTCAACCCTTCGCCAGCGCCGATGCGCCCGTACCACATCTGCCGCTGATAATTGAATTCAGAGTAGACTGCGCTGTCGGCATCCAGGCTCTTAATCACTTCGCTGAAGATTTCTTCCAGCGTCGGATCAATATCAGTGCCCGCGCGGATGATTTCAGCGATGCGGCTGGTCAACTGCAGGTCGAACAGGCGCTGCTGCGTGACGGTGAACTGACGGGCGTTCTCCACCGCGACGGCGATCTGTCCGGCGAGCGTGGTCTGCACCCGAAGATCGTCCAGGTCGAAGTTGTCGAACTTGTCACTTTGCACATCCAGCACACCGACCAGCTTATCGCCGACGATCATCGGCAGCGCCAGTTCGGACTTGGTGTTGGGCAGGAGCGGGTTGGGCAGGAAGTCGGGGTTTTTGGTGACGTTGTTGACCATAATACCCCGGCGGTTGCGGGCAGCGCTGGCAACCAGGCTATGTGGGTGGTTCATCGGAATGGTGTGACCGCGCACCACCATCGTGCGCCCGGCTTCCCCGGCGCCAGCAGCCAGTACCAGATTCTTATGGTCAGGGCTGGTAAGGTACACATGGGCATGGTACAGGTTAAAGCGCGTCTTCGTCACGTCAGATACGCTTTGCAGCAGTTCATCAAGGTCGAGCGTGGTCGAAATCTTCTGCGTTACGTCCGCCGCAATTTCCATGTCGCGTGTTCGGCTGCTGACTCGTTCTTCCAGCGTTCCCAGCGTTTCCTGAATTTGCCCGGCCATTCGGTTAAAGGTGTTGCCCAGGATACCGAGTTCGTCATTGGTGAAAATATCAACGCGCGTGTTCCAGTTGCTCGTGCCGAGTTCCTGCGCCGCTTTCGTCAGCTTATCGAGCGGGCGCGTGATGGAACGGGCGAACAGCACCGTCGCACCGACGATCACGCCGAAACCGACGACGGTTTGCAGCAGCGAACTGACGATGCGCGATTGCAGCGGGGCGAAGGCTTCTGCCTCATCCTGCACAACTGCGACATACCAGCCGAGATTGTCAATCGCTTCGGTTACGTCGTTGCTTGTCACTTGGTTTGCTGCCAGCACGACAGGGGTGTTGTCTACGTCGGTCGTGGTGTGAATGGTGGGCGACTCATCATCGTTCTGTTCTGCCAGAATCGCTGGCAGTCCGGGCAGAATTTGGCCGACTGCCTCAGGATTGGAACTGGCGATCACCCGGCCTTCGGCGTTCAGCAGATAACCGTGTCCAGAAGTGCCCAGTTGAACATTGGCGAGATCCTGGCTGAAGGTTTCGATGCGGAAGCTGGAGCGGATAATGCCGACAACCCGCTCACCCTGGCGAATGGGCAGCGCCATTTGCAGAATGTCGGCCTGGGTGCTTTCGTCAAAAGCGAATTCGTCCGCGATATAAATAGTGCCTTCACCATTATTAAAGGCGGCCTGCCACCAGGCTTCATCCCCCTGATAGTAATCGCTGGGGCGCGTGGTGGAGGCAACCACCGCACCGTAGCGATCTGTGACGAATAATTCGCTGGCTTCGGGCATATCGTCGATCAAGGCGTTGAGCAGGCGTGTGATCGTAAAGTTGATCGATTCCTGCACCAGCGGGCTGTCTGCTGCCGCTGCTACCCATTCGGCATCGCGAGCGATTAACTGGGCTTCGATTTCTTCAGGCGTTCCCGAATAAAAGGAATTAATCTGCCCCAGGGCTTGCTGAACATCGGGGGTATCAACCAGGTTGTCCAGCAGGCGAATTTCTTCACTGAGGATTTCCTCAATGTCATTTGCCTCATACCCGGCGATCAGATGCAGGTTCTCACCCAGTTCGCGGCTCAGGCTGGCGCGGGTGGACGAATAGCCTACCAGCACAAACAGCACTGCCGGGATTGCCAGGGAGACAAAGACGGCGATCAGAATTTTGGCGCGGATTGAGATAAATCCACGTCGGTTACGTTGGTGTATCGTTGTATCAGCCATGCACACCTCCGAAGAAGGACTGTGTTATTTCCCGCGCAGGTCAATGCGCGGTTTATTGCCATGAAATGAAAGCATTAACGGGAAAGTTGACCCCCATAACCCATTGTAAGGGGAGGTCGTCGGTTTCGTTCCTGAGAAGCATTAAGATTTTCGGCACTAACAAAATTCGTGCGGAATCACAACAGGCTGCTGCGGCTCTGGTTAGGACACCGAGCGCGACAAAGCCGGATAATTAGAATCCGGTTTATAGATGGTTTAAAAACTGTTCGGGGTTGTTCAGAAAATCGCGGGTGAGCGTGACGTGTTCCAGCGTTTCATAGGCGACGGGCCGCGGCGGATGGGTGTCAAAGCTGAGGATAGCCGCGCCGGGGAAGGCCATCAGAATCGGCGAATGGGTGGCGATGATAAACTGTGCGCCCTGCCCCACCATCTGCTTGAGCATGGCGATCATCGCCAGTTGCCGTACCGGGGAGAGCGGCGCTTCCGGTTCATCGAGCAGGTACAGGCCATCGGGCACAAACCGTGCTTGGAAAAAAGCCAGATAACTTTCGCCATGAGAGCGATTGTCCAGATCGCCGTGATAGCGGGTGTTGAGCGCGTGCAGTTCCTTCTTATAGGGAAGCGTCCCCATCGCCCGCGCCAGTTCGGATTTGCCCTGATAGTCCGCTTCGGCCTCTTGCAGTTCGCGTTCCAGTTCCGCGCGAGTGCGTGCCAGCCGCCGCACATAGCCGAAGTAATCCTCTGAGCGCAGGAAGAAGCCTTTGCGCGTTTTTTTGCGCCACGCCAGTTTGAGCGTTTTCGCCAGCTTGCGTACTGCGGCCAGTGAAACGTCATTTTCGGTATCGGCTGTGCCAACCGTGATTGACCCGGCGGCGCTGGCGATGGCTTCCAGCAGGGTGGATTTGCCGCTGCCGTTCTCGCCCACAAAGAAGGTCACGGGCGCGGTAAAGTCAATTTTTGGCGCGGCCTTCACCAGCGGGATATTAAACGGAAATGTCTCGGCATGAGCACCGAACGGCGCGGGGACGTGAACCGAAGTCAGGTGCATGATCGTCTCCTGTACGGGAGATGGAACAGATGATCTTATCGTAGCGATTTTTGAAAAGCATGGCAAGCGCTTTGTATGCCAGGAGTGGTGAATTTTGAGGACATCATCGCAGGGGCGTAGCGCGCTACGCCCGTACATCTCCCTGATTTTCATCGCTCCCGTATGCTTCCACGCGATTTAAGGCAATGGCGAACATCCCTTCCATATCAGGGGTAAAGGCGGTCGTGGATGCTGAGGTAGCCGCGCCGCAGCAGGCGTTTTCGGGTATCAATCGGATACCCATAGCGTTCCTTTAACAGACGTGCCGCGTAAATCCAACTATGCCGCCGCCCATCCTGACCATTGGCACGTGCCAGTACCAGCGACCGTCGCCAGTGGTCGAAGAACAGCGCCGGACGTTCATCGAGTGCGTGATGAATCAGGCGTTTGGGCAGAATGGTCTGGAAATCAATTGGCTCGGCGGGCTGGCGAAAGTTTGTCCCAAAGACCAGCGCACGATGTTCCAGCGTCCCTGCGAAGGTTGTCTGGTACACGTCGAACACGACCAGATGGCCGCTGGGCGTCGATGTGCCTTCTATCAGGAGGCCGCCGGGTTCAAGTGCCTGAGCCATTTCGTGCAGAGCGGAGGGTACATCTTCTTCCGCATACTGGCGCAGAACGTTATAGGCACGAATAATGCGGGCACTTTTACTCGTGATAAAATTTTGCAGATCGAAACCGCCGAGGCGAAAGTCGATGAGTCCGTCCTGAATAGAAGGCTGGGCTGCCGCGACTCGTTCCGGGGCAATTTCCACACCAAGCAGCCGCAGACGTGAATTCAACGGCAGCCAGCGCTCCCACATTTCCAGCGCCGTCCAGGGATAGGCGCCGTAGCCTACATCCACGATCAGCGGCGTACCCGAAGTCAGCACATGCGGCCACGCCAGCAGGATATAGGTGTCGATCTGGCGCAGCCGATTAAGGGCGGTCTTGCCGCGCGTGGGCTGGCCGGAGGGTCGTCTCTTTCGCACAGGCGCTTACCCGCGTGGTTTAGAAAAAGTTGAAGATAGAGACGTGGACGCCAGTAAAAAAGCAAAAGCCTCAAGACAAAGCCCCTCTCCTATGGGAGAGGGGTTTGGGGTGAGGGCAAAGCTGGCTGGATCAACCCTGGAACGTGATCGGTGTACTGAGGTGTACGCCGTCGATCACGTAGACGATGACATTCCCCGCCAGGAAGACTTCGCCTGTAAGCTGTGCCTGATCTCCGATCACAATCATGTCATCCTCCTGGTTGATCTTGAAACTACCGCCAATCTGCGGCGAACAGTAGCTGCCATGGGCAGAACGGTAGACCTCGAAAAACACATCGGGTGTGAAGTAGCCGGGGACGAGATTGGAGGCCACCAGTTGTTCAGCGAAATCGGCGGGGATGACTTCGGTTTCGTCCAGATAGTGTTTAATGGCTGTGTTCGTCGGCGCGAACAGCATATACAGCCCATCCGACTTCAACAGATTCCAGTACCCTTCCGCTGCCCTCAGATAGTCCATCAGTGTCGTAAAGCGCTCGTCAGCGCCAATTGTGGAGGCCAGGCTGTCAACCTGAGGAATGGGCACGGCGGACGGTGTGGGCGGTGGTGGCAGCGTCGGCACATTCTCAGGGGTATGGTCGCCGGCGCTGTCGATCAGGTTAATGGGCGTGAGCACTCGATCAAGGATAAACAACTGTCCGTTCACAGCCAGCAGATCAAAGGTCGCCGCGTTGGACTCGATATTGACGATAAACTGATCCCTCTCCAAGTTCCAGTCGAGGATCAGGCGTTCGTTGGGCAGCATTGTCCCAACCTCGCGGCAGTCGATCACCATATCCAGCATTGGCAGCAGGATCATGGGCACGATATGACGGCGCAGCAGATCATTCAGGCGGCGCGGCTCTGTAATCAGATCGTCGGGAGTGATGCCCAGATCAGCGAAATAAGTTTCCCAAGCGGCATCCGAAGGTGCGAAGACACTCATTCGATTCGTCTCGTCATCCAGCCACTCCCTGATGGCAGGATCAGCAGCGGACAGCAGTTGGCCGAAAATGCGCAGGTCGTCGGCGCTGGCGATGTGTTCCGTCAGCGTACCCTGCACCCATTGTGCTGTGCTTATCGCGCTCACGCTGCCTGTGAAAATCGTCACCAGAAAGCCACAGAGAAGCCAGAGTTTCATCCGCATCGACAGGTCTCCAGATCGAATGGACAGGATAAAGTGAGGCGGTGGTGTGCCGCCTCTATGCTCTAAACGTCATTCAGGTCAGAGAAGTTTCCTGCCGCAGCGCCAGATCGACGCGGTGGCGTTCGCGCAGGATCATGGCCGCCCGTTCGATTTCGGCCTGGGTCTGGGCTTCTGACCAGCCAAGCGATCCCGCCAGAACGTGTGCCAGTTCGACCAGCCCTGCGCCGCTCACTCTGCCCAGCATCGCCAGCAGCGACCGTCGCAGGATGAAGTCGTCCAGCCGCATGACTTTCTCATTGGTGGCGATAAATTCGATTTCGCCCGTCGTATAGCCGGGGACATGCTGGAGTGGTACATCTTCCGTCTGTGCACAGAAGGTTGCGATCTGCTCAGCGCGGGTGCCGTAGCGCTCGAACAGCATTTCCAGCCGCTGGCGCGAAAGCCCCGTCTTGGATTCGACGCGCTGCAACCAGCGCTGCTTATCGGCCTCGCTGGTCGGGTAGCGCAGTCCGCCGCCAATCGGCAGATTGCGAGTGGAGGTGCGGCGGTCAAGGCGCAGCCGGGGCAAGACCTGATCGGTGGTCTGTTCGCTGAAGGCGCGGAAGGTCGTCCATTTGCCGCCAATCAGCGAGAAGGTCGGGAAGTTCACGCCGCTGCCGGACTCCGTTACGCGGATGCTGTGATCGCGGCTGATCTGCCCGGTGGTGGCCGCATCGCTGGCGGGCAGCGGACGCACCCCGCTAAAGCAGAAGACGATCTGATCGCGGGTGATGGTGATGCCGGGGAAGACAACTCTGACCAGGTTAATCATGTAGTCGATTTCCTCGTCAGTGCAGCGGGCTTCATCAGGATTGCTGATCTTGATGTCGGTCGTGCCGATCAGCACCCGATCCTGCAGCGGGAAGAACAGGCAGATACGGCCATCCGCATTTTCAAAGAAAAGCTCGTGCCCGCGCGTGGCGGCCAGCAGTTCGGGATGATCGACCAGGATGTGTGAGCCTTTGGTGCCGCCGATAAACTTCGTCTCGCGCTTCAGATTGCGGTTGGTGAAGTCGATCCAGGGGCCAGCGGCGTTAATCACAATCTTCGGCTTGACGGTGTAGGTTTCCCCGGTCAGTTCGTCTTTCAGCGTGACCACATCGCCAGATGCGGACTCAGCGCTGACGTAGTTGAGGGCACGCGCCTTTGGCGAAGCAGCCTCCGCATCCAGAATCAGTTCCAGGCAGATGCGTTCGGGGTACGGCATCCACGCATCATAATAGGTGGCGGTGCTGACGATGTCGGGATTTAACTGTGGTCGGTCTCGCAGCGATGCTTCCTTCGAGTGGAATTTGTGGCGTGGTGTGGCCTGCTGGGTGAAGGTGAACAGATCATACATCGTCAGCCCGGCCTTGATGACCAGTGCCCCGCGATTGCTGGGTTTATCACGCAGGCGCAGGAATTTGAGCGGGGCATTCAACATGCCCGAAAACCAGTTGAAAATCGGGATGGTGGTGGGCAGCGGCTTGACATAGTGTGGGGCGTTCCGCAGCAGGCGGTTGCGCTCGTGCAGCGCTTCATAGACCAGCCGGAACTCCCCATTTTCCAGATAACGCAGCCCGCCGTGAACCATGTGCGAAGAAGCCGCGCTCGCCCCGGAACAGAAATCGTTCTTTTCCACCAGCAGTACATCCACGCCCTGTAAGGCCAGGTCGCGGAAGGTGCCGATGCCGTTGATTCCCCCGCCGATAATCAGAACCGATAGTTCAGGTGACTGGCGCAGCCCGGCCAGCGTTGCTTCTCGCGTCATGGTTCCATCCCCGATTGACAATACGATTTGAATACGCCACCACGAGTGGGTGTCGGTCTTGGCGTAATGTTACCTTTTTTCCAGCACGCTTGACAGAGTCGGGCGCGGGTGTGATGAGGCGTTAGCGGATGGGTGCGAGGAATTCGTGAATGAGGTTGGTTGAGGTGCTGGCTTTGGCAGAGCTGGAGCGCGTCGAGACCAGGACAATGCTGGTTTCGCCCCGTGCTTCTTCGGCAGCGAAGATCAGCGCCAGATAGCCCGGTTGCAGAGTATGTTCCGATGGGATGATGAAATGCGCCAGACCCGCCTGGAAGACAGCACTGTAGGCGCGTGGGCCATACGCCCCGACCATGACCATGCCAATCGGGGTTCCATTATCGACATCGACCGGGCCGACGATCACTTCAATCTGACTGCCGGCGCGGACGGCATTAGGCGCGGCAACGGGCAGGACTCCGCTGAGGGGTTGTCTGAGCGTACCGCCTGCACAGGCCGACGCCAGCACAAGTGCCAGGCTTAAGACCAGCATCAGCAGGTGGGTTTGTAATCGTTGTGCCGCCTCAAATGCGAAAGGAATGCGTGGATTCACCACGCCGTTGTGGATATTCCCTGTACGGGTGTTCACGAGTCATATCGTCTTTCCCCCTGACACGCCACACCGGGATGTGGGCTGGCGAACGTGTCGCTGTCGTCAAAGATGAGTATACCATGAGTCGGCGCTCATCCGAACCCATTTTGGCCGAATGCGAGAGAAGTCTCATTTTTGGCGATATATGATGAGAAGAATCATCTCGGAGACGCGGAAAACATCAAACCATAAGGAGGAAGTAAAAAAGCAGGAGCACAGCAACCCGTGCCCTTATCGCTGTAGGGGAGGGTTTGAAACCCTCCCCTACAAAAATTTGATGTTGTATATCAGCGGTTTTCCAGAAGTGTTTTGAGATGGTCGATTCGTTCCTGCATCTGATCCAGCAGCGTGCGAAGCTGCTGCTTGGTTGATGGCGCTGCCTCCCCTACCCCATCGCGCAGCGCGAGGATTTCCTTGAAAACCGCCTCATCCTGCTTGGAAAACAGGCGTTTTCCGCGTTGGAGGGCGGCATCACTTGGTAGGGTAGGGGGGGTCTTGGGTTTTTTGCTAGGGTTTTCCTGGGTCGATGTTGCGGCCAAATTGTTGCGAGTCGCAACAATTTCTTCGAGTTGTTTGGCTGCTTCGATGGCCTGATGCGCGGGCAGCTTTGCCATGCGCAAAAGTTCGTCTTCAGAAATGTCCAGATTATCCGCAATATCCCACACGGGATCGGGCAGGCCAAGCAGCGTCCGGCAGCGCGTGAACACTGACCGATGCAGTGCCCCCATCGCGTTTGCCAGCATCTCGCCTTTGCCACTGGGGACGCGATAATCGATGACCTGTGCATAGTACTGTCGGTCGCAGTGCCCGGTGGGAACCAGGTCTTCGTAGTTCTTGAAGGATGCGCCTTCCGTCTTGAGCAGATCCATCATCAGAATCGCAAACTGCCGTGCCTTGCCAATCGCGTTCAAATCAGCGCGGGCCGTGTTCTCGCTGGCCTGCCGCCAGACGTTGAGTTCCTGCACGACAATGGCCGGAATACGCTCCCAGCGCTTGCGCTCATCGGGCAAGCCCGTATCCAGATTAAAGAAGCTGAGCAGCATATGGAAGGCCAGCCAGCGCCGTTCGCCCGTTTCCAGCCGATAGCGGCGTGCGCCGATCTGCTCCACCGTGACCGGATTGGTCAGTCCGTCGCGTCGGATGCTGACGGCCAGTTCGACAATTTTCAGAAAGGCGCTTTCCATCGGGCCGGGACGGAAGGCTTCATTTTCAAGGTCCTGTTCGGAGCGAGCGCGTTTCTCCACCGACTCCGACCACAGGTAGTCGCTCAGTTCAAATCGAGGTGCGCCCGCCTGAGTGCGTTCGGCGTCGATATGATCGAGCCACTGGTTGAACATATCCGTCACCGTGCGCGGATCGCTGTTCCACACCTCACGCAGTATCGTAGGGACAACGCGGCGTGCCTGTTTGATGTCGGGATAGATCTCATTGATCGGGATCGGGCGCACCGTCTGGCGGCCTGTATCCAGCTTTGCAAGATCGCCAAACAGCGCCGCATCCGCATCCTTCATCGAGAGCGGATTATGCTCCTTCGGCCTTTCTTCTCCGCCGTCTTTGCCGAACGGATCAACACCTGCCAGCAGGTTTTTACGCCCCATGCCTATAACTCCATCTGAACACGATCAACGATGCTCCAGGCGTCCCGCGCGGCACCACTATCCGGCGCGAACCGATAGACCAATTGGCCGACAGTGGAGGCTTCTGCCCACACGGTACGCATCACCATCTCCGGCCAGACGAGATTGGCATAACGCGATTTCAGCTTATTGAGATTTTCCTGATGCACCAGGGTTCCGGCGCGGAACATGGTCGGGACGATGCCCATGATGTCGATGTTGCCCAGCCCCCAGCGGGCGCGGGTCGGCTGGATCATCTCGCGGTGGGCGAGGCTTTCCACCAGCCCATCAAAGCTGAGGTATTCGCATTTGGTCGGGTAGATAATGGCGTCGGTCGCAAGATAAATCGACCCGTGCAGCAGCGATGGTGTGGGCGATGTGTCGAAGACGACCGCGTCGATCACGCCATCCAGTTCCCGGAAGCGTTCGGCCACAGCCAGCGCATCCGAAATCTGGAGCGGGATGCTGCGCGTTTCGACATTCGAGGGGACGACGTAAAGCTGACCCTTCACCGGATAGCCGGGGATGCCGTAGCACTCTGGCGACACCGCCCGCAGCACCTCTTTAAAAGGCGCCCCGCGCACCAGCAGATCATACAGCCCTGGTTCTTTCTGAACCCCCAGCGACACGGTGGCGTGCCCCTGGGGATCGGCATCCGCCAGCACGACGCGGTAGCCGCGTATTGCCAGCCCGGCAGCAAGGTGGATGGCGACGGTGGTCTTGCCGACACCGCCTTTTTCATTAATAAGGGTAACGGTTTTCATCTGAACAGAAACCTCTGTGGAACCTCGTTGCTTACGTGTGGGTTGACTGGAATGGAATCCATTGTACACCACCACAGGATGAATGGGCATGTGGCGGCGGGCAAAAACGGACAGATTAAACGCGGTTGAGCGAAAAAATCGCAGGCTTTTGCGCTAAACTAGTACATCGACCATCTAAAGCTGCCTACCTGTAGGGGCGCAGCGCGCTGCGCCCGTACCAACGCAACCCATCATTCTCATCTTGTCGGCGTACTAGTGCAATATCAGAGTAAACAAGTTGAACAATATAGAAACAGAAGTCCTTCAAGCCCTCAACCCCCCGGCCCCCTTCGCCCTCAGGGCGAAGGGGGAGAGTCTCGGTTTTTAGCCCCTCTGCCTGAGGGAGAGGGTGTCGCTGCGCTTATGGGGTGAGGGCGGAAAGAATAGCTCTTATTCAATCCTTTGGCTCTGAGGTTGCACTAGGAGGTGTTGACATTTGTACTCCAATTAGCGAAGCACATAAGCGTAAATATCAACACGGCCTGATCGAAGGATTGACGAGGCAAATCGGATGAGGCAGGGATTTACAGACGCGGAAATCACCCATCTCGAACAAGGGCCATTTGTTGGCCGTATTGATCTCTGGTCGGAAACAGGGCGCTACTTCAAAACCATTCATACCGAAATGATCGGACTGCTGATCGAGAAGATTGACCGCCCTCTCCTGCAACTTGGTTATGTTGCCATTCGCGAAAGCAGCATTCAAATTGCTGAAGGTCGTGAACCCGATGTGCAGGTGTGGTTGGGTGGTCGTCAGGCGGAAAAACCCGCTGCATGGGATTATGAACTGGCGGCGGCGGAAAGCCTGGCCGCAACGGGAGTTTTGGTACAGGACGCGCCTGACCTGGAAGCGCTCTATATTCGCGAACAGAATACAGGCGAACTTGTTACGGTTCTGGAGATCGTCTCTCCAGGCAATAAATCAGATATGCATGAGATCGCCAGCTACCAGGCGCGGCGGAGTCGGCTGTTTCTCGAATGGGGTGTCCATCTTGTCGAGATGGATTTAACGCGGTCAGTAAAACGTCTGACGCAAAATTCGGTCACGCGCTGGTATCCCTACCACGTCGCGGTTTTTCTGGCCGACGCAACACTGCGAGTCATTGGAGTCGAATTGGATCAACCTTTGCCGCGAGTCGCGCTGCCCCTGCGAGGCGAAGTCATCGCTGTGGAATTGCAGGAGATATATGAGCGTGCTTACCGCAAGGCGAAAACGGCATGGCGCATCCAGCAGGACGGTGCTTATGGCGAAGCAAATCTGCCGTTTCCATCGACACTCACGGACGACCAGCGCCGCGACGCCCTCGACGCTGTGGCTCGCTGGCAGGCAAAAGCGGAACAACTGCGTCTGTCCCGCTGAACGCGCCTATCGCTCTATTTCGCCAATGATGGCGTAATCGGCTCCGTCAGCGGTGGGACTGATGACGATACTGCCGCCTTCAAAACGATAGACCTGCACTGCAACGGTGTAGCGTCCCGGCGGTAGCTGCGAAATGCCCTCAGCCAGTTGCAGACTTTTGGGATCGTAGACGACTTCGCCCGCTGTAAAGCTCGTCGTCGGGCGCTGACCCAGCGCAGGCTGCGAATCCAACTGTGCGACCTGCTGACCATTCGCGTCCAGCAGAAAGGCCTTCGTGACGAAATCGGTTGAAGGCACAGCGTCCGCCGACCGCTCCAGCGACCGCTCCAGCGACCACCACAGATCAACCCGCAGATCGTCCGTATCAATCTCCGCCGCGATCTCCGCCGCCCGCAGTGTCAGCCCGCCCTCAAAGGTTGTCATGGCTTCTTCCGGCAGCAGATCATAACGATAGGCCGGAATCGTCACGCCGAGAT
This sequence comes from bacterium, assembly GCA_033762735.1. Classification (GTDB taxonomy): domain Bacteria; phylum Chloroflexota; class Anaerolineae; order Aggregatilineales; family Phototrophicaceae; genus JANRLJ01. Next base: position 5,732 of record JANRLJ010000039.1, on the reverse strand, counting down.
GTTCGACTGTCCACGTCATCGTCGGCACAAAGCCGTTGCCGAGAAGCTGATCGCGCATCGCCGTATTGGCGTTCCAGTAGACGAACCATGCGGTTGTGACCGAGTCGGCCTGCCGTTCACGCTGACCAGCGATTAACGGCGGTAACTGCTGGTTGTAGTAGGCGTTCACGTCACGCGGCCCCCACCATTCAAAACTGCTGATCTGTACATCTTCGGGCAGCAGATGATCGAAGTAATAACCGAGGGCGGCTTCCTCCGCGCCGATTTCGCTCAGCACCAGATGATTGCTTTCGACATAAGGCGCGAACTGCGCGATCAGTTCACGCCAGGGCACTTTCTGCCGATACCAATCCACCGTTGTCACCCCATAGAGCACCAGCGCGGTCACCAGTACCAGCCGCCCGGTCTGCTGGAAATTGCCGATTCCCAGCGCCAGCAGCACGACCACTGGAATCGTCAACTGCGCGAGGTGGTGGTTGAAGAATTCGAGCCATTGATGGCTGACGATGAAGGTCGTCACCAGCGGCAGCAGACCGAGCAGCACGATCAGCAGTGTGGCGCGGGAAGGCAGCCGCACACGCCCATTGACAACCGCCAGAATCCCGAACAGGGCCAGCAGCATCGTCAGCGGCCACATCTGTCCGAACCATGACTGGCGGAAGCTGCGCAGCGTTTCCAGATTCATGATCTCGCCGCAGCCGAAACAGGCATCACTGGGGCGGAACTGCTGCGTAAAGACGAGCAGTACCCAGGGGGCGATCAGTACACCTACGACTGCCAGCAGGACGACCGCCTGGACTTTGCGCCGCAGGGGAAGCGTCAGCAGCGCATGAATACCATAGACCATGAGCGCCAGTGCGCTGAAGTAATGCGTATACATCGCGCCCGTCATGGCCGCCACCCACAGCGCGGCATGAACCCGCGACGGCTTCCGCATCCAGCGGAGGTAAAACCAGGTGCTCAGCGCCAGCCACAAGACCTGCCAGGTGTACATGCGGAGTTCCTGCGCCAGATAATTCTCACCGTCCGCCAGTGCCATCATCAGCGCGGCGACCAGCGGAACGGTAAGAATGGCATTCTCCCGCCGACGTTCGCGGATGGCTTCCCGCGCGATTTGGTAAACAACGGCGATGCTCAGCAGGCTCGGCAGGAACGACCAGTAACGAAGGGCAAAGATCGAGTCGCCCGCGAGGGATTCCCACACATGCAGACTGTAGAAATAGAGCGGAGGATGACGGTCGCCCACCAGCGCTGTGAACAGATCGGTTTTGAAAGTGAAATAGGTGAAGCCCTCGTCAATCCACAGGCTGGGGCCGTCGATGTTACGGATGCGCGTGGCCGCCGCCAGCAGCAGAATCATGACCAGTGCCGCCAGTTGCACTGTCTTCCCGGCTGCTTTAGTTCTTATCATGATAAATGGCTGGGCGTTACGATCAGCGCCTACCCCTGTACGGGCGAGGCATGCCTCGCCCCTACTCGAAATCGACATTAGAACGCTACTCCTCACACCTACTAGGACACGGTACTTTGACTCCCGACAGCGCCCTCAACGGGAAATTGTCCCCGCTTCGTACCATTCCGCGCCATCGCTGGTATTGCTTTTCACAAGCTGCCCGCTGGCATCAAAGCTGTACACCTGCACGACCACCCGATAATTCCCTGGCGGAAGCTGCGTCCACCCGTTCGCCAGTTGCAGCGGCTTGGGATCGAACATCACTTCTCCAGGTTGCCATGTCAGTGTGGAGCGCTGCCCCTGAAAAGGGACCGAATCCAACTGCGCGGCCAGCGTTCCATTCTCATCGAGCAGCAGCACTGAAGTCACATATTCACCCGTGAGCGGCACATCTGTAGACCACCACAGATCGACACGCAAAGCGGCCTCATCAATTTCAACAGCGCGCAGCCGCATCCCCGACTCAAAGCGTGTCGCGTCATTTTCTGGCAGATGATCGTAGCGGTAGAGGTTGAGCGCATTGCCGAGGTGGTCGTAGCTCACTACCATCGTGCGGGTAAATCCGGCCTGTTCCAGCCGCGCCAGCGATGTCGTTTCCTTGCTCCAGAAACCCACCCAGGCGGTCGTGACGCCGTTGGAATTTTGCGCCAGTGCTGAATCGATCTGCTGCGGCAGCAGACCGTCGTAGTAGGTGTACCAGTCGGTCGTCGGTGCCATCGTCGGGTCGCCTAAAACAGGAAAGGTGGAGAGGGTCACGCCGTCGGGCATCTGATGCGACCAATAGTATTTCATCGGGTACTGTCCGTTGCCCATCTCGATCAGCGCCAGATCGCCCGGTTCGGCATAGCGCACGGCCTCCGCCGCCAGATCATCCCAGGGTTCCTTAAGGCGGTAGCTGTCCACATAGGCCGCGCCATAGATCACCAGCGCCAGCAGCAGCAGACCCGCCGCCGGCTGTCGTACATTTGCTAAGCCGAACGCGGCCAGCAGCGCCAGCGCCGGGGTGATGATCGCCAGCTTGCGCTCGGTCAGCAGCGGCGCATACAGATTGCCGATGTACAGCACGGCAAATGGAAGCACGAGCCACGCGACCAGCAGAAAAACTGAACCGTGTTGTGTTCGCCTCGTTACAACGGACGAATCTCGCACTTGATCCTGCGCCCTCACCCTAAATCCCTCTCCCTTAGGGAGAGGGACTTTAAACGCTTCCCTGTTTTTTCCCTGTTTTCCTGGTGAAATGGTCAGGAGAATAGGTATGGACACATTTGCCTGAGAAATGCGGGAGCCATTGACAGTAAACATGCCCGTTATCAGCAGCACCAGCAGCAGCGGCCACATCTGCCCTAAAAATTCGCGGCGGAGATGCAGCAGGGTTTCCAAGTTTGACGGAATCGAGAAGGGAATGCCTTCGCTGATGGCGCGTTCGGCCTGTGGGATTGTGACCAGCAGCATCCAGGGAGTGAGCAGCAGCCCACTTACCGCGAGTCCGGCTATCCCTTCGATACGTTTGCGCCCGCGCAGGAACAGCAGCACATGAAGCCCCTGAACGCCGGGGATGAATGCGCCCTGATAATGCGTATACACCAGTGCTGTGTTCGCCACAATCCAGGAAACGAACAGGGGTGATAAGAGCGTGTTCTGATCGCGCCGTTCCCAGCGCAGATACAGCGCCATGCTCAGGCAGGCCAGGCAGGTGTACAGTGCGTAGTTGCGAGCTTCCTGCGCCAGATCAACTTCCATGTCAGTCAGCGCCAGCAGAAGCGCCCCGGCAACCGGAACGGCTGTGTAGAACAAATGATCTCGACGGCGGATGAGTTCTGCGCCGATCTGATAGACCAGTGCCACCGTGAGAATGCTGGTCAGCGTGGAGAGATAGCGCAACGCAAGGGGTGAATCGCCCGCCAGCGCCGTCCAGCCGCGCAGCAGCAGATAATAGAGCGGCGGGTGTGTGTCGGCGGCGATGCGCGGGAACATATCTGGCTGGATGATGATGTTCCAGGCAAACGCTTCATCAAACCACAGGCTTTGCAGAGTCAGGTGATAGACGCGCATCAGGGCGGCGACCAGCAGGACGACGACCATCAGCGCGAGAGTCAGGCGGGAGTGGAGGATATTGGTTCGGGTTCGCATAGCGTCCGCATGTTACCACAGCGCCCAGCGGCGAGGTATGCCGCGATGCAGTTTCCTTCATTTCGCAAATGCGTTATCTTTTAGATGTGTTGTTAGAGAGACTAAAGGCGCACTGCCATGATTAACATTCAGGAACGAGAGGAACAGGGTGTGATGGTCTTCGCGCTGGAAGGCCGGGTCGATACGCAGGGCGCGGGCGATATGGACTACGCACTGCAATCGGCAGTCGCCAGCGGCAAGACGCGCATCGTCCTCGATATGTCGCGCGTTGCCTATATCAGCAGCGCCGGGCTGCGCACGATGGCGGATGTGCTCACGCGCACGACCAACGCCGGAGGGGATCTCAAGCTGGTTTCCGTAAGTTCACGGGTAGCACGGGTGCTGGAGATCATCGGCTTCATGAATTTCTTTTCGATTTACGACAGTGTACAGGCGGCCATCGCGGACTTTAACTAATGTTTCTGGGCGAACTGCGCGTCGAAGCGACGATTGAAAATATCCGAACCATTTCCTTTCTGCTGCAAAGCATCGGCCAACGCCTGCACCTGACCGAAAAAACGCTGTTTGATATCGAACTGGCGGTCGAAGAAGCGGCGGTCAACATCATCAAACACGCTTACGGCGATCAGGGCAACGGTGACATTCTGGTGCATATCGAGTTGGAGGACGAATTCCTCCAGATTTCGCTGGTCGATTGGGGCTATCCCTTCGATCCCGACGATGTGCCCGTCTTCGATCCTGAAGCGCCGATTGAGCGCCGGGCGGATGGCGGGATGGGGCTGCACATCATCAATGCGCTGATGGACTCCGTCTCACGCGATATGAAACCCGAACCGGGCGGCCCCAACATCACCACGCTCACGCGCCGCATTGAGCGCCTGCCCGAAGGTGTGCAGATGCCCAGCACGCTGCGCGAACTGAACGCCATGCTGAGCGTGAGCCAGTTTATGGCCGCTGGGCTGGATTTAAACCGTCTGCTGTCGCTGATCGTCAATCAACTGGTGGAAACCCTGAGCGCCGAGGGCGGCACCATGTTCCTGATTGATGAAGCCAGCGGGGAACTGTTCAGCCGGGTGCTGCTGGAAAGTACCGGAAAGCTGGAAGAAATCCGCGTGCGTGTGGGGGAAGGCATTGCCGGGCAGGTGGCGGCGACCGGGCAAATCCTCAATATCTCGGAAGCGTATCAGGACCCGCGTTTTATCCGCACCTTCGATCAGATGACGGGCAAGGAATCACACTCGATTCTGGCCGCGCCGATGCGCAACCCGCAGCAGAAGATCATCGGTGTGGTGGAACTTATCAACAAACGCGGTGGAGCGTTTTCCAGCCGTGATGAACGCCTGCTGACCGCGATGGCCTCGCAGGCGGCCATCAGCATCGAAAACGCGCGGCTGTATGCGCAGGAAATGCGCCAGCAGCTTTTGAACAAAGACCTCGAAACCGCCCGCCGCATCCAGCAGAGCTTTCTGCCACAGAACGTGCCCCATCTGCCGGGATGGGAAATCGCCGCATTCTGGCATCCCATGCGTGAAATCGGCGGCGACTTCTACGACTTCTATCGGTTGGACGACGACCGCCTCGCCGTCAGTATCGCGGACGTGACCGACAAGGGGGTTCCAGCGGCGTTGTTCATGGCGTTCAGCGTCACTGTGCTGCGCTTCGCCATGACACTGAACTTTTCCCCGGCGGTGATGATGGAGCGGGCAAATCAGGTCATTCTGGCGAATCAGCGGTCGAGCATGTTCACTACTGCTTTTGTCGCCTATCTGGACTGGCAGACTGGGGAATTGCAGTACGCTTCTGCCGGGCACAACCCGCCGATTCTGTATCGCACTGCGACCAAGCGCTGCCATTATCTGAAAGCGGGCGGTGTAGCGCTAGGTGTGTTCAAGGATGTGATGTTTGAGGAAAAGCGCCTCATCATGGAGCCGGGTGATATTCTCGTCCTGTATACCGACGGCATCACCGAAATTATCAACCCACGCGAGGAAGAATTCGGGGAAGATCGGCTGGAGCAGATTATTCTGCACAACATCACCTGCTCGGCGCAAGAACTGGGTCAACGGATTATGGATGCGAATGACCAGTTTGCCGAAGGAATAGGCGACTTCGACGACGAAACTCTTATCGTGATTAAACGGGTGTGAAG
>JANRLJ010000038.1:0-6287 GCA_033762735.1 bacterium | reverse complement strand
TCCACTCCCACACGTTGCCAAGCAGATTGACCGCCCCGCACCAGGACACCGCACCATGCTGCACCGCCCAGGGATGCCCCATGCCCAGTTCAGCGGAATTCAGACGGCTCAGGTCGATCAGAGGCGCGGTATTCCCCGCACCCCGCGCCGCCCCTCGCGCCGCCGCTTCCCACTCGACCTCAGTAGGCAGCCGCCATGCCCGCTTCGTCTGTTCGCGCAGCCAGCGGGTAAAGGCCATCGCTTCATACCAGCACACACCCACGACCGGCTGGTCGGGCTGGTTAAAGCGGGGATCGCGCCAGAAAGCTGGTTCATTTTTCTGCTGCACCCGCTGCCAGCGCCAGCCCATCGCCGTCCAGTAACGGTTGTCAAAGTAGCCGCCATCCGCGATGAAGGCGGTAAACTGCTGATTGGTGACGCAGTGAACGGCAATCGCAAAAGAGGCAAGATGAACGGTATGTGCCGGGCGGCTGACTTCGGAAGTATGGTCGCCGATAGGATAAACCCCTGCTGCAATAGCACATACCGGGATGTCGTCGATGTTGGCGTTGGTCGATGCGTTCATAAGGTCACAAAAATTTCACTCACTGGCTTCAGTTTAGCTTATTCGCTCGCGCTGCCATTGGCGATCAGGCGTTTCAGCGCCGCCTTCGCCCCCATCTCCGTCCATTCAAACGCGACCAGTTCCCACCCGGCCTTGCCATAGGTGTTCAGCTTGTCGGTGTAGCGGTCGGCATCCAGAAAGACATCGACTTCGGGAGTGTCCTGCGCGGTTTCGCTGTCCTGGATAAAGACGATCAGATATTCCCACTGCGGCATTGGTGTCTCTCCTGAGGGGTGAAGGTGGTTGGTTAAGCGAATTTGATGTTGTGTTAAGTATAACCAGCAGTAGGCTTTCTGCCACCGCGCAACCCTTCACGCAATTGTTTGAAATTGCTTACTGTCCGGTTCGATAGGACGAATTTCTAAAGTTTGGCGGGCGGAAAGAATGCTATCATGCAGATGAAGGAATCTATTGCATCAGGATAACGGCTGTGAATACAAATCTTTGGGATGTGCGCCCTTCGCTGGCGCGGGTGATGGTGATTGTAGGCGTTCTGGTTCTGGTTGGATTTGGCTATCTGCTTGGGTCGGCCTTCGCGCCTGTCACGGCGCAGGACCCGACTTATATTCTGAGCGAGATGGAACAGGCTTACGCCGACCTGTTCGCACAGGTGAGTCCGTCGGTGGTGGCGATTGAGGTCGATCAGCGTGGGCGCACCGAGAACGAATTCTTCCCCTACAGCGGCGGCTCCGGCTTTGTGCTGAACGAAGAAGGCCATATCGTCACCAACTTCCATGTGGTCGATGGCGGCGACCGCATCGCTGTCAACTTCCTCGATGGCACCATCGTCCGCGCCCAGGTGATCGGCCTTGACCCCGACGCCGATGTGGCCGTGCTGAAAGTCAATCTCCCGGCTGAGCAACTGGACCCGATCACGTTTGGCAACCCCGACGATCTGCGCATCGGGCAGACGGCGCTGGCAATTGGCAGTCCCTTCGGTGAACGCTGGACGCTCACAGCAGGCATCATCAGCGCACTTAACCGCCGCATTGATGGGCTGGACGGCTACCAGATCGGCGGCGTCATCCAGACCGATGCAGCCATCAACCCCGGCAACAGCGGCGGCCCGTTGTTCAACCTGGCCGGCGAGGTAATCGGCATTAACTCGCAGATCGTCAGCCAGACGCGCTCCAATTCCGGCGTTGGGTTCGCCGTCCCGTCTGATCTGGTGCAGCGGGTGGTCGCTGATCTGATCGACAAGGGCGAGGTCGAATACAGCTATCTCGGCATCAACGGCGAGGACGTAAACCTGAGCTTTATCGAGCAGTACAGCCTGCCCAACAACCTGCGCGGCGTGGTCATCACCCGGCTGGAACGCGGCAGTCCCGCGGACGAAAGCGGTGTGCTGGAGCAGTCCAGCGAAGGCGTGGACATTGTGACCGCCATCAACGGCCAGCCGATCTTCAGCATGAGCACACTGATCGGCTATCTCTCCAGCGAGACGATCCCCGGCGATGAAATCACGCTGACCGTCTGGCGCGCCGGGCAGTTGATCGACATCGAGATCACATTGGGTGCGAGGCGCTGATCGAGGGCTTGCTTGCAGGCGGGGGGAGAAATATCTCTCTCCGCCGTTATTCCTCTGCGTCAATCATCCCATTCTTGATCGACTTTCTCTGATAAGCGGCCTTAAATCGCGTTGTTCGGTACTCGTTTAAGATGCTTGAACAGTCGTTGAATATATGGAGGCATAACGATGAGCGATACCTCTTTTGAAGCACTCTTCGAGCAGGTACAAAAACTCTCAACAACCCAGCGTTTACGCATGATGGAACTGCTGGCTGTATCATTGCAAACCGATTTCGTCCGGGAAACTGACTGGCATACAGCACTCAGAGCAACCTACGGCATCCTGGCAGATGATCCCATTGAGCGTCCCCCACAGTTACCACTGGAAAAACGTGAGCCGCTTGAATGAAATACCTGCTGGATACCAACACTTGCATTCGCTATATCAATGGACGTTCCCAGAGCGTTGCTGATAAGCTGAATGCTCTGAATGAAGGAGAAGCTGTTGTCTGCTCCGTGGTCAAAGCGGAATTGTTCTTCGGTGCATTACGCAGTCAGAATCCGATAAAAACAATAGCGGCCCAAAGGCAGTTTTTGTCGCTGTTTATCTCCCTGCCTTTTGATGATGCAGCAGCCGAACACTATGGGCAAATCCGAGCCGATTTGACGACTAAAGGCACACCAATCGGGGGTAACGATCTGCTCATTGCTGCAATCGCATTGGCAAATAGTTTAACCTTGATTACGCATAATACCCGCGAATTTAGGCGCATCGTCGGGTTGAAGCTTGAAGATTGGGAAACTGACAATACACTGTAGTGAACCTAGTTCTCGGAGTGTTTTACAACAAAGCCATTTAAAATTGAGACGTCTGTAAAAATACAAAAAATGAGAGGGTGCATTCGTGCCCCTTTTTGTGTCGTGCTGCGCCTTTCAAAGCTTCATAACCGCTACCCAACTGACCTATGTCCTGACCCGCCGTTTCCCCCATGTTCACCTTGTAAAAGCCGCATACCCTGAAAGCATCGGATTCTATTGGAAACGAGGCAGGTTGAGTCATGGCGAATTACGAACACTCGATTGATGTGAATGTCCCGGTCAGCACGGCCTATAACCAGTGGACGCAGTTCGAGGAATTCCCCAAGTTCATGGAAGGCATTGAGGAAGTCCGCCAGTTGGACCCCAAGCGCCTCTACTGGAAAGCCGAAATTCTCGGCAAGACCGAAGAATGGTATGCCGACATCAGCGAACAGACCCCCGACCAGCGCATTGCCTGGACGAGCACCAGCGGCGCGAAACATGCGGGCGTGGTCACGTTCCACTATATCGATGAGAACACGACGCGGATCATGCTCCAGATTGACTATGATCCCGAAGGCGTGATCGAGAACGTCGGCGCGGCGCTGGGTATTGTCAAAAACCGCATGGCGGGCGATATGAAGCGCTTCAAGGAATTCATCGAATCCCGCCAGACCGAAACGGGAGCATGGCGCGGGACGATTGAGCGTTAAAGCAGTACCGAGTGAAAAGTTGTGAGTACTGAGTAGGGCGAAGCATACTTCGCCCCATACTGTTTCCGAGGTTGACGTAAGGACACGGTGCGCCGTCTCCTTACACACGCTTCCACCCTCTTTTTCTTTCCTGATCTGAAAGCATACAGAATTTTATGATATCCCCGGCTCACGATATTTTATTGCCAGCGCTTGACTCATCGCTCATTGCTCATCGCTTTCCCCACAGGCCTGACGATGCTTAGTCACGACCCCGAACTTGAACTGCTGCTGGAAGCGGCGGAACTGCGCTATATCAACCCGGATATGGCGGGTTATACCCGTAAGCGGCGCGGCAAGAGCTTTACCTATCTCGACAGCAGGGGCAACCCCATCAAGGAGGCGAAGCTCAAAGAATGGATCGACAGCCTGCGGATTCCGCCTGCGTGGGAAGATGTATGGATTTGCCCCAAGCGCAACGGGCATCTGCTGGCGACCGGGCGCGACTCCAGCGGGCGCAAGCAGTACATCTATCATCCGCGCTGGAATCAACTGGCGAACGAGAAAAAATTTGAAAGCCTGGTCAGCTTCGGGGAAAGCCTGCCCGCCCTGCGCGAAACGGTCGAAGCGCATCTTCGTAAGCCCGACCTGACCAGAGAGAAGGTGCTGGCGCTGCTGGTCACACTGCTGGAACGGACGATGATCCGCATCGGCAACAGCGAGTATGCGCGAGGGAACGACTCCTACGGGCTGACGACCTTGCAGGACGATCATGTCTCGGTCAGCGGCAGCAAAATCACTTTCGAGTTCGTCGGCAAAAGTGGCAAGGAACATGCCATTACGCTGGCGGATAAGCGGCTGGCGAAGCTGGTCAAATCGTGCCAGGACATTCCCGGCCAGCATCTTTTCCAGTATAACGACCAGGAAAAAGGCACCCGCCACGCGCTCGGCTCGTATGATGTGAACGCCTACCTCTACAGCATCACAGACAAGCCCTTCACGGCCAAAACCTTCCGCACGTGGGGTGGCTCGGTACTGATGGCCGATCTGCTGCGGGGGATGCCGCCTGCCGACACCAAAAAGGCCAAAGAAGCCCAGGTGCGCGACGCGATGAAGCAGGTGGCGGAACGATTAGGGAACACCGTTGCCGTCTGCCGCAAGTATTATGTGCATCCGGCAGTGGTGCAGGCGCACATGGACGATGCCCTGCGCGACTTCTATGACCCGACGTATGAAGCGGAGACGCGCTTCTCTTTGCGCCCGGATGAACACATGCTGATGCAGTTCCTCCGCGCGGCGACCATCACCGGACAGGCAGAAGCAGCGGAAGGCTCAAGGAGTGGTGAAAATCAAGGAGATGTACGGGCGTAGTGCGCTACGCCCCTGCCACTGATTTCCTCAGCATACACTACATCGAAGGCTCATAGTGGCTTGACACGGTTCACACAATTCACCTATACTGTCCTTGTCGCGGCGGTACAGCATCATCCACCCCCGCGATTCGTCCATCACAGTAAGGAATCCTGAACACATGCTGATTTCGGCTCGCTGAACAAAACGATCAAAATGGGCAAACACCCGTTGGTTGTGGTCGGTTGGCGATTCGGAACAGCAGATGAAGTGGGCGTTTGGCAGCCTTTTTGCTGCATCCTGAGTCTGTAAATCCCGAACTACTGACCTCGCGCCGCGCAGGGAGTGCCCCGCGCGGTTTTTGATTCTCCTATCGCATTGGAAAATCCAGCACGAAAGAGGCAGCCCTATGCACGTCAGCAGTTTTTCGGAAATTGAAACGGAATTCATCGAGCGCGTCCACACAATGGTGTGGTGCAGTGCTGCCACCATCGACAGCCAGGATCGCCCGCGTTCTCGTCTGCTGCATCCGATCTGGGAAGGCGCGGTTAGCGGCGCGGTCGGCTGGGTCGCAACCCACCGCGATTCGCTCAAGGCGAAACATCTGGCGCGAAATCCGTATGTCTCGCTGGCCTATGTTGCCCATGTTATGCAGCCGGTCTATGTGGACTGCCGCACAGAATGGGTTGATGATCTGGCGGAGAAGCGGCGCGTGTGGGAACTGTTCAAAGCGCCGCCCCCGCCGCTCGGTTTTGATCCCGCCCACGACTTCATCAGCCCCGACCATGAAAGCTTCGGCCTGCTCAGGCTCATCCCCTGGCGCGTCGACCTGGTGAGCTTCCCGGCGGAGTCGTTCGAGGTCGGCACGCGGGTGTGGAAGCCGTAAACCATCTGTGATTGCATGGGCGTGCTTTCAGAAGTGCGCCCTTTTTTGTTCGCTCTGCTGCACATCAATCCTGTTTTCGCTTACACTAGAGTGTATCTGATGATAGGGTACTCAGGGTCACAATGGGACATCGAACGGTTACGCTGGATTTGCCCGACAGCACCTACGCACTGATCGAAAAAATTGCAGGCGCAAGTCGTCAGTCTGTTGAGGTTGTGGTGCGGGAACTGGTTGATCTTCAACTTGAACAACCTGTGCTGCAAGAAAAGGCAGGAACGTCTCTGCATACGCTGGAAATCTATTCCGATGTTCAGTTGTCAGCGACTCCCCGCTAAAGCAGGGAGCTTGAAGGGAAGCGGAAGCCAACCGCTGAACGGAGACGCAAGCGTTGACTAGACTACGGGGTTCGACCCCAAACAAGCATTCTGGGTGTGGCAGCCCGAAGGAC
>JANRLJ010000037.1:0-17395 GCA_033762735.1 bacterium | reverse complement strand
ACCAATCGTCTACAATCACATATAATTGTGTGAGAAAGGTGTCTAAGTCCATGATCGCCTCCTTTGGGTCAGAGCTTAGGAGTTTAGATCAACTTAGACACTTTTCCCTTCTCCTCAATACCGGACAACGCTATTTAGGGTGAGGGCTGTTACTCCACATCCGGCCCAGCGATGGCGACCACCAGTGCATCCGGGTTCAGATAACGCTGTGCGGCGGCCAGCAAATCCTCTTTCGTCAGGCTGTTGATGAGGCCGGGGTAGCGGATCAGGTAATCCAGCCCAAGTTGATACGTCTCCATCGACAGCAGCGTAGAGGCGATCCCCTCATTGCTTTCCAGTTGCAGCGGCAGCCGACCGGTGAAGTACGATTTGTTGTCCTCAATGTCCTCATCGCTGACGAGTTCAGTCGTCAGGCGGCGCAGTTCGTTGATCGACAGTTCCAGCGCCCGGTCGATATTGGCCGGGTTGACACCCGCGCTGATGCTCCATGCGCCGGGGCCAAGTCCCCCGTCCAGGCGGCTGTAGGCATAATAGGCCATGCCGCCCTGCTCGCGCACCACATCACCGATGCGCCCCATCATCCCAAACTGGCCGAGGATGCTGTTCGCCATATTCGCCGCCTGATAATCTGGCGCGAAGCGGGATGGCCCCAGCGTACCGAGGACGAGATCGGCCTGCGTTTTGCCGGGGATATTGACGCCGATGCGCTGTGTTTCGTTCGGTGGATTGATGGTGGGCAAGGCCGCCTGTTCAGGCTGATTGGGATTCTGCCAGTCTCCGAAAAGCTGTTCTACCAGTGCAATCGCTTCCTGCGCCCGCACCGCGCCGACGATCACGACGATCATGTCACGCGGGCCATAGTGCTGTGCATGGAACGCCCGCATCTCGTCAATCGTCAGCGTAGGCAGCGTCTCCACCGTACCGCGCGTGCTGTAGTGATAGGAATGGTTCACGGGGTACAGGTTTTCGCGGAAGACGCGCCCGGACTGCCAGCGCGTGTCCTGAAGGCGATATTGCAGCCATGTGAGAGTCTCACCGCGCATCCGCTCGATATGTTCCTGCGGGAACACAGGCAGGCGCAGCGCTTCCGCCAGCAGACCCAGCAGCGTCGGCAAATCCTCGGCCAGCGACTTGCCGCTGAAACCAACCCGGTGATTGCCCGAACTGATGTCCAGATCAGCGCCGATGTCTTCCAGGCTGCTGTTAATGGTGTCAAAGTCACGCGCCTGTGTGCCGAGCAGCAGCGCGGAGGCCGTCATCGAGGCCAGACCATTGCGAGCGAAATCCTCATAGATCGATCCGGCGTGGAGCGACCCGGTAAGGACAACGGACTGCGCGGTGAAATTCTCGTAGACCAGCACCGTGATGCCGTTCGGCAGCGTTTGCCGGACGATGTTTTCCGGGTTGGGAAGGGACAGGCCGCTCACGCTGGCGGTGCTATTCTTCATCATCGTCATCGTCCTCAAATTCCTCCATCTCGTCCAGCCCGGTCGGGACGAACCAGCCGACCACGCGATTCTGTGGGCGCAGGTAGCGCTGCGCGGCTTCCAGCACATCCTCCACCGTCACCTGCTCCAAGCGGCTCACGTACTGCTCGAACCACTCGTAGGTGGCGAAGTTTTCGGCAAACGCCAGCCAGAAGGCCTGTCCGGTAACGCCTTCGGTGCTGTAGGCAAACAGCGCCCGCGCCTGCTTCTTCGCCTTGTTCAGTTCGGCTTCGCTGATCGGCTCAGTGCGGATTTTTTCGATCTGGGCGTCCAGCGCGGCTTCGACTTCTTCCAGCGTCCGCCCATCGCGCACGGTCACACTGAACTCGTACAGATAAGGGTCAATTGTCGGCGTCAGGTTGCCATAGACCGACGCGGCCAGTTCCGTCTGCACCAGCGCTTTATAGAGGCGGCTGGTCTTGTTATCCACGCCACCGCCGCCCATGCCGCTCGGCCCGCTGAGGACGCTGTCGAGCACAGCCAGCTTAAACCAGTCAGGGTCGGTGGCGGCAGGTGCATGATAGGCCATCTGCAAAAAGGCGGTGTTGCCGGGGCGCTCCACGCGCACCCGCCTTTCGCCCTGCTGCGGCGGTTCCGGGCGGACAAACGTTTTGGGCAGTTCGGCCGCCGGGATGCTGCCATAAAGCGCTTCAATCCGCTTCAGCATTTCCTCGGTGTTAAACGCCCCCACCGCGACGGCAATCGCGTTGTTGGGCATGTAGTACTGGCGGTAGTGACCGTAGAGGTCATCGCGCGTCATCGTCTCCAGATCGGTCAGATCGCCGATGATCTCGTGATGGTAGCCGTGCACGCGGAAGGCAGCAGCGGACACTTCTTCACCCAGCCAGAACATTGGGGAATTTTCCGCGCCCTGCCGCTCGGAAATAATCACCGTGCGTTCCGATTCGACTTCCTCGGCCTCGAACACGGCATATGCCATCCGGTCGGCTTCCAGTTCCAGCGCCAGATCAATCCGGTCGGCGGGCATCGTCTCGTAGTAGGCGGTGTAATCGAGAAACGTCTGTGCATTCCACGAGCCGCCCTGCCGGTCGATCATCCGGTCAAGCTGGCCGCCGGGGAACTTCGGCGTTCCCTTAAACATCATGTGTTCTACCCAGTGGGAAATCCCGGTCTGCCCGGTGCGCTCGTTGCGGCTGCCCACGCGGTACAGCACCCACCAGCTAATCACGGGGGCACTGTGGACTTCTTTCAGCAGGACGGTGAGTCCATTGTTCAAGGTGTGTCGGGTTACAGTCGTCACATTCACACACTCACAGTTAAGTTTTGTCGAATAGCTAACGGACGAATTATAACACGGCTTAACAGGTGAGTTGGACGGTGAGAGACACGAGACTACCCAGGTGGATGGGCAGGTGTAAGGAATCAAACAGGCGGGACATCGTATCAAATTGTCTCCGCCCGTATGGTTCCGAAATAATAGCTGCTACATGCTCAACTGCTGGCGCAGGCGGCTCACGATGCCTTCGACTTCGGCGCGGCTGGAATAGCTCTGCATCTTGCCCATCTCCAGATAGGTGAAATAATCGCGCATGGCTTCGCGCAGGTTGCCCAGCATCACGCGCACGTCAGCGCGGCGGCGGTAGGCGACCACATTATGCGGGTCACGCGAAATGGCCGTGCTGTAATCGCTGAGTGCACCGAGCGGGTTGCCCTGAGCGATTTCGACCATGCCACGATAGACATAGGGAAGTGACTGTCTGGGGTCAAGATAGATGGCGTAGTTGATATCGGAGATCGCCGCGTTCAGGTCACCGCTGTAATAGCAGGCCATTCCCCGATGCGCGTGGATGAGGGCTTGTTTGGGGGCGAGCGCCAGCGCATTGTCAAAATCGGCCAGTGCCAGCGCGTAATCGCCTTTTTCCAGCCAGGCCAGGCCGCGATTGACATGCGCTTCGACCAGGGTGGGATCGAGTTTGATGGCGCGGGTGCAGGCCTTGATGGCGCTGTCCAACTGGCCGCGCATCAGAAAGGTTGCTCCCCAGTCACGGCAGCTTGTCGAGAGCATTCCCACAGCTATTGATTGCATCCCGTCGATCAATCGCATACCGATCTCACTTTCATTAGTCAACTTGAACAAGAAATGATTTTATTTTATGGGCATTTTCGTCTAATTTTATCAGTCAACTGCCCTAATTTTTCATGAACGTTTACATGTGGTTTTATGACGTTACCATGAAAGGAGCAATGAACAGCGTAAGGGATTTGCCAGTGAGGGGCGTTGGTGGCGTTACACGAAGGCGTTTAGAAGCAGGCAGAGGTCAATGCAGGAGGGAGATCAATCGGGAGAGGATGGGAGTCGAACCCACCATCGCCTGTCACGCAGCCGACCACCGATTTTGAAGACCGGGGCATCCACCGGGACACATCCTCCCCCATTCCGCATCAGGTAGGATAACGCACAAAACCGAGAAATTCATGAGAAGGGACTGCTGCCCCCTCTCTACCCTCGCTCCAGATCGGGCTGATAGGCGAAATGAATGTGGCTGAGTTCGGCGGGCACAGGCGGCATCGGCGTTTTCCACCAGACCGGGCGGATAAAACTGGGTTTGGCCGCTTCCTGCCTGAGTGCGTGCTGCCACTCCTGCCGCACATAGGGTGATTCGGCTGCCGATTTTGACCAGAACAACTGGAAAATATCGGCTTTGTCAATCAGTTCCAGAATTTCGCTGCTCCAGTGCTCGCCGCTTTTGAGCGTGGTGACATCGCGCAGATAATCCAGACCAAGCGCTTTATACGCCCGTTCCACTCGCTCGACAATAGCAGTATCCTGATGGCTGTAGCTGCAAAAGATGGCCTGATACGCCCGCGCAACCGCGCTGTTGATCTCCGCCGCGCCGCCCGGTTCGCCGATGTAGACCGACAGCGGCACATCCCCAACAATTACCCCCTCGACCGTGAAGGTGATACTGCCGGTCGCGAACTGATTGAGCGGGGCATCCTTTGCGCGGAGGCGAAAATCGAACCGCGCCCAATCGTCGTAAAAGCCGACGGTGATGTTGAGCGGGTTGAACTGGAAGCCTTTGAAGGATGGTGTCGCGGTGATCTGCGCCCCTTCCGCGATTGCCAGACGCGCGGGCTGGGAGATGCTGCTGTATCCGGCCTGCTTCTTCCCCAATTGGGCGAAGGCATCAGCCACCACTGCATTGGCGACCTGCTCGCGGAAAACGTAGGCATAAAGCGGCTGCCAATCGTCCAGGCGCATGGTCTTGGGGTAATAGGCCGAGAACTGCACAACTGATGACGTGGCGACAGCAGTGCGAGCAGGGGCGGCCTGTGGCGCACCCGGTTGGGTGGGGACAACCCGCCCGACTGGTGCACCACCGGGCGCAGGTGGCGGAGAGGCAGGTGGCTGGGCGGGCGGACTGGGTGGAAGTGCTTCTTCCTGTGGTTCAGGAACCATCAACTGTCCAGCCGGGGGTTCGATTAACGGTTTGGCCTCAGGCACCACCGCTTCTGAGGGAGGCGGGGTAAAATCGAACTCGTCGCCAGAGAACCAGTCCAGTTCGGGTCGGGTTGTCCCGCTGGTGGTTGGCCGCTGACGTTCGCGCACGGTTTGCAGGGCTTCCCCTGCGGCCTGGGCATATGCCGACAGCAGCGCCAGATCATCCTGTTTGAATACACCTGCCCGCAGCCGATTGTCAGCGTAGACAACCCCAATCACCTCATTCCCCACCGTCAGAGGTGCGGCGATGATGCTGCGCAGCGACAGGTACGAGATGCTCTGCTGGTTCTGATATCGGGAATCTTGGGTGACGTTATCGGTCAGGACGGGCTGCGAGGAGTGCAGGACTTCCTCAACCACGCCCTGAGCGATAGTCGTATCGGTCGTGCTGGGATTAAAGGCAAGCGTCGCCTTAATCGGTGCCTCGTTTGTCTCGCCTTCCCGAACGGCAACGAAAGCGCGTTCGCTGCCCGTGATTTTGGCCGCCCCTTCCAGCACGATTTGCAGCGCTGCTTCCACCGACTCCGCGCTGCGGATTCGCTCCAGCCAGTCCTTCATCTTCTCCTGCTGGACTACGGCTTCGGCTTTCGCCACGATTGCATCAAGGGGTTGATCCTGCCGCCAGAGATCAACCGCTTCAACGGCTTCGGGTGAGCCAATGGTGCGTAAGGCCGTCGGCAGTGCCACACTCAGCAGCACCCCGCCCAGGCTGACCGTTTCCGGCGCTGGCTTGGTCGGGTCGCGCTCCTCCATATTGGGTCGCACTTCCTTCAGGCTGCGAATGAGCACGGGAACCGCTGACAGAGCGCCGAATTTCCCCAGCGCACGAATAGCCCCGGCGCGGGTGCGCTCATCGCGGTTCTGGTCCCCAGCGATTTCGATCAAGCGTGGCAACGCAGGTGCATACTTGGCATCACCAAGCCGCTGAATCGCTGCCAATCGAGTCGAAAGGTAAGCGCTGTCCAGCTCTGCCAGGGCGGTTTCTAAACGTTCATCGCCGCTCATGTACCATGTCCTTACGTTTACGATTGAGGCCGCGGCTGAGGCCGCGTACTTTTCTATACTAATCGCAAACGCCAGGAATTTCTAACCGTTTTCTACTGGCAGACCTGCGCGTTTCCAGCCTTCGATCCCACCCGCCAGGTTACGCACCCGGAAACCGTAATTTTCCAGCAGACTGGCGATAATGCCCGACCGCACACCACTGCCACACTGCACGATGATGTCCTGTAGACGCGGCAGTTCATCGAGGCGGTTCGCTACTTCACCCATCGGCATGAACAGCGAGTCGGGAATGCGTTCTTCCTGGCGCTCGGTTTTGCCGCGCACATCAAGGATGACTGCGCCATTCTGCGCCTGAACAAACGCCTCAGAAGGCTCGACCGTTTCAAGCTGCGCGTCATACTGTTCCACGATTTCAGCAGGGAAATAGCCGGGAATCTCATCCACACCAATCGCCCGCAGCAGACCGATCAATCGCCCTGCGTCGTTTTCATCCGCAATCAGATAGGTGGGGGCGGCGTAATCCACGAACCAGCCCGCCCAGGTATTGAACTGTCTGCTGGTGCCGGGGATGTTCAGCGTTCCGTGAGCATGATGCTGCGCAAAACGGTCGGTCGAACGGGCGTCAATCACCAGGGCGCGGATTTCGGTCACAGCGGCCAGCAGCGTTTCCTCGCCGAGCACTTCGGGTGTATCCAGCGTGTCCAGCAGCGCCGCGCCAACCCGGTTCACACGCTTCATCTGCGCGAAGTAATGCGGCGGTTCCGGCTGCCCTTCCAGCAGCCATTCGACAAAAGCCTCGGCGTTCGGCTGCTGAAAGGCCGGGTTGTAGCGCTTTTCATAGCCTATCGTGGTGGAAGGCACCGCGCCCAACGCTTTACCACAGGCGCTCCCCGCCCCATGCCCCGGCCAGACCTGCAAATAGTCGGGCATCTGTTTAAAGCGCTGAACGTTTTCATACTGCTGGCGTGCAGCCCCGTCGCTGCTGCCGACCGCATTTCCGGTCGCGTCCAGCAGATCGGGACGGCCTATATCTCCCGCAAACAAGGCATCCCCCGTAAACAGACCCATTGGCTCGTGGGCGCCTGTGTCGGTGATCTGAAAAATGATGTGTTCCGGCGTGTGACCGGGCGTGTGAATCACCGCAAGCTCGACATCCCCAACCATGATTGTGTCACCATCACAGACGGTGCGCACGTTCACGCCAGCGGTGGTAAAGTCATAGGCCAGGTCGTCCTCGCCGTGCCCGCTGATGTAGAGAATCGCGCCAGTGGAAGCCGCCAGTTCGCGTCCACCGCTGGCGAAATCGGCATGAATGTGTGTTTCTGCCACGCCGATGATTTTTAACCCGGTTTCGTCCTGTAAGCGCAGGTACGGGTCAATATTACGCGCCGGATCAATCACCAGTGCGACGCCCCCGCCGGGACAACCGACGAAATAGGACGCCTGCGCCAGATGCTCGTCATATACATACTTTAAGAGCATGGTTCCCCCTTCGTCTGCTGATTGAAAGGCAGACGTGTTGTTGCCTATAACCCACTCTAAGGCGGAAAGTCACCCGCAGCTACCCTTATTTTAGGGTATAATCAGCGTTATGATGGCAAATTCTCCCCTAACACACATTCCCAACCCCGATCATCCCTGGCCTGTTTTTGGGCATGATTGGGCAGTACAGCATCTTCGGCAAAGCCTGCGGCACAACCGGGTACGTCATGCGTATCTGTTCACCGGGGCACAGTCGATTGGCAAGAACACACTGGCGCATACCTTCGCAATGGCATTGAACTGCCTGGCGGAGGACGTGAACGCGCGTCCGTGCGGCGTCTGCCGCTCCTGCAAGCTCATTCAGAGCGGCAATCATCCCGACCTGCTCTATTCCGAACTCGACCCGTCCACCGGGACGCTAAAAATCGAAACACTGCGTTCCCTGATGAGCCGTATCGCGATGAAGCCCTACGAAGGCCGCTACCGCATCGCCATTTTGCAGGACTTCGACAATGCCCGGCCACAGGCACAGGACGCGCTGCTCAAAACGCTGGAAGAACCGCCGCCCTATGTAGTGCTGATCCTGCTGGCGAGTTCGCTGGAAACGGTGCTCTCGACCATTATCAGCCGCTCACAGGTGCTTCCGCTGCGCCCGGTCAGCGTACAGAACTGCGAGGACGTGCTGGTGACGCGCTATGGTTCGGAGATGGAGAAGGCAACGCTGCTGGCACGGCTGAGCGGTGGGCGCATCGGCTGGGCGATTGACGCGGCGCAGAATCCAGAAACGCTTGACCAACGCGGGCAGGCGCTTGATCTGCTGGAGACAGCGCTCAAGTCCAACCGGGCGGTACGTTTTAAACTGGCGGAAGACCTGGGGCGCGATAAGCGGTCGCTGCAAACGCTGCTGGAAGTATGGCTGACGTACTGGCGCGATCTGCTGCTGCTGGCGGAGGAAAGCCCGATCAAGCCGTGCAACAGTGACCGTGAAATCCAGATGCAGCAGTTGCTTTATCTGATGGACGCGGAGGAAGCGCTGCGGGCGACCAAAGCGACGCAGGCCACCCTCGATATGCTGCCGCGCAACGTGAACACCCGGCTGGCGCTGGAAGTGATGTTTCTCGATTATCCGAATCTGGTGCGTTAAACGAAAAAAGCCGACTTGTTTTCGGCTTTTCGCATCACCCTTCGAGTGGCGCAATGCTTCCAGAACATTCTCAACATGTCTGCACCATCCTGCCTGTAAGCCAGTTTAAAACCCTGGTTGATCAGTGGAGGGTTTTGGACAATGGCGAGGTCGTGAATGGCACCCCGATTTTTACGCACGAGTGAAATTGCGCACGAACTAGGCATTCACCCCAATACGCTGCGCCTTTACGAAGCACAGGATTTTCTTCCGGCTGTTCCACGTGGGCAGAACGGTTATCGTCAGTACACGCTGATGCACAAAGAGCAGGCCCGCCTTGCTTGCCTCGCGCTTCAGTGGCCCTATGTTGGGGATAAATCGCGTTTGATTGATCTGGTTCAGCAGGCCGCCCGTCATGATTTCGGCATGGCGATGGAACTGGCATACCAGTATCTCGCACAGGTGCGGGTGGAGCGAACCTATGCAGAGTCCGCCCTTGAGTTTCTCCAGCGCTGGGCGGCGGGGCATTTGATGGACTCTGCCCGGCAGATTATGCACATCGGGCAGGCAGCGCACTACCTCAAAGTCACGGTGGATACCCTGCGCAACTGGGAGCGGAACGGGCTGATTGCGGTTCCACGCGACCCGGTGAATGGCTACCGACTGTATGGCACAAGCGAATTTGGACGGCTGAGGGTGATTCGCGTACTGGTGCAGTCGGGTTACAGCCAGATGGCAATCCTTCGGATGCTGCGCTATCTGGACAGCGGCCAGCAGGAAGGTCTGCGGGATGTGCTGGAAGTGCCGCCGGAAGACAGCGCTAACGAAGCGATTGAGATTATCGCCGACCACTGGCTATCCGCCCTGCTTGCGCTGGAACAACGTGCTCAGAAGATTATCCAACAGATCGGACTGATGATTGAGCTTGCTCATCAGTCCCAAACCCTCCACCATTACACCACCCCCCTAGAATGAAACTAGGTTCGCGTTTCAGTGATTTTCAGGGAGGTAAGGATGGAATCGGTAATCCCCGTGTTCCAAGTGAAAACGTTGCAGGACGTTCTCGATTTCTATCAGGCGCTCGGTTTCGCAGTGACCTACCGCCAGGAAAAGCCGTACATTTATGCGGCAGTCCAGCGAGGCAGGATTAACATTCATTTCACCAAAGGGTCTACAGGCGCATCATGTGTTGTCCATGTCCTGAATGTGGCAGAGTATCATCGGGATTTTGCGGATGGGCTGCGAACCGCTTACGGCAAAGTGCCTACCGCCGGTGTTCCTCGTATTACGCGCTCCCAGCAAGGACAGACGCGCTTTACATTGTATGATCCGGCGGGCAATATGATCCTCTTCATTAACCACGACGAACCCGATCCTGATTATGACGCCTATGATGACAGCCTTTCCCCGCTGTTGCAGGCCTTGGAAACAGCCCGATTTCTGCGGGATACCTATCATGACGACCAGGGGGCAGCGCGACTGCTCGACAAAAAGCTCAACCAGTATGCGGATGCGCCACCGATTGAGCGCGCCAGAGTGCTGGCAGCGCGAGCCGAACTGGCGGTTGCGACAGGCAGGTTTGACGAGGCGAAGGCGCTTCGTGCAGCACTGGCGCAGATTCCTCTGAGTGATGAAGAACGTCAGCTTTATCAATCAGAACTGCAAATGGCGGAGACAACTGAGCACTGGCTGACGGACGATGATAAAACGTGACCTTCATCATATTTTGATGAGTCTGAAGCACATTCTCGATCTGGGATTGTGTACGCAACAGCAGTTCGAGGGGAGGGCTTTCTCTGCGAATCTGTCAATCCTGACACACGGTTTGTGACTCCGTACATGGTGCAAAGGCAGGAAAAACAAAAACCAGCATCTCTGCTGGTTTTTGTCTTCTGAGGCGTGCCCGGAGAGATTCGAACTCCCGACTTCTTGGTCCGTAGCCAAGCGCTCTATCCGCTGAGCTACGGGCACACTGTATCGACATAGTACCATGCTCTGATGGGGAGCGTCAAGACTCACTTCGGGAAATCGCGACCTCAAACCGCCCTGCCCGACCTAAGAGATCGCTGAGTGCGAGGCTATATTCATCCGATACTGCGACCTCAAAATTCTGAATTTGTGCATCGAGAACATCAAGGGTCACACTACCTGTTCCATGATCGTCATTGGAAGCGATCAGACGACCGTTCGCGTCGAACAGGCGCAGGTAAGGATCAAGGGTGCCGGAGCGGTCGCGGGCGGTAATCGTTAACAGTGCGCCATCCTCAGCCTCAACCGTATAGCGGAAGACCTGCCAGCGCGGCAGCACACCACTCACCATAAGATCACCGTTCTCGCCTTCCTGAACCATTGTCTCAAACAGATCAACCACTTCCAGCAGGACTTCGACTCGTCCCACGCCAATGCTGCCGTAGCTGTCGAGTCGGACGGTGTAGCGGCCATGTGCTGGCAGGCGCACACCCGTAATGGCCGAGTCACTGGCGTACAGGTCATCGCGTCCAGTTCGGTGATTGTCATTGTAGGCCAGGCGGCGGTCGCCATTGCGGTCGCCGTCGCCGCTGCGGTCGCGGATTTCCAGCACCGTGTCGATCTCCCCTTCGGCTTCCAGGCTGCGAAAGGTAAGATTGACCACCTGCCCTGCCTGTCCTTCAAAGGTCAGGAAAATTGGCTGATTGGCCTGCAAATCGAGCAGGCGCACTTGACCGGGAAGAAGCACTTCGCTGGATTCCTGGGCGCCAGCAATACCGATAAACAGCACCAGCAGCAGCACACTCCACCGGAGTCCTGTAGCGCTTCGCGCGAGGATAGATACAATACGGTCAGCGATGGCGTTTTGCCCCTGTTATGGAGATGTTGCGATACGACTATAATAAACGCCACTATTGTCGCCAACAAAATAGGATTGTGTCAATCGAAAACGGAATGCCATGCCTGGAATAAATCTGAAAAAGAGAACTTTACGCGGCGTGGGGATGATCTGTGTGGTCGTCCTGCCTCTGCTTCTCGCAGCATGCGGCGGCGGAACAGGGAACGATGTTGCCTCTATTCCCACCTCCACCCTCGCTATTCCCAATATCAGCCGCACCCCGCGCTTTACGGCCACGCCGGTTATCACGCGCACCCCGCTGCCGACCTTTACGCCCGTCCCTTCTGAAACGCCGATCCCGCCTACACCCAGTGAAACGCCCGTGCCAACCGCTACGCCTCCCGTCATCGGCATTGTCGCCTCGCTGCAAACGGTCAACGTCCGCTCTGGACCATCGACCGAATTCCCGGCGATTCTGGCGCTGCCCGCCGGAACCGGACTCGAAATTCTGGGCACGAACCCGGAAGGCGACTGGTACAACGTGCGGACGGAAGACGGTGAAGAAGGCTGGATTGCCTCGTCACTGGTGCGGGTGCAGCCGACGACAACGCCGATTCCGACCTTTACACCCACCCCTGACCTGACAGCGTTATTCCTGGGGACGCCGCTGCCAACAGCCATCCTCGGCGGCGGCACGATCACGCCTACACCGCCGCGCTCCGCCGTCACCGCGACGCCACCGGGAACCCCTGCCGCCGAAGGAACAGAATCGGTCAATGCGACCGCCGGCCCGACGCAGCCCTTCCTGCCTGTCGTGCGTGACCTGACTTCGGTCTATGCGACCGCAACCGCACTCGCCAGTGGGGGCGCGATCACCACAGCCCGCCCCAGCCCGACCAGCGCCATCGCGCTGCCATCGACGCCCGGTGGAGGCGCAACATCAGCTCCCGGCCTATCCACCAGCGCCGTGCCCACCGTCGCAGTAACGGCAGGTGCACCGGCAACTTCCTCAGGCAGTGGCAGCGTTCAACAGGGGTTGGATGTCTTCGCGCTGTGTGATAACCCGGCGTTGGGCGCAGGTGCCCCGACGAACGTGGCCGCCGGTTCGACCATCGACATTTACTGGGCGTGGTTCGCCAGTACACGGGAACAGGTGGAAGATCACACCAGTGCTGCTACTTATGACGTGCGCATCAACGACCAGCAGTTGAGTAACTGGCGGCAGTTCGGTCAGCCGATTCGCCAGCAGGGGAATCAATACGTGCGCTACTGGTACGTGCCTTTCGGCCCGCTCACTGCCGGGCAGTATCGCATTACCTACCGTGTGACCTGGAGCCGCCAGATTTTCGACGGCAGCGCATCCTTCGGCCCCGGCACGAGCACCACCGTCGAACAGGGAAGCTGCACGTTTACGGTGCGATAAGCAGCAAAATTCAATTCGGAGGGGTCGCCGTCGCAACACAGATGGACGGCCCCTCAGGGGGATATGTCCACGTCTGCGGCAGCGCTGCCGAAGCAGACATCTGACGGAATTCGTTGTAGGTAGAAAGCAGACCTTCGCAGTCGCCCAGGATTTCCGCCGCCTGCCCCTGCAAATACCAGCACTCGAAGCGGCGCTGTTCGACGGGCACATTCTGAATCAGTTGCAGCGAGGAACAGCGGTGCAGGCTGCGCTGTGCGTTGGGGAAATTGCCCTGCAAAAAGTATTCTCGACCGAGATGATACCAGCCATCCGCCCACGTCGGTGCGATTTCGGTTACTTCACCGCAGTAGCGCAGCGCGGTGTCGCGCTCGCGGCGAATGCTGCTCAGTTCACACAGGCGCAGGCGGGCTTTGGCATTTTCAGGGTCGAACGCCATGACCTGAAAATAGGACACCGTCGCTGCGTCGTCATCGCTTTGCTGGAGCGAATAGAGCGCCCGCTCGAAATGCAGCAGCAGCAAACGGTCATTCAGCGCCAGCGCTTCCTCAACCGTGTCTTTCGCCTGTTCGTACATACCTAAATCGCTGTAGCTGATCGCCAGCGCCCGCAGCGCATCCAACGGCCACTCACCGCTGTTCACGGCGATCTGGCTCTCGTTGAGCGCCCGCTCATGACTGCCGACCCCGCCATAGGCCAGTGCGAGGGCGATTCTCGCCAGTGTATTGTCGGGATTGGCTTGCAGAACCCGGTTCACGACCTGTGCCGCCTCTACCGACTCGCCGCTGGCGTGCAGCGCAAGGGCGTGAATTGCGGCCACGTTGCCGTCGGTTGGCAGCCGTTCATAGGCCTCGGTGGTCAGTTCCAGCGCCAGTTCCCGGTCAATACCCCGGTTGTAATCGTCATAGCTGCGGTAGATAAGCGCCCGCACCAGCAGGATCAGCGCCTCTGTATGGGCAGGATGCAATGTCCAGAGATGGCGCGCCAGCGAAATGGCGGTATCGAGATCACCCCGATCAAAGGCAGAAAGTGCCCCGCGCAGATCGCCTTCGCCAGAGGGCTGTGGCCGCAGATTCAACTGTTCGCTGAGCCAGTCCCAGGAAAAGGTCGCGACCCCGGCCATCACCAGCAAAAACAGCGCTGTTGGCAGGCAGCCGGAGCGCCGCCGCCTTGCGCGGAAAGTCAGGTTGGAACGGCTGCGTTGAATCCGCATGGATGTGGTCTCGGAAATTCATGGAGGAACGGTTGATACTATACAGGATAGCGTGGTCTTTTGCGATGAAGCATAGGCACTTTGTCCAATTTTTGGTTTCCGCACCGCGCCGATTCTGCTCTATGTTTTTCAGTGTTTGTCTCGGCTGTATTTCGGGTTATAGTTAAGTTAATTATAAGCTTGAATACCACCTCCGATGTTCTGGGGACTTGGCTTTGGATCACATTTTCTTGAGTTACAGCCGGGAAGACACCGCGATTATGCGGCGTGTCCGCGATGACCTGCGCGCCGAAGGCCTGAAGGTCTGGACGGACGAAAACCTGGAACCAGGGCTGCGCAGTTGGCAGATTGCTATCGAACGGGCACTGGATGCCGCATCATGCCTGGTGGTTATCCTCACACCCAGTTCCAAGCAGTCTCCCTGGGTACGTGAGGAGATGAACTACGCGGAGCTGCAGGACGTGCGCATCTTCCCCATTCTGGCGCGGGGCACCGAGCGCAATGCCGTGCCGTTCGGCTTCATCACGGCGCAGTGGGTGGACATCCGCGAGGATGTGCATTACGCTTCCGAACTGCAAAAGCTGATCTTCACCATCCGTGTGCATCTGGGGTTGCAGGAAATCGGTAAAAGCATCACAACCAAAATCGAGCCTGTGCGAATCACCAACGAGCCACCACCAGTGGTCTCTGCACCCTCAGTCAGTACGCCTGCCAACCTGCCTCAAGAAAAGCCTTCATCCAAACCCTCCCGCCAGTTCACCCCGGATATTGTGAAGGCGGTGATGGTGCTGCAAAACCGCGAGAGCAAATGGTGGCGGCGGGTCGATGCGCTCACGCAGCTTGGCTCGCTCGGCGACCCGATGGTGCTGCCAGTGCTGCGGGCCTATCTGGAAGATGCGGATGTCGATGTGCGGCGGGCGGCGCAAATGGGCATCAGCCGGATCACAGGCGAGACGGTCGAAGTGCCCCTCGGTGGGGTAGTGACCATCGAGCCGAAACCTGCCACACAGGAAATGAACAAGCTGGAAACCCAGGAAGCCGAAACACCGGAGTTTGTGCTGGCGCATCCGTCCAAGAATTCGCTTTCAAACCTGAAGCTGGTTGTCACGGCGCTGACTGATACCCTGCGCACCCAGTTCATCCGCGCCATCAGCGAGATTGAACCTGTGACCATTGACCGCCACATCGACGGCAGTGAGGGTGAATTCGCCTCCAAAGTGTCGATGACGTTCGGCAAGATGAGCGTGAGCGATGATCTGCCGATTTATCTGTTCGGGATGCCCGTTCAGAAGCAGTTTGACTTTATGTGGAAGGTATTGGGCGAGGGTACGCTCGGTTTCATCTTCGTGGTAGATAGCACCGAACCACACACCTTCGGCGAGGCGCGGGCCATCTTCGAAGCCTTCCGCGAACACGCCAATGTGCCCTATGTCATCGCCGCCGATCACTATGACCACCCCGGTGCGCTGGCGCTTGAGCTGCTGCGGGTCATTTTGCGGCTGGATGCCGACGACAAAGTGCTGCCTGTCAACTCGCACGATTCAGCGTCGGTGCGCAACTGCCTGCTCGAACTCACCTATCTCGTCCTGGAGGAGATGGAGTCCTGAACCCATCCCCTCCCTTCCCCTGCATCGCGCCTCATTACGTTCCTCCTTGCATCCGGCATTTGTGAATTCAGGAACTACTCATTGAAACCCGGAGCGAAAAGCATATAATTAATCTAATGACGATTCGATTTATTTGTGATTCAAGGAACAAGACGCATGTTGAATGGAATGAAGGAAGCGGTTCAGGCCGGGTTTGATTTTTACCACCTGGAAGACCGCCTGACACCCAGAGAACGTGATCTGCGCGACCAGGTGCGCGAGTATGTGCATAACGTCGTCCTGCCGGACATCAACCCGTACTGGGATCGTGCTGAATTCCCGCGTGACATCGCCATGCAGATTAAGGCTCTCCCCATCATGGGCGGGATGCTGAGCGACTACGGCGCGGCTGGGCTGACGGCCCGCGAAATGGGGCTGGTCGCCTTTGAACTGGCAAAGGGCGACGGCTCGATTGGCACGTTCTACGGTGTGCATTCCGGGCTGGCGATGGGGTCGATTGGCACGATGGGCAGCGAGGAACAGAAGCAGCGCTGGATGCCCGCGATGGTGCGCATGGAAAAAATCGGCGCATTCGGCCTGACCGAACCGGAACGCGGCAGCAATGCCGTTGATGTCCAGACCCGCGCCCGCAAGGACGGTAACTTCTACGTCCTGAACGGCGCCAAGCGCTGGATCGGCAATGCGTCCATTTCTGACCTGCTCATCATCTACGCCCGCGACGAGGATGGTAAGTTCGGCGGCTATGTGATCGAAGACCCGTCGCAGGTCGAAGGGCTGGAAATCGAAGTCATCGAAGGTAAGATCGGCAAGCGCGCGGTGCTGAACGCGGACATTCGCCTGAACAATGTGCGCGTCCCGGCGGAAAATAAGCTGGCCTACTGCAACTCCTTCCGCGATACGGCGCTCGTGCTGGGCATGGGGCGCTATGGCGTGGCATGGGAAGCGGCAGGCGTGGCGACAGCCGCCTTTGAGTACGCCCTGGACTACGCCAGGCAGCGCGAAGCCTTCGGCAAGCCGATTGCCTCCTTCCAGTTGATTCAGCAAAAGCTGGTCGAAATGGCGACCGAGGTCACGCTCATGCAACTGCTGTGCTTCCAGATGGCCGACCTGCTGGCATCGGGGCAGTTCAACGAGGGCATCGCGTCGATGGCGAAGTACAACAACGCCCGCAAAGCCCGTTACGTGACGCAGCTTGCCCGCGAGACGCTGGGCGGCAACGGCATCCTGACCGAAAACCACATCGCCCGCCTGATGACCGACGCGGAAGTGATCTACACCTACGAAGGCACCAACGAGATCAACATGCTGCTGGTTGGACGCGCGCTGACGGGCATCAACGCCATTGTCTAAAATCGCTGCCAATTAAGATCATGGAGTAACCCGGTGTCACAGCCGGGTTTTTTGTTCCCTGCCTTCGCATTAATGTTCTATCTGTTTTTGGGCTATAATAGGTGAACCTGTACAGGAAAAATGAGCGGGCAATGTCGAGATACCAGAACTACCCACGCAGCGATAATTTTCTGGATGAATCGCTTCTCGTCCCTCATGCGATTAAGCTTTCGCCAGATCAACTCAGGACGCTGATTATCGCCGCGATTCGGGCAGCGAACGCCAAATCGAGCCAGGTCATTCTCGCAATTCCGCCCGACGTGACAGAAGCACAGCTTCATACAATCTATGAACGCGAAGGCAAAAAGCTGTTCAGGTATTTCAAGGATTACAGCCCCGATCCGCCTGCAACAGCGCATCAGATCAAGGGAAAAACCTATCTGGAAGTCGGGCAGGATTT
>JANRLJ010000036.1:0-26322 GCA_033762735.1 bacterium | reverse complement strand
CGTCACGCCCAAATCGCGGTAGTCCGGCGTGTTCCTTAACCTGGTGACTCCCCAGCTTGCCGTTGTGGTTCTGCTCGTTCTGAGCAGCCTCTATGCGCTGGTCGGGCTGATGCTCGGCTGGCGGCATGATACGGTTGGCGTCATCATCAACATTCTCTGGTCGCTCTACAACATCTGGATGTTAAGCGTCGTCATCGGTGCAGCGGTTTACAGACCGAAACCCGAACCCACACTCAGGGAGGCTGTGGCATGAACAACTTTATCGCGGAAGAAATCGAAGCCCAAACCAGCGTCGTAAAATGGCTGGAAGGGTGGATGCCGTGAGCGCACAGCCGCTTAAGGAGGCGCTGAAACAGCTTGTCTCCAGCGAGCGTAACCGCTTCGTGATTGATCTGGCCGAAGTCAGCTTCGTCGACAGCAGCGGGCTAATCGTCCTGATTTCCCTGTTCAAACTGGTGCGTGAACACAACGGGACGATGGCGTTGGCAAGCCCCGGTACACAGATCAGAGTGGCACTGGCACAAACCTGCCTCGATCAGCTCTTCCCGATTTATGCGGATACGGCTGCTGCGCTTGATGCTTTTAAGTAACAATAGCTTCTAATCACAATGCTGAGTCAATTGCCTGTAACAGCGACTTTATGACTGAACAAGCCGATGAAACATGACCAAGTGCGCTGTTGGATGTCCCAGTATCTCGACCATTTCGGATTCGTTCGAGCCTGAGCGACATTTCTGGAAATGCAGCAGGCTGTTCAATTGAAACGCTACAAGAGAATGCTGCTCGCCTGCACCGGCTGTCAGCGAAGAATTGCTGATATCTGTTCGCATCGACGTCGGGTTCACGTCATCTGCATCCCATCCCAACTGACGTAGACTATGTGGTTCGCAGCACTGCATGAATGATCGCAGACAGGGTGAGGCGAGAGGCTGATTTACGTCTGGATGTTCAATGGTTTAAGGTGCTGGTTGCACCGTCTTATTTCGCCCGCGTCGTGGAGGACGTGATCGAGAATGCCTTTAAAATTGTGGTCCTGAATATAAAGCCGATCAGGCGCATTGGGGTCTTCTAAGCAAAAGACATGACCGCTCAGGATTCCGAGCCAGGCACTGCGACCAGCAAAGCATCCAGGGCAGAGCTATGCCGGGCAGCATCGGCGCGATCAAAACGTGCACCCCACCGCAGACCGAGCTGATCTTCCTCATTGCGCGCCCGCTCCCAGATGGACTCGGCATTGTGTTGAATGAATTCCCAGTAGCGCGCTTCTCCGGTTGCATCATACAGAGTCCTCAGATGACGCATGAAGATCCCCTTGAACTGAGGGCCGTCATTGCCGCAGTTAAAGGACAACTCGCACGGTTCGCGCAGAATACCGTTTTCATCAACCAGCAGTGTGATCGCAGCATCGGCAATCGCGGTGGCCTGGGTTAACAAAGCCTCGTCCCCAGTAGCTCGGTAAAGCTCGACCAACCCCCCCAGGATCACGCCCTGATTATACGTCCAGGTGATGTCACGATTGTTCTCACAATCGCGCAGTCCGTCATTCACAAGGTTGAGTTCGTTAATCATGCCGCTGTCCCGAAACCAGTTCCAGGTGCGCTGCGCCCAATCCAGATACTCGGCATTCTCGGTGCGGTTATAGAGCTTGGCTGCGGTCAACAGGAACAGTTCGTTGGGAATGGCGTTCTTATAGTTGCGTTCCCGCGTCCACCAAACCCCGCCGCCACACACCTCATCCCACGCGCCAGTAATATCCGCAAAAATTGCCTCAGCGACTTCCAGATAGCGGGTTTCCCCGGTAAGGTCGTAAGCGTGAATCCAGGTCAACGCCCACCAACCCTCGTCATCATAAAACTCGTTGAGAAAGCCTCCCGCGATATTCCGCTCATAAGTGTTTGCCACCTCATCCAGGTACTCAGCGGAGCCTGTACGCGCCATCGAATCAATTACCGTATAGAGGGCATTGGCGGAGTTCCACCACCCTGTAGTCGTAAAGGTGCCCGTCTCCTCCTCATACCACTCCATCAGTACTTCAACAGCGCGTTCGACCCGCTCCACTGCGGTTTCCTCCTCTGTGCTCTGGGCGTTGACAGCCCAACCAAAGCTAATGAAGACCACGAAGACAGCAATAAATAATCGAAGCATAATGAACAATACCCTTCCGTAAAAAAGGGTGAGGACAGCATGGCGTCATCCTCACCCTGAACCGAATTGCACAAACGCCCTACCCTTATTCCAGTGCGTTTTCTTCCAGGATCAGATCACCCTGCTCCTGAGCAGCGGCCAGCGCATCTTCAGCGCTGATGTCGCCCGCCAGGAAGAGCTGCAGGTTGGGGATGAGCGCGTCCACTTCCATCGGTGAATACCCGGCGACGGGGGGACGAATCTCAGCCTGTTGCAGCGTTTCCACAAACGGGGCAAGGTAGGGGTCTTCGCTGAAGTAGGGGTCTTCCAGTGTTTCCAGCAGGCCAGGGATGTTGTTGCTGGTCTGTGCCCACAGCAGCGCATTTTCCGACGTAGCCGTCCACCAGCGCACAAATTCCCACGCTTCGTCAGGATATTCAGTCGAAGCAGCAATTGCCAGGCCGAAGCCACCCATTACGCTGCCCGTGTCGCCATTGGGGCCGGCGGGCGGCGGCACAACACCGAAGTTGAGTTCATCGCCATAGCTCTTGTAGAAGTTGAGCATCCAGGGGCCGTTGTACTGCATCGCCACGCGCCCGGTCACAAAGGCATCGGTGCCCTCGCCCAACCCGGTCTCGAAGCCCAGTTCATACACGCGGTCTTCGTTAATCAGCTGGTTCCAGAAGTTCAGGACCGACAGCCCGGCTTCATTGTTGAAGTTGGTCGTCGTCAGGTCTTCGCTCAGCATCGAGCCGCCCGCCTGCTGGAGGTACATATTGAACAGACCCACATCGCCAAGCGAGAAGCCCGCCACTTCCAGCGTCCCGTCTTCAGCACGCTGCGTCAGGGCAATCGCGGCCTCGCGCAGTTCATCCCAGGTCGTGGGCGGTTCGATTCCAGCCGCTTCCAGCAGATCAATGTTGTAGTACAGCGCACGTGCGTCCACCGTCAGGGGCAGGCCGTAAACGGTATCCCCCACGCTCAGTTCGCGGATGGCTTCAGTGAAGAACTGATCGGAGGTCAGCCCGGCCTCTGCCATATAGTCGTTCAGCGGCAGCAGCACATTGCGCGGGCCATACAGCGCCGTGCGCCAGCGATCCCACACAATCACATCCGGTGCTTCGCCAGACGTGGAGGCGGTCAGAAACCGGGTGACAACATCCTGCGTGGGGACATACGTCACGGTGATGCGATCCTGGCTGGCGTTGAAGGCCTCGACCATCGTATTGATCTGGTTTTCGCCTTCGCCCGTCCAATCCCCCCACAGCACCAGTTCAACGCGATCCTGCGCCAGAGCAGGCATAACCGAGATCAGCAGCGCTACAAAGAGCGCGAGGACAACCAAACGTAATTTAAGCATGTTCCATTTCCCTTCTATAAAAGACCACTTCGTTTGACTGGCGATGTTTTTCAATGAATGGCAGCAAGGTTCGGAAAAAAGTCTGTGCATCGTCTGTTTTTACGGCTTCGCATCACCCCCTTTAAAGGTTTGAGCGGGAGCTACTTTGTCCCTGTGAACGAGATACCCTGCACGAAATAACGCTGGGCGAAGATGAACAAAATCAGCATCGGCAGTGTGGCAGCGACCGACGCGGCCATAAGCGGGCCGTAATCGGTCTGGTTATTGAAACTGAAGGATTGCAGCCCCATCTGAATCGTCCACTTATCCGGGTCGGTCAGGACGATCAGATTCCATAGAAAGGCGTTCCAACTGGCCTGGAACGTAAACAGTGCCAGAGTCGCCAGCGCCGGACGACACAGCGGCAGGTAGATGCGCCAGAAGATGCCAAATTCGCTGCATCCGTCGATGCGTGCCGCCTCGCCGAGTTCCGAGGGCAGTGTGAGCAGAAACTGACGCATGAGGAAGACGGCGAAGGTCCCGGCAGCACCCGGCAGAAAAATGGCCCAATAGCTGTTGAGGAAGCCCGTGCCACCCTGCCCGACGATATCGTTGCCGCCCACCAGTGGGAACGAGCGCAGGATGACATAAGTCGGGATGATCGTGACGACACTGGGCACCATCAGCGAGGTAAGCTGCAAGCGGAACAGGCTTTGTTTGCCTTTAAAGCGCAGCCGCGCATAGGCATAGCCCGCCAGCGAGCCGAAGAACAGATTGGACGCGACACCCACCGTCGCCAGAAACAGCGAATTGCGGAAGTATCGCCCGAACGGAACCGTCGTGAAGGCATCAATGTAGTGCTGAATTGTCACCTGATCCGGGATCAGATCAAGCGCAGGTGAGAAGATTTCTTCATCCGGCTTGAACGAGGTTGCTACCGTCCACACAAAGGGCAGTACGAACAGCCCACTCAGCAGCAGCATCACGGCATAGTACAGGGCTTCGCGCCCGACGATAAAGGGAGTCAGTCTGCGTGTGGTCATAGCCTCATCCCAACTCATCGACTTGTGAACGATTGACGCGCAGGTTGACCAGCGTCACGAGAAAGATGACCAGGAACAGCACGAACGCCATCGAGGATGCATAGCCCATCCGCAGCCGATTGAACCCGGTTTCCCAGATGTGGAAGACAGGGGTGCGGGTGCTGTTGCCAATGCCCGACCCTGTAAGGGCATAGGCCTGATCGAACAACTGGAAGGAGCCGACCAGCGAGAGCGTCAGCACAAAGAATGTGGTGGTCTGCAAACTGGGAACGGTGATATAGCGAAAGGCCTGCCAGCGATTCGCGCCGTCCAGCACTGCCGCTTCATAAAGATAGGTCGGAATGCCCTGCAACCCTGCCAGATACAGCACGACATTGCTCCCCACGCCCTGCCAGAGCGTCACCATCACAATGGCGAACATGACGTAATCGGGGTCGAACAGCCAGGTTGGGCCGTTGATGTTGAACAGCGCCAGTCCACGATTAATCAGGCCGTAGTCCTTGTGCAGCATCATTGTCCAGATAGTCGCTGCGGCGATGGGGGAGGTGATGACCGGGACATAAAAGCAGATCTGGAACAAGCGTGCCCCCGGCACTTTACGGTTCAGCAGCAGCGCCAGGCTCAGCGACAGCACGATCATGAGCGGGACGAACATGACGACGTAGGTGGCAACGTTGCGGAGTGAGATAAAGAACAGACGATCCTTGAGCAGGCGGCTGTAGTTGTCCAGCCCGATCCAGCGGATGGGCGTGAGGATGTCGTAATGGGTGAAACTTAGATACAGCGCCAGCACCGCCGGCAGAAGCAGAAAGAGCAGGAACAACACAATCGACGGCGCGACGAACAGGTAGCCCATGAGCGCTTCGTACCGGAAGGGGCTTCCTTTCGGCTTTTTCTCCGCCATGATCGTGGGAGTCGTGGACAAATGCGTTTCAACGGCCATGTTCCGCTCCATTCCTCCGACCCTGCACCCACTGGATGATCATTTCCCCAAACAGACTGTTCGCCCAGGCAAACCAGGGACGTGTAAACTGCGCCGGGTCATTCGGGTCAAAGCTCTCGTGCATCAGGTTTGTGCCTGCGGTTGTCTGCACCAGCATGTCGATCAGCGCGTCCTGTTCAGCGCTGTCCGTCGAGGTCAAGGCCTGCATCACCAGCGCAATCGGCCAGATGTAGCCGTGTGGGGTGTGTGGGCTGCCGATGCCGTGTGCAGTCTTTCCAGTGTAGTAGTAAGGGTTGGCCTCGCTCAGAACAAAGGCACGGGTGTTGTGGTAGATTGGGTCGCTGGCAGGGCGGTAGCCAAGATAAGGAATGGATAGTAGGCTCGGCACGTTGGCATCGTCCATGAGATTGGCATTGCCGAAACCATCGACCTCGTAGGCGTAAATCGGCCCGAAGCGCGGATGCTGGACAACGGCATAAGTCTGAATGCCGAAGTCGATTTCCTTGCGCAGCTTTTCCGCCTTTGCTGCCAGCGCCGCGTCATCAAACTGGTTGCGGGCGAATTGAGCGAGATGGCGCAGAATGACAACGGCGAACATATTGGAAGGCACCAGATAGCCGAACTTGCAGGCGTCATCGCTGGGTCGGAAGCCCGACCATGACATTCCTGTAAAGTTGGTGCGGGTGCCGCGTCCCTCAAAAGGCAGTGTATCGCTGGGTGGGCAGTTGAAGCGCTCGAAAAAGTAAGGCGACTCGCTGTCGTGCCGCTGTTCGCAGGCGATAACCGCGACGATGCGCGTCAACGCCTGATGCATCGTGTCATCGAAGATCGAAGAATCACCGCTGTGTGACCAGTAATCCCAGGCAAGCTGCACCGGGTAGCACAGCGAGTCCAGTTCATATTTACGCTCCCACAGCCAGGGATTCTGCTCAGTGCGATCCTGCTGATGTCCGCTGCCATTGGGCGTGCGGTTGAAAGCGTTGGCGTAGGCGTCGATGGTGATGTAGTGCATCTGCCGTTGTATAACGCCTTTAAGGATACGGCGCAGGTCAGTGTCCTGGGCGATATATGGCAGATAGGGGTGCACCTGTGCGGCTGAGTCGCGCAGCCACATAGCGGGGATGTCGCCCGTGATGACGAACGTTGAATTGTCCGGCTGTGGCTGAACAGTGGTGTTGAGCGTGTTGAGGAAGCACTGACGAAAAAGTGGCGTGATGTGTGGGGCGTGAGTCGTCAGATAATGTTCAGTACCTTCCACCTGTTCATTTAAAGCGGGTAACGGCAACCCAGAAAGTGTTATTTGTGCAAATGATTCCAATTTAATTCTCTTTAGGTTAAATAGTTTGAATAAATTGTATAGTTGGTATGTAAATATGTCAAGCAATTGAATGAAAACCGAGAGCATAGATGGGGAAGATAAAGTGCTAAACAATCGTGTTGATTCGTTAAACAGAGCGTCTTGCACTACCCTTTTCCCAGGCTTGAATAGCATCCTCGTGTGTAGTAATCTGATCTAATTCATATATCAACTTGTGAAGATAAACGATGAACGCGCCCCTTTACGAGCAGCTCTTTCAGTATGTCATTGATGAAATGCGCACGGGCAACCTGAAAGTGGGCGACCGAGTCCCTTCTGAAAAAGAGCTTGCCGAACGTTTTAATGTCAGTCGCATTACCTCGAAAAAAGCCCTCGAAATGCTCCAGCAGGCCGGATTTATTGAACGGCTGCGTGGGAAAGGCTCTTTTGTAGCGTCAGTACCCGCCGATCAGGGGAGAGACGACAATACAGCAGCCGAACCCATGAAGCTAGCTCGTGTCCTGATTGGGGTTATTGTGCCGGATTTCTCCGATGCGTATGCGCTAAAAATGGTTCAGGCTATCGAAGAAGCCTGTGCAGAGGCTAATCTGTTTATTGTTATCAAGCGTACCTACGGTTCTCAGTCCATTGAGAAGGATGCTATTCAGACACTTGTTGCTCTGGGAATTGCAGGTCTTATCGTATTCCCGGTACACGGTGAGTATTACAACCCGGAACTGCTGCGTCTCGTGCTGACGGGCTTTCCGGTGGTCTTGGTTGACCGACGTCTGAAAGGAATTTCGGCCTCATCGGTTTACACAGACAACGCTCGTGCCAGCCAGCAGCTCACGCGGTATCTACTTGATAAAGGGCATTCGCACATCGGATTTATCTCCCCGCCTGCGGAAAATACGACGACCATTGAGGAACGCATTGAGGGCTATCAGAATGCGTTACATGAACGCAATCTCAATGGGGAGTTTGAGCATATTTTTAGTGAACTTTATTCGACTCTGCCCACAGCGTTTGATAGCGAGCACATTGACGAGGATACTAAAACCCTTCGTCGCTATGTGCAGGCTAATCCCCAGATCAGTGCCTACATTGCCTGTGAGTTCAACCTGGCGCTGCTGCTTCGCCGCGTCCTGACTTCCCTTGATCTCCAGAATGAAGTCGTCTGTTTCGATTCACCTGATAGCCCTGTCTATCCACCAGTATTTACCCATATCAAGCAAAATGAAGCGATGATGGGACGACAGGCTGTTCAAATTCTTCTTGAGCATATGAATGGGTTGACGACGCCGCAAATGGTCACGGTGGATTTTGCCTTTGTAGAAGCTAAAGGCGAGGCGTGACGTTCTCGTTAACTCACCTATGGGTTTCTTCTTCCTACAGTCGTTGCAGCACGACGCGGATTGAGCTTGCTCGCAGGTAGTGGAGCAAAAAGTTGTTCATTACAATAAATAAGGAAGGGGACGTGAATGAAAACAAAACGGGTGAACGACCGAGGTTCAAGCGAGCGCTACTGCAGTTGCTTGCGACCGGATGAAAAAATGACTGCTCAACTTTACCTTTATCGACACGGTAGAAGGCCGGTTGTACTTTGCGCCGATCAAGGAAGTCTTTTCACGCAAGATTATCAGGTAGGCGATATTGGAACAGATAGAAAATCTCCCGGTACTCAACGGTTTACGCATGGCTTTGGAGCAGCGTCTCAACCTTCCGCACCATTCCCATCAGGGAAACCAGGCGGGTATGAAGTAAGACGCTCAGGCGAACAGGGCAGAGATGGCACACCTCTGCCCTGTTTTTTGATTTTGCTGAAAAAACGCAGTTATTCGCGGGTATCCTGCGTCAGGCGATAGGCCAGATAAATCGGCACGAGTGTGATCAGGATGACGACGATGGCGGCCACGTTGGTGACGGGACGATCACGCGGACGGTTGATCTGGTTGAAAATCCAGATAGGCAGTGTATCGTCAGACCCGGCTGTAAAGGTGGTCACGATAATTTCATCGAACGATAAAGCGAAGGCCAGCATCCCCCCTGCCAGCAGCGAGGTGGCAATATTGGGCAGCACCACATGGCGAAAGGTCTGGAAGCTGGTCGCCCCTAAATCCATCGACGCTTCGACCAGTGAACCCGACATCCGCCGCAGCCGCGCCACCACATTGTTATAGACGGTCACGATGCAGAAGGTGGCGTGCCCCACAATAATCGTCCAGACCGTGAGATCGACATCAAACAGGCTCAGCGACGAACGCAGCGCGATCCCGGTTACAATGCCTGGCAGCGCAATCGGCAGCACGACCAGCAGCGAAATCGTGTCGCGCCCGAAGAACTGGCGGCGGTAGGTCGCCAGTGCAATCAGTGTGCCGAGCACAATTGCCAGCAGCGTGGCAATGGCCGCCACCTGAAGTGACAGGGCCAGCGCCCTCCAGAAGTCTTCGCGTTCCCCAATGGCCGTAATCCATCGGGTTGTCAGCCCTGGCGGCGGAAACGTGAATGAGGCTTCTTCGGTGGTGAAGGCATACAGCACAATCACGAGAATCGGAAAGTGCAGGAACAGCAGTGCGAAGCCTGTCGCTGCCTTCAGACCAAACGAGGCTTTAGAGGGCATCGAAAGCCCCCAGACGTTTCGCCATCAGCAGATACACCGCCATAATGACAATGGGCACCAGCGTCAGCGCCGCCGCCAGCGGGATATTGCCCGATGTGCCGTAGTGACTCTGAATAGCTCTGCCGATGAAAAAGCTGGAATTGCCGATGATGCTGGGGACAATAAAATCGCCCAGCGTGAGCGAGAAAGTGAAGATCGACCCGGCCACCACCCCTGGAAACGCCAGCGGTAAGATCACGCGGCGGAAGGTATAGCCCGGTTTTGCGCCCAGATCGCTGGACGCCTCAATGTAGGATTTGGGCACACGTTCCAGGGCGGCGTGAATGGGCAGAATCATGTACGGCAGCCAGATGTAAACGAAGACGAGGAACATGCCCAGAAACGAAAAAGAGAGCGTTCGCCCGCCAATGAGGGGCAGCCCCAGAATGGCATCCAGCACACCGCCCAACCCCACCGCGTTGAGAAACCAGGTAATGATTCCCTCGTCGGCCAGAATCAGCTTCCAGGCATAGACGCGCACCAGAAAACTCGACCACAGCGGAATCATGACTGCCAGATACATCAGTCCACGAATGCGCGGCGTGGCATAACGCGCCATATAGTAGGCCAGAGGAAAAGCCATGACGGCGCAGGTGATCGTCACCGCTGCTGCCATCCCTGCCGTTCGCGCCACAATATCCAGATGCGAGGGCGTAAACAACTCGATATAGGCGCGGGTGGTGAGCCTGGGAACGACGCTCCCGGTGAAATCATCGACAGAGAAGAAACTCTGCACCAGCATTGCGGAGATTGATCCCAGATAGATCACGATCATCCACAGCATCGGCAGCAGCAGCAGCAGCACGAGCGCAATATTCGGGTGACGATAGAGCAGCGCACGGCGGTTTTGCCAGAGATAGCGCCCCCATAAAGCGAGGACAGCCCGCAGGCGGCTCACCGGGTTACGTGGGGACAGAGGGGTTTGGGCGGGTTGGGATACGAGCGCCATCAGACCTCCACCCGTACACTCAGCCGATGATTAAAGACTTTGTCCCACATCAGCATGACGCGCTGCCCTTTATTCACCAGCACACTCTGGGACGTTTCCTGTACGTTCTGCTGGATCACGGTAACGTCCGTGCCGCCCTCCAGTTCAACCAGATAGCGCGTGTGAACGCCGAGGTACACCACATCGCGGATTTTGCCCGTCACGGCACAGGTTCCCGCAGGCACGGACGCATCTACCGGACAGATGCGAATTTTCTCTGGCCGGACGGCGAACGGCTCCGGCGAACCCATGAAGTGCTGTGCCAGTTCACCCCTGAGAATGTTCGACGTACCCACGAATCCCGCCACAAAGGAGGTCGCGGGCGCTTCGTAAATTTCGGCAGGCGAACCGACCTGTTCAATCTGCCCCTGATTGAATACAGCGATGCGGTCACTCATCGTCAGCGCTTCTTCCTGATCGTGGGTGACGTAAATGAAGGTGATGCCGACCCGCTGCTGAATGGCCTTCAGTTCAATCTGCATTTCCTGCCGCAGCTTGAGATCAAGCGCACCCAACGGCTCATCCAGCAGCAGTACGCTCGGCTGATTGATGAGCGCCCGTGCCAGCGCCACACGCTGCCGCTGCCCGCCGGAAAGCTGCGACGGTTTGCGCTTCGCCACACCCGGCAGCCGCACCAGTTCCAGCATTTCCTGCACGCGGCGCTCGCGTTCAGCTTTAGGCACTTTTTTAATCATCAGCCCGTAGGCGATGTTCTCCCCCACCGTCATATGCGGGAACAGCGCGTAATCCTGAAAGACGGTATTCACATCGCGGTCAAACGGGGGCACCCCCACAACATCCCGGTTATGCAGGTAAATCGCACCGCTGGTGGGCTGCTCGAACCCGGCGATCAACCGCAGGCACGTGGTCTTGCCGCTGCCGGAAGGCCCCAGCATGGAAAAGAATTCCCCATCGGCAATCTCCAGCGAGATCGCATCGAGGGCGTGCACCGTCCCAAAATGGCGGGACACCTGCTCCAGACGCACTGCACTTGGCCTGCCGCCCTCTGTCATTTGCA
The DNA here is from genome assembly GCA_033762735.1 of bacterium. GTDB lineage: Bacteria > Chloroflexota > Anaerolineae > Aggregatilineales > Phototrophicaceae > JANRLJ01. Next base: position 14,911 of record JANRLJ010000036.1, on the reverse strand, counting down.
AACTCATGTTGCTCCTGCGCGGCAGCGAGGCAGCGCAATTTCTCCTTTCAACTGCGTTCCGTCTGTCAAGCGTTCCTGACCATCACATGCTTGGTGATGCGATAGTCGTTCACCGCTTCCGCTGAGAGGTCTTTACCAAACCCGGACTGCTTGAAACCGCCGTGCGGGGTTTCGGATGCCAGCGGGATATGGTCGTTCACCCACACCGTCCCGAATTCCAGGTCGCGCGCGATACGCATGGCGCGGCCAATGTCCTTCGTCCACACCGATGCCGCCAGCCCATACAGCACATCGTTGCCCAGGCGCAGCGCCTCTTCCTCACCGCTGAACGGGCTGATGGTCAGCACCGGACCAAACACTTCCTGCTGGATAATTTCCGATTTCTGATCGACGTCCACAAGCACGGTTGGCTCGTAGAAGTAGCCGCCGTTGATGCCAGACGGCACACCGCCGCCCGTCAGCACACGAGCGCCAGCCGCTTTCGCCCGCTCTACATAGCCCTGCACACGTTCGCGCTGCGTGGCAGAAATCAGCGGCCCCATCTGGACATCTGCTTCAAACTGCTGCCCGATTTTGACCGCACGCATCGCCTCGACAATCGCTTCCGTCGCCTGGTTCATGCGGCTTTCTTCCACATAAACGCGAGTCGCGGCGGTACAGTCCTGCCCAGTGTTGAAAGTGGAAGCCAGCGTCGCCACGCCCGCCAGTGCCTCGACATCGACATCATCGAACACAATGAAGGGTGCCTTGCCGCCGAGTTCCAGATGCACACGCTTAAGCGTTTCCGCCGCCGTTTTCATGATCTTCTTGCCGGTGTTGGTCGAACCTGTCAGGCTGACCATCCGCACGTCAGGATGCTCGACCAGCGCCTGCCCGGTTTCATTACCGCCCGTGATAATGTTCACGACCCCGGCGGGTATCCCGGCTTCGGCGATTAACTCGCCCAGCATCAGAGTTGTGAGCGGTGTGCCGGGGGCGGGCTTAAGGACAATCGTACAGCCCGCCGCCAGCGCGGGGCCGATTTTCCAGACCGCCATCATCAGGGGGTAATTCCAGGGCGCAACCTGCCCCACCACCCCAACAGGTTCACGACGATACATCGAGGTAAAACCCTTCGCGTATTCGCCTGCGGAATGCCCGTGTGTATCTCTGGCGGCGGCGGCAAAAAAGCGCAGGTTGTCGATGGCAAAGGGCATATCCGCACCCAGGCTGACGAAGCCATAGGGCTTCCCCGTATTTTCCGACTCCGCCCGTGCGAAGTCCTCAATGCGCTTTTCCAGTAAATCAGCCAGCCGCCAGATTGCGAGTGAGCGCTCGCCCGGCGTCAGCCGGGACCAGCGCCCGTCATAAAAGGCCTCATGCGCGGCAGCCACCGCCGCCGCCACATCCTCCGGGCTGGCATCCACCACTTCAGCAATCGAGTCGCCAGTGGAAGGATTCTCAACCGTCATCCGTCCGCCATTTTTGCTCGGCGTCCACTGACCATTCATCCATAGTTGGTAGCTGTTCATCCATCGCCTCTGTTTTTGACTTGTGGCAAAAATGGGACAGGGGCGTGCAGACCTGCAACGCCCCTGGTGTCCTGTTTAGCGGCCGCCAATGACGGCGATGTAGTTCGTCACCCATTCACGGTAAGGCACGCAGGTGGTCGCCTCATCCTCGTCGCCACAGTCTTCCGTCGGCGTGCGCCAGAACTTAATCAGATCGAAGTTGTCGAAACCATTGGTCGCGCAGCCGCTTTCACCCAGCAGTTGGTTGCCTTCACAGGCTGCGGGCACAGCCGGCACAGAACCGAACCAGGCCGCCAGATCGCCCTGAACCTGCGCACTGAGGGAATGTTCCATCCACAGATAAGCGCAGTTGGGGTGGGGGGAATCGACATGCATCATGGTGGTGTCTGCCCAGCCCGTCGCACCTTCCTGCGGAATGGTGCTGGCGACGGGCGCACCCTGCGCTACCAGCAGATTCACCTGGAACGGCCAGCTCCCGGAGGCCACAATGCCTTCGTTGACGAAATCGTCGATCTGGATGAACGCATCGTGCCAGTAGCGGGCGACCAGTTCGCGCTGCTGACGCAGGAGGTCGAGCGCGGCATTGAACTGGTCACGGTTCAGCGAATAGGGGTCGGTGATGCCCAGTTCAGGGTTATGGAACATCAGGTAATTGGCAGCATCCGCAATATGGATGGGGCCGTCATACGCCTGCACACGCCCCACGTTGGACTCGCCATCAGACAGGGTTTGTTCTTCAAATACCACGTTCCAGCTTTCCGGTGCTTCGGAGAAGACTTCGGTGTTGTACAGCAGCACATTCGGCCCCCACTGATAGGGAACGCCGTAATGTTCCGCCGTGCCGTCCCCGTCACGATCTACAGTATGCCAGGGTGCATTCTGCAGACGTTCGTCCACGGTGTCAAAGCTGGGGATCAATTCGGGGTTAATGGGCTGAACGCGGCCACCGTAGATCAGGCGCAGGCTTGCATCGCCGGAAGCCGTCACCAGATCGAAAACGCCTTCGTTCATCAGCGCGACCATTTCATCGGAAGTGGCTGCCGTGCGAACGTTCACCATGCAGCCCGTTGCTTCTTCGAAGCTCGTCACCCAGTCGAAGTTCGGGTCAGTTTCACCGCGTTCGATGTACCCCGGCCAGGCGATGATATCGAGCGAACCTTCGCCTTCACCGAGTTCCATCACCATGCCGTCCTGAGCGAAGACCACACCCAACGGCAGCAGACACACGACGAGTACCACCAGTAGTAATTTTTTCATGCGAGTTCTCCTTAAAACCGAACCAGTTTGATGACCACAGATTTGATCGTGTCCGCCCGGTCGTAACATGGGAAGCCCAGTCGTAGAATGCGCCGGACACAGCGATCAACACGTCTAATGCAGCACAGCCGCCAGCGATTTCTCCAGCGCGCTCAGGGCTTCTTCCAGGTCACGCGGCGTGGCGACCAGGGGCACCAGGACGCGAATAACGTTGTTGTATAAGCCCGCCTTCAGCAGGAGCAGCCCTTCCTGCCGCGCCTGTTCGATGATTTGATTCACGACTTCGGGCGCGGGTTCCTTTGTTGCCGGGTCTTTGACGAATTCCAGCCCGATCATGGGACCAATACCGCGCACATCGCCGATCTGCGGATACTGTTTCTGGAATCCCTGGAAGGCAGTCAGCAAGCCCTGTGCCAGTTCCTGCCCCCGCTGGAGCAGATTTTCCTCGTCGAAAATTTCAAAGACCGCCAGTCCCGCCGCGCACGCCAGCGGATTGCCCGCGAACGTCCCTCCTAAGCCACCAGGCGCAGGCGCGTCCATAATCTCGGCGTGTCCCGTCACACCCGACAGCGGCACCCCCCCTGCCACACTCTTGGCAAACGTCACCATATCCGGCGTGATGCCGCTGTGCTCAATGGCGTACATGCGGCCTGTGCGCCCGAAACCGCTCTGGATTTCGTCCGCGATGAACAGAATACCGTGCTGTTCCGTAATGCGGCGCAGTTCGTGCAGGAAGTCTGGCGGCGCGGGGACGAAGCCGCCTTCACCCAGGACAGGCTCGATGATGACGGCAGCGACGCGCTCCGGCGAAACCTGCATCGCAAACAGGTCATGCAGGCCATCCAGCGCCCGCTCCACGGACCAATCGCGGTATTCGTAAGGGAACGGCGCATGATAGATTTCCGGCGCGAACGGGCCGAAGTTCTGCTTGTAGGGGGAAGCCTTCCCGGTCAGGCTCATACCCATGAGCGTGCGTCCATGAAAGCTGTTGCGGAAGGCGACAATGGCCGGGCGGTTGGTGGCTGCCCGTGCGATCTTCACAGCGTTCTCGGTGGCTTCTGCGCCAGTGGTGAAGAAGATGGTTTTGTGTGGTCCCTGCCCCGGCATGATGCCGTTCAGCCGTTCGGCCAGCCGCACATACGGCTCATACATGCCGACCTGAAAACAGGCATGGGTCAACTGCTCAAGCTGTGCTTTGATGGCCTGCACCACGCGGGGGTGATTATGCCCTACATTGAGAACACCGATGCCACCGACAAAATCAATGTACTCGTTGCCATCCACATCCCACAGACGTGCGCCTTCCCCCCGCACCAGAAAAATGGGGTGACTGTTGGAGACACCTCTGGGCACATGCTGATCGCGCAGGCGTTTGAGTTCAGAAGTGCGCGTCTGTTCGTTGAGCATAACTTCTCCCCTGGAAAGAATGGCTCGATTTTAGAAAGCTGGCGGGGAAAATCGACCACTTTTGGGAAAAATTTTCTTCGGTTTTTTTATCTCGTTCGGATAAATGCCTTCTGAAGTTCGCGGATGTGGGTGGCAAGCTGAAGCTGAAAACGGGTTTCAGGATCGTGCAAATTCCAGCCGCCCAGTTCCGCCGCCCGCTCCAGACGATAGCGCAGAGACTTGGGGTGGATGTTCAGCGCGTCCGCCGTGCGCCGCAAATGAAACCCGGACTGCGCGAAAGCCACCAGCGTTTCGATCAGGACATCCCCGTTCTTGTGGTTCCTGAGCGGCGCGAACAGCGACTCAACAAATGCCTGCTGTGCGGCACTTTCCCCCGACAGCACACGCGGCAGCAGCAGCGCCTCGTAACGCTGAAGCCGATTCCAGGACAAGTGCGGCAGCATCCCCAGCACTTCCAGATAAGCTTCTCGGACACCCTCAATGCCGCGATAGGCACGGCTCACCCCCAGCGCAACACTGGTTTGGGAGACACGCTGCCAGAGTTGTTCGGGATTCAGGTGTTCTGCCAGTAGAAACTGTATCTGATTCATCGACACCGAGACCAGCGGCGCAGCACCGATCCGCTGAAGCTGGTGGCGCAGTGCCTCGGCAAAGGCCTCTCGTTTGAGCAGTCCCTCATGCGACAAGGGCAGCGGCTCATCCATGACGAAAATGCCCACACGGTAGCAGCCTTCCAGCACCAGACCGTGAAGCTGGGCGCGTTCTACTGCCTGGGGAGTCGCCTCAAACCGCCCTTCCAGAATGGTCGTCAGGAACGAATAACCTACACGGGCTTCCATTGAGGCAATCGCCCGCTGGTGCGCGATCTGCAGCGCAGCGACCATCGCCGCGTGTTCAGCCGCCCGCAGCTCCAGTTCGCTCAGCGGTGTGCTGCCCTCGATAATCCACACCCTTCCCACGAGTTCCCCTTTCAAACGGATGGGGCACACGATGCGTCCGACAAAATCCAGCGCGGGCACGGGCGGAATACGAATCGGGCTGCGAGCACTGTCGATCTGCGCTTTGTACCCCGTTTGTTCCAGGTAATCGAGAAACACTACTGGCGTAAAGCCGCTGGCGAGCGTTTCCCTTCGGATACGATCTTCGGTGCCAGGGATGTTATAGGCACCCAGGATGCGGCCTTCCTGATCTTCAAAGGTGACAGCGTGGTGAATGAGGCTGCCGAGTGCCTGCGCGATGTCCTGCAAACTGCTGGCTTCCAGCGCGGTCTGGGTCAGGGTGCGATGAATTTTTTCGGACTGTTCCAGCAGTTGCAGTTGTTCGGCAAGAATGGCCGTGTGCAGTTCTTCCGTGATAGAGGTAAAGGGAATTTCCCAGGGAATTTCCAGCAGTGGCAGCGTGTGCTGGTCGGCCTCGTCACAGAATGCGGCGGGGAAATGATCGAAGAAGCGCGGCACAGCCAACCCGACTCCGGCCAGATTTTTCGCTGCAAGCGAACGCACCAGCGCCCGCTGACTGGCTTCGTCACGCGGCCAGGCGTAACCCGTCGTCAGCAGGAGTTGCCCCGGCGACACCCAATCGACAATATCGGGCATATCGACAATATGCACCCACCGGATTTCACGCCCCAGGCCTTCCTTACCCGCGACAAGGTGTGTTTTGCCGAGGACGGTAAATTCAAATGCGTCCTTGAGTTTCATTGTTTTCGCGTCACAGAAAATCCGCTGTGATCGGCTATACAGGACGTGGGTTGCGTTCTGAAAATGCGTTCTGCTGATGCCAGTAGGGATAAATCGGGCGCGACGCGCTCACCTCGTCCAAGCGCACCATCTGTTCGGGGGTCAGCGTCCAGCCGACCGCGCCAAAGTTGGCCTTCAACTGGTCAGCATTGCGTGCCCCGATGACGACCGTCGTCACTGTCGGGCGGTGCAGCAGCCAGTTGAGCGCCACCTGAGAAGGGGTCTTCCCGGTGTCCTCAGCCAGCGCACGCAGCACATCGACGATGTTGTACAGCTTCTCGTCCTCGACGTAGCCCTCTGTGCCGCCCTCGCTCACACGGGTATTGGGAGGTATGGGGGTCTCGCGGCTGACTTTGCCCGTCAGCCGCCCGCCGCCGAGCGCCCCCCACACAATCGTGCCGATTTTCTGGTCAAGCGCCAGCGGCATCAGTTCCCACTCATATTCGCGCCCGATCAGCGAATAGTAGCCCTGGTGAGACACATACCGGGAAAGGCCATATTTTTCCGAAACTGCCAGCGACTTCATCAGATGCCAGCCGGAAAAATTGGAGCAGCCAATGTAACGGACTTTGCCCGTTCGCACCAGGTCTTCCAGCGCACGCAGGCTCTCTTCAACCGGGGTTTTGGCATCGAAGCCGTGAAGCTGATAGAGGTCAATGTAATCCGTGCCGAGCCGCCGCAGACTGGCTTCGCAGGCGCGGATGAGGTAATGACGCGAGGCACCGAGTCCGTTCGGACCCGGCTCCATGCGGAAGCAGGCTTTGGTGGCAATCAGCACCTGGTCGCGGCGATGGCCGATGGCCTGACCCAGAATTTCCTCTGACAATCCGTCGGAATAGACATCGGCGGTGTCAAAGAAATTGATACCCCTTTCCAAGCACAGATCAACCAGGGTGCGGGCTTCCTCAAGCTGGGTATTTCCCCATTTGCGAAACCATTCTGATCTGCCGCCAAATGTCGCCGTACCCAGCGCCAGCACGGGCACAAACAACCCTGAAGCGCCTAACTGTCGATGTTCCATAACACAGTCTCTCTCGGTCCTGAAAAGGGAAAGTGTACCGATGTGCAGCCGTTTTATCCACTTCCTCGACTGTTCAGAGAGTGGACTGCAAGCTGTCCTACCTGTGTGACAAGTGATGGTGTGGTGGCCGCCAACGGCACATGGGGAAAATTTCGGATCCGCTTTAGCTGTTTGCTTAACGTCTACTCAGAATGCACTCGAGGCAAACGGAAGAGCGAATACGGTCGAGTTCCCATTCGCTCTCCATTTCTCGCCCCCCTCGCCCTACTCTCGTTGGCACTACTGAAATCGATTTCGGTTGTGAACGAAGCACAGTTTGAAGTGTCAACGTTTGCTGATTGCCCCAATTGGCTATTGCGCCACGACGGGCAGATCAATCCGCGAAGGGAACACTGCATTCCGTTCGATGGTCAGCACAGGCGTACCCTCCGCAGGGTAACGGCGGAACACAGAGGCATCATGCCCCGCGATAGAAACGCGGACGCTGGAGCCTTCTTCAATCAGAACCGATGTGGCATACAGCGTGACCACGATCTCGGTTGTTTCACCTGGTACAAGTGGCTGTGCGTCCGCTTCTTCATAGCTGCGGTACGGCCCAAGCTGGGCATAGGGCGGCTCTGCACTGGAGAGCGGATGGTGGATGAGGCGCAGTACGCCCTCGGTGATGTAGGTTACCTGTCCGTCCGGCGCGACCGCCTCCAGGTACACATGCAGCGCACCGTCGCTTTCAGTGGAGGCCATGTGCAGCGTCACGACTGGACTGCCCGTGATCTCTACCGCCTCGGTTAGCGGAGCAGTGGTATAGGTCAGAAGTTTTTCGTCTTCAGCAGCGCGATCTGGATAGATGATGTCACCGCTCGTCATGATGCTGTGCCAGCGCGTTGCGTCGCCCGTCGTGGCAGTGAAATCAACCGTGTAGCTGTCTGCGCCACTCGCATCGGTCGGCATTGAGGTGGCGAGGGTGTTCTCTGCACCCAAGTACCACGACTGCATTTCCACACCTTCCGGCGGCCATACCGAAGTCGTTCGCCATTCGCCGGAATTCAGAGTGTAGTAGGTGATGCTGCTCTCAACCGGGGCAGGGGCATCCGTCTTGAGCTGGCTGTCGAAGAATTCCAGCAGCAGCCCGAACTGCGCTTCCAGGGATGGATCAACGGGTGTATCCGCATCAAAGAATGGATCGGTGTGGTATCCGCCGCCGTGTGACCATGGCCCGATGATCACGCGCTGTGGGTTGCTGAAGGTGAGATAGCGGCTGAGCGCACCGTCCGCTGTCGCCGTGTCCAGCCAACTGACCCAAGTGAACATCGGCACGCCGGATGCTTCGATAGCCTCTTGCTGGTTGTATACGCTGACCGAATCGACGGATTGGCCGCTCTCGCCATATGACTCGCCGCGATAGGTAATGGTGTTCACCGAGTCATACACATTCGCGCTGAAGCGCTCCGCCAATAGCGATGCCAGATAGGTGCCTTCGGTATCGGTGTCGGCAGGGCGCACGCCCGTCGTCGGCAGTTGTGCTGGGTCACATGGCCCGCCCGTCAAGACCCCAAAGACCGCACACACATCGTTCGTATCCAGCGCGGCATTGTAATCGCTCCAGCGGCGCACAAACCATTCGGTGAACACGCCGCCAGGATGTGCCAGATAGAACAGTGGGTCAAAATTGCTGTACTGATTGGAAACAGCAACCAGCGCGGGTGCATTCGGGACGGCGGCCAGTTCAGCAGTCGTCCCGGCGTAAGACACACCAAACGCTCCTACCCGCCCGTTTGACCATGGCTGCGCCGCGATCCAGTTAATCACTTCACCATAATCCGCAATTTCATCGGGTGACCACTCGATCAGGCGGTCACCGCCCGACGCGCCCGTACCACGCGCATCTACCATGACCACGATGTAGCCGTTGGCAACCAGCGCACCGATCTCCGGCTTGCCCTGCCACGTCTCCAACCCCTGATAGCCACGCCAGTAGCGCGTCGCTTGCATCAGCGTCGGGTAGGCTTGCGCGGGGTCGAAGTCTGCCGGATAAATGACATCAACAGCAATCTCGATGCCATCGCGCATGGTGAGATAGCGCGACTCAGTCGTGGGGGTAGGTTCCTGCGCCGTCACGGCGGCTGAGAAGCTCAGTGCGGTCAGCAGGAAGACGACGAAGAATACAACGCGAGACGATCTGAACATGGTTTCACCTCACTGATTTCACAATATGCTGAACACAGGATATGTGGGCTGGCACCGCGCTTCATTCGCGCCGTGTAGAAGTGTTCTCTGCAAATTGCAGAGATGGAGTGGCGCACAGCGACCACCCAAGAGCAATTACCAACGCCAAAATTGTCAGCCCGACCGTCATGGCATTGAAGGAGCCAGCAATTGCGTTGATCGAGATATTGACCATCATGTGCAGCAGCACGGCACTCAGCACACTCCCCTGCGTGGCGTGAAATACGGCGGTTGCGATGACCGACAGCGCCAGCGCTCCCAGCATAAACATGGGCAGGGAAAGCGCGTTCTGGGCGGTGCCTGCCAGCGCAAACGCCGGCAGATGCCACACCCCCCAGATCGTCCCCAGGATCAGGCTTGCCCGAAGCGGGTTGTGCAGGGCAAGCAGGCGCGGCAGTGCAAATCCGCGCCAGCCCAGTTCTTCGCCCAGCGGGCCAGCCCCGCCAAACCTGCTGGCGGCAATGGCTGCCAGGCTGACGGGCAGCGCCGTACCCGCGACACTGCCCGTAATGATGCCCAGCAGCGGAATGCCGATCAGGATCAGCGCGTAATACACCGCGCCAAAACGCCACTGCACCAGACGTGTCAAAAGCACCTGAACACCTGCCCAACCTTCAAAAACAGCCGTGAGAAGCAGGGCGGAGATTGACGGAGAGAACACCGCAACCCAGTAGATTGGGTTGCGGTCACTCAGCGGCCCCAGGACGGGGGAAAGTACGTCATCAAAGACCACATACACCAGCGCCAATCCCCACGTAATGGCGAAGGTGAGCGCGAAAAATGTCAGCAGGGGACGCTTCTTCATGGTCGTGACCTCAGTTCGATTTACGAACAAGAGCATAGGGGATAAGGCGATTGGGCATGTGTGCGCCATGATGAATTTGCCTCTGCAAATTGCAGAGAACTTCTCAACCAGCCCCCGATGTTTCAATGTGCGGTTTCTTTTAGGCTGTAGAGGTCATCGAATTTGGCTGAGAGGAAATCCATGAAAACTGTTCTTGCGCTGGTGATCGCTTGTTTGTTGTTCGCGCCGTCTGTGCTGTCGGCGCAGGACACACCCAGCGACCGCTACACTATTGGGGAAGACTTCACTGTCGAGCCGTGTCCACCCGAAGCGGAGGGATTCCCGCTGTCTATCACCTGCGGTTATCTGTCCGTGCCGGAGAACCGCACTCATCCCGACAGCCGCACCATCCAGATTGCTGTCGCCATCGTCCACACGCTCACTCCTGACCCACAGACCCCACTGGTGGTGCTGGGCGGTGGGCCCGGTGATCCCCTGCTCCTCGGTATGCTAACCCTGCCCATGATGCCCCAACTGGCGGCAGGGCTGGCGCTGGAGCGCGATGTGATCTTTGTCGAGCAGCGGGGCGTCGGCTATTCCCGTCCTCGTCTTGTGTGTGACGATCTCATCAGCGTATATTACGGGGATGAACAGGCTGTGCGCGCCTGCTTCGATAAGCTGACAGCCGAAGGTGCCGACCTCACCGGTTACAACAGCGTCGAAGCGGCGGCAGATGTCGCGGCTCTGCGTGTGGCGCTGGGTGTGGAAGAATGGAACATCCTGGGCTTGTCCTATGGAACACGCTGGGCACTCACCATTGCCCGTAATCATCCTGAAGGGATACGTAGTCTAGTGCTGGATGGTGTGTTTCCGCCGCAGATTGACTTCAATGGGGGGGTGCGTACGATCTCTAGTGTGCTTGACCAGGTGCTGGCGGCATGTGCATCGGACGCAGCATGTAATGCAGCCTACCCAGACCTCAGCGAAACACTTCGTGCAACCATCACCCGGCTGAACGATTCCCCTCTGACGGTCAATGGAGAAGCCTTCACAGGGGATGTCCTGGCAGCATGGTTGTTCAGATCGGCTTACCGTGCAGACCGAATCACGCTGATCCCGGCGCTCATCGCCGCAGCGGCGACCGGCGACGTCTTATCGCTGGAAGCCAATAATCCGATTCCGAGGGCTGAACTCGAACTCGCAGCATTGGGAGTCGCCGCGTATCTATCGGTGAACTGCAATGAGGAGATAGCGTTCAGCAGCCTTGATGAATTGATGTCGCAGGTCAATGATGCCGATCCGTTGGTAGCTGCCATTGGCCGGAACCATGTGCAGGAATACACCTCGTGTGCGATCTGGCAGTCAGGAACAGCCGATGCTGTGGAAAATACGCCCGTCACCAGCGATATTCCAACCCTGATCCTCAACGGCGAATTTGACCCAACAACGCCGGTAGGGGACGGGTATTTAGCAGCAGAAACGCTCTCCAATGTGAGCGTCCTGGATTTCCCCGGACAAGGACATGGGATGATTTTTAGTGAATGCGCTGTGGTCCTGATGCACATGTTTCTCAATACGCTCGATGGTGCGTCGCTGGAAACCTCCTGTATTGCGCAGGAGTATGGCGCTCCGGCGTTTGTGCTGCCCGGTACGCCGAGCGCTGACGAAAGCGCATCGGCTCAACTCTCCGATGCCCTTCAACAGTATGCCGACGCCACCTTCAGCGCGGGCAGCACCGCCGCCATCGCTGTGCAGGTGACGGTCGGTGATGAAACGCTCCGAGCTGTGGTGGGATCGCGCGATGGCACCGTCCCCGCCGAACCTGGCGACCGTTTTCGCATCGGCAGCATGTCCAAGACCTTTGTGGCGGCCACCGCCTTCCGCATGGCCGAAGACGGGCTGCTCAACCTGGATGCACTGGCCGCTGAATACCTGCCTGATGATGTGGTGAACCAGATTGCGAATCTTGACGGGAGCGACGGCGTGACGGTGCGCCAGCTTCTTGCCATGCAGAGCGGCATTCCGGATTACCTGGCTACCTCTACCTTTCAGGCGCAGTTGAGAGCCGATCCCGATTTTTCATGGACGGCAGCAGACGCGCTGACCTACGCCTATGGGCTGCCCGCCTTGTTTGCGCCGGGTGACAACGTATCGTATTCCAACACCAACTACCTGCTGGCGCAGCTTGTGATGGAACAGGCGGGTGGCGCACCGCTGCACGAACTCATCCGCAGCTACATCCTTGACCCCCTCAACCTGGACGATACCTATTCGCAGTCGTTTGAAACGCTGGCGGACAGTGCGGAGTCGACCCTTGTGGTGGGTTACCACGATTGGGATGGCGATGGTGTGCCGGAAGATGTCAGTGCCATCAATGACGGCTTCGGGCTGGGCGACGGCGGGCTGATCTCGACGACGCAGGACATCACCACCTTTTACCGTGCCCTGCTGATCGACCAAACGCTGCTAACAGCCGACTCGCTGGCGCAAATGATGACCTTCGCCGACGGCGATGATGACGTGTATGGTGTGGGGCTGGATCAGTGGGATACGGAGTTCGGTCCCGCCATTGGTCACTCAGGCGGGGTGTTAGGGTTCCTCAGCCTGGGCGTTGTTCTGCCTGATGCAAACCTGATGATCGTGGTGCTGTGTGCCACGACGGAATGTGTCCCGGAAGACATCGCGCAAATGGTCGCGGTGTCGCTCGACTCGATTTTGAGTGCATCCCCGTCCGCCGATCATACTGACCTCAGCACCGCTCTGCAATCGCAGATGGATGAGGAGATCGCCGCCAACCCTATCATTCCCGGTCAGCTTCTCACAGTGATTGCGCCCGAAGTGGGGATTGATGTCGATCTGGCGGCGGGCGTGGTCGATTTCGCGTCCGGCAGCCCACTGGAACCCGGCGCAGCGTTCCGCATCGCCAGTGTGACCAAGACGTTCACCGCTGCCGCCGTGCTGCGCCTGGTGGAGATGGGCGAGGTTGATCTCGATGCCTCGATTGAGCAGTACGTCAGCGACGAAAGCATTGCCATTCTGCAAGCCGACGGCTACGTGACCGACGCGATCACCGTGCGCCAGCTTTTGCTGCATACCAGCGGCATCGCGGACTTTTCTGCGGGAAATCCTGCCTATTTCTCTGCAGTCCTCGGTGAGCCGGAGCGTGTTTGGACTCAACCGGACCAAGTTCAATTTGCCGTCGATACAGCCGACCCGGTGGGCGATCCCGGCGCACAGTACAGCTATTCCGACACGGGCTACATCCTGCTTGGCGAACTCATCGAGCGCCAGACCGGGCAGAACCTCGGCGCAGCCGTGCGGGCACTGCTTGATTACGAGCGGCTGGGCATGACGAACACCTACTGGGAACGCCTCGAATCCGTCCCGGACAGGCTGGAGATGTCGCACCAGTATTTCGGTGACGTTGATATCACGGAGTCGCTTGACCCCTCCGTCGATTTATTCGGCGGCGGCGGGCTGGTCTCGACCAGCCGTGATCTCGCCGTGTTCTTCCGGGCGCTGCTGCGTGGCGAGGTGTTTGAGCAGGCACAAACACTCGAAACTATGCTCACCATTCCTGAGACAAATCGTGGTGTCCAGGACGGCATGGACGCGGGTATGGGCATTTTCCGTATCAGTGGCGATGGGCTGACCTGCTGGACGCATGGCGGCTTCTGGGGTGTGATTGCGCTTTACTGCCCTGACCTGGATATTGCCATTGCCCGATCCATCAACCAGGCAAACCAGCAAAATGTAAGCCTGCTTTCGCTGGTCAATCCTGCGCTGATCTACGTTATGGAAAACGCATCCTGAACGAACCTATGAAGCGCAGTCGGATGATCGTCGGATCATCTGGCTGCACAACATAGGTCGAGCACTCTGTGATAAGGAGAGAAACATGATAAAGGTGATCGCTATACTCGTGACAGGAATGCTGCTGGTTGCTGGCAGTGTCAGCGCACAGACAGTATCGGAGACTATGATATTTCCGGAGCCGACCGGAGCGTATGCAGTTGGGCGTGTCGAGAGGACATGGATCGACCCCAGCCGTGAAGAAGTATTCACCGCTTCGCCCGACGATCTGCGTGAGGTTTCTGCGTACATCTGGTATCCGGCCGTGGATGACGACGCCCCCGTCGCATCATGGCTCAACCCGGTGCTGGCACCAGTTTACAGTGAGCAGTTTGGCCTGCCGCTGGAGATGGTGGCTGAATTAGTCACCGTGCATGCCCGCAGTGATGCTGGTGTGGCGGTGTCCGAAACGCCATTCCCGGTTCTCATCATGTCGCACGGCAACAGTTGGTTCCCGGAACTGTATACCACGCTTGCCGAGTCGCTTGCCAGTCATGGTTATGTGGTGATCGGGGTCCGCCATACTTACAATGCGGCAGCAGCGCTGCTCACGGACGGTACAGTTGTGCGGCCCGTGCCAGCCGCCGATGCGACCGGATTCACTATTCCCCCGAATGCCACTCAGCTCGACATACTGGAGATGTCAGATCGTCATGCACAAGGGCTGCTGGCGGTGCAGGTTGGCGACCTGCGGTTTGTCCTCGATCAGGCGGAGCGGATGAATGCCGATGATCCCGTGCTGGCTGGGAGTCTCGACTTGTCGCACGTTGGGGTGTTTGGGCATTCTTTTGGCGGGGCAGCCGCGATTGACGCACTGCTGGCAGACGAGCGGTTTGATGCAGCGGCACTCATCGACGGCAGCCTGTACTCGGATATGTCGGCTGGCCGTGATCGCCCAATCCTGGCACTGTTTGCAGTCGTGACCTTATCAGGCCCGAACGAAGCGGAGCTGGCAAGCCTCGGCCTGAACCCTGACGAGCTTGAACGGTTAACCAGTATCCTGGGGCGGGTGCGCACATTGGTTGAAGCATCGCCTGGTTCGGTACTGGTCTCCGTCGCGGGGGCCCAGCACATTAATTTTGGTGATGCAGGGCTGTTGGGAGGGTTGATAGACGGT
>JANRLJ010000035.1:0-31379 GCA_033762735.1 bacterium | reverse complement strand
CGAACACCGTGCCACCCGTACCCAGGGGGGCAAAGGTCGTGCTGGGCGTGGTACTCGTGGTGCCACCGCCGGTGCTGCCTGTCCCACCGCCAGGAGGACTAGCAGGATTTGGATTACCACCACCATTATCTCCGCCGCTGCTGCCGCCTGTGGACTCCACCGTGCCAAATGTCACCAGCAGATTGGTCGCACCGACCTGCCCCACGTTTTGCAGCGTCAGCGCCAGCATGAAGCGATCCCCCGGTTTGAGCGTGTCTGTGCCGACATCATAGCGCTGTAAGAGCATCAGAGGACGGGGCGCAATCACGCTGGCGACCTGAACGGTCAGGCTGCTGGTAAAGCGCTGAATTTCCCCACCACGCAGATATTCAATCGTGATCGGCTGTGACTGCGGCCCAGTTTCGGCATCGTTCGCCACGATTAAGGGCACTTCCACGCCGACATTTGCGCCGGGTGCGATGTCCCCCAGCGGGAAACTATCGCCCTGGGGGCCGGGGAGCAAAATGCTGTCTTCGCCTGCCACCCGCAAAAGCGCCTGTGTCGCGGTTTCGTTGCCCGAATTGGTCAGAAGCACCGTCAGCCGCACAGCTTCACCAGGAATAACCGGGTTTGGGTCGAGCATATACCGTGCCAGAGTCACCTGCGACATTGCTTCTTCGGCATCGACTGTGATCCCAAGCGCACTGCTGCTGGTATAGGTCTCGCCGGAGAAGTCGCGATAGGCAAGGCTGATGGGGATACTGGCTGCGCCGTCTTCGGCCTCGGAAGACGTAATCACTGTGAGCGAAACAGTTGTCGTACCACCCGGTGCAACATCGGGCAGCAGGGCGGTCGCCTGTCCATTGGCCGGGACGAAATCGGCTTCGGGGTTGACCGATACCGAAACCCCCTGCGCAGCGCGATTACCCTGATTCACCACTTCAAAGGTCAGCAAAACCGAACCGCCGGGTGTAGTCACGGAGGGGTTGGCGGTGAAGTTGCGCACCAGCAGATTAGGACGACCGGGAATGGGCGTGGCCGGAGCAAGGGTAGGCGGCGGCTCAAAGGTATTGGTCGGTGCTGGAGCGGGAGGCGGTGGTGCAACCACCAGCAGTGGCACCGTCTGATAAGTCGTGACCGAATTCCCCACTCGGATTTCATAGACGCCGGGCGCTAACCCGGCAGGAACGGTAATGGTGATGACGTTGGCGCTCACGAGCGTGCGTTCAACCAGACCAATCCCTGAAATGGTGACGCCTGTCTGCTGAGAAAAATCATTCCCATAGATCGTGACGATTGTTGACTGGGTATTGCTGACCTGTGATGGTTCGATCCCGGTCACGACAGGGTCAGCGACGATCTGGGTAGCCTCTGGCGAGTCCTGTGCAGCAGACTCCCACAGCCCCGAAAATGCCGCAACAAGGATGATTAATCCCAGCCCAAGCCCCCAGGCCTTAGCGTTCAAATTCTTCAACATGGTTTCCTTCATCCAGAGACAGCGATGGCGCTGGTAGCTGCATCTCATCGTCGGTAATATGTCCGTCCCTCAGATGCAGCATTCGGTCGGCATAACTGGCAACACCTGGGTCATGGGTCACGACCACGACTGTTTTCCTGCGTCGCGTCGCCAGACTGCGCAGCAGCCGCATCACGGTGGTGCCAGTTTTGCTGTCGAGCGCACCAGTGGGTTCATCCCCCATGATGATGGGTGGATCGTTGAACAGCGCCCGCGCAATCGCCACCCGCTGCTGCTGCCCGCCGGAAAGCTGGTTCGGGCGGTGATGGGTGCGTTCGGCCATCCCAAGCGCTTCCAATAGGCGATAGGCACGGCGTTCGCGCACATCCCGCGACATCCCGGCGAACACCCCCGGCAGCGCTACATTTTCGAGTGCCGTTAGCGTGGGCACGAGATGAAACGCCTGAAAGATAAAGCCGATGGTTTCCCGGCGAAAACGCGCCAATTCCTGCCCGTTCATCAGATCAACGCGCTGACCGGCCACCTCAATCGCGCCGTCATTCGGTCGATCCAGCCCGCCCAGCAGATAGAGCAGGGTGCTTTTGCCCGAACCGCTCGGCCCCATAATGCCAACGAACTGCCCTTCGGGAATCGTCAGCGAGACATCGTCTAACGCTCGCACCCACTGATCGCCCAGTTTAAAGGTCTTGTTGAGGCGCTCTCCGACGATCATAGGGGATAATGGTGTGCGGCTAATCTGTACGCTCATCTCAGTTGCTTCCGTGCGCTGGTTCAGCCGCGTCAGGGGTCATTTCTGCAAAATTTTCCGTCTCGATCTGCGCTTGCTCGGTGCTTTCGGGGACAGGCGCATCAAAGGTCAGCCCCGGCATTTCACCCTCTGGCGGCGGTTCGCCAAATTCAGAAGGCATGAACATGCCGTCCGTCATCTCCGTTGCGGGGGAGGCTTCCGCTTTGATATTTCCGGTAAGCACAGGCACCAGCGTCAGCACAATGACCCAACTTATCAGCACCAGCAGCGCTATCCACCTGCGTCCATGCAGGGCAAAGCGTGCGCCGAAATAAATCAGCATCAGGCTCCACAGCCAGAACAGAGTCAGGTTGGAGGCAAAGGACAGGAGTAAGCTGCGGGCAAACAACGGCAGATCAGCATAAAAGGGCAGTTCGCCGACCAGCCCGGATAATCCCGGCTCGCCAATCACAGCGCCGCCCGCCTGATAAAGCAGTTGCAGCAGCGCCAGCAGACCGAGCGGCAGACTTGCCCAGATAGCGATCTGGAAGTTATGTGCCAGACGCGGCGCAGTCCCATTCAAAAGGCTAACCTCACTTAACAAAACGGTCTGTCCAAACCAGATCAGCACAACGCCGCTGGCTGCAATCAGCGCGGTTGTCCAGCGGGTGGCCGTATCCATCTCGTCCCCTGTACCAGCCTCCTGCGGATTGCCAGCGGGCGGCACTTCCAGACTCATTCCAGGATCAATTGGAGCGCCGCCCTGTCGCGGGTCAAGAATGCCGCCGCCCACATCCGGTGCGATAATTGGCGCTTCACCAGCGGGGGATGCCGACAGTGATTCCCGGCGAACAGCATTAAAGCCGACGAGCGCCAGCACCAGCAGCGCCACCCATAACCACTGGCGGGTCGCGCTCATAGGGGGAAGGGTGCGAAAGAAGAGGGCAGGCTGCAACAGCACCGTGCTCATACTTCCCAGAAGGCCGCGTTGTGGACGGTTGGGCGCGGAACGGGCGAGGCGCGTTTCCCCTGGCTTCTGAATGTCGCGTTGATTCATCGCTTCGATACTCGTCATGGTGCAGCCTTAGAATGCGCCTTTATCCTATGTCTTAAAGACGTATTTTTAAAAGGTTTTGTTTCCGCTAGAACCACACTCGTCACGGATTTTTGCCGATGCTTCCCCTGCGTTTGCCCTACGCTCATCTTACAAAACTGAGACAACCCCACAAGCGGGTGGTGCTGCCGAAACGCTATTCTGTCATATAATGGACAGCACCGGGCTAAGATGCACCCTCTACCCAAAGGACAATGCGATGCAAAACACGCTGACGGTCATCGCCAGAATCAAACCGGGAGATGCAGGCCGCCTGGAAGAACTGCTCGACCTCATCGGGCAGGACATCCGGGGCAAAGACAGGAATATCTACCTGAAACTGGAAGATTTTGAAACACTCCATTTTTGTCGCTGGGTGATGATCCCCAACGATGGGAACGGCGGGCAGAAGGAATTTCTGCTGTTCGTCAGCTACTACGACGGCGGCCTCCGCGCTCACCTGGACGAATTCGTGGATCGGGCAGGGGAGGCGATGGATCTGATCTGGGGGGGGTGCGTGGGTTATCCCCTGACGCGCACCGCCAACCCTGAACGATTCAAGCGTGACTTCTATCGCTTCATTTTCCGCCACTCCTATGACTTCGAGGCCCGGCATATCGGCTATCATAACGAACGGGTCGTGAACGTTCGCCGCTACATCAACATGCGTGAGAAGTTGCAGAGTTTCCTCGACCTGCGGCAGGTGGAGAAATTCCTGGCCGAAGACCTGAAAAGCATCGTGGACTTGCTGCCGATCAAACCACGTGCACTGGCAGATCGGTTGCGCCCAATCACCAGCTTTGTTGCGGGACTTTTGCGCTTTATCGTGTTCCTGCTCGATTTCGTGTGGAATCTGTTGTTTGTATTCATCATCCGTCCCATCCGGCGCACGGTGCAGCGGCGCGAACCCCGCTTAAACCTGCAACTGAACTGGCAGACGATTCAACCCGGCATTGACGACATTGAAGACCTGGTCACGCAAAACCAGCTTACCGTGATCTCACGCATCAAACCGGGCATCCGCGAATGGTTTCGCGTTCGGTTCGCGCTGCTGCTGATTAACATGATCGCCAAGCACTTCCAGACCAAAGGTTCTCTGGGCGGAATCCCGACGATTCATTTCGCGCACTGGTCAATCATCGACCGGGGGCGCTGGCTGCTGTTCATCAGCAATTACGATGGCAGTTGGGACAGCTATATCGGTGATTTTTCTGACAAAGCCGCGCCCGGTCTTGACCTTGTATGGCGCAGCGCCCCGGATTACCCTGCAAAGGGTGCCATCGATCTGGAACCGTTCAAAAAGGTCATCCGGCTCAATCAGGTGAAGACGCAGGCCTTCTACAGCGCCTATCCCAACTCCACCGTCATCAATATTCTCAATGACCGCGCCCTGACCCGTGCGCTCGACCGCGACTCAGTGCAAGCGTGGCTGCGCAGACTGTAAGCAAAAGAGGCAGACTGATGGCACAACCTCAACTCAACGACATTCAAGGCCTGATTATGAGCGGCTATGCCCATCTTGGGCACGGCGCGTACATCTTCCTCACCATTCCCGATGCAACCAGCGGCAAAACATGGCTGCGAGCTGTCACGCCGATGATCTCCACCTCGCAGGAATGGCCGAAGGACGCGAATGGCAACACAATCAAGCCCTCAACGTCCCTGACGATTGGCCTTTCCCATTATGGTCTGACGGCGCTTGGCCTGAATAAGGCAGCGTTGGACAGCTTCCCTTATGAGTTCCGCGAGGGAATCACCGAACGGCAGCGGGCGCGTATCCTGGGCGATGTAGCGGAAAGCGCACCCAAGCACTGGGAGATCGGCGGGCGCGACCCGGAAAATCTGCATGTGATTCTCGTCCTGCTGGCTGATAGCGCGGAGCGGCGCGAAGCCTTCCGCCAGCAGCAGCAGACGTTATGGGAGCAGCATGGCCTAACCCTGTACGGAAGTGTGGACGGGGATAAGCTGTCCGACAGCCGCGAACACTTCGGTTTTCTGGACGGAGTCTCCCAGCCGAAAATCGAAGGCGGTGTGCGGAACCCGAAGGCCGCTGAACCGACCATTAAAACGGGCGAGTTCATCCTCGGCTACGAAAATGAGTACGGTCAGCTTCCCGACTCGCCGCAGTTGGATGGACGCGACCTGGGCAAAAACGGCAGCTATATGGTCTTCCGCAAGCTGTATCAGGATGTAGCCGCGTTCTGGAACTATATGAAGGCGAACGTACCCAGTGATGAGGATTCGCAGGCGCAAATCCGGGCGCTCTCTGATGATGACCGTCAGGTGTGGCTGGCCGCGAAGATGGTCGGGCGCTGGCCGCGCGGCACACCGCTGGTGTTCGCGCCATTCAAGGATGACCCCTCCATCCCCTTCGAAAAGTTCAACACCTTCTACTTTCGCGAACGTGACCCGCACGGCCAGTTCATGCCGCTTGGATCGCACGTTCGCCGCAGCAATCCGCGTGATTCGCTGCCGCCTAACAAGCAGGAAGCGCTGAAAATGGCCGACCGCCATCTCATCATCCGGCGCGGACTTCCCTATGGGACACCACTCATCCCGCTCGACCAGCTCCCGCCGCGTGATGTGCAGGATGATGGGGCAGATCGCGGGCTGGTCTTCCTGTGCATTAACGCCAACATCAAGCGGCAGTTCGAGTTTATCCAGCAGACCTGGGCGAACAACCGCAAGTTTCACGGCCTGTACAACGACAAAGACCCCATTCTGGGCGACAACGACAAAACGGGCAGCATGACCATCCCGCGCGACCCGGTGCGCCTGCGGCTGAACAACGTCCCACGCTTCGTGCAGGTGCGGGGCGGCGGCTATTTTTTCCTGCCCAGCATCACCGCCTTGAAGTTGCTTTCCGCTCCCTGACTCGGTACATTTAACGGCCTGTTAAACAATCGTCAGCCAGGGAAGACGCGATGGAAAGCGGAAACGGAACGACTCACACTGGCAAGAAAGTGATGATCGAATGCGCCAGCGTGAACAAATGGTTTGGTAATTTTCAGGCGCTCAAGGATGTATCGATGTCCGTTAATGAGCGTGAGGTAGTGGTGGTCATCGGGCCATCAGGGTCAGGAAAATCGACTCTGATTCGCTGCATCAATCGGCTGGAAGAACACCAGCAGGGCAAAATTATCGTCGATGGCATTGAACTGACGAACAACACCAGCAATATTGCCGCGATCAGGCGTGAAATCGGGATGGTGTTCCAGCAGTTCAACCTGTTCCCGCATCTCACTGTGCTGCAAAACATCACCCTGGCGCAGCGCTACGTCCGTAAACGCCCGCGCAAGGAAGCGGAAGAAGTCGCCATGAGCCTGCTCCAGCGGGTGGGCATTCCAGAAAAGGCGACCAAGTATCCGGGGCAGCTTTCCGGCGGTCAGCAGCAGCGCGTGGCGATTGCCCGTGCGCTGGCGATGCAGCCCAAAATCATGCTGTTTGATGAACCCACGTCCGCCCTCGACCCTGAAATGATTAAAGAGGTGCTGGACGTGATGAAGGAACTGGCGCGGGAAGGCATGACGATGATCTGCGTCACCCATGAAATGGGCTTTGCGCGAGAAGTAGCCGACCGCGTGATTTTCATGGATGGTGGTCGCGTGGTGGAAACCGGGACACCCGATCACTTCTTCGAGAGTCCCACGCACGAACGCACCAAACTGTTCCTGTCGCAGATTCTCTAAATCTCAGGACTTACGCCCCTGAGCAGTCGGTTTCCAGGGCGGGTTTGAATCCCGCCCATTTATAAATCTCCACCTACAACAGACTGGCCGCTGCTTCATCTACCATCCAGATCAGTGTTCCCTTGGTGGGTTCAATAAACTGCGACGGATACACTTCCGGCTGATAAGGCCCATTCACCACGTCCAGCAGCACCGCCGCCTTTGCCTCTCCAACCACCAGAAAGACGATGTTGGCTGCATTATTGAGGACAGTTCTGCTGAGTGTGATGCGCCAGGTATTGAGCTTTTCTACCCAATTCGCGACGACCAGCCGGGTCGTTTCGTCGAGCGCTGCCGTGCCGGGGAACAGAGACGCAGTGTGTCCATCGTCACCCATGCCCAGTAGGATCAGGTCGAAGCGGGGAGAATCGCCCAACTCGCGTCGCACCACGTCTTCATAACGCACCGCCGCTTCCACCGGATCGAGTTCGCCTTCCATTCGGTGAACATTGGCGGGATTCAGCGGCACTGACTTTAGAAGCGCTTCCGCTGCCATTTTGTAGTTGCTGTCGGGGTGGTCGGGCGGGACGGTGCGTTCATCACCCCAGAAGATATGCACCTTCGGCCAATCCACCTGCTCGGCAAAGGGCGCTTGTGCCAGCAGCGTAAACATGGCTTTGGGAGTCGATCCGCCGGAGAGCGCGACGGTAAAGCGTCCCTGTGCAGCAATTGCTTCCTGCGCCTTTTGCGCGAAGAATTGGGCGGCGGCCTCCGCAACAGCCGCTGCAGACAGGTAACGTTGAATCGTCGCCATCAGCAGTGCTCGCAGGCCAGCGTCCAGGCGTGACCGTTCGCGTCCAGCAGTTCATCTGCCTCGACTGGCCCCCATGTGCCGCGCTCATAAAACGCAGTCGGCAGGGCACGTGGGTCTTTCTCCCAGCCTTCCAGCACCCCGTCCATCAGTCGCCACGACGCCTCGATTTCATCACTGCGGGCGAACAAGCCCGCATCCCCCAAGAGTGCGTCCAGAATCAGGCGCTCATAGGCTTCGGGAATCTGATTTTTTCCGAAGGAGGTGTCGTAGTGGAATTCCATCTCGACGGTTTTGCCCTCACGCGAGTCGGGCAGCTTGGCCTCGAATTTGAGATGGATGCCTTCGTCGGGCTGGATACAGATCGACAGGACGTTCGGATGCTGTTCCTGGCGTGGGATGTCAAACAGTTGGAGCGGGGGATTACGAAACTGGACGACAATCTCGCTCGATTTACGTTTGAGCGCCTTGCCGGAGCGCAGATAGAAGGGCACTCCCTGCCAGCGCCAGTTGTCGATGAACAGTTTCAGCGCGGCATAGGTGGGCGTTTGCGAATCCGGCGCAACCCCTTCTGTCTGGCGGTAATCACGATACTGAGCACGGACGGTATCACGCAGCAGAATCGGGCGGACAGCATTCATCACCTTCGCCTTTTCGCCGCGCAGATCATCAGCCTTGAGCGAAATGGGCGGTTCCATCGCCGTCAGCGCGAGAAGCTGCATCAGGTGATTCTGGAACATATCGCGCAGTACCCCCGCGCCATCGTAGTAATCACCGCGCCGTCCGACATCGACGGTCTCCGCCACCGTAATCTGCACATGGTCAATGTAAGTGCGGTTCCAGATCGGCTCAAAAATGGTGTTGGCGAAGCGGAAAAACAGGATGTTCTGCGCGGTTTCTTTGCCAAGATAATGATCGATACGGTAGACCTGCCGCTCCTCGAAGACCGAATGCACCGTCTGGTTGAGTGCCCGTGCCGTTGCCAGGCTGTAGCCAAACGGCTTTTCGATCACGATTCGACGCCAGCCGTCCGCTTCATTTGCCATCCCTGCCGCAAACAGATTTTCCAGCGTGGAAACGTAGAGTGACGGGGCTGTAGACAGGTAATAAAGGCGGTTGCCATAGCCTACTTCATGCTGTTTGAGATAGGCGTCCAGTGCCTTATAGCTGTCCAGTTCGGTCGCGTTGCCCGGTAAGTAGTGGATATGCTGCGAGAAGATGCCCCAGTCCGCGTCATGGTAGGTTTCGGGGCTGAAGGTCTTTACGCCCTCGCGCACTTTGTCGCGGAACTGCTCATCGGTGAAGGCGCTGCGGGACACGCCGACGATGGTGAACTGCTCCGGCATCCGCTTCTTGCGGTAAAGATTGTAAAGTGCAGGGATCAGCTTGCGCTGGGTGAGGTCGCCCGACGCCCCGAAAATCACGATTGAGGCCGGGTCGCAGATTTCCCTGATCGTCATTTATCCTCGCTCTCGGTTTTGATGGCATGGCCGCCGAACTGATTGCGAAGGGCGGCCAGCAGTTTAGCGGCGTAGCTTTCGTCCTGGCGGCTGATAAAGCGCGCCATGAGCGAGAGGGTGATGACAGGGGCAGGGATATCAAGATCGATGGCCTCCGCCACTGTCCAGCGGCCTTCACCTGAATCGGCCACCCAGCCTTTGATCTGCGACAATTCCTGATCGGCCTGCAAAGCGTTCACGGTCAGATCCAGCAGCCACGAACGCACCACGCTGCCATGCTGCCAGATTTGCGCGATCTGATGCAGGTCGAGGTGAAAATCCTGCTTGGCGTGCATAATCTCAAAACCTTCAGCATAGGCCTGCATCATGCCGTACTCGATGCCGTTATGCACCATCTTGACGAAATGCCCGGAGCCAACTGGTCCAACATGCCCCCAGCCTTTATCCGGTGCGGGAGCCAGCGTTTCCAGCACCGGGCGCAGGTGTTCCACCGCTTCCGTCGCACCGCCGACCATCATACTGTAGCCTTCGGTCAGACCCCAGATGCCACCGCTGGTGCCGACATCGACAAAATGAATGCCTTTGGACTTGAGCATTCCCGCCCGCCGCATCGTGTCCTTATAATTGCTGTTGCCCCCATCGACCACAATATCGCCTTCGCTGAACACGTCCATCAAGCCCTTGAGCGTGTTTTCAGTCGGTGCGCCAGCGGGGATCATCACCCAGGCCACACGAGGCGCGTTGAGCTTCTCGGCCAGATGAGCGAGGTCATTTGTCCCTGTCGCACCCTCGGCCTCAGCTGCCGCCACCGCTTCCTTGTTCAAATCCGTCACAACCAGGCGATGCCCACCTTGCAGCAAACGCCGGGTCATGTTCGCGCCCATCCGCCCTAAACCCACCATTCCCAGTTGCATAGACAGCCCCTTTGATGTGTTTATCCAATATTCAGCAGCCACAATCATATCCAATCGGCGGCGTGGTCGCATTCAAACTTTACGTCCTTCGTCCGGTCTGTTATCATGCAGCGGTCTCTTGTGACCCCAACATCGCAATTCCTGGAGTACGCCATACATGACTTCTACACACGGCTCCTTGCTGGTTTATTACGATTCGCGCCATGCGCTCCATACACCGCCAAATGAATTCCTGCATGGGCGTCTGGTGCCGTATCTGGAAATGCCACAGCGCATCGAAAACATCAGAAATTCACTCCAGGCATCAGGGCTGGTGACGCTGGTGCGGGCGAATGAGCAACCGACCGAGGCTGAACTGCTGACTGTGGTTGAACCCGCATTACTGGCGTTTTTACAGGAAAGCGCCAGGGAAGCGTCGGCAATGGCCCAGCGGGAGTTCGCGCTCTATCATCTTGACGTTGACCCCAATGCCGACGATTACTACTATCACAGCGTTTATCCCCTGTCGCACATGACGGTGAAACGCCAGCCCGGTGCAAGACCATATTTCGTCTACGACAATACCGCGCCGTTTGGATCGAAGACCTGGGAGGCCGTCCTGGCATCAGCATCCCTGGCAAAAGCCGGGGCGCGGGCGCTGCTTCGCGGTGAGGCAGCGGTTGCCTACAGCCTATGCCGCCCGCCGGGGCATCATGCCGGGCGCGACTTTATCGGCGGTTACTGCTACATCAACAACGCGGCGCTGGCGGCTTCGCTGCTGCTGGAACGCGGAAAAGTGGCCGTGATCGATGTGGATTATCATCATGGCAATGGCACACAGGCAATTTTCTGGGACGAGCCGCATGTGCTGTTTGCGTCCATTCACGCCGATCCCCTTGAGGAATATCCTTACTACGCGGGCTATGCCGATGAGATCGGTGGGGAAGGGGCGGAAGGCACCAATCTGAATATGCCGCTGCCGATGAACGTCAGCGCCGCCGATTTCATGACGACGCTCGATCATCTGCTGGAGCGGGTGCGTGAATTTGCGCCTGCCTCCATCGTCATTTCGCTCGGTTTCGATACCTATAAGGCCGACCGGATGGGAACCTTCAATCTGGAAGCAGCAGAGTATACCGAAATCGCACGGCGGATTACGGCGCTTGGCCTGCCCACGCTGGTTATTCAGGAAGGCGGCTATAACGTGGAAGCGCTCGGCCAGCTTGCGGTCGCGTTTGTTCGTGGCTTAATCCGCCCCTGATGCAACACCTGGTATTTTAGAAGCGTATAATCGATGCACAATTCGCATCTGACACTCAAGAGGGAAATAAAACCAATGCTGCATCCATTGATTGAAGTGGTCGATCTGGGCGTGATCGAGGGAAAGGGACTGATCGCCAGGGGGCTGATCCGAGAGGGAGAAGTGGTCAGCCGCCTTGAACCCGGCCAGCCGCATGTCCAGATCGCGGACGTGATGACCTGGCCGCAGGAAGAACAGGACAAGCTGCTGCATTATGGTTATCAGTGCAGCGAAACGGAGATCGTTAACGAGCAGGGACCGGAACGGTTCATGAACCACTCATGCGACCCGAATACGTGGTGGCTTGATGATGACACAATGGTTGCCATGCGGGACATTCAGCCCGGCGAGGAACTGACCTACGACTACGCCACCACCGAGATTACCATCCCGTTCCAGATGAAATGCTACTGCAACGCCGCCACCTGTCGGAAGGTCATCACCAACGAGGACTATCAGAACCCGGAATGGCAGGCGCGCTTCGGGGAGCATTTACCCAATCATACGAAGAAGGCCATTGCTCAACTCAGGCAGCAGGGGTAAAAGTGGTCGGGTTAGAAGCGGGGCGGGTTTTAAACCCGCCCGCTTTGAATAGAGGATGCACTATTCCGCCAGAATGCGGGCGTTATCCCGCTCCCACACGACGTTGACCACATCGCGCGTTTTGAAATCAGCCAGACGGTCGGTGCCGTCGTTCTGCACACGCACGATCAGATCGGCGTTTTTCCCCACGCGGACGATATAGCGCGTGTCGGTGCCGATGTAGTGTTTCTGCTGGACATGGCCTTGCAGCAGATTCAGCCCATTTCCCGGTTGCTTGGTCGGGTCATAGGGCTGAAGGCGAATTTTCTCCGGTCGTACCGCCACTGAAACCGGCTGTCCCGGTTGCAGATTGGGAATATCGATCATCGCTTCCAGGGTGCAGTCATCGTCAAAGCTGACCTGCCCGCTGTCACCACTGACCTGCACCAGTTCCCCTTGCAGGAAATTGGTCTCGCCGATAAAGTCCGCCACAAAGCGCGTTGCGGGCGATTCGTAAATTTCCTCCGGTCGCCCGATTTGCAGCACGTGCCCGCCTTCCATTACGGCGATGCGGTTCGCCATCGTCAGCGCTTCTTCCTGGTCATGTGTCACATAAATGAACGTGATGCCGAGTTCCTGCTGCATGGCCTTGAGTTCAAACTGCATTTCGCGCCGCAGCTTGAGGTCGAGCGCACCCAGCGGTTCATCCAGCAGCAAGACGGACGGTTCCTTGACCAGCGCACGGGCTAAGGCCACACGCTGCTGCATCCCGCCAGAGAGTTCATTGGGCTTGCGATTCGCCGCTTTGGGCAGGCGCACCATTTCCAGCGCGTTCATCGCCCGATCACGTGCCTCGCGCCGCGCCACGTTTTCCATCTGCAAACCGAACATCACATTTTGCAGGACGGTCATGTGCGGGAACAGTGCGTAATCCTGGAACACCGTATTCACCGGACGCTGAAAGGCAGGAATGCCCTGCATCGCCTGGCCGTCGATAAGAATCTGGCCGGAAGTGGGCTGCTCAAAACCCGCGATCAGGCGCAGAGTGGTCGTCTTGCCACAGCCGCTCGGCCCCAGCATGGCGAAAAACTCGCCATTGTAAATCTCCATCGAGACGTTATCCACTGCCCGAACTGGCACATCGTCACGGCGGGCGGGAAATTCCTTGACGATATTGATGAGTTCAACTTTGACGTCAGCCATTTGTGTTACTCCATAGGACGAAAAAGGGCGCAGATTAACTGCGCCCCGAATGCAACGTGAAGCGACGCAGCGCGTTAACGCAGTGCGATTTTGACTTCTTCCCAGGCGTTGATGTAGAGTTCCTCAGATTCGCCTACATCGTTGAAGTAGGTGAGACGCTGGCGTGCTTCTTCATCAGGCGTGATCGCCGGGTTGGTCAGCAGTTCCTCCTCAATCAGGCCGCGTTCCAGTGCGACTCCGTTGGGGGAGGGGTAGAAGGTGTAATTGGTGATGTCCGCGCCGACCTGCGGATGCAGAATATAGTCCATGAACACGACTGCGAGTTCAGGATTCGGTGCATCCGTCAGCAGCACCAGGTTCGCGATGTCGCCAATCGAGCCTTCATCAGGGATAACGTAGGCGTAGGTTTCGCATTCGCAGTTGGTAATCAACTGGAAGATGTCGCCGCCATATTCGATGGCAATATCGACCTCGCCCGTTTCCAGCAGCACCTCGCCATCATCCTGCGCGAAGGCGAACACGTTATCGCCGTTTTCAATCAGATAGTTTTTGGCTTCCTCGATCTGGTCGGGGTCGGTTGTGCTCATGTCGTAACCAAGCATCAGCAAAGCGATACCCAGCATCACACGGGCATCATCCACCCAGGCAACCGGCCCATCATAGTTGAAGACCTGTTCCCAACTGGTAATTGCCTCGCCCACATATTCAGTGTTATAGGCCACACCCGTCGTCCCCCACAGGTACGGCACGGTATATTCATTTTCGGGGTCGAAGGCCAGTCCCCGGAATTCTTCTGCCACGTTAGCAAAGTTGGGGATTTGCGCCACATCGATGGGTTGGATCAGGTTCTCCCGCACCATCACCGGAATGACATAATCATTCGGCACGGCGACATCAAAACCGGGATTGCCCTGGCGCAGGCGGGCGACGAGCGATTCGTTGCTGTCGTAAACGTCATACGTTACTGTGACGCCGCACAGTTCTTCAAAGTCTGAAATGGTGTTTTCGCCGATGTAGGTCGACCAGTTGTAGACGCTTAAGCTCTGCCCCTCGAAGCCTTCCGGGCACACCCAGGGTTCGATTTCCTCGTCCTGAGCGACGATGGAACTGCTCAGCCCGATTATGGCGAACAACACGGTAAACACCAGCATCGTGATCCTACGCATTCCTGTTTTCCTCCCTGTATTCGGCAGATGGTATTCGATCAAACCAAACCTTCATCTCAATGGATGGATGAAGCCCCAGGGAGACGTTTTAGCCTCCCCGGTGTAGATTTTCAACCGCGATTGGCGACGCTGCGACCTTGCAGCACCAGCGAAATCCCGATCAGCACCGTTGATGCCACCAGCATCAGTGTGGAGATCGCGTTGATTTCCGGCGTGACGGAGCGCTTGAGCAGGCCGTACACGAAAATCGGTAGGGTGGTCGTTCCGACGCCAGACATGAAGAAGGTGACAACGAAATCGTCCAGCGAAATCGTTACCGCCAGCAGCGCACCCGCGATTACCCCCGGCAGAATCAGCGGGAAGGTAACGCGCCAGAAGGTGCGCCAGGGGCTTGCGCCCAGGTCCGCCGCCGCTTCTTCGAGGCGTGGATTCATCCCGGCCAGCCGTGCACGCACGACAATCGCCACGTAGGAAATGTTAAAGACCACATGACCAATGATGATTGTGCCGAAGCCGCTGTTGACACGCTGCCCGGTCAGGCTTTCCATGAAGTTGAACACCACCACAAAGAACATCGCCAGCGAGACACCCTGGGTAATCTCCGGGATGACGACCGGCAGGAACAGAATGCCATCCACCAGCTTCTTACCGGGGAAGTTCCCACGTGCAAGGCTAAGAGCGACCATCGTGCCGATCAGTGTGGCAATGACCGTCGCGCTCAGGCTGACGATCAGGCTGTTTTTCAGGGCAGAGAGCATCAGATC
Source organism: bacterium (assembly GCA_033762735.1). Lineage (GTDB taxonomy): Bacteria > Chloroflexota > Anaerolineae > Aggregatilineales > Phototrophicaceae > JANRLJ01. Next base: position 16,316 of record JANRLJ010000035.1, on the reverse strand, counting down.
AGTCGCAAAGCGTTCTTCGCTGCCAATCGTCCCCTGAAAGATATTGGCGTACCAGGACGTGCTGAACCCTTCCCAGGTGTTGACGTTATTGCCTGCGTTGAACGAGAAAGCCACTAGCAACAGAATGGGCGCCCACAGGAAAAAGTAAGCTGCCATCGTGGAGAAGACAAAGCCAAGCTTGCCCGCGCGGTGCAGAACACGCCCACGCTGCATCCGGGCCTGTGCCCGCTGTCCAACATCAATTCCGCCAATGGCGGGTCTGGTAATGACACGATTAGCCATTGTTCTTCTGCGCCCCCTTCGGTTCGGCAAAACGCGCGTAAACCATTAAAGCGATGATGACCATGCCCATCAGCACCCAGGAGAGGGCTGCACCGAGTGGCATGTTGCCGGAGCCGAGGAACTGCTCGTAGATGCTGCTGCCGATCATCTGCCCCTGGCGGCCACCGAGCAGATCGGACGTAACAAACGTGCCAATCGCGGGGATAAACACCAGAATGCACCCGGCAATCACCCCCGGCAGGGTCATCGGGAAGACGACGCGCCAGAAGGTGTTCCAGGCGTTCGCACCCAGATCAGCCGCTGCTTCCGCCAGACGGAAATCAAACCGTTCGACCGAAGCGTAGATCGGCAGTACCATAAAGGGCAGGAAGCCATACACGAGGCCGACCATCACCGCGAACTCCGTGCCCAGCAGTGGCAGCGGGCGTTGTGACAGGCCGAGATCCATGATGATCGAGTTGACTACCCCTTCGCGTCCCAGCAGCATACGCCATGCGTAGGTCCGGACGAGAAAATTCGTCCAGAAGGGGAGGATGACCAGAAACAGCGCGAACTGTCGTCCGAGCGTCGTGCGGCGGGTCTTGATGTAAAAGGCAATCGGATAGCCCGTAATCAGGCAGATTACCATCGTCACGAACGCGATCCACACGGAGTCCTGGATCACCGATCCATACACGGAGAAGACACGTTCATATTGTTCAAGTGTAAAGGGTAGTGCCGGGGAGCCGCTGGAACCGCGTGTCATAAAGCTAATGACCAGCACGAACACGAGCGGCAGAATGAAGAAGATGCCCAACCACAGAATCGCGGGCAGGGCAAGCAAAAATCCGCTGGATTTGCGCGATTGGGTCGTCAACCAGGCTGCCATGGCATATCACCCTCAATGTTCACAAAGTACCAAAAATCCATGAGCCGAGTCCTCTCGATGACTCAAGTAAACGGACATCAACGCTGCACAACGCCAACGTTGAACAGGACATTCAGTTCGTTAGTGGATGTTCGGGCTTGCTATTTTTCAAAATCAGCAACGTCACATCACACTTCGTCAACCGTAAAACGTGGCTTGCGCCACCGAAAAACAGAACCTACGAAGGGTGCTTTACCTCAGCGTTGCTGATTTTACGGTTCTACTGAGGGAGTGAACCGATATTATGGGCTGCCGAGTTGGAGACACGCTGATAATGATACGCTTTTTTGCGTGTGATGCAATAGTTCCGGGGGGTTCTAATTCTATTTTTATGAAAACTTAAGTATTGGTGAGAAAGGGTTACATTCAGAAAAAACTCACGCAAACGTCAGCGAAAAAACACCTTTCCCCCTCATGATTTTACGATCATCGAGGACGACATGAATTGAGTGTAATCGAATGGAAGACAGATACGATCTGATTGTTATTGGGGGCGGGGCGGCGGGGCTGGTTGCATCGGGTTTTGCGGGGTTGGTCGATGTAAAAGTAGCGCTGATTGAGCGTGAGCATCTGGGCGGTGATTGTACGTGGACAGGGTGTATGCCGAGTAAAGCACTGCTTAAAGTTGCGAAAAACGCCCACGCAGCACGAAGCGGCGCAAAGTATGGCATTCATACGGGTGACGTAAAGGTTGATATGCGCCAGGTGCGGGATTACGTGCAGGGCGTGGTGCAGAAAATTTATCAGGCGGAAACGCCGGAAGAATTCGCGAAGCGCGGTGTCGATATTATTCTGGGTGAAGCACGTTTTGTTGATCCTCATACAGTTCAGGTAGGGGAGCAGGTTCTAAGCGCGAAACGCTTTATCATAGCGACCGGGGCACGACCCTATATCCCCCCGATTGAAGGGCTGGGCGGGGTGCCGTTCAGAACCTCGCGCTCGATTTTTGAAAATGATGTCCTGCCACCGCGTTTGCTGATCATTGGGGCGGGCCCAATTGGCATGGAACTGGCACAGGCCTATGCCCGTTTTGGTTCAGAAGTGTTCCTGATTGACAACCACCTGCTGTCGAAGGACGAACCGGAAGTCGTGCAGGTGATGGGGCATATTTTCGAGCGGGAAGGCGTGTGCTTCGTCAAAGGGCAGGTAGCTTCTGCACGGATGCGCGGTGGTGAAATCGTGCTCACCCTCGAAGACGGAACGCGCATTCCCGGTGATATGCTGCTGGTCGCGACCGGACGAGTGGCAAACGTGGAAGCGCTGCATCTGGACAAAGCGGGTGTCGCCTGTTCAAGCAATGGTATTCAGGTCAACGAGCAGCTGCGAACGAATGTCAAACACATCTATGCTGTCGGGGACTGCGTGGGCGGGCCTTTCTACACCCACCGTTCAGGCTATCATGCAGTGTCGGCGGCTCGCAATGCCCTGTTCCCCGGCAGCGCTAGCGGTACGCCCGACCTGCTGCCCTGGGTGACGTTTACCGACCCTGAAGTAGCGCATGTGGGCCTGACGGAAGCGGAAGCTCGTCAGAAGCACGGCGCAGCGGTAAAAGTACATCACTTCGATCTGGAGCATGGGGATCGTGCTGTCACGGATGACGCTGCCGATGGCTTCATCAAGATGGTCTATAAGGGGCGGGGCGATCTGCTGGGCGTGACGATTGTCGCTGAACGAGCAGGGGAAATGCTGACGGAGTTTACGCTGGCGATGAAACATGGGCTGGGGTTGAGCAAAATCCGCAACACACTTCACGCCTATCCAACCTATTCCGATATTGTGCAGAAGGCCGTCACCCAGCTTGAAGTGGATGAGCTGGTGGCGAGTCCAACCGGAGCTATCCTGAAACAGGTCGCCCGCTGGTGGTCGTAAGACTTTCCGCTGCACAGGGTGTCTAAGCGCTTTCTAAGAGAACACGGCGAGGCATCCTGTGTTTTCTCACCAACTCCCGGTAAACCGCCGGGTTTTTTGAGTCCAATTGAGTCCTTCAAGATGAAAAGATGGATTAAATTTATGCTAGTCGCTTTAGCGAGTAAGGAGCATAATGTGACGAGTTTAGCAGCCTTCAAACGCATGGTGCGCTACATGCGCCCGTATCGGGGTTGGGCGCTGGTGGCTTCAATTGCGGTGATCTGCAGCACGGCGCTGGCAATCGCCATTCCGGTAATTCTGGAACAGGTGATTGATATCGGCGTAGAGCGCAACGACAGCGCCTACATGCTGAAAGCCGGTCTGCTGGTCATGGGGTTGGGGCTGCTGCGCGGTATTGTGGGGTTCCTGTTCCGCTATTTTGGCGAACGCATGTCGCACCACATCGCCTATGACCTTCGCAGTGAAATCTACGACAAAGTCCAGAACCAGTCGTTTACGTATCATGACAATTCGCACACCGGGACGCTGATTACCCGCGCCATCAGTGACGTAAGCGAAATGCAGCGCTTCTATGCCTATGGGCTGATCGACGGCGTAAACACACTGCTGATTATCGCCGGGGTTACGCTGGTGATGGTCATCAGCAGCCCGGTGCTGGCAATCATCGCACTGCTGCCCTTGATCCCGTTGATGTTCGAGTCGAAGAAGTTCGCCTCCGATGTTGACCCGGCCTGGCGGCTCATCATGGAGCGCCTGCAAACCCTGGGGAATCGGATTCAGGAAAATGCGATTGGCGCAGAAGTGGTACGCGCCTTCGCCCGTGAGCGCCATGAGTTCGAGAAGTTCGCGGCAGATAACCAGATGCTCTATGACGAGCAGGTGGGACTGGTCAAGAAGTGGGGGCGCTATCTGCCGCTGAGCGCCTTCATTATCGCGTTTTCGACCGGGCTGGTGCTGTTCTTCGGCGGCCTGATGGAGCGCAGCGGCTTCGGCGGCGTGACGGTTGGGCTGGTGGTCGCCTTTAACGCTTATGTGCTGCAACTGGCGATGCCGATTCGTTTCCTGGGCTTCGTAATTCTGCTGATTACACAGGGCATCAGCAGCGCTAAGCGCGTGTTCGAGGTGATGGACGCCCCGGAAACGCTGACCAACAAGCCGGATGCGCTGCCACTACCGGAACTGCGCGGGCACGTGAAATTCGAGAATGTCAGCTTTGCCTACACCCACACGACTGACTCGGCACTCACGAACATCAATCTGGAAGCGACCCCCGGCGAAGTGATCGCCTTGATTGGTGCAACGGGTTCGGGTAAGTCTTCGCTCGTCAGCCTCATCCCGCGTTTCTATGAGGTGACAGAAGGGCGGGTCACGGTTGACGGGCATGACGTTCGTGACGTGAACCTGCACGACTTGCGCTGCCATATCGGGTTCGTCTTGCAGCAGTCGCTTCTGTTCAACGCGACCGTTCGAGAGAACATCGCCTATGGACGGCCAGATGCGACTGACGAGGAAGTCATGGCCGCTGCCAGGGCTGCGAACGCACATGGCTTTATCAAGGAATTTCCTGATGGTTACGACACACTCATCGGTGAACGCGGGGTAACGCTTTCCGGTGGGCAGAAACAGCGCGTAGCGATTGCACGGGCGCTGCTGATGAACCCGCGCATTCTGATTCTGGATGACTCCACCAGTAGTGTGGATACACGCACTGAACGTGCAATTCAGGAAGCGCTGGAGCACATCATGAAAGACCGGACGACCTTCATCATCGCCCAGCGGCTCAGTGCGGTGCAGAATGCCGATCAAATTCTGGTAATGAAGGATGGGGAAATTGTCGAGCGCGGTAAGCATGACGAACTGCTGTCGCTGGACGGGCATTACGCCGAAATCTACCGCCTGCAACTGGCCGATCAGGAACGGGTGCGGCGGGAACTGGTGGATTTCAGCCGTATCAGCAGCTACCTGCGCGACGACAAACGCGCAACCGATGAATATCGCGCCGTGATTGAAACGGCGAGCGGGGACTAAACGATGGCCGTTATTGTACAGGAACAGGATAAGACCCAGTTTGACTGGGACGTAACCAAACGACTGGTCGGCTATCTCTCGCCGAATAAACGGAAGATTTACATTGCGCTGCTGATGTCGATTCTGAGCGCGGCCACCAGCGTGATGGGGCCGCCGATTATTGGCTGGGCGGTGGACAGTGGCGTACAGCAGCATGACCTGACCGTGATTGGAATTGGGGTGTTCGCCTATCTCTTTCTGCAGGCAGTCGGCGCACTTGGCTTTCGGATTCAGATTTTGCTGATGGCGGAAGCCGGACAGAGCGCGATTCAGCAAATCCGTGATGACCTTTTCCAGCACTTGCAGCAGCTTTCCATCTCATTCTTTTCAAAGTACGAGACAGGCCGTCTCATCTCACGCATTATCAGCGATGTGAATACGCTGCGGGAAGCGATTACATGGGCGGTCGTCGGGACGTTCCGCGATATGCTGTCGCTGGTCGGCATCGTCATCACCATGACAATTATCAACCCACCGCTGACAGGGGTAGCGTTTGCGGTGCTAATCGTGCTGATGCTCATTGCCAACTTCTGGCGCATTTATGCCCGCAAGACCTATCTGGCCGTGGTGGAAACCAACGCCCGCAACAACGCAGAACTGGCTGAAGCCTTCAATGGTGTGCGCGTGACCCAGGCCTTTGACCGTCAGGCGCACAATCACGAGCGTTTTCAGCAGCACTTCAACCTCAACAACCGCACCGCCAACATCAATGCGACACTGGTGGCCTCGCTGTTCTTCCCAAGCATCGAACTGGTCGGCGGCATCGCGACCGGGCTGCTGATTTACGTCGGTGGAACGCTGGTGCTCCGGCAGGAACTTCAACTGTTTACGCTGCTGACGTTCGTGCTCTATGTCGATCAGTTCTTCCAGCCGGTGCGTATGCTGGCACAGCGCTACAATCTTTTTCAGGCCGTGATGGCAGCGGGCGACAAGCTGTTCCATCTGCTCGACCGTCCGATTGAAGTGCAGGATGCGCCAAACGCGCTTGATCTGCCGCAGATCGAAGGGCGTGTGGTATTCGAGAACGTCGGTTTCTCCTACGACAGTGACAGCGATACAGTCACCCTGCGAGAAATCAACCTCGAGGTCGAGCCGGGGATGACCGTCGCGCTGGTCGGGCACACGGGCGCAGGTAAGAGCACGATGGTCAAGCTGATTATGCGCCTGTATGACATCACAACAGGCCATCTGACGATTGACGGCTACGATGTACGCGACGTAACACAGGACAGCCTCCGCCGCCAGATGGGGGTGGTGTTGCAGGATACGTACCTTTTCTCCGGCACCGTCATGGACAATATCCGTTATGGGCGGCTGGATGCGACCGATGCAGAGGTGATGGAAGCGGCCAGGGCGGTTGGAGCGCACGACTTCATCGTGAAGCTGGAAAACGGCTATAACACCGATGTCCGCGAAGGGGGTTCGCTGCTTTCACAGGGGCAGAAACAGCTACTGGCCTTCGCCCGCGCACTGCTGGCCGACCCACGCATCCTAATTCTGGATGAAGCGACCAGCAACATCGACACACAGACTGAGAAGGTCATTCAGGATGCGCTCGCGAAGCTGCTGGAAGGGCGTACCAGCTTTGTGATCGCGCATCGCCTCAGCACCATCGTCAACGCTGATCTGATCGTCGTGATGGATCATGGCCGCATCATCGAAAGCGGAACCCATCACGAACTGCTGGCGCAGGGTGGTGCTTATCGCAGCATGTACACGATGGCTTAAACACGGATTGTGAGGGGCGGGAAGACCTCGCCCCTTACAGCTTGTAGGCCTGCTTCGCCAGGTCGTAAGCGCAGGCCTGCGCCATCGCCTGTGCGTCTTCGAGATCAACAATTCCCCGCACCACCAGCCCCGCCAGCCAGTTTGCCACCGACCGCCGCCACAGATCGTGCCGCGCCGGAATCGAGGGGAAGGCGCGGGTATCGTCGTTAAAGCCGGCTGTGTTGTAGAGGCCTGCCGTTTCCATCACCGTATCGAAGTAACGCCGCATCCCGTTCAGGCTGTCATAAAACCACCAGGGCGGCCCCAGCTTCAGCGCGGGATAATGCCCGGCCAGCGGCGCAAGTTCCCGGCCATAAGTCGCTTCATCCAGTGTGAAGACGATCAGCGTAAAGTCGGGATGCATCCCGAAGCGATTCAGGAGCGGCTGCAGGGCGCGGGTGAATTCACCTGCAATGGGGATGTCTGCGCCCTTATCCCGTCCAAAATGCGCCAGCAGGGCTGAGTTGTGATTGCGGTAGGAGCCGATGTGCATCTGCATTACCAGCCCGTCTTCGCTGCTCATGTGTGCCATTTGCAGCAGCATATGCCCGGTAAAGCGCCGCGCATCTTCCGCTGTTGCACTGCCATGAAAAGCCAGATGCAGAATATCGTCAATCTCAGCCGGGGCAAGTTCATCAGTAACAGCGTAGAGTGCTCCATGATCGGTGGCAGTCGCACCCATTGACCGGAAATAGGTGCGGCGGTTTTCCAGTGCATCGATCAGGGTTTTGTAGTTGTGGACGTGGATGCCGCTGAGATCACTCAACTGGTCAATGTGCGATTTCCAGCCCGGTGTGTCAATGTTGATGATATTGTCCGGGCGGAAGGTCGGCAGGATTCGGCCTGACCAGCCCGATTCGCGGATGGCCTGATGATGCTCAAGGTTGTCGGTGGCAGCGTCGGTCGTTGCCAGCACCTCAATGTTAAAGCGCTGGTAGAGGGCGCGAGGTGAGAATTCGGGAGACTTAAGTTTTCCCTCAAGCTGGTCATAAATCGCCTGCGCGTTGTGACCGTTCAGCTTTTCAGAGATACCGAAAACTTCCGTCAGTTCATGCGCCAGCCACATCCCCGTCGGGGTTCCCCGGAACAGATAGAAATGATCGGCGAAGGTCTGCCAGATTTTGCGATGATCGCTTTCGACTTCTCCGCCATCGCTGCGCGAAACGCCGAGGCTTTCCAGTGAGACACCCTGCGAAAACAGCATCCGAAAGACGTAATGATCGGGGATGATGAGCACTTCCGCCGGGCTGCCGAAGCGATAATCGGGATCAGCGAAGATACGAGGATCAACATGACCATGCGGGCAGATTAACGGCAGACCGCTGATCTGGTCGTACAGCGTCCCGGCGATGGATTTCTGGGCGGGGTCTGGATCGAAATAGCGGTCGGGGTAGAGCGTCCATTTGCTCATACAGTATCTCCCGGATAGAGCGTGTTATAGAGCGCGATTTGTCGCTGGAGTGCTGCCTGCATCCGCGTAACCGCCTCCGGCCTCGGTTGAACTGCTGTCTCAAGCTGTGGGGGGTGCAGAGCGGGGTCAAGGCCATCCAAGACCTGTAGAGCAAGCAGTGCTGTCCCTCTGGCGGTGATTTCGGGTTCGACCGCCGGAGCAATCGGGCGGTTGAGCGCATCAGCAATCATCTGAATCCAGGCCTGCGAGCGCGTCAACGCGCCACCGCTGGCAACAACGCCGACATTTACCGCAGATAAGGGCTGAAGCTGTCCGGCGACCAGCGCCAGCCGCAGCGCCACGCTTTCCATCGCCGCTTGGAGCAGATCAAGTGGCGTGGTGGAAAGGCGCAGACCAACCACAGCACCAACCGCATCAGCACGCCAGCCCGGACTGCGTTCCCCGGCCAGCAGCGGCAGCATGGTCAGGCCATGCCCATCCGCCTGCCGACTCAGCAGAACATCGTCCAGCGCTCCGAGCTGTTCAACCTGAAAAGTACGTCTTGCCCACTGGTAAATGTTACCGCCTTCGCTGGTCGCGCCGCCGAGCAAATGCTGCTGCGCGGAGATACGATAGCTCCACAGTCCAGCGGGGACAACAGGCACTTCAACCCCCTGGCGCACAGCCAGCCTCAGCGCCGCAGTTGTCCCCATGCTTAACGCTAGGGCACGTTCGTCTACACAGCCCGAACCGATATTGGCGGCGGCACCATCGCCTACGGCCAGAAAGAAAGGCACATTGCGCAGGGCGGGCCAGCGCTGGGCATAAGTAGGATTTAGTCCTCTTTGCGCGGCTGTGTAATCGGCTACTGGCGGCAGGACTGCTGATGAAAGGCCAAGTGACTCAAGCAAAGGCTGATCCCAGGCCGTGCTCGAACGGTTGAGAAGACCATTCCAGGAAGCGACCGACAGGCTGGTGGGGACATCGCCGCCGAACCACTGCCGATACAGATAGCTGCCAAAATCCACCCATTGATGCACCTGCTGGAACAGGCTGTTTTCCGTCCGCCGCAGCCAGTGCAGCCGACCGGGCAGGTAAGCAGTATGCAGAAATGTGCCGGTGCGCTGATGGAGCAGTGGTGGGTCAACTATCGCCTTCAACAGTGCGACATCGTCAGCGCTGCGCGTGTCGCCATAAGTATAGACCGGAGTAAGGGCGGTGTTGTTTTGATCGATTCCCAGAATATTTCCGGCGAACGTGTCCATTCCGACAGCACGAATTTCGCCAGTACGCGGGTGCTGCAAAAGCTGGTCGATGCAGGTTTCGACATTGGTACGCAGCATCTCTGCATCAATGGTGGAAGCACCGGGGGGCAGGAGATCAAACTGATGGCGAATACTGACCTGTGCCCCTGCGACAGCACGTGCCTGCGAATCGAACAGCAGTCCGCGAACGGACGATGAACCAAGATCAATGACCAGAATCGTCATAACGCCGTGCTGCTACCTGCGAACCCGGTAGAGCATTTCTCCGGCTTTGGGCACATAGAGCAGCCCTTCATCCTCGCGGTTTTTCCACGCCTGCAGGTCGATTTCTGCCGGGTTGAGATAGCCCAGATTCAGCCGTTCACAGTCTTCCTTTGGAATTTTCGAGGCCAGCGTAACCTGAATGCGGGGGTATTCAACGCCATCTTCAAAACGTCCAGCACCGCGCAGATGGGTGCTGTGCGCCAGAACACCGAGTGGGTAATCCTTGAAGCGATCCCACTGACCGAGGAAATAATCACGCACATGATAGCCCACTTTGTAGATGTACTTCCCGTGCACGTGGCTTACAGTATCGAGATGCGGCGCGTAGATAATGACCTCACCACCGTCGGCAATCGCGGGTTCGAGCTTATACATGGCCTTCGCGCCGACCCACAATTCATCATACATTTTCGGGGCGACCGAAAGTACCTGTCGGTAGGGCTGGTCAACCCAGGTAATATGCCGCTCCGAAGAGAGTTCTGCTGCTGCATGAAAGGCATGATCTGTGCTGCCGATGGACATCCCCGCCAAACCATCATGGACAACCGTTAAGGCGATCAGCTTCACAGGCGTTTTGACCATCGACGCTGCCAGATGAATCATATCCCGCACGGGTGTCTGCTCGACGCCAATCGTATTCAGCACGGTCATCAACGCACCGAGCCAGTGGGTGACGTTAATCATCTCCGCGCCAGAAATGCCGGGAAAAAGATATTTCGCGCCGCCGGAAAAGCCGACAACCTCATGCGGGAAGGTCGGCCCAAGAATCAAAATCTGATCATATTCCAGCGCCAGGCGATTGATCCGCACCGGTACGTCACCGCCGAGCGAGGGATGCCAGTAATCCCAGGCGATCTCCTGCACCTGTGCCTGCGTGATGATGCCGATCTGTGCCAGCGCACGAGGATCATCCCAGGCGTGATTCATCAGGCCGATATGGGCATATTCCATCAGGTGTTGTTCAGCGTTAATGCCGACAAGCCGATAGAGCGCTTCATCATCCAGGGGTGGATGTGTCCCCAGCGCGACCATAAAATCCAGCGAACGGGTATCCGCCAGGATTTCGACCAGGTGCCGGAACAACATCGGCAGGGGCAGGGTGCGCGTATGGTCAGGGATGAGTACCAGTACCCGTGCGCCTGTGAATTTTCCAGCTAATCCCTGAACCAGCGTTTCATGGACGGTTGTTTCGTCAAGCAGTTCTCCCGGCGGCGCAATGGCCTGCGCATCGAGCGTAGTGGTGGTTTCGACCATGATTGGCCTCACTTCACTTAAATGGTATTCGTGACTTTGGTCAGCCCTTCAGGCCGATCTACCTGATGCCCTTTGAGCAAGGCCAGATTCATGGCGAACAACTGCCCTGGGATCACCGCCGTGACGGGTGTCAGCCATTCGGGTTGAGCGGGCAGCCGCAGCGGCGTCTGCGCGAACTGCAAGGCCTGCTCGTCGTTCGAGATGACGAGGCACTCCGCCTTGCGTTCATGAAGCTTTTCCAGCAAGTCCAGCAGGCCATTCAGGGGAGCGCCGGACGGTGCGACCACCATCACGGGAAACCCCGCATGGACAATGGCAATCGGGCCATGCCGGAAATCTGCTTCGCTGTATTGTTCGCTGACGATGTAGCAGAGTTCCTTGACCTTGAGGCTGATTTCAAACGCGGTGCAGTAGTTGTAGCCGCGTCCAAGCGTAACGAAGTGGTTCATGTAGCGATAGCGTTCGGTGCGTTCGGCAATGACTTCTGACAGAGAGAGGGTTTGCCGAACGGCTTCTGGGAGTGTCGCTAAGGCTTCCTGCAGCACAGGCTTATCCATCAGAGCGGCGACCAGCATGGCAACCGCCGTCAGTTGCGCTGTGTAGGTTTTCGTCGCGGCGATGCTGATTTCTTCCCCGGCCATCAGATCAAGATGATACTCGGCGGCCTGCGCGATGCGTGACTCGGGGTTGTTGGTAATGCTGAGCGTGAGAGCGCCCTGCTGCCGTGCGTCGCTGATAACCTGGAAAATATCCTCGGAGCGCCCTGATTGTGAGATACCGATGACCAGCGCCCGGCTCAGATCAGGCGGTGCCTGATAGAGCGTATGCACAGAAGGCGTTGCCAGCATAACGGGCAATCGCGCCTCGATTCCCATCAGATATTGTGCGTAGCGCCCGGCGTTGTCGGAAGTACCACGTGCAGCGATGCAGACGAAGACGGGGTTAAAGGTGCGGATAGCCGCCGCGATTTTCTGTGCCATGTGCGTCTGCTCCTTAAGCAGGCACGCCACAACCTCCGGCTGCTGTGCGATTTCACGTTCGATATGGAACATGGTCAGGTTCTTTCATAGTTTGAGAGGCTGCTTCTGAAACACAGGGCGCCCTACGGCAATGGTGTAGTGAACATTGATCTGTTCATCGACCAGCACCAGATCAGCGTCCTTGCCGACTTCGATGCTGCCTTTGTGACTATCTACGCCGATAGCACGGGCGGCATTCAGGCTGGAAGTTTGCCACATTTGCGACAAGGGCGCATCTACGGCCTGCATGAAGTTGAAAACCGCTTTATCCATGGTAAGCGCACTGCCCGCCAGCGTTCCATCTGGCAGGCGAACCGCACCATCGCGCATGGTTACGACTCGCTCATCAATGGCATAATCACCGTCCGGCATCCCAGCGCTTCGTACAGCATCCGAAATCAGGATGACGCCATCCTGACCTTTTGCCAGCCACAGCAGGTGCATCGCCGCTGGGTGAACATGAATGTTATCCGCGATCAGCTCACAACGCAGTTGGGGCAGGGTCAGCGCTGCGCCAACCGTGCCGGGTTCGCGGTGTCCAAGTGGGGTCATGGCGTTATAGGTGTGCGTGGTCTGGCGCAGACCGAGATCAACGGCGCGGCGCATGTCGTCATAAGTGGCGGTTGTATGCGCAGCAGAAACGGTGATGCCACGCTCGACGCAGGCCTCAATCAGCCAGTGATTTTCCGTGTACTCCGGGGCGACCGCCAGCAAACGAATAACGTTCAGATTCAGCCAGGGAAGCGATTCCTGTGGTGTAGCGCGGCGGATATGGTCGAGGTTTTGTGCGCCGCATTTAGAAGGGTTCAGGTAAGGGCCTTCGAGATGGGCACCGAGCAGCGTTGCACCGTCTTCCATTGGGCCAACGGTAGCTGCGATGGTTTCCAACGCCGCCTGGATACGCGATTGAGTGTCCGTCCAGGTGGTTGCCAGAAACGCCGTTACACCATGCTGTGCATAGAAGCGAGCCATTGACTTTAGAGCATCGGCGTCCGCGTCCATCGCCTCTCGATTCATAGCACCGTGCACATGCAGGTCAATAAAGCCGGGGAGAAGGGACAGACCGGCAGCGTCAAGGCTCTGGACGGAAGCGATCTCCGGCGGTGAGCCATCGCCAATCTGTGTGATGCGCCCATCTTCGCACAAGAGCCAGCCTGTCTGCCCGGTAAGGGTGACAAGCTTCGCGTTTTTTACCAGTAATGGTGATACCAAGTGCGTCCGTGCCTTTCCCGGCGGCGCTATACTTCACGTTTAAAGCAGCGGTGATTGTGCCGCAATTTCATCGATTCAGAAAGACGACGATCATGACAACTTTAACGTTTCTTCCAGCACCACGCCATGTTGATAAGACGGGCGGCATCGTAGAACTTCCTTCAGGCGGAACCGTCTATGCTGACCCAGGGTTGGATTTTGAAGCATTGGAACTTCAGAAGGCATTGAATGAATTTGCCGGAGGAAGCTGGAATATCACGGGCACAGACGAAAGTGGATGGATTGCGCTGCGGTTCAACCCGGCGATTGAACAAGCGCAGGGCTATCGGCTCATGGTGGAAGCGGGACGAGTGAGCGTAGAAGGGCAGACGGCGGCAGGCATTTACTATGGGGTGTGTACGCTGCGTCAGCTCGTGCAGCAGTTTGGCCGTAATCTGCCACAGGTAAAAATCGAAGACTGGCCGGATTACCCGGCACGTGGAGTCATGCTGGACATCAGCCGCGACCGAGTGCCGACGATGGAAACGCTGTTCGATCTGATCGACCTGCTGGCAAGCTGGAAGGTGAATGAGTTCCAGCTTTATATCGAGCATACCTTTGCCTACCGCCAGCATCCTGAAGTCTGGCAGGAAGCTTCACCATTGACGGGGGAAGAAATCCGGCAGATTGATGCCTACTGTCGCCAGCGCCACATCGAGCTTGTCCCCAATCAGAACAGCCTCGGTCACATGGAACGCTGGCTGCGCCATGAGCGCTATCGCCACCTGGCGGAATCGCCCGATGGCTTCACGACTCGCTATGGTCGTTTTCGGCCAGCCAGTACGCTGAACCCAGTGGACCCGGCCAGTATCGCATTCATTGGTGAACTCTACGACGAACTGCTGCCCCATTTCACCAGCCGTAAGCTGAACGTTGGCGCGGACGAACCCTGGGAACTGGGGCAGGGGCGCAGCAAACCGGACTATGACCAGTACGGTGCGCGGGTGTACCTGAACTACCTGCACCAACTGCACCGTCTGGCGACCCAACGTGGCTTCCAGATGCAGTTCTGGGCAGACATTATCGTGCTGCATCCAGAACTTGTGCCGGAATTACCCGAAGACGTAACGGCGATGATCTGGGGCTATGAGCATTTCCAGCCGACGGAGCAGGAGTGCGCGATGGTGGCGAACGCAGGCCGCCGCTTTTACGTTTGCCCCGGAACCTCCTCCTGGAACAGCCTGGTCGGGCGGACGGACAACGCGATTGAAAATCTGCGCAACGCGGCGGAACTTGGCCTGAAGTATGGCGCGGTGGGCTATCTGAACACCGACTGGGGCGACGGCGGCCACTGGCAGGCGCTTCCGGTAAGCTACCTGGGTTTTGCTTATGGGGCAGCGCTGTCGTGGGCGTATGAAGCGAACCGCGACCTTGATCTCCAGCGGGTGCTTGATCTCTACGCCTTCCGGGATGAGGCCGGGATGATGGGTGCTTTTGTCTATGACCTGGGCAATATCTACCAGCGGCTAGGGAAGGGGCAGTTCAACGGCAATATGCTGGTGTACTGGCTGGACGACACCCGTGAGGAGATGGACTTCTGGCGAAAGTATTTTGAGAACCTGACCGGGGAAACGGTGGATACAAGCTCAGCGACACTGCAAGCCGTTCTTGAGGAACTCGAATTGCTCAGCGGTCGATTGCAGAAGGCAACCATGCAGCGAGCTGATGCCGACCTTATCAAGGCAGAGTTCCAGCAGGGGATTGACCTCATGAAGTTTTCGGCCCGGCGGACACTGCATCTGCTGCATAAGGAAGATCATCCTGAACGCCTCGAAGACCTGGAACGCCTGCTGAGCAGGCAGCGTGAGCTCTGGCTGGCACGAAGCCGTCCCGGTGGATTGGCCGACAGCCTGGCGCGATTTGACAAACTGAGGGGAGAATAGGGGGTACTAGTTTTGTAAAACAAAAAGAACAAAACTAATTTGTAACTTTATAGGAAATGTAAAGACTAAGATGGATGGAGAGGTGGGTACCGAAACCTGCCCCTCCAACAATTCGAAGCGCGTCAGATAATACGTTTTCTCATCAAATATTTAACTCACTGTCCCAATTTTTCACATTTCTGACTAAATTGGTTTTAATTGGCACTAAATCCCATCTGCTACCATAAAAGTCCCCAAAGATACAGACAGGAGTAGTGAAGACGCGATGAGCCTACAGAAGGAGGATGCCACCAATCCACGCGCCGACTTGCACTGGTTGTGGCGCTTTGTGATGGGACGCAGGCGCGTAGCGATAGGTGCGCTCGTCTCCGGGATGATCGGTGGCATTACTGCTGCTGCCGAGCCTTACTTAATCGGTCAGATTATCGACCATGTGCGTGCCGGGATTTCCCTGGAGCAGTTGAGGGGTGACATCTTTCTGCTGGTCGTCTTCGCCCTCATTACCCTCGCTGCCTTCTACGGACAGCGCACCTTCAGCGGTGACGTGGCGTATTCCGTTCATTATGACATCCGCAAAACCCTTTACGACAACCTCGTCACGCTTGAGCAGGGCTTTTATCAACGCTATGCAACCGGC
Organism: bacterium; assembly: GCA_033762735.1. Taxonomy (GTDB): domain Bacteria; phylum Chloroflexota; class Anaerolineae; order Aggregatilineales; family Phototrophicaceae; genus JANRLJ01. The sequence continues at coordinate 461 of JANRLJ010000035.1, read as the reverse complement.
GACCTGATCTCCCGAATGCACAGCGATTTAGAGATGGTCTGGCGTTTGCTGGCGCTGGGGTTCAGCCGATTCGGCAGTGCTGTTTTTACGCTTGCAATGACGTTCGTGCTGCTGGCCTCGGTCAATCTGCCGCTGACGCTGGTGGTGTTTGTGGTGCTCAGCATTTCGACCGCGTTCCAGCTTCGCGCGGGACGTGTCCTGATCCCCGTCTTTGAGAACGTTCAGGAACAGGCGGGCAATATGTCCGCGCTGGTGCAGGACGTATTCAGCGGCATCCAGACCGTCAAGACAGCGGGCAAGGAAGCAGGAGCAGCCGAAAAGTTCCGCGAGGAAAACCACGAATACCGCCGCCGCTGGCTGTACTTTAAACGCCGCAACGAACCCGTCGGCATGATCCCCAATATGATCAGCGAGACGACTTCGGGCGTGGTGGTGCTGTTCGGCGGGGTAATGGTCATCAA
>JANRLJ010000034.1:0-1629 GCA_033762735.1 bacterium | reverse complement strand
GCGAGATGAAGTACGACTGGGCCTGCGGGTTGGATGCTGACGACATCGCCAGGCCCGAACGGCTGGCGGTCACCAAGGCGGCCATCCAGGAGAAACCTCACGTCGTCGCCTGGGGCGGTCATGCGCGTTACTTCAATAACGGCGGCAAAACGCTGTTCATTTCTGAACTGGGGCCGACGACCGAAAAGGCGTATGCCGAGCTCCGCCAGCAGAGCCAGTTGGTGATCCTCACGCATTCGGCTATGACCTTTCGCCGCGACATCGCGCTGGAAATCGGGGGGTACAACACCGTCCTCTACACGTGCGCGGATGTTGATTTGTGCGACCGCCTCTGCGACCGGGGGCTGGTGCTGACTATCCCTCAGGTGATGGTGGATTACCGTATTCACGAGGAGAGCACCACATCGACCAAGCCGATCATCACGGATTATCAGCTTCGCTTCATCTGGGAACGCAGGGCGGCCCAGGACCGGGGGGAGACCCTGACGTGGAGCGATTACCAGATGGCTCAGGGGCTGCTGCCGCCGACGCGCTATTTCCAGCAGTGGGTGAGCGATCGTTCCCAACTGTACTGGCGGTGGGCTGGCGTCGCCTGGGGCAAGCGAGACTACGCGCGCATGGCGAAACTGCTGCTGATGTCTACGGTTATGAACCCGTCGTTAATAACGCGTAAGCTGTCGCGGCAGATCATGCTGCGCGTCAATGGCAGGCTGTGGCGAGTGGGAACCGAGGCTGAAGGACTGCCGAAGCCCAGTGCGTTGAAGACATGACGGCCGCACAGGCCATAAGTGCTGTGCAGACTGCCGCTCCGTTTACAGCAGCGCTCGTTGGGATGACCAGCGGGGCGGTCGAACCATTAAAGCGTAAAGTATTATGGGTGTAGAAATTTAACATTAGTAGTAAATGAGTAAATTTAGGCCTTCGCAAGGTGAGGAAGTTAATTTATCACCATAATGCGAAAGGTGCCCCGTTATGTTCAGCTTCTTTACCCCGGCTTACAACGCTGGTCGCTATATCGCCCAAACCCTCTCCAGCATCCTGCAGCAAACCATTCCCGATTGGGAGCTCATTCTGGTGATCGATGAAGCGTCTACGGACGACACGCTGCAAATTGCGCGTGAGTACGCCCAACATGACGCACGAATTCGGCTCATTACCGTGCCGCACTGCAACCAGGCCGAGAAGATGAACCTGGCGCTGCGCGAGATGAAGTACGACTGGGCCTGTGGTCTGGATGCCGACGATATTGCAAGCCCGCAGCGTTTGGAAGTCGTCAAGGCAGCTATCGAAGCAAATCCGCATGTCATTGCCTGGGGCGGTTATGCCCGCTACTTCAATAACCAGGGCAGGACGCTGTTCATGTCGGAACTGGGGCCGACGACGGAAGCCGCTTTTGCCGAGCAGCGCCGTAAGAGCGAACCGGTCATGCTCAGCCATTCCGCCATGACGTTCCGCCGCGATATCGCGCTGGAACTAGGGGGCTATAATGCAGCGCTGTTCACCTGTGCCGATATCGACCTGTGCGACCGCCTGAGCGACCGCGGCCTGGTCCTGGCTATCCCGCAGGTGCTGGTGGATTACCGCATTCATGACGGCAGCACAACCGCGTCGAAATTCAATATTCACGCC
>JANRLJ010000033.1:0-11918 GCA_033762735.1 bacterium | reverse complement strand
AAAACACATTTGCAGCGAAACCCCTCTCCCAAAGGAGAGGGGTTTGGGGTGAGGGCTAATTTCTATCAGGGCAAATCCGGGGTTTCGTTCTTACTCAGCCGCACGGCTTCCAGTTCGCCCGTCGTCATGGCGTCATCAGGTTTGGGCGGCGCATTGGGATCCATTTCGTCGGCGTCTTCCCAGCTCACAATCCAGATGCAGGCACCCGCCACCAGAACCGTCGCCACGATCAGCGCCACCCACTGCCCGGCTTGCAGGCCGACGTCGCGCGCTTCGATGACCAGCAGCGCCACCATGCCGATGGACAGCACCAGCCAGGCCGCGATGCGCGGATGCACCATTGCCCAGCGAATTGGAGGAAAGTTACCGAGTGCTTGCATGGAATATCCGTCCTTCACCTGCTTTTCGTCGGGCGGGATTATAATGGCAGCAGTCCGAAAGGGGTAGTGCCATCCACAACCGGTGCCAAAAGCAGAGGCGACTCGCCGAGTCGCCCCTACTACAATGCCCTAAGTGGACACTTTAGAGCGCATAACGCACGTCGCAGTACGGCAGGGTCGCGACCCTGCAAGACAGTGAACCTGGGCAGGGTTCTGCTCGCGGTATGAGGCTATGCACTGCTTAAAGAATATCCAGCAGTTCGACCTCAAAGATCAGCGTCGCATACGGGGGGATCACACCGCCCGCTCCCCGTTCGCCATAGGCCAGGTTGTAGGGGATGGTGAACTCATACTTTGAGCCGACTGGCATCAGTTGCAGGCCTTCCGTCCATCCGGCAATCACGCCCTTAAGCGGGAAGGTCAGCGGTTCGCCGCGCTTGTAGGAGCTGTCGAATTCCTTGCCGTTGGTCAGCGTGCCGCGATAATGCACCTTCACCTGGTCAGCGGCGCTGGGCTTGGGGCCTTCGCCCTGTTCGATCACCCGATACTGCAAGCCGCTGGCGGTGGTGATGACGCCTTCCTTCTTTGAATTGTCTTCCAGATACTGTTTGCCCGCTTCCATCGTCTTTCCTTTCCGATTGTCCTGCCTGTTTGCTGTGCGAGTAGTATATAAGAGGTTTCACCAGTGCGATACAATCCGACGTTGCAACCCAACAGGTCAAAGGAAACCTAATGCTCACACCCGACGAACGCCGCGCCATGATTGCCCAACTCCGCGCCTTTCCCGATCAGTTCGCCGCACTGGTTCAGCCGCTCTCGCCCGAACAGCGCACTGCCCGCCCGCTGCCGGGGGAATGGAGCGTGGCACAGAACATTCACCATCTGGCCGACTCGCACATGAACGCCTATATCCGCTTCAAGCTGATCCTGCTGGAAGATCATCCCACCATCAAGCCCTATCATCAGGAGGACTGGGCGGAAACCGCCGACGCCACACCCGCCGACGTGGATGATTCGCTGGCGATCCTGCGCGGGCTGCATCGGCGCTGGACGACGGTCATGGACTCGGTTGAGGATGCACAGTGGGTACGCGCCGGGATTCATCCTGAAGTGGGCGAAATCACGCTGGAATGGCTGCTCATTCATTATATGGAACACAGCGCGGGACACATCGACCAGATGCAGCGGACAATCAACGCGCTCGGCTGACACACGTTTTTCAGCAATTGACCGAGGGGGCGTTAGAAAACCCTTTGAACGCCCCTAATGCAGTAAAATTCTCCGAAATAACGTAAAAACTGACCCCGAAGTACTATTCACCAGCACAAGCAATGCTATGATTATCTGCGTTGTTACATGCAAAAAATTGCTGTGTCTGGAGAGAATCTTATGTCTATGTATGATGCTGCACCATCAGGACGCAATGTCAGAAGCCGTCGCTGCGCCCGTTGCAGTCATATCAACCCGGCAAGTTATCTGGTCTGCCGTGAATGCAATACCATTCTCTCCCACAGTGAATGGGTCGATATTCCTGCCATGCCTTCTCCCCCGCTGCCTGATACAAAACCGGCCTCTGCCAGCAGGCTCAAGCGCGTTTCGCTGCAAATGTCAGATCGTTCCGCAGACGAAACCACACCGTCTCGTCCATCCTTCTTCCGCAAGCGGGAAACCACCGCGCTGGGCAAGAACAAGCCCGCCAGCCCCCCTGTTGATGATGAAATCCAGGCCGCTGCTGAGGAAGGCGTTTCCGCCCCACGCGAGGAATACCGCGAAACGCTGACCATGCCGCGTGTGCAGTTGGATGAAGAGTCGGGTTGGGCGAGTGACGCGGCAGGCTACGAAGTGCCGTCCGCCTGGCAGAACGTGCCCAACGTCAAAGAGGGAACCTCGGTGTTTGAGTCCACCATGATGCTGTGCATCGAAGTGACTAAAGCCAGCACACCGATTGTCCTGCGGCTGCCGCAGCAGCGGGCACTGGTCTTCGGGCGCGATGATGTGGACACCAAAGAACGCCCCGACATCGACCTGATCCCTTACGGCGGGTACAACATGGGCATCAGCCGCCGCCACGCCGCGCTGGAACTGATCGGCAAGCGCCTCTCCATCCGCGACCTGAAAAGCAGCAACGGCACCTATCTGAACGGTGTTCGGCTGGACGCCTATGAACCGCATCAACTGCGCGACGGCGATCAGGTACGGCTGGGCAGTCTGGTGCTGCGGGTATTCTTCCGGCAATAAAAAACGCGCCACAATGGCGCGCCGCATCAGCAAAGATTTATTGAAGCATTTCTTGTCGGGACACGGTTCGCCGTGTCCGTACCATTTGTATCCGGGGTTCTATCCCGCGTAGGCAAAACTGAAGGTGGGCATACTGAAGCTCGAATAGGCCGCTGCCACGCGCGTTCCCTTGCTGATTGCACCACCCAGGCGAGCCGCAGCGTAACGCTCAGCTTCCTCACGAGTGGCGACTACACGGATATTGTCCAGCTCACTCAGCGAACTCACTACACGCGATTTCTGCGACGTCATCACATCGCCTGTGGCAATCACCACCCCGCGCACATTCGGAAGCCGAATTGCCTCATCGAACAGCTTGACCACTGTCGGACAAAGGCGGGTTGCCTCGGTTGCATCCACCACCGCCATAATCGGCGTTGAACTTCCTCGCGCGTATTTTGCCAGCGCATTCAGCCACATTTTGGCATCAACATTATCGACATAGTCGATCTGCTTGGCGAAAAACACCTCGTCTTTGAAGTTCATCTTATGGATGGGCATGGCGCACTCTCGTCTCTGGCTTCCTGATTACACTATAATCCGATTCCGAGTAAAGTCAACAAACGTTGGAATAAAATTTGAGACCGTTACCAGACATTCATAAATTCTGAGGAAATAGCCTGTTCAGGTCTTACATCGCCTCGCAAAATTGGTGATTTTTGGAGCAAATTCGTATGATAAACAGCATCCTCTATCTGCATGGGCTGGCGTCTTCGCCCAGATCCAACAAAGCGAATATCTTCCGCCCGTCGTTCGAGCAGCACGGCCTGATGTACCGTGTGCCCGACCTCAACGTGCCTTCCTTTGAACATCTGACCCTGACGGCCATGCTGGAACGAGTGGCAGAAGAAATCCGGTCGCTGCCCACTTCGGACGGGGATGCCGCCGACGTGGCACTGATTGGCAGCAGCCTGGGCGGGCTGACGGCGCTGCACTTCATCGACCGCTACCGCGAAATCGAAGCTCGCCGCGTGGCGAAGGTTGTGCTGATGGCGCCTGCGCTGGACTTTATGAGCAACCGCCTGCGCAGCCTGGGTGAAGATGGCATGGCCGAATGGAAGCGCTCTGGATGGCTGCCGACCTTTAACTATGCCGCCGGAGAAAATCGCAATCTTCATTACGGTATTGTTGACGACGTTCTCAATTACGACTCCTATGCTGTTGTGGTGGATCGCCCGATGCTGATCTTTCATGGGCTGCATGATGAAAGTGTGGATTATCGCGGCAGTGTGCGTTTTGCCGAAGAACGCCCCCTGGTAACGCTTCGGCTGCTGGAGTCTGACCATCAATTGCTCGACCAGACCGACCTGATCTGGCATGAAATGGTCGCTTTTCTGGGAATCGGAAAAACGTAAAAAATTGTCAGTAATTTTATACAAGTGTTACGCCATATCCTACAAACCCTCCTATAATCATCTTAAGATCAAAGATCGTAAAGGATAACAAAGGGGGCACTCGAAAGCGTTACACAGCAGGCGGAGCGTTCAATGATCGCCTGCGCTTCCCATCCAACAAGATTACGAGGGGAATTTCTAATGAAGCGTTTAATGCTCGTCCTCATGCTGCTGGTCGTCGTAGCGTTTACTCTTGCGCCAGCGTTCGCCCAGGAACAGGAACCCGCCGGACTGGATGACTATTTCCAGAAGCTCGTGCTCCAGCGCGATTCCGCCAACCAGCCCGGAATCACCCCGCAGGCTGGCCCTGCCGGAAATTCGATCTATCAGGTTTTCGTCAGTGACTCGGTCGGCACCTACTCCGCTCGTACTGGCCCTGGTCACCCTGTACCGGGACAGAACGTGCTGTACGGCGGCGCCAGCGGCAGCACCGGAACGACGTTTAACACAATTCGCTCCTACACCAGCGGCACGAATTACACACAAGTCAGCGGAAGAACTACCGAACCGGGTTATACCAACGTGGCGCTTGCTCCCTACAAGCAGAGCGTCACACCGATTGGTGCAACGGGCTTCCGCTTCACCTATCTGCTGCCGGGGCCAGCGGGCACGCCTGCCTCTGCCGATCATCTGCAGATCGTGCAGGACATCAACGTCATCGGCACCGATATTTCCAACTCGCGCATCGCTGTCACCACGCAGATTACCAACCTGGGCACGACGCCCGTAAGCCTGGGGATTCGCTATCTGTGGGATTATCAGATCGCGGGCGATGACGGCCCCTCGTTTACCCGCGTCAATCCTGATGTGCCCGCTATCGTGAACGAGACCACCTTCGCGCCCCCTGACTTTGACTTCTATCAGATCGAAGACAACAATTCGGCTTCCTCCCCTCTGTTTTCGGTGAGCGGCAGCGCCCTGGGGCCGAGCGGTCTTGGGCCGAGCAGCAGCGACTCCATCCTGTTCGCCTGCTGGCCGAATTCGGTCGGGACGGCCTTTAACTATTCAACGACAAATCTCAACTGCTCGACAGGCGGCGGGGATACGGCAGTCCTGTATTATGCTGGACAGACGGCGAACAGCGCCCTGGTGGTCAACCCCGGCGCACAAACCACCTACTCGCAATATCTGTTTGCGATTCCGCCTGGCCCGAATACACCGCCGGACGCCGTAGACGATGAAGCGACAACCGTCTTCCCCAGCGCGGTCAATATTGCTGTACTGCTCAACGATATTGATCTGGATGGCGACGCGCTTACGATCACAAATATCTCCACACCGGGTTACGGCACGGTCGTTATCAACCCGGCCAACGGCGAACTGACCTATACGCCGCTTACGGAAAGTCCAACCGGAATCGACACCTTTACCTATACAATCAGCGATGGCACCACCACCGACACGGCGACCGTGACCATCCGCTTCCAGGACGACAACCAGCCACCCGTCGCGGTTGATGACACGGCCACGACCAATATCTCAACCGCGGTCGGCATCGCGGTTCTTGCCAACGACACGGATGCTGATGGCGACATGCTCAGCGTGACCGCGCTCACCACGCCGACTGTCGGCACTGCGGCGATTAACCCCGATGGCACAGTGACGTATACACCGCCTGCCGGGTTCGTCGGCAATGCGACCTTTGAATACACCGTTTCCGACGGCACCGACACAGACATCGGGCTGGTGACGGTGACAATGATTAACCGTCTGCCAGAGGCCAATGACGACACCGCCACGACCTTCGTCAATACCCTGGTCAACATCCCGGTCATCGCGAATGACACCGATGCCGACCTGCAGCCGCTGAGCGTCAGCGCCATCGGCACACCGAGCAGCGGCACGGCAGTGCTCAACGGCACGACCTCGATTGATTACACCCCTGCGCCCGGTTTCATGGGTGTGGCGACCTTCACCTACACTGCCTTCGATGGTTACGACAGCGACACGGCGACCGTCACGGTGAATGTGCTGAACCGCGCCCCGGAAGCCGCCGACGATACAGCGGAAACGCCCGTCAATACCCCCGTGACGATCAATGTACTGGCAAACGACATTGACCCCGATGGTCATCCGCTGACCGTGCCGACGGTTAGCCCCGCTAGCAGCGGTGTGGCGGTCATCAATCCTGATAACACCGTGACCTATACCCCCAATCCCGGCTTTATCGGCACGGACAGCTTCTTCTACGTCGTCACGGATAATATGGAGATCGCTACAGCGACGGTCACGGTGAACGTGATCGAGGTTTGCACCGAGGCCGACCGCAACCCTGAACTCGATCTCGACCATGAGGAAAGCCGACTGCTGCCGGAAAGCGGCTATCGCACAGGCGTGATCATCAATCGCTCCACGCGCTGCTCTTACGAAGTCGGCATCGCCTCGTACCGCATGTTCGACAACGTCATCGACAATCAGGAATTGTTCGACTCTGAGGTCGTGACCATCCCACCCGGCGGACGGCTGGAACTCACGGTCGATCTGCCCGACTGCGCCACACAGGTCGATCTGTTCTACGGGCCGCTGCTGCCTAACCTGATAGGACAGCGCTATGGGGAACGGCTGATCGAAGGCATTCAGCTCGGCACACCCAACTACTGCACACGCCCAGCGCCATGATCTACAACAACCTATTTCATTGGGAATAGCAGTTATACAGTTGCCCTCACCCCCCGCCCCCCTCTCCCGACCGCTGACGCTGGGAGAGGGGGAGAAATACAAAAAGAGTGATTCGGAAATCCCCTCCCCCGATTTTTCTGGGGGGGATTTAGGGGCAGGGCGAAGGTTCAAATGTGTAACTTCTACTCAAAACAAAAACCCCTCTCCACACGGAAAGGGGTTTTTGCTTCTTCAGCACAGGCCGATATTTAAACCCGCCCGCGCAACTCACTTGCTGGATACTGCGGACTTACTGAACAGGCGCAATCGGAACCACGCTGGTGATACGGCCTTCCAGTTCAGCCGCGGTGATCGGGCTGATGCTCACCAGATAGTCCGCCAGCACTTCGTAGTCAGTGCGGCCAAAGTCATAGGAATCAACCGCGTTGTCGTTGAACACGCTGTAGCCATCGCCGCCCGTGCGGACGAAGTTGTTGGTCACGACGGTGTAGGTCGCGGCTTCGTCAATCGGGCTGAAGGTGCCGTCTTCGCCTTCGACTTCCACGCTTACGATGCGGCTGCCCGCTTCCTGGCTGGCGTCATAGGTGTAGCGGATGCCCGACACCTGCGGGAAGCGCCCCGCCAGGCCTTCGCGCGAAACCACGCCGTCCACCACCTGGAGGCTGGAAACGCCGTTTTCCAGCGCAGCGATGATGTCCGCGCCCGTCGCGCTGAAGGTGCTGGTGGTGTTGCCGAACGGATGCACCGTCAGCACATCGCCCAGGGTGATGTCGCCCACATCAATGTTGGAGCGGATACCGCCGCCGTTCATGATGGCGATCTGTGCACCGGTTTCTGCGCGCATCGCGTCGGCGATGATGTTGCCCAGGGCGCATTCTTCCACACGGCAGAACACGCGGTCGCCGATCAGTTCGATTTCGGTAGTCGCGCCCGTCGGCGTGTTGCGCAGTTCTTCCACCGGAGCGGCCAGTTCCGCGATCAGGTCAGCCGCAGCCGTGTCGGGCGTGATGTAGCTGGAGAGCAGGATGATGTCGCCGCCCGCGCTCACGATCAGGCCATCCGCGTCGAATTCCACATCCAGACGCCCCAGATACACATTGTACTGCCCGGCGGTGGCATAGTAGATCGGGTTGCCGTCCGCGCCCGCGAATTCCAGGGGATACTCGCCGGAAGCCGGGGTATTGCCAACATCACCCGTGTAGGCGTTGCTCAGCAGGGTGTGGCTGTGGCCGCCCAGCACGATATCCACATTTTCGAGGCTGGTGATGAATTCCTGATCGACGGTGAAACCCGTGTGCGTCAGGACGATGATCTTGTTCACGCCCTGTTCTACCAGTGCGGCGGCGGCAGCGTTGGCTGCACCCGCATAATCATCGCTGAAGGTCACGCCTTCGCCGGGGCTGGCGATGTTGGCGGTGTCCGCTGTCACCAGGCCGATCACGCCAATCTGCTGACCACCGACTTCCAGCACCGCAGAGGGCTGAACCAGATCAGCCAGGAATTCAGAGCCGGTCACATCGACATTCGCGGCCAGCACGGGGAAATCCACGCCTTCGATAAACGCGGCCAGCACATCGTCGCCGTTGTCGAATTCGTGGTTGCCCAGCGCCATTGCATCATAGCCCAGCAGCGTCATCACCTGCACCTGATCCTGACCGAGGTGGGTGGTATGGAACAGGGTGCCGGTGAAGCGATCTCCCGCGTCCAGCAGCAGGCTGTTGGCGACTTCACCACGAATGGCATTGACCACGCTGGCCTGGATGGCAACACCACCCGCGCCATCGAAGCCTTCATGATAGGAATGGGTATCGTTGGTGTGCATGATCGTCAGGGCGAAGGTTTCTTCGTCCTGTGCCAGCACGGCGACGGACAAAACAGCCAGCAGCGCCAGCAGGCAGACAAAAACAAAAGCTCTACGCAGATTCATCAACTTTTCTCCCAATGCAATCCAGATTGGACGGGGAGAGGTTAATGCAGCTTGTTTATGTCAGATCAAAGCGTAATTTAAGGAAACGTTAAATTTGTTAAACAACTTCTACACAGGCGGCCAGGGGTAGTTGGGGCCGGGACCGGGGTTGGGGTAGTGGCGCGTTTTGAGCAGGCGGCGGATGCGGGCATGGAGCGCGTGCATTTCCGGTTCAGAGATTAACTGGCACAACGCCGTGCGGTATTCGCCTTTGGTGTCATCCAGCTTTTGCAGCAGGCATTCCACGTCCATCAGCAGGGCTTCGGGCACGGGCTGCCCGGCGAAGTTCCACACGACCGTGCGCAGCTTGTGCGCCGGATGGAAGGTCAGGCCATGATCGATCCCCCACAGGTGATTCTGGCTGTCCACGAGGCAGTGGCCGCCTTTGCGGTCAGCGTTGTTTACGAGGAAATCGAACAGCGTCAGCCGCATCAACTGTGGCAGAAGGGATTCATCAAACGAGAAGTAATTGTAGTCGGGGTCGTGGTCGATGTAGAACTGGAGCGACCCCAACCCACGCGGTGCATCTTCGCGCAGCACCGTCGGCGGGACGAGCTGCCAGCCAACCGCCTCCGACGTGAGGAAGGCGGCGCGTTCCCGATAGCACAGCGTCCCATCGGGAAAATCCCACAGGGGGCGTTCGCCTCGCTGAGGTTTGTAGATCGCCATCACGCCGCTGTCTTCGTGAGTGACCGACACCAGAAAGGTATAGTTGGAACTCCAGCGGATGGAGCCGTGTTCGGTGTCGATTTTGCCTTTGGTGAGGACTTCAAGAGCACGCTCAAACGTGATGGGTGTGCCCTTCGGTTCGTCCTGCGGGTTTTCGTCGCTCATGCACTACGTCCAGTAATAGACCAAACGACCGTTCTGCTTCGGGTCGGCACGGCCTGCGCGAACCGTTTCCATCGCGTGCATGCTCAGCGCCCGCATCTGGTCGCGCGAGCACCACAGCCGCACCACGCCGGGGTTCACTTCCATCGGGTCAGCGTCCAGGCCGGGTTCTTCCTCGCTGGCTGTGACCAGGAGTTCCTGCGCCACCAGCACAATTTTGTCCTGGTCTTCGTCGTAGCCGAGTCCCATCTGTGAGACGCGAAAGATCGGCTCAATCGGCTCACGCAGTTCCATATCGACTTTTGCCAGATCAACCTCGGTTGAAGTTTCGTAGCGTGTCTCCAGGTCATCGATCAGTTCCCGGATGGCTTCACTGAGCGCCCAGGACTGTTCCTTCTCGATCACCATCGAGACAAGCTGATTGCGATAGCCCGCCTGCAGATAGAAGACGCGCTTGCCCTTCGGCCCGATGGTGCCTATGGTGATGAAGTCTACCGGGTTCAGGTCAATTTCTACTTGCGCCATACAGTTATACCCTCACGCGCTGCGCGTGTTTACTGCTTTTCTGTTTGTGGTTGTGCCGGGGATGCTCCGACCGAAGCGGTTTCGGTGTCACCGCTGCTGCTTTCGGCCTGCTGCTGTTTGCGGCGTTCAGCTTCCATCTGCGTGACGTGGGCCATATCGTTCATCGTCGCCACGAACGGACGGCTGTGCCCCAGTTGCAGCACACTGATCGACGCGGGCGAAACCACAATGCGCTGGAAGTTGTCCAGGTGCATCCCCAGGTAATGCGCCAGCACCATCTTAATCAGATCGGCGTGGCTGACGACCGCCACCATCATGCGCGGATGCCGTTCGACCAGCCGCTCAATCTCATCCACCGCCCGCACCTGCACCCCGCGCATCGTCTCCCCGTTGGGGAAATAAGCGCGAGACGGATATTCCTGCACCACTTCCCACATCTTGCGCCGCTGCAAGGCCGAAATCTCCATCCCCTGCCAGTCGCCGTACTGGACTTCCCCCAGCGCCGTGTTGGGGATGATGGTCAGGTGGGGATGATGCTGCTGGATGGCCTGTGCGGTCTGCATGGTGCGTTCCAGCGGACTGGAATAGAGCACCTGCAAGGGTGCTTCTGCCAGCCGTTTGCCGAGCGCCTCCGCCTGGGCTTTGCCTTCATCATTCAGATGGACTTCCGGCGTCCATCCCGCGAGCTTGCCCGTCTTTACAAAGTCATTGGTCGCGTGGCGGATTAAGAGAATCGTCGTCATGAATCTCGCTTAACGTGCGCTGCCGTATTTATCTGGAATCATATCACACCCGCACGATGTTCACACACCATCCCGCGTAAGACTTTCATGAGATTTCGACCTTTTTGTATTTTACCATAAGGGGAACGTAGAAATTTTGGGCGTTGCAGGCAGGAATTTTGGGGATGAAGCGGTTATAATAAAGGCATTATGACCTCGCTTAAGGCTATGAAGGATGAAAATCGGAATCCTGTCAGACATTCATGGAGATTTTAGTGCGCTAGAAACCGTCTTACAACGGCTTGACCAGCATCACATGGTCGATCAAATTCTGTGTGCGGGCGATCTCGTGGGGCGCGGGCCAGAGCAGAACCGCGTGGTCGAGGTCTTCCGCCAGCGCGGGATTCCCACTGTGCGCGGCAATCATGACGAGTGGGTGTATGGGCTTTCCAATGAAAACACCGACTATCTGCGCAATCTACCGCTGGACTGGCGCGGGACGGTGCACGGCCTGAAGGTGTTTATGTGTCACGGCAAGCCGGGCAACAACCTGTGGGGGCTGTACCGCGATCATGTGTCAGACACACTGCTGAACATGATGCTGGAGTCGCTCCAGGCCGACGTGCTGATTACGGGGCACACGCATGTGCCCATGTTCATTCGGGTGGCGAACGGCTGCGTGATTAACCCCGGCTCGATCTATACCTTCAAGAGCGCCCGCGCCACTTCGCACACCTATGGCGTACTGGATGTAAGTGAGATGCGCTTCGATCTGTACGATGTCATCAGCGAACCGATGACGCGCGTGTCGTTCGGGTAAGGGGCTATGACCGACGACTACAAGCAGCACTATACGCGCAAATACTTTGAAAAGTGGAACTACGCCGACCGGGGACTCGGACGCTTCAGCATGTACTGGTTCGCCCGGCGCTACTATGCCGCGCTCGTCCGGCGCTATGCCCCGCAGGGTGGCAGGCTGCTGGAACTGGGCTGCGGCCTGGGGCATCTGCTCGGTCTGCTGCAGGACGAGTTTCAGTGTGTGGGCATCGACCTGATCGACTACAGCATCGAACAGACTCGCATCAATGCCCCGAAGGCCGAAGCCTATCAGATGGACGTGGGCGAAATCGGCCAGCGCTTTGAGGCCGGGACGTTCAGCGCTGTGGTCGCGCTCCATCTGGTGGAGCACCTGCCCGATCCACAG
>JANRLJ010000032.1:0-4351 GCA_033762735.1 bacterium | reverse complement strand
TCCTTGAGGACGACGACATTATCCATCCAGGCGTTCGTCCCCTCGACCGGAATTACGTACTGGTAATCGTCACATTCACATTTTGCCTGAAGCTGGAAGGTATTGCCAGGGTAATCCACCGCCATATCGACGGTGCCGGTTTCCAGCAGTTCCTGAGAGTTGGCGTTGACAATCGCCGCGACATTATCCCCGCGTTCGATCAGGTAATCGCGCGCCGCCTCGATCAGCGCCGGGTCGGTGGTGTTCGGGTCTTCACCCATATTGATGAGGGCAATGCCGAGCATCCCGCGCACGTCTTCCAGCCACGCCACCGGGCCGTCATACGTCCACATGTCTTCCCAACTCGTGATGTCTTTGCCCACGCGTTCGCGGTTGTACGCAATCCCCACCGTCCCCCACTGGTACGGCACGCTGTAGACGTTGCCGGGGTCGTACGGCGTGTTCGTCAGGTCTTCGCTCACGTTGGCGAAGTTGGGGATTTTGCTCATATCCAGCGGGACGAGCAGGTCGGTGGCGATCAGGTTTTCGACCATGTAGCCGGTGGGCACGGCGATATCATAGCCCGGGTTGCCCTCGCGGATGCGCGCGAACAGCTCTTCGTTGCTCACGTACACATCGTAGTTGACCGTCACGCCGCACAGTCTCTCGAAATCGGGGACAGTGTTCTCGCCGATGTACAGCGACCAGTTGTAGATGTTCAGCGTTTGCCCTTCGTAGCCTTCGGGGCAGACCCAGGGTTCGACCGCGGCGGCAGTGGCCTCGGGGGCCGCGTCCTGCGCAAACACCGGTACAGCAATCAGGGCGATCAGTAACAGCAGACAGCTCACAAAACTCGTTTTCCGCATACCTTCTCTCCTCATCGTTAATTAAGTGCAGAGGACTGAGTGATGAGTACTGAGCCAGAGAAAAACGCTTCTTTTCTCAACCTTTAGCACTCGACACTTTCATCTTTTAATTAATTCTTGCGCTTGCTCCGGTGATTCTTCACCCGCCGCCGCTGGATAAACGGAATGGCGATGGCCACCAGTAAAAAGATGGCATAAGAAGCACGAAACAGCGTCATGATGTTACCCCTCCACGCTATGCACGCGCGGCATTGCTCCCCTGTAAGAGCATGGAAATGCCGATCAGAATCGTCGAAGCGACCAGAATCAGCGTCGAGATGGCGTTGATTTCCGGGGTGACGGTCAGCTTGAGCAGACCGTACACGAAAATCGGCAGCGTGGTTGTGCCCACGCCCGCCGTGAAGAACGAAATCACGAAGTCGTCCAGCGACAGGGTGAACGCCAGCAGCGCCCCGGCGATCACGCCCGGCAGGATCAGCGGGAATGTCACGCGCCAGAACGTCTGCCATTCGTTCGCGCCCAGGTCGCGGGCTGCCTCTTCCAGCCGTGGATTCATATCGGCCAGACGGGCGCGCACGACAATCGCCACGAACGAGATGCAGAACGCGACGTGCGAGATGATAATCGTGCCGAAACCAAACGTCGCTGCCTGTCCGGTGGAGTTACGCCAGAAATCGAAAATCACGTTGAAGAAGATGGCCAGCGACAACCCCTGGGTGATCTCCGGGATGACGACCGGCAGGTAGAGCAGGCTGTCGACCGCGCCCTTGCCCGGGAAGTTGCCGCGCGCCAGGCTCAAAGACACCATCGTGCCGATGATCGTCGCCACTACAGTCGCCACCAACGCCACAATCAGGCTGTTGGTCAGCGAACCGAGCATCAGTTCCGTCGAAAAGCGCGACTCGGTGCCGAGCGCCCCGGCGAAGATGTTTTCGTACCAGCGCGTGGTGAAACCGCGCAGGGTCGCGACCGAGCGCGAGTCATTAAATGAAAAGATGACCAGCAGCAGGATCGGTGCCCAGAGGAAAAAATACGAGACGATCGGGTTGAGCGCCAGGCCAATTTTGCCAACGCGCCGCACCGCCATATCGCGGCGAATCTGATCCTGATTGATTGAAATCGCTTCTGTGCCAGGGCGCGTCTGCCCCTGTGAGAGCGCGGTTTGTGTCATAGAGTCGCTCCGTTCTGGACACCGTTCGGGGTGTCAATCCTTGTTGGCAAATCGGACGTAAATGACCAGGCTGAGGCCCACCAGCAGCATCAGAACCATCGACAGCGCCGAACCGCGCGGCCAGTTGCCCGACCCGCGGAACTGTCCTTGAATCAGGTTGCCGATCATCAGGCCTTCGGTGCCGCCGAGCAGGTCAGGCGTGACGAACGCGCCAATCGTCGGGATGAGCACCAGAATACACCCGGCGATCACCCCCGGCAGCGTGAGCGGGAAGACGACCCGCCAGAACGCGCGCCAGTCGTTCGCCCCCAGGTCATACGACGCCTCGACCAACCGGAAATCGAAGCGCTCGACGCTGGCGTAAATCGGCAGAACCATAAACGGCAGGTAGCCGTAGACCAGGCCGACCAGCACCGCAAACTGGGTGTTGAGCATTTGCAGCGGCTCACCGATCAGGCCCAGGTTGAGCAGGATCGAATTGATCGTGCCCTCCTCACCCAGCAGCACGCGCCACGCGTACGTTCGGACGAGAAAGTTCGTCCAGAACGGCAGGATCACCAGGAACAGCGCCAACTGCTGCACACGCTTGTTCTGCCGTGTGCTGATGAAAAACGCCAGCGGGTAGCCGACCAGCAGACATATCACAGTCGTCACCCCGGCAATCCAGATGGAGCGCAGAATGACCGGAAAATAGACCCCGCCGAAGACGTCCGCGTAGTTTTCCAGCGTGAGCGGGAAGACGACCGACCCACGCGGCCCGCGCGACATGAACGAGATGATCAGCACGATGATGAGCGGCAGGATGAAGAACAGCAGCAGCCAAAGGACGGCTGGCAGTGCTAACCGGACGCCCCGAATTTTCTCACGTAAGGAAAAGGTGTTCGCGCCAACACGCGCGGTGTATGCCATGCTGCCGTCCTTTTGAGCAGTTCTAAATGAGGCGGGTACTTTTTCTGACGAACAGGGGCAGATTATATAGCGAATCAGGCATAGGGGAAACACAAATTCGGACGCGATTTTTAGTCGTTTTCCACAACGTCCATCTTATGTGCCTTGCGTCCTGCCCGCTCCGTCCGTGTCACCGGCGCGGTGGCGATCAAGCCCGCCGCTTTTTCGACGACGCGTTCCGCCAGCGCCTTCGCCCCTTCACGCAGTTCGCTGCTGCGCCGGACATGCGCGATGTTTCGATCCATGTCTTCCGCAGACCACCCCCGGCTGTGGGCGATGAACGGAAACTGCGGGAAATCGAAACCGAGTTCGGCGTAGAAGGTGAGCATTTGCCCTGCAACCGCCTGAATGTTGTCCTGCCCGCCGGTGATGATGAACGCCGCCGCCTTATTGCGAATCAGCACATTGTTGGCAATCGTAATCTGGTTCTGGATGCAGTTCATCCGTTCGATCATCTTGAAGTACAGCGAACTGGCGCTGCCCCAGCGAATCGGCGTGGCGATGATGATCGCGTCAGCCCAATGCACCACCCCCTCGTAGACATGCTCCATCTGATCTTTCGAGTCCATCTGCGTGATCGAACATGGCCAGGTGCAGGCGTGAGCGCTCTTGGAGTAGAACCCTTCGCAGTGGCGGAAACGCAGTTCGGTGAGGCGAACCAGCCGGGTTTCCACGCCTTTGGACGCGGCGTGTTCCAGCGCGGTGTTGAGCAGGTGTTCCGACGTGGAGAAGCGCGGGTGGCGAACGCTCATGGCCGTGGTCGAGATGCCGAGCAGCCGCACGCCGCCTGGTTCGCGTTTGACCGGACGCGCCACCGGATGCACAGCGTGTTCGCCCTTGTGGCGTCGGGTCAGCGCGTTCAGGTTGATGTACAAACGTCCGTTCTGCTCCGCCAGCTCGTAGCGCGGAATCTGGTCGGCTTCGTAGCCGGGTTCGCCCTCCCCGGTCACGCGGTGAAATTTCCAGTAGTGCCACGGGCAGATGATATAGTCCCCGTCAAGGCGCCCCTCTCCGAGCGGCCCGCCGACGTGGTTGCACACGCCGGACACCGCGCCGAACTGTCCGTCTGTGTAGCTGAGGGCGATGCGCGTTCGTCCGATGGTGATCTGGCGCAGAGGGGGTTCTTTAAGCGACTCGGTTTCGCCCAGGTCGTACCATTCGGGTTGCGGTGTGTCGGTCATGGCGTTCTCTCCTGAAATCGTATAGGCGTTATTGTCATGTACGTAAGAAACAGTGCGAACCGATGCATGGATTTGAGGACAGTCTGCTTGACAACCTTCGACATGGACTTAAAATGTAGGTATCGTTTTGGAACAATATTTTGATAGCGATATTATGGTTGACACTGACCTCTCCCACCCGCTTTGGAACGAAGACAAACCGATCC
>JANRLJ010000031.1:0-22684 GCA_033762735.1 bacterium | reverse complement strand
CGTTGTTAAGCTGCCTTGTGTCGTATGCCGTTGGCTCCAAATCCGCAAAACGGGGGCGCCTGAAGTTACATTAGACACGCCTACATTTTACCCTAAAACACCACAGAAAGCCATAGGGATGGTTAACGTTCGTCATACCCTTCAGTGACCTTGTTCAACTGCTCCATTTCGTCGGATAAAAGTTTGACCTCCGTCGCACCGGTAACTTCCTGCAACTGCTCGACGGTGCGCACGCCGATAATGGGCGAAGTGATCGTGTCCTTCGCCAGCATCCACGCCAGCGCGATCTGCGCGACCGGGACGCTGTGTGCTTTTGCAATCACTCTAATCTGGTCGAGTGCATCATAAGCGCGGTCGTCATTGACCAGCCGCTTAATCAGGCCGCTGTTGGCGCGAGTAGTATCGGCGGTGCGTGTTTCGCGGCTGTATTTGCCCGTGAGGAACCCGGCTGCCAATGGACTGTAGGGGATGACGGCGATCTTCTGGTCGCGGCAGGCAGCTTCCAGTTCGCGCTCATATTCTGCCCGGTTGAACAGGCTGTAGTGGGGTTGCAGGCAGTCATAGCGGGTAATCTGGTTTACGTCCGCCACCCAGCACGATTTTATCAGCAGCCACGCCGGGTAATTGCTGCATCCCGCATACCGCACCTTGCCTGTGCGAATCAGATCATCCAGCGCGCGAAGTGTTTCTTCCAGCGGGGCTTCGTGATCGGGGAAGTGCGTCT
Source organism: bacterium (assembly GCA_033762735.1). Classification (GTDB taxonomy): domain Bacteria; phylum Chloroflexota; class Anaerolineae; order Aggregatilineales; family Phototrophicaceae; genus JANRLJ01. The sequence continues at coordinate 21,960 of JANRLJ010000031.1, read as the reverse complement.
GATACAGGTCGATATAGTCCGTCCCCAGGCGGCGCAGACTATCCTCGACGGCCTGTATGATGTGATGGCGGCTTAGTCCTTCGCCGTTCGGCCCATCCCACATGCGCCCACGCACTTTGGTGGCAATCACCACGCTGCGGCGGTCTTTCCCTTTCAGCCATGAACCGATTATGCTTTCGGATTCGCCACCCTTGTTCCCTTCAATCCAGCTCGAATAGATGTCGGCGGTGTCGATGAAGTTAATGCCCGCCTCGACCGCCGCATCCAGAATAGCGTGTGAAGTCGCTTCATCCGCCGACCAGCCAAATGTCATCGCGCCCAGGCACAGACGGCTGACCTTCAACCCAGTGCTTCCCAGTGTCGTAAATTCCATCGAACCCTTCCTTTCATTTCTTGCAGTGTCAGTGACTAAATTTTCTCTAACAGGTCGTTTACGTCTGTGTGCTATAATAGACGCTCGGTTGTAAGACAGCCATCATCCCGATGGAGCATAACGAGGCCGCATGTTTAAAAACCTGGTCAAAACCATTATTGGCGATCCAAAGGAACGGGCACTCGCCAAATACCGCGAAACCGTTGAAGAAATCAACGCGCTGGAGCCAGCGACACAAAAGCTGACGGATTCTGAACTGCGTGCCCGGACGGAAGAACTTAAGCAGCGTTTCGCCAATGGAGAAGGTCTTGATGAACTTCTTCCAGAGGCTTTCGCCGTTGTGCGAGAGGCGGCTCGTCGCACGATTGGGCTGCGCCATTACGATGTGCAGTTAATCGGCGGGATGGTACTGCATCAGGGCAAGATCGCCGAAATGAAGACGGGCGAAGGCAAGACGCTGGTCGCCACGCTGCCGCTTTATCTCAACGCACTCACAGGTCGCGGGGTGCATCTCGTTACCCCCAATGACTATCTGAGCAAGTACGGCCTCCAGCAGATGGGCGCGATCTATCATTTTCTCGGTGTTTCCGCCGGGGTGATTCAAAGCTCATCGGGCGACCCCAACACCGCCTCCTACATTTATGACCCGGCCTATCAGAACGCCGATGATCGCTATCAGAACCTTCGCCCTGTTACCCGGCGCGACGCCTACGCGGCGGACATCACTTACGGCACCAACAACGAATTCGGCTTCGACCATCTGCGCGACAATATGGTGCTGGAACGCAATCAACTGGCACAGCGCGAGAGCCTGTATTTCGCGATTGTGGACGAAGTCGATAACATCCTCATCGACGAAGCCCGTACCCCGCTGATTATCTCCGGCATGGCCGATCAGCCTTCCGACCACTACAAGACTTTTACTCCGGTCGTGCGCAGCCTCAAGCCAAGCAGCGCTGATAGTATTGATGCTGAGGAGCCGGATGGCGATTACGTGGTTGATATTAAGGATCGCGTCGTCTACCTGACGGAAGCGGGCGTGGAAAAGGTCGAGCGCAAACTGGGTGTCGAGCATCTCTATCATTCTGATAATGCCGAGATGATCCCGTATCTGGACAACTGCCTGCGCGCGATGACACTCTATCACCGCGACAAGGAATATGTCGTTCAGGACGGTCAGGTCATCATTGTCGATGAGTTTACCGGCCGTCTGATGGTCGGGCGGCGCTTTTCCGAAGGGCTGCATCAGGCCATCGAAGCGAAGGAAGGCGTACAGATTCGGCGTGAAAATCTGACGCTGGCGACCATCACGTTCCAGAACTTCTTCCGCATGTACAAGAAGCTGGCGGGGATGACCGGTACAGCCGCCACTGAGTCGGAAGAGTTCGAGAAGATTTATAACCTCGAAGTCGTTGCCATCCCCACTAACCTTCCGGTCCAGCGCAAGGATTATCACGACCTTGTGTACATGAACGAGGACGCCAAGTGGAAGGCCGTCGTGGACGAAATCAAAGCGCGTTACGAACGCGAACAGCCGGTGCTGGTCGGTACGGTCGCGATTGAAACGTCCGAAATGCTCAGCAAAAAGCTCAAGAAAGCGGGCATCGATCACGAAGTGCTGAACGCCAAGCAGCATGAGCGCGAAGCTGTGATTATCGCGCAGGCCGGGCGACCCGGCGCGGTCACGATTGCCACCAACATGGCGGGGCGCGGTGTTGATATTCTGCTCGGCGGCAACCCCGAAGGACTGGCGCGAGAGACACTGCGTAAGCAGGGAGTTGATATCACCACGGTTACGCCGGAGCAATGGGCCGAATCGCTGGCGCAGGCGAAAGCGCAGACTGAAGCTGACAAGCGCAAAGTGGTGGAAGCTGGCGGGCTGTTCGTGCTCGGCACGGAGCGCCACGAAGCCCGGCGCATCGACAATCAGCTTCGCGGGCGTTCCGGTCGTCAGGGCGATCCGGGCGAGTCGCGCTTTTATCTCAGCCTGGAAGACGACCTGATGAAGCGCTTCGGCGGGGATCGCGTCAAGGGCTTTATGAACTGGGCGAACATGCCGCCGGATGAGCCGATTGAACATACGATGATTACGCGCTCGATAGGTCAGGCACAGGTGCGCGTGGAAGGCCATAACTTCGACATTCGCAAACGCATTCTGGAATATGACGATGTCGTCAACAAGCAGCGCGAGATTATCTACGGGCTGCGCAAGGAAATCCTGACCAGCGAAGGCCTGGAAGCGCGGTATATGGAACTGCTGGAAAAGGCCGTCGTGGATATCATTGACGAGTTCGCCGAGGACGAGAACGACCCGACAAGCTGGGATGTGGAAGGCCTCTATCGCCAGCTTTTCACCGTTTTCCCGGTGCCCGAATCCATCACACCGGACGTGATGGCAGAGTTCACCACACTGGAAGCGCTGGAAGAAACCCTGCTGGAGGCTGCCCGTGAGGGTTATGATGCCAAAAAGCAGTCGCTCACGACCGACCTGATGCACATGGCTGAACGCCGCGTGATGCTGCGGGCGATTGACACACACTGGCAGCGTCATCTGACTGATCTCGACGTGCTGCGTGAGGGGATCGGTCTGATGTCGATTGCACAGCGTGATCCGCTGGTCGAATACAAGCGCGAGGCCTTCGCCATGTTCAACCAGATGCGCACGCAGATCGACCGTCAGGCGCTTCAGGATGTGTTCCGGGTGCAGGTCACTACGGTTCAGCGCCAGCCCGCCCAGCGCCAGATGGTGGCCGCACGGCCTACGGTGGCTGGCGCCGTAGCCGAGGCTAAGCCTGAACCCGCCCGTGTACAGCGCAAAATCGGTCGCAACGATCCGTGCTGGTGCGGGAGCGGCAAGAAGTATAAGAATTGTCACCTGAAAGCCGATCAGGGCAGCACTGCTGCCTCCTGAACGCTTTTCCGACCACTGTAAGACGAGTGAGGATACTCCGGGGAACGATGAACGACACGCTGGCTGCCAACGTATCTCGCACGACCATGACACCCGCTTTGCTGGAATTTCTGCGACAGAAGGTGAACTCGTTCGTCAAATGGGATCTGGTGCGGTTTTTCCATGATAACCCGCACACCAAGGATACCGCCGAAAATCTGGCACGGTACATCGGGCGCGATGTGCGCTCAATCGAACGGGAACTGAATGGATTGGTTGAGGCTGACGTTCTGGGGTGTGAAACCATCTCAGGGCTGACGATTTACGAGCTGGCAGATGACGATGTCACGCGCCAGACCATCGAGCAGTTTATCGAGGCCTGCCACAATCGCGATTTTCGCGTTGAGGCGATCCATCACGTCATCCGGGAGATGCAGTTTTCTCCCCGGCATGACTTCTAACAGGTAAGTCTTTAGAGCATCCATCTGGTCGAGGGCATCTGCAAACGTGCCCTCGGCCATTTCGTATCTTTCTTTGGCAGTGTTCATTCAAGTCTAAGACTGTTTTCAACCACCCGATGACTGCACCTTCCCTTAACCAGTTCTTACAGCTTTATACGTGGTTTCCGGTCGCGGCATTGGTGGGGTTTCTGCTGTTGATCGCGCGTTTCTATGCGCGGTTTTCTGGCTTCAGAACTTATCATCGGCTGTTTTTGCTGCCTGTCATCTGCTTTGCGATGGCAGCGGTGCGCTATGCCGGTTTGGATCGAATTACGGGGGATGTGCTTGCAGACGTGCTGCTGGGTTTTGGTGGCATGGTGCTGATCGCACTGCTGACACGTCTGTACTGGCTGATGCTGATTCGGCGACGAGGTGAAGCACCATGAGCGGATGGTCAGGGATGTTAGGCGCGGTAGGTATGTTGTCCATCAGCATCGCGCTGTTTGTCCTCGCCCGGCTGAGTCGTCGGTTGGGGCAGGTGACTCATGCTGCCCCAACCTATATCGGCTTTTACGTTGCAGCGGGATTGGTTCTGGTGGGTGCGCTGGTGCGTTTCAGCCATCTGGATTCGCAATTGGCGCTTCTGACGAATTTGCATCACAATAAGGGGTGGGTGTTATTGTATAACGGTGCTCCCGCAGCCGGGGTAACGCTGGGTGTTTTTGTCGCCTGGCGCTACTGGAGCTGGCTGCTGGCGGAGCGCGATTGAGCATCGAACGAATCGTAGTGGAACAACTAAAGCTAACCCGCCTTAACCAAGAGTCAAATCCGCCCCGTAGCGATGTGCCAGAGGTGGTTCGTGCCCTGCCTAAAATCGAACTGCATCGGCATCTTGAAGGTGCGGTTCGGCTGGAAACACTGGTGGATGTTGCCCAGCAGCACGGCATCGAAATGCCGGAATATACCTCAGAAGTGCTCCGACCTTTTGTGCAGATGCACCCCGAAGAACCCCGCACCGCCCAGAACTTCCTCGCTAAATTTGCCGTTTTACGACAGTTTTTTATGTCGCAGGGTGTGATTGCCCGCATCACCCGCGAAGCCGTGATCGACGCCGCTGCCGATCAGGTGAAGTACATGGAACTGCGCTTTACGCCTGCGGCGCTGTGCCAGGTCAGCAAATGCACACCGGAAGATGTGGTCGCGCTGGTCTGTGAAACCGCGACGACGACCGCCGCAGAACAGGGCATTGATGTCCGGCTGATCGTCTCGATCAATCGGCATGAGAGCATCGAACTGGGCGAACGTGTTCTGAAAGCGGCGCTCAACAATCGCAGCCGGGGTGTGGTCGGGTTTGATCTGGCGGGCAAGGAAGCTGAATTTTCCGCCGTTCCCTTCCGCGATATTATCAAAAAGGCGAAGGTAGAAGGTCTCGGCATAACGCTTCATGCCGGTGAATGGGAAGGCGCGCCGAGTGTGTGGGACGCCGTCGGCAATCTCGGTGCAGACCGCATTGGTCACGGAATTCGAGCGCTGGAAGACTTAGGGATGGTGCAGATCATCGCCGCACGAGGCATTGTGCTGGAAGTGTGTCCCTCAAGCAATGTGGACAGCGGCGTCGTGCCGGACTTCAAGGATCATCCGCTGCCTGTGCTGATTGAGCATGGCGTCAAGATCACGATCAACACCGATGATCCACTGGTCAGCGGCATCACCCTCAGCGACGAAATTCACCGCACGATGCAATACCTGTCGCTCTCGCTGGATGATGTAAAGCAGCACACCCTCACGGCTGCCCATGCAGCCTTTCTGCCGGATGACGAGCGCCAGGCCCTCGTCGCAAAATTTGAAGCATGGTTTGCCCCCTCATGATTCAGCTCGGCGATCTGCGCATTCATCTCATCAATGACAGTGATACCCTGGTTGATCCTGGCGGCGCTTTTGGCCTCGTCCCGCGTGCTTTGTGGAGCCGGTATTTTGAGCCAACCGCCGATCATCTCGTCCCGATGATCGAGATGTGTGTTGTGGTGCAGACGGCGGGCAAGAACATCATCATTGACACAGGCATGGGCGAAAAGATGGATGAGAAGCGCCGTGCGATCTGGCATTTACACAGGCCGAACGGCGGTCTTGTCGAGGCGCTGGGACGGTTGGGTCTGCTTCCTGAAGACATCGACATCGTGATCGATACGCATCTCCACGCCGATCACTGCTCCGGCAATACCAAGTTCGGCGACGATGAGCAGACTCTTTTGCCCACGTTCCCCAATGCAGAATATGTGGTGCAGCGGCGCGAGTATGAGGATGCACGTCAGCCGAACGAACGCACCGCCGGAACCTACTACGCGATGAACTTTCAGCCGATTATGGATCGTGGGCAGATGCGGCTGTTGGAAGGGGACACGGAAATCGCGCCCGGTGTGTGGGGCATCGTCACACGCGGACACACGCCCGGCCATATGAGCGTCATCTTCGACAGTGCCGGGGAGTATGGCCTGTTTACGTGCGATATGTCCAGCTATGCCGTGCATTTTGAAAAACTCGGCTGGATGACGGCTTATGATGTCGAGCCGCTTTATACGCTGGAAAGCAAGCGCCACTGGCAGCAGTGGGTGTTCGATCATAATGCGCTGCTGATTTTCCCCCACGACCCCAAACGCCCTGCGGGGAAGCTCACGCAGGACGACCGGGGCAATCCGTTGGTCGTCCGCCTTGACGAGCCGTTTGTGTAATGACCCTTAAATCGATTGTAAGGGCGAGAGTGCCTCGCCCCTAGTACACCGAAAAGATGAGAATGATGGCTTGCGTTGGTACGGACGACGCGCGCGCGTCGCCCCTACAGGTAGGCAACTTTAGATGGTCAGTGTACTAGTACACCGAAAAGATGAGAATGATGGCTTGCGTTGGTACGGGCGCAGCGCGCTGCGCCCCTACAGGTAGGCAACTTTAGATGGTCAATGCACGAGGAACGAACACGTTGAAGAATGACTACTGCCGCTGCTGCCATTCCTGAATTGTTTCGGCCAGGAACGCCCTGATCTCCGCGTCATCCACATCACCGACTGCCTCGAAATTGCGACCATCGACCTGGATGCGCACCCCTCCCCCTGGCGCGGCCAACACATGAATGCTTCGTCCCTCAAACTCCGGCGTGTACTGGAGCTTGTGCTGTAGGTAGGCCTCAATTGCGGCGGCGATGTTCAGTTCTGGAATCGGCTGGGCTTCATACTTCGGTCGCGCCGAGAACAGCCCGCCTTTCTGCGGCTTGACCGCCTCCTCAACCTTGTAAGTTGGCAGATCACCGGGAACCCGGCCTTTCTCGTCAATGGGGGGTGGCGGGACGGCGGCAGTTGTGCGGGTCTGCCGCTGGACTTCGGACGTGAGAGTCATCGGAGTCTCTGGTTCGTCAGCGGTGGCAATGGTTTCCGTTGGCACTGGCGGTGTATCAGGTTTCGTCACCACGTCTGACAGTTCGCGCATCAGTTTTACGAACTTCTCTTTTGCATCGGGGCTGTCCACCAGCGTTCGATAACCCACGCTGTCCATCAGCACCACCAGACGACCGTCGCGTGGGTCGCGCAGGATGGTTAAAACCTCTTTGGCGTCAATGGTTTCACCCGTGCGCAGCTTGATGCGCTGTTCGTCCCGCCTGGGCAGATAGGGCTTGCCGATGGGTTCACGCGGGGCGGGTGCCAGTACGGGTGCTGGCGTCGTGACCAGTACAGGCTGTGGCTGCGCCGCAAGGGGAGCCGCAGGTGGTTCGGGTGTCTCGACTTGCAGCGCTGAGGTATCCACCAGCATGTTCAGATCAGGCAGATCATCATCGTCATCAGCCACCGAAGCAGCAGATGCAGCACCGAATTCAGGCACACGTTCGCTGCTCGCAAGTGCAGGCTCAGCCGCGTCTGCCTGTGTTGTAACGACGGCAGGGACACTGCCTGCTTCGGCTGCCCGCGCCAGTGCTTTGCGGCGGCGACTGCGCACCGCCAGATAAATCGCCGCAATCAGCAGCAGACCAGAAATGCAGAATGGGATCGCCAGGGCGAGGATAATCTGCCCCGATGACTGCATAAACTCAGCCAGATCGCGAAAGAGGATCATGTCGTTTTCCCCCTGACGTGAAATAAATCCACTACAATTTGTCGCCGTTCGACGACCCCTCCGCCAACCGCTGGCAGGCGGGGCAGTAGTGGGTGCCGCGCTGTGCCACCCGAATCTTCTCGATCATCGTGCCGCAGTTCTGGCACGGCTTCCCCTCCTGATCGTAAACGAGGAAATGCTCCTGTGAACTGCCTTTGGTGCCGTCCGGTTTGCGATACCAGCTAATGCTTGCGCCTTCATAATCGATGCCTGCATTCAGTGCATCCCGCACCGTGCCATACAGCCGAATGATTTCATCGTCCGTCAGGCTGTCGCTGCGGCGCAGAGGATGGATACCCGCCCGGAACAGGCTTTCATCGGCATAGATGTTGCCTACCCCGGCGATAAACGTCTGGTCGAGCAGCAGCGCCTTGATGTTTTTGCTGCGATGCTGCAAGCGTTCCCGGAAGATGACTTCGGTAAAGTCATCCGTCAGCGGCTCTGGTCCCAGTGTCCCTGTGATGATTTCAGGGTCAGCGGTCAGATAAACCTTGCCGAACTTACGCGCATCGGAAAAGCGCAGTTCCTTGCCCTCATCCAGGCCAAGCCTGAAATGTACCCATTTGTCCGCGTCGTGCACTTCGTTCGTATCCGTAACGTAGAGCCGCCCGGTCATCTTCAGATGCACCATCAGAAAGTCGTGATCGAGCGCGGCGACGATGTACTTGGCACGGCGTTCGATGGCGCGGAAAGTCTGCCCGACGATGCGTTCAGCAAACGCATCCGGCGACGGGCTGTGAATCGTGCGCGGCCAGTCATAGGACATCGACTGCACAGTGCGCCCAATCAGCGGCACACGAAGGTTACGGACAACGGTTTCGACTTCAGGTAATTCAGGCATAGGTCTATTGTAATCACAATTTGTGTGGGGAAGTGTGAACAACGGGCAGTAGTACAAAAATCTTACAATTGCGTACTATGAAAAAACAGAGCAAACTGGAAACAAAAGTTCAACGGAGAAAAGCACATGGTTGAACGCGCACAGGCACCTGCACAGGAAACCCAGGCTTACGACATCGACAAACCGCTGGGGCAAATCGTCGCCAGCGGGGTCAGCGCCGAGGAGTACGAACGCCTTTACATCGGTCACTATGAATGGGTGCGAGGATACGTCATTAAAATGTCGCCAATTTCCATCCGACACGAAAACGTGGTTATCTACCTGCGCCAGTTATTGAACGCTTATTTTGCGCTGAATCCCATTGGTGTTGTATACGGAGATCCATTCGTTCAACGGATTGATAACGTGGAGTCAAGGCGGCAGCCTGATCTACAGATCATCCTCAAAACAAATCCGGGGAAGCTGACGGCCACTGCCATGATTGGCCCAGCCGATATTTGCATTGAAGTCATTTCCGAAGGAACAGCAGGGAAGGACTACGGCGAAAAATTTGAGGAATACGAGCAGGGCGGTGTGGGTGAATACTGGATTTTCGACACTGAACGCGAGGAATATCGCTTTTTCCGCCGCAGCCAACAGGGCACGTTTAAATCCTTCTACGTGGATGCAGATGGTGATTATGAAACGCCACTCCTACCAAAACTGAAAATCCATGTCCCCACACTGTGGGAGGAAGAACTGCCGAACATCCTTCAAATTGTTGAGGCTGTAAAGGCAATGATGGAAGAAAAATAGAGTGTGCAGGGCGCTAACACCCAGGCTTTATCCTCCATGTGATTCCCATTCGCAAAGGGTTGCGCTATACTAACAAGTGTTCTATAGCAGGGTGTGGCGACTTCCACCGGAAACCACATCATTTTTGACCAACCCTTTGACCCTTAACCGAAATTGATGGCAATGTCTGAAAACAACACGTTTGTTCATCTTCACGTCCATACCGAATTTTCGCTGCTGGATGGCCTCAGCCGTATTAAAAAGGTTGTCAGCCGTGCCAAGGAACTGGGGATGCCCGCGCTGGCGATCACCGATCATGGCACGATGTTCGGGGTCATTGACTTCTATAACGCCTGTAAGGATGCGGGGGTAAAACCTATTATCGGCGTGGAAGCCTATCTCGCGCCCAACAAGATGACCGACCGTGACCCTCAGAAGGACAAGCGCCCCTATCACATGCTGCTGCTGGCGAAAAACCAGACCGGCTACCTGAACTTACTGAAGATTACCAGCGCGGCACAGCTTGAAGGCTACTATTACCGCCCACGTATTGACCGGGATTTCCTGGCAGCGCATTCCGAAGGATTGATCGCCACCTCCGGCTGCCTTGCCGCGCAGGTGCCCAGCGCCATTATGGACGGCAAGGATGATCTGGCGCACGAATTGATCGGCTGGTACAGCGATGTCTTTGGCCCCGACCACTTTTACCTCGAACTTCAGCAGCACAACATCCCCGAAATCGAGGTGCTGAACCGCTGGATTTACGATTACAACCAGAGCAATCATACCAGCGTCGGGCTGCTGGCGACGAACGACGTGCATTATGTGCTGGAAAGCGATTATGAATCGCACGACACGCTGCTGTGCATCCAGACGGGCAACCTCAAGCGTGACGAAAACCGCCTGCGTATGTCGGATAACAGCTACTTCCTGAGCAGCACCGAGCAAATCTGGCAGCAGTTCGGTCAGGTGCCGGATGCTATTCACAATTCGATGAAGATCGCGGAGATGTGCGAGGTTGATCTCGACCGCAAAGGCTATCATCTGCCGATTTTCCCAGTGCCGGAAGGCCACGACTCGAAAAGTTATCTGCGCTTCCTGTGCGACGTCGGGATGGATTGGCGCTTCGGCAGTCGCAAGGATGAAACCGTCCTGCGCGAACGGCTCGACCGTGAGTTGGGCATCATCGACAGCATGGGCTTTAACACCTACTTCCTGATCGTGTGGGATTTGTGCCAGTACGCCCGCCATGCCGACATCTGGTGGAATGTGCGTGGCTCAGGCGCGGGCAGTCTGGTGTCCTACTGCCTGGGGATCAGCAACATCGACCCCGTACAGAACAAGCTGTTGTTTGAGCGCTTCCTGAACCCTGGCCGTGTGAGCATGCCCGACATCGACATCGACTACCCCGACGACCGACGTGGGGAGATGATCGCCTACGCCGCCCGCAAGTATGGCGAGGAAAAAGTCGCGGCGATTATCACCTTTGGAACGCTCGGCGCGAAGGCGGCGATCAAGGACGTTGGCCGTGCGCTGGACGTGCCCCTGTCGGAAGTCAACCGCATCGTCAAGCTGATCCCGCAGGACGCCAAGCAGAAGACGATTGAGGAATATGTTGAGGCGAACCCCGACCTCAAGCAGCTTTATAACACCGAAGATCATCTGAAAATGGTGATCGACGCCGCGAAGGATTTACAGGGCATCCGGCGGCATACCTCGGTTCATGCGGCGGGCGTGATTATCGGTGATAAGCCGCTGGTGGAATATCTGCCGCTGCATCGCGTGACCGAAAAGGGCAAGGGCAAAGGCAAAAAGGACAAAGAGAAGGAAAAACCGAAGAATTCCGAGGAACAAGCCCTGAATGCCGAAGCGCTCAGAGCCGTGACCCAGTTCCCGATGGAAACCTGCGAGTCGATTGGTCTGCTCAAGGTGGACTTCCTCGGTCTGTCCACGCTGGCGATTCTGCGCAAGGCGTGTGAGCTGGTGGAGCGCTATCACGGCAAGCGCTACGACATGAACAATATTCCCTACCGCCATGACGACCCGGCGCTTACGCCAAAAGACCTCGAAGACCTGAACAAGGCGTTCGAGCTGATGAGCCGGGGGGAGACGGTTGGCGTGTTCCAGCTTGAAAGTGTCGGGATGCAGCAAATGCTGCGCGATATGCGTCCGCGCGAATTTGAAAACATCGTGGCAGGCGTGGCGCTCTATCGACCCGGCCCAATGGAATTCATCCCCATGTATAACCGCCGCCTGCATGGACAGGAGAAGATCGTCTATCTCCATCCTGGATTAGAAGACATTCTCAGCGACACCTACGCCATCATCGTCTATCAGGAACAGATCAATCAGATCGCCATCAGTCTGTTCGGCTACACCCCTGCGGATGCCGACCTGATGCGTCGTGCGGTGTCCAAGAAGAAGGATAAAGACCTCCTCAAGCACAAGGACATTTTCATCAGGCAGGGGCCGGAAAATGGCGTGGATTCAGACACCGCCGTCAAAATCTTCGACGAAATCGAGAAGTTCGCCAACTACGGCTTTAACCGCAGCCACAGTGCTGACTATGCCGTCCTGACGATTCAATCCGCGTTCATGAAGGCGCATTATCCTGAAGAATACGTCACCGCGCTGCTCAGCATCCACAGCGACGACTCGGAAAAAATCGCCACCTTCCTGGAAGAAGCACGGCGGCTCAAGATTCCCATTCTGCCGCCGGATGTGAATTACAGTGCGCTCAACTTCGACATTCAGCCAGACCCGGCATCGAGTAGACGTGGCATTCGCTTTGGTCTGGCGGCCATCAAAAATGCGGGCGCGGGCGCTTTGCAGCCGATTATTGATGCCCGTGAGCAGGATGGGCCGTTTGCTGATCTGGAGGATTTCTGCCGCCGGGTTGATCTGCGCCGGGTGGGCAAGCGCACGCTGGAAAGCCTCGCGATGGTGGGTGCGCTGGGCAAATTCGGCACTCGTCAGCAAATGATAAGCGCAGTGGATCGCATGGTCAGCTTCAGCGCCAACGACCACAAGGATCGCGAAGTCGGGCAGATGAATATGTTTGGCATGAGTGGTGGGGGCAGCAGCGGTGCCGACCTGCTGGAAAACCTGCCCGTGGCGGAGACGACCGAAAAGCAGATGCTCAAATGGGAGAAGGAACTGCTCGGCCTCTATGTGACGGGGCGTCCGGTGGACAAATTCCGCGATTTGCTCAGTCGGCGCGAGACGATGAATGTGGCGGCGATCCGCGAAGAACTGCTGAACGATGAAATCGCCAAAGCGCGTTATCACGACAAACACTTCTCTGTCGCGGGTGAAATTACCAGCTTCCGCAAGCGCTTTACTAAAGACAACAAAGCGATGGCGATTCTCCAGATCGAAGACTGGCACGATACTGCCGGGGTGATCGATGTGGTGATCTTTCCACGTGCTTACGAAAAGATCGAACGCCAGATTGAAAATGGCGACTTGCCGCCGCTGGAAGTGGGCGAAGTGGTGGTGGTCGGCGGAAAATTCGATGCGCAGCGCGACCCGGCGCAGTTGATTGGGGAGAATATCACGCAAAACTTCAATGTGATGATGGCCGCCGGGGAAGCCACTAATGCGAACGGCCATGACAATTTGCCCTGGATGATGGACGAGCCGCCCGTAATGCCCACCAACGGTTATCACGCGCCTTCCAGCGAACCGTCACCCTGGGTGGTGGATGCGGATTACTACGACGAGGAAACGGGCGAGGTCCTGCAGCCTGCACCAGAGCCGGAAATGGAAATGGCAAAGGCTGTTGCCCCGGCCACACAGGGGGCAGTGGGCTATCTGGTGCCCTCGGTGGAGCCACAGCTTGCGCCGCAGACGGTGACTTCACGCGATGTGCTGCCCTGGGACGACGACCCCGGTCCAACGCTGGATTTCGACCCGTTTGAGTTTGAAGCTGCCGCGCCGCAGCAGCGCTGGGTGATGGTCTATTTCCCGCGTTCGGGGGATGATGACGTTGACCGCCGCCGCCTGCGTAAGCTGCATGGCCTGTTTATCTCGTATCCGGGTCAGGATCGCTTCTCGATTGTGATTGAAGGCAAAAAGCGCTCGGAAACGCTTGAATTTCCCAATCACACCACTGGCGTGTGCGATGAGCTGATACGCGACCTGATCGCTGTGGTCGGGGAACCTCGCAATGTCGAGGTTTACACGCGACCGGAGCAGGGATAAGTTCGGTATGGGGACACTGCACCACAATTTATCAGAGGTTGTGGCGATTGTCATAACACCTGCTTAACCGTCTCGCGCTATACTAGGCGATCAGGCAAAACACTGCCCACATGCGACGAGATAACTATTCAGATGGAGAAGCAGGGCGATGAAGCGAATCGCTGTGATGACGAGCGGGGGCGATGCGCCAGGCATGAATGCCGCAATCCGTGCGGTGGTACGGGCCGGGTTGGATCATAACGTGGAAGTGTATGGTATCCGCCAGGCTTATGCCGGGCTGCTTGCAGGGGATATAAGCCTGCTGACCAGCCGTGAGGTCAGTGGTATTTTGCAGCGCGGTGGCACCATTCTGCAAACAGCGCGTAACGAGGAATTCAAGACGCCGCAGGGACAGCGCAAGGCGCTGCGCCGCCTGAACGAGCACGACATCGAGGGGATGATCGTGATCGGTGGGGACGGCAGCCTGCGCGGGGCGATGGCGCTGCAAAAGCTCGGTATCCCGGTGATCGGCGTTCCGGCCAGCATCGACAACGACATCTGGGGCACCAACATGAGCATCGGGGTGGACACTGCCCTGAACACCATTCTGGACGCGCTCGACCGCCTGCGCGATACCGCGACCTCGCACAACCGCGCCTTCCTGATCGAAGTGATGGGGCGCAACTGCGGCTATCTGGCGCTGATGGGTGGCATTCTGGGTGGTGCGGAAGTCGTCATTACGCCAGAGAAGTCGATTTCGATGGAAGACGTGGCAAAGGCGCTTAAGGATGCCTATATTCGCGGCAAATCCCACGCCATCGCGGTTATTGCGGAAGGGGCACCCTATCGCACGACTGACCTGACGGATTACCTGAACGAGCAGGAAACCGGCTTTGAAATCCGTCTGACCATTCTGGGGCACGTCCAGCGCGGCGGAAGCCCCAGCGCCTTTGACCGCCTGCTGGCGACGCGCATGGGGGTGGCTGCGCTGGAACGGATGGTGGCGGGTGAGTCGGGCATTATGGTCGGGCTGGATGGCCGTGTTATCAGCCCGATTCCGCTGGAAGAAGTGACGAAGAACACCCGCCCGATTTCCGAAGAATACTACAGCATGGCGTGGACGCTCTCGCGCTGAACGGCCTTTAGCCTTCCCCGGTTTCGTCCTCGGTGCTCACATCTGCGATTCGCACCCGCAGCAGCGTGACCAGAGGCGTAACCGGGACTCTCAACTGGAAGCCGCGCTGCCCGGCGCTGATGACGATGTGCTGGAGTTCGGTGGCGGTCTGGTCGAGAAACACTGTCCAGTTTTTGGCCGTCAGTGCGAGTGCGCTGATGCCGCCGACTTTTAGCCCGGTCAGCGCTTCGGCGTCCTTGTGCGCGGCCATCTTCACCTTCTTCTGCCCCGCCGCCAGCGCCATCTTCTTCATGTCCAGCCGCCGCTCAGAAGGCACCATCACCAGATACGGTTTGGTCTGCGCCGGGTTATCCACCGCCTGCACCACCAGGGTCTTATAGACGATGTGATAGGGAATACCGATGACCTCGGCCACTTCCTCTGCGTCGTGGATCGTGTCGGGATACTCGAATACCTCATAAGGGATTTTGTGCTGTTCGAGATAGCGCATTGAGTTCAATTTCTGTGACATGTCCTTACGCCTTTACCACGCGCAGCACAATATCGCCACACTGCGTCTGCCCAGGGTCGAGGACAAATACCCCTGTACCGGGTACGCCCTGCGCATCAAGGTTGAAGCCATCGTTGGTGTTGGTGACAGGCTCGACCGCGTAGAAAGCCTTTTCCAGCGGCGAGAAAAAGACCACGTGGCCGTAAATCGGGTCAAACGTCATGTGCAGTTCCACATCGCCATATACGAAGCGCACTGGCCTGGTGTGATCGACCCCTGTCAGCACATTGTCGATTTCCACGCCCGTTTTCTCCGGTTCGAGCGGTCGCAGTTGACGAAAGTCCAGGGGTTGGGTGATGGGGTAGGGCGCGGCGACCGTCAGCTTATTGACCATCTCGTATTCCTGATCGACCGGAATTTCCAGTTGAGCAGATACACCTTCCATCTGTCGCACGAAATAGGGATGATGTCCGAAGCCAGCGGGAAAAGATTTATCACCTTCATTTGTGAGGCAAATGCGCATGATGAAGTTCTGACCCTCAAGGCGGTAAGTCGCTTCTGCCGAGAACAGAAAAGGGAAATTCACGTCCGGGAAGTCGTGTGAATCATAGCGCAGGGTGATGGCCTGGGGGTTTGCCTCAGCGATTTTCCACGCTACCTTGCGCACCACGCCATGCTGTGCGAACCCTTCCGGCGTGTTCGGCTGGAGCTGAATCGTCTCGCCTCTGAACTGAAAGCGTGCGTCCTTAATCCGGTTCGACCAGGGAATCAGCAGAAAAGACGCGGCCATGCTGGAATTGCCGTAATCCACCGGGGCGGTGGGACGCATAAAATCAACCCAGCGATCATCGCGTTTGATCCGTCCAAAAGCGACCGACGCGCCTGTTTCTGGCAGAATGCCAACCTGCCAGTGTTCGTTTTCCAGAAGATGCGGTTCCTGTGTCATCTCAATTCCTGAGTTTGAAGACTCCAATATTCGCTTACTTGTACTGGCGCATGGACAGCCGCCCGATAAAATCGGGGACGAGCGCGTTCCCCAGAACAAGCAGTTTATCATACCAGCGCAGCGTAACCGTTCGGCGTTTGCTCAGCGCGGCTTTTACGATTCCCTCCGCCACGTACGCTGCACTCTGCACCGGGACGCGGGTAATGCCGCTGCCTTTACTGGTACGCGGCGCACCCAATCGCTTGTCGTTGAATTCGGTTTCGGTGCGCCCGACGATGATGTCGGTGACGACGATATTGTCGCCCTTCAGTTCTAATCGGAGCGAATGGGCGAGGCTGCTGACGAAGGCCTTGCTGGCGGCATAAGTCGCCATGTACGGGCCGACCATGTTGAAGACGACCGACGAGATCAGAATCAGATGACCGCCGCCCGTCTTGCGCATTTCCGGCACGGCAGCACGGACACTGTGCAGCACACCGTCGATATTGGTGCGCACCACGGTTTCCAGATGCTCCCAGTGGGAATCGACCACGCCGCCGCGCTGCCCTAATCCGGCATTTGCCACCAGAATATCAAGCCGCCCAAAGCGCTCGATGGTCTGCTGAACTGCCGACTGCATGGCCGCCGCCTCGCGCACATCGGCTTCGACCGCCAGAAATTCGCCGTGTGGAGCGGGCAGCGCAGTGATCCTCTCGCCCAGTTCACGCAGTCGATCAACTCTGCGGGCTGTGCCGACAACGTTCACCCCCCGCTTTGCAAAAGCCAGCGCGGTTTCATAGCCGATGCCGCTGGATGCGCCTGTGACCAGTGCCACCCGCTGTAGTGCTGTTTGTGCCATCGAGTTGTATCCAATCGTTGAAAAGCGCTTCTAGCGAGGCCGCCAAGCCGGGCTGTAATCCTGGCCGGGATGGAAGGTCAGTCGGCGCAGGCTGCTCCCATCGCGATTCATGATGTAGATTTCCGTGCTGCCGCTGCGGTTGGAGGTAAAGGCCAACTGCTGCCCGTCAGGTGACCAGTTCGGCTGAATATCATCGGCGCGGTGGTGCGTTAGTCGTTGAATCGGCACAGATGGATTCTCGGTAATTTCGACCACGTAAATCTCAAAATTGCCGTCCCGCCGGGAGCTAAAGGCAATATAGCGGCCATCGGGCGACCACACCGGGTAAAAGTCCGGCGAATTCGCGCCGTTAGCGACATAACGCAGCCCGCTGCCATCAGGCCGCATCAGATAGTTTTCCCACACGCTTGTTCGCAGGGAGCGAAAGGCAATCCACTCTCCGTTCGGCGACCAGACCGGGTCTAAATCCTCGACACCATCACCCGTCAATTCAACCCGCGTGTTCGTCCTCAGGTCAATGCGGTAAATATCGCCGCTGCTGGCAAAGGCGATCTGCTGTCCGTCCGGGGAGAAACTCAAACTGAAAATATCACGCAAATCACCTGTGATATCCTGAAAACTAGCGGTGTTGAGATCAAACACAATCCCTCTATAGCGGTTGATTTGCTGCGAGGTGAAGCCGATGTGCGCGCCATCGCCCGACCACGTTTTGCTCAGAATATCGTAGTGATTGCTGGCCGAATAGCGAACGTGGTCGAACTGTATATCCAGCACTTCCAGATAATTCGCCCCTGCCATATCAATGCCATCGTTGATGCTGTACATCAGCGCACGGCCATCCGGCGACCACTGTGGCGCGGAGTAATGACCGCTGTTGGGGGTAGTAATCGGATAGATCATACGGCGGTCGCTATCGGCCAGAAAGAGGTTGCGCAGCCCTGCCCGGTCAGAGACAAACGCCAGACTGTTTCCCGGCGATGCCAGCAGCGTTGTGCTAAGGAGAATGCTCCCCATCAACGCCAGCAGCAGGGCAGGCGCGGCCATCATGAACAGCGCTGTCCAGGGTGCGCGACGGCGAACCAGCGGCAGCATCATCCTGCCCGCCTACAGATCAATATCTTCATCGCCGGGTGGCAGAATCGGGCGGTCTGGCGGCGGCAAAATCTGCGACGCCAGCATGGGAATTTCCGCCGGGGTTTCCTGTGGCGGTTCCACCTTCACTTCGGGTTCGGCTTTCTGGCGTTTGAACACGCAGAAGTAAATGTTGCTCCAATGGCTGCCGGAGCCATCGAACAGCACATCGCCGTTGCTGCCCACCCGCGCTACAGGCTCCATGTGGACGAGTTCCCAGCCGTCCTCCCCAAGCGCGTTCAGTTCGGGGATCATGCTTTCCGGCGTAAAGGCCGGGGGACGCTTGACGGAAAAATTCTGTTTGAGGAAGTCGCGGGTGTGCTTGTCCTTGGCGTTGGCCTCACAGAATTTGGTGAGATACTCCCATTTAGGCATGGCGGGCTTATCCTTCATGCAGCAGGCGCAGTTCTTAAAACTATACCATGCTGCCGGGGGATTGTCGCCAATTTGATCGGAGAGCGATTATTCGTGGTTTTGTGGTGGGGGCGGGTTTCAAGCCCGCCCGGAGAAGGGGTAAAGCGGTCAAACGTACACAGGCTAAATCTGCACGGGTTCCTGATAAATCCCGAAAACCTCGCGCATCACATCCGTGATCTCGCCCAGCGTGGCATAGGCCTTCGCTGCTTCGATCAGATACGGCATCACGTTCTCGTTGTCCTCGCAGGCCTGGCGCAGCGCATCGAGCCGCTGCTGTACGCCTTCGTTGTCGCGTTCCATGCGCAGCGCATTCAGCCGCGCGATCTGCCGCTCATAGCCCTGCGGATCCATTTCCAGAATGGGGATTCGAATCGCCGCGTCATCCTGATACCGATTCACGCCCACGATACCGCGCTCGTCCATATCCACTTCCATCTGATGGCGGTAGCTGGCATCGGCGATTTCCTGCTGGAAAAATCCGGCCTCCAACGCGGGCAGCAAACCGCCGAATTCCTCGATACGGCGGAAATAAGCGTAGGTATCAGCCTCCATCTGGTTGGTCAGCGCTTCGATGAAGTAGCTGCCGCCAAGCGGATCAACCGTGTTGGTCACGCCGCTCTCTTCCAGGATAATCTGCTGCGTGCGAAGGGCAATCGTCACCGCTTCCTGGCTGGGCAGGGCGAGCGCTTCATCCATGCTGTTGGTGTGGAGCGATTGTGTGCCGCCGATGACCGCCGCTAAAGCCTGAATCGCCACGCGCACAATGTTGATCTCCGGCTGCTGCGCGGTCAGGCTGACACCCGCCGTCTGCGTGTGGAAGCGCATCAGCCAGCTGCGCGGGTCTTTCGCGCCGAACGTCTCGCGCATTTCCCGCGCCCAGATGCGCCGCGCTGCCCGATACTTGGCGATTTCCTCAAAGAAGTCGTTATGCGCGTTAAAGAAGAGGCTCAAACGCGGCGCGAAACTGTCGATGTCCAGCCCGCGCGCCAGCCCCCAGCGCACATATTCCAGCCCATCGGCCAGCGTAAAGGCGAGTTCCTGTGCAGCGGTGCTGCCTGCTTCGCGGATGTGATAGCCGCTGATGCTGATGCTGTTCCATTCGGGCATGTGTTTCGCGGCAAATTCGATGGTGTCCGTCACCAGTCGCATGGAGGGTTCCGGCGGGAAGATGAATTCCTTCTGCGCGATGTATTCCTTGAGGATGTCGTTTTGCAGCGTCCCGCGCAGCTTCGCCATTGGCACGCCCTGCTTTTCGGCGGCAGCGATATAAAATGCCCAGATAATGGCCGCCGGGCTGTTGATGGTCATGCTGGTGGAAATCTGGTCGAGCGGGATTCCGTCAAACAGAATTTCCATATCCTTCAAAGAACTGACTGCCACGCCGCACGAACCGAATTCGCCGAGTGCTTCGGGCGCGTCAGTGTCATAGCCCATCAACGTGGGCAGATCGAACGCAACCGACAGCCCCATATTGCCCTGGTCGATCAGGTATTTGTAGCGCTGGTTGGTTTCTTCCGCCGTGCCGAATCCGGCGAACATCCGCATTGTCCAGGGACGCCCCCGATGCCCGGTGGCGTGGACGCCGCGCGTGTAGGGGTACTCGCCGGGGTTGCCCAGGTCATGCTCGTAATCCAGATCAGCGATATCCAGCGGGGTATACAGCCGCTTGATTGGCGTACTCGACTGCGTGACGAACTGCTTGCGGCGTTCGGGCATTTTGTCTAAGGTTTTTTTAAGGGTGGTCTTTTCCCATTTCTCGAAAGAAACGTTGAGGTCGTCTAACTTCTTGCGGTCAAACGTCATTGCCAAATGCTCCTGAACGATCATTTGACGTGATTATAGCATTCGTTTTAAGCCCGACTCGCAAATTTAGCCACAACTACCTGTTGAAAAAGGATTTGTCCCCGTTCCCCGCACTTCAATTCTTTTAATGGTGGCGCTGCCAATTGCGGCACGGTTATCAGTTCTGTCTGTGACTATATCTACTGTAATTTGTGCCGCAATGATAGGAGAGGCCGGATTCGACCATTCAAAAACAAGGTCGGTCCCTTCAATACAGGTTGGAAGCGAAAATGTCTGTGTTGTTGAAGGAGTGGGCAACGTCAGAACAATACGACCTTTAACGCCTGTTGAAAGGGGATTACCTGCATCGAAGTAGCCACAATCTGCATCATAAAATACTTTGACACTGATAATACTGGCTTGAGTTGCCAAGCCATCACTGCTGATTAACCGTCGAATGTGAATCACTCTGCTCACATCGGTTGCTGTATAACTGGAAGCCTTAAAGCCTTGCCCGGATGTGTAAGTTCCACGTGGAGAAATTTCGCCACTACTTCCAGTATTGTTGATAACGTCCCAACCTTTTTGCCCAGAAGGAAAATTAAATGAGCAGCACCACTCTGTTGCTGTAATTTCATCCTGAACTGTGGAAATCAAGGAGTCCAATTGTGAAAGTTCACTATTCGCAACATTGATTCGAGTTTGAATACTGTTTCCTACAATCATTGCGTTTCTCCTTACTCATCTCGATTACCATACACATTCACACAGCCGTCTGGGTTATCGAGGAAGAACGCGATGAGCGCTTCGGTATCCATGTAAAGGCCGAACGCCTCTTCTGGCGTTGACCATGACTCTGAGTCAGGTCGTTCTTCTGTAATGGGATCACCTGATAGTGTCAAATCCAGGCTGATGGTGTTTTCCAACGTTGGGCAGAGTTGTAAATCGTTAATCCATGCGTCCTCATTCTGACCCTCACGCAGCAGGCGAAAAAGATAATATGCTTTAACCCCCTGTTCCCGGAAATACAGCATTACAGGATACTCATAGGGTCTTGGATTTCTGAAGAGGTAGTTTTCGGGTTCATCATCGGTCGCTGGTAATACCTCTGTAAGGTTCTGGAAAATGTAGATTTCGGGCATTTCTTCAATCTGAGATAGAATATTACGGATAGAAATATGATCTACTTCTTCCGAAAGCCAATCTCCAGGCTGATAAAATCTAATCACAGAGCTTTTCCAAAATTCCTCTTCGTCAAAATTAAACGACATTTGGTAACTGCTTATATAGATTGTTTCTTCAAAATAAAAGACGATTACTTCTCCTTGAAGGTAATCTTCCAGAGGTTGATTTGCATACATCGTCCCAATGCCACGTCTGTCTAAATCGTAGTTTTCGAGGAAGTCAACCCACTCATCAAGCGAAGTCTGCTTCAAATTCAAGTGGTCTACCCCCGATAAAATAGAGTAACAGTTTCCCAAGCGAGTACAATAAAGGAGATAAGGGAGACTGGAAAATGGGTAGAGGATCACAATTCACGGAAGCGTACAAACGGGAAGCGGTGCGCAAGGCAGAAGTCAGCCA
>JANRLJ010000030.1:0-27211 GCA_033762735.1 bacterium | reverse complement strand
GGGACTATAAAAGACCATAACGGTTCAATCTGTAGCGCCTTCAGTGCGCGTCCCATAAATGGGCGGCGCTTCGGAGCCGCACGTTTTAACGTGTGGCGGGGCAAGCCAACCTCAATTTTCTTAAGTTGGTGCCTATGGGGCGACTCGCAGAGTCGTCCCTAGCGTTCGCTCTCATGGGAACAACAGGCCAGTGTGGGCGCACTGGCGCTACGGCTGGCGGTAGATGACTTCGTGCTCCCAGCTTCCGGCGGGCTGGCTGTGCAGCGTCCAGTACACCTCGGCGATGCTGTCCGGGTCGAAGTACGTCCCCTTCTGCACGAATCCGGCCACCGTCACCGTCGCGACATGAATGCCATCCGGTTCCAGTTCCCCGGCAAGGCTGTATGCCAGGCTGCGCAGCCCCGCTTTACCAATCGCCAGCGAGGCGTAGGTCGGCGCAGGGTTCAGCGCCAGCCCGCCGCCCGTGAGCAGAATCGTGCCGCGCTTTGCTTCCCGCATGTAACCGATCACCTGCTGGGCCGCAACCAGCGCCCCGCCCACGTTCACGCGGAAATCCGCGATCAGGGAATCGACTTCGAGAATGGACGGTTTACCATCGTGCACGGCAGCCGCGTTGTACACCAGCACTTCCGGCTTGCCCACACGTACCGCAATTTCCGAAAACGCCTCCCGAAGTGATACCGGGTTGCCCGCGTCCGCCGCCACCGTGTAGGCATTGCTGCCCACCTCAGCGGCGTAATTGCCCAGTTCGCTCACGCGCCGTGCCACCAGCACCGGGCGATAGCCTTCCCGCGCAAATCGCTTCGCAACTGCCAGCCCGATTCCTGGCCCGGCACCCACTACCACACATACCTTATCGACCATCGCTGTTTTCCTTTTACATGGATACATCAATGAGACCACGAATCATGTGTTTGTGGGGGCGAGGCGGCGCGTCGCCCCTACGATTATTCGTGTTTGTTTTGATCGTCCCATCAGTGCATCCACAGGGGCGATGACGATCTGACGAAGGTGTCTCGTTTGAACTTACGGTAAGGCAGGAAATGTGATGAAAGCGCTTACTGCCGATAATCCTCAGCCGGGTTGGTGCGCTTGTCGATCAGTTGTGTCACCAGATCGAGCTTATCCGCCAGACTCCCGCCGGTTTCCAACTGCACAGCGAGTGCCTGCGCGATCAGGTCGAGATCATCGCCTTCGGTGCGAACCAGCAGATGCTTCAGCGCATCATACAGCGGCACCCCCTGCCGGACTTCCTTGATGAGTTCATACAGGAGGCTGGAGGTCGGTTCGGGGCTGTCCTGCGCGATCAGATCAAGCGCCTGAACCGGGCTGTACCCGGCACGAAGGGCGGCGACCCACGTCTTCAACTGCTCGGAGAACTGCTGCTGGAACTGCTGGTTCATGAATGTTTTCTCCCGGCTGTCTGATGGTTGCTGCAAGCGTAACCACAATCACCCCTGCACCACATAGTGCGAAAGTCCTAATTCTAAATCAATTTTCAAACAATTGTGTGGCAATGGTTGGGATTAAGCCCCGCGTAGCTGTGCCCGTAACTGCATCAGCAGCGCCCGCAGTTCGGCGTCGCGTTCCATTTCTTCGGCCATTTTATTGCAGCCGTGCAGGACGGTGGTATGGCTGCGCCCGCCGAAGACATCGCCAATCTGCACCAGCGGTACATCCGTCAGTTCACGCACCAGGAACATCGCCACCTGCCGCGCCTGGTTAAGGCGAGTGGAGCGGCCTTTACCCGTGATGTCTTCGGGGTACAGATCGAAGTGTGCAGCGACGGCCTCGATCACCTGATCCATCGTCACACCCTTGCGGATGCGGTGCTGGCGCGGGCGTTCATGGCGTTCCAGCGCGGCTTCCACCACCTGCATCGTGACCGGGCGCTGTTCTAGGTGGGCTTTGGTGATGGCCTGGTTGAACAGCCCTTCCAGTTCGCGCACGTTGCTGCGGGCACGCTCTGCAATGGCCTGCATCGCGTCCATCGGCAGGATCACACCGCGTTCGCGCGCCCACATTTCGAGGATCGCCAGCCGCGACTCCAGTTCGAGCGGCTGTACATCCACCGCCAGCCCGCCCTCGAAGCGCGACCGCAGCCGATCTTCCAGTGAGTTCAATTCGCGCGGCGGACGGTCAGAGACGAGCACAATCTGCTTATTAAAGGTATAAAGCGCGTTGAAGGTGTGGAAGAATTCTTCCTGCGTACTCTCCTTGCCCGCCATAAACTGCACGTCATCGACCAGCAGCACATCCACCGAGCGGTAGCGCTCGCGGAACATCGCCGTCGTCTTGTGGCGGATGGAATCCACCAGATCGTTGGTGAACGCTTCTGACGGGACGTAGATCACGCGCAGCCCATGCGCACGGCAGGTATGGGCGATGGCATGGAGCAAATGCGTCTTGCCCAGCCCGACCGACCCATACAGCAGCAGCGGGTTGTAGTATTTGGCCGGGTTTTCCGCGACCGCGCGGGCAGCCTCATAGGCCAGCCGATTGCTGCCGTTGACCACGAAACGGTCAAAGACGAAGCGGGCGTTGAGTTCACTTTCGGGCAGGGCGGGGCGCTGTGGACGGGCAATCTGCTCATGCAGCGGCAGGGGGGGAGCTTCCACCGGGCCTTGCTCCGCCAGCAGCTTGAACAGCGGCATCTCCTCGCGCGGCTTCTTCGATTCTGGCGTGGTCTGGCGCACTTCAAAGCGCAGTTCCACCGCCTCGCCCAGCACATCCATCAGCACGCGGCGAATGTTGCGGTAGAGGCGGTTCTGGAGCATCTCGCGGGCGTAGGTGTTGCGTACCCCGATGACAAAAGTACCAGTCTCCTCCACCTGAATCAAAGTAGCGCCGCGCAGCCAGGTATCAAAGCTGGCACGGTCAAGCTGGAGCTGGAGCTGGTTGTAGGCGATGTGCCAGGCTTCTTGCGAGTCCACGTTCTTTATTCCATCTGCTGTCTGGCCGTCTCCGGCAGGGGTGGGCAGCAAGGCTCAGGCCTGTGGCGACCAGGGACATCAAATCCCAGGCTCGCGGTCGCTTACAGCCCGCCTGTTACCCCCGTTGAAATAAGGGTTATTTGGTTGTCTATGATCGGCTTTTCTCTTACAAAGCAGCAGGTGTGCTGCTGTTGGTTGCGCGATTTTGTGGTCAAGTTGTATCCCACAGTATAGCGCAGAGTGGCCCCAACCTCAACAGATTCAAGTCCAAAAACGCGAAATTTTAAGGTTGGGATAAATGGGTTATCTTTTCTTAAAAATACGTCTCAACACAGAACAGAATTTCGCCTTCATGTTGTCGCTTTGGTAATAAATCAGGACAGAAATCGGGCCTTTATATCCCAAAATATCCCCAATAAGCGCTGCTTCATCGATTCTTTAAGACCTGATCTTAATTTGAACAATCTTTAACAATTTGGGATATCTTGATGAGTTTTCCATAAATAATACTCCTGTATTGTTTTTATAAATAGACCTTTGATTCTGAAGTGTAGACATCCAGACAGAGTATTTCTGTGTAAGAAAATGTAAGAAAAGAGCCTTGTAGCCCTCTGATTTATGGCTGATCTGTGCTATGATGCAGCTAAAAGGGGGAAATAAGTCCCTCATAGTACGAAAGTCGGTTACAAAAATTGCGGTATCAATCATATATTAACGTTACAGCATATCAAGACTGACGAGAGGCGTACACAATGCCAAAGTACTACGACGAAGATGCTTCAATGTCTGATGACAACGAAGAAATGCTGGACGATAACCTTCAAGGGGTTGAGAACTATCAGGGCCAGGACATGATCCGCGTTTCGGCGCGGTCACGGTCAACGGCGGTCGCCGGGGCAATCGCGGGCGTGATCCGCGAACATGGCCGGGCAGAAGTGCAGGCGATTGGTGCTGGCGCGGTCAACCAGGCTGTGAAGGCACTGGCGATTGCGCGCAGCTATTTGCAGCGTGACCAGATCGACATTATCTTCTGGCCCTATTTCACTGAAGTGGATATTGAAGGCCAGGAACGGACGGCCGTGCGCTTCACCGTGCAGCCCTCTGGCAGTTCAACCAATACACCGCTTCAATAAAGAGTCGGCGGGATAAACCGTTCCAGCCGCAGGGCAGATTAAGTCTGCAAGGCAGATTAAGTCTATGGATGCGTGAGCAGCATCCATCTTACCCTTTCCAAAGGGGCAGAGTGTCATCTGGTGAGCGCCGTCCCCCGCTCACCATTCCCCTTTCTTATCTCATGTAAACGTTTACGCTGATGGTGCGCTCGCCAGCCGCGCCGCTATCTGCGCCGCTATCTGCGCCGCAGCCACCCCAGCACGGAATCCGCCAGTTTGCCGCTTTCAGAATCCGGCACCTTCGCCGCCAGCGTCCCCTCGAAACGCGCCTGCATCCCGTCCTGATCGACTCCGCCATACGTGCCAATCACGACCACCTGCGAATAGGGCACTGTATCACCCCAGGGTTCGCCCATCGACAGGCTTGCCCGGCGCCCGACCACATGCAGCACGCCGCGCCGTTCGGGCTTATCCGCCAGGAACAGGAAGCCTTTCGCCCGGTAGATCGAGGGTGGGAGGGTTTCGATGGCCTTGCGCACTGCCTTAAGCGAAAGCGGCTGGTCGGTCGTCCAGCTCCATGTGCTGAACACGAGGCTGTGATCCGGGCTGTCATGGTGGTGTTCGTCATGATGCTCATGGTCATGATCGGTCACTTCCCCGACCTCATGCACATGAATATCGCGCGGCTGATGCTCGGCCAGCTTCACCGGGTCAAAATGCCCCACGCCCAGCAGCAGCGGCAGCGCCACCTGCCCGTGCGTGGCTTCCAGAATGCGGGCACCGGGGCCGACGACCTCGCGCACCCACGTTTTGACCGCTTCCTTTTCCTGTTCGCTGACCAGATCGACCTTGTTCAGCACGACAATGTCGGCCATGCCGACCTGCGAGATCGCCAGCATTTCCAGTTCCCGTTCCAGGTCGCGCACCTGCTCGGCATCGATCACGGTCACAATCGCGTCTACTTTGACGAACGGCTCGATCTGCGGCACCCGGAACGTCAGCGCGACTTCGATGGGGTCGCTCACGCCGCTGGTTTCCACAATGATGTATTCCGGCGGTTCGGGGCGGCGCACCAGTTTCACCACCGCATCGAGCAAATCGCTGCGAATCGTGCAGCAGATGCAGCCGTTGGCGAGGCTGATGGTGTTGGTATCGCCGTCCGACTCCACGCCGACGATCAACTGCGAGTCGATGTTGATCGAGCCGAAGTCGTTGACCAGCACGGCCACGCGCAGGCCGTGATCGGCATGAAGGATGTTGTTGAGGAGAGTGGTTTTCCCGGCACCGAGAAAGCCGGAGATAATCGTCAGAGGCAGTGGGAAATTGGGTTTTGGGGTCATCGCCTGTTCCGTTCTAACAGCCTGATTTGGGTGATTCTACGTCGAGTTGCATCAGGACGAAACGGGCAAATGGATCTTACGCATAAAACAACAAAGGGCGATTGTCGCCCTTTGTTTGATCGTCTGAGATTAAGGAGTTAACGTACCTGCACCTTCGGGAATTCGCGCGTATCCAGTTCGCCCTGGCCGTGTTTGGTCGGCGAGGGAAGATGGACGTTCACGCTGGTGCCTTCATCGACCGCGCTGTGGATGCCAAAGCTGCCGCCGTAGCCTTCCACCAACTGCCGCGCGACGATCAGCCCCAGGCCGGTGCCGGTCTGTTCCTGCTGCGGTCGCTCGAACTGCATAAACGCACCGACCTTGCTCAACTGCTCCAGCGGGATGCCGCGCCCCGCATCGCGCACGGTCAGCATATAGACGTTCTCGCCCAGGCCAGCCGAAACATAAATCGGTGTTCCGGGGTCAGAGAACTTGCAGGCATTTTCGACCAGTTCTTCCACCACGCGCTTCATGCAGTCGTCGGGGATCATCACCTCACCCGGTTCGACCCCGATGCGCAGATCGCGTTCACGCCCGTACTGTGCGGCCTTATCCAGCGCCGCTTTCGGGATGACGGCATCCGCAAAGGTCGGATTGGGCACAGGGTTGTTGCCCGGCTTGAGCATCAGCCCGCGTGTGTACCACAGGAATTTCTCTGAAAGCTGGTGCAGTCGTTCGGCGTAGCTGCCGAGCGATTTGAGCATGGAGGCATGTTCAGGCAGCAGCGATGAATGCTCGTCCATCAGCAGGTAGGTATACCCCTGAATCACCATGATGGCCGTGCGGACTTCGTGCGGCAGCGCAACCGTGATATTGTGGCGCAGTTCGTCCAACTGCTGTTTGAACTGCTCGTCCTGCGACTGCTTCTTCTTGAGGCGGGCGTTAATCGCAGTGCGCAGGTCATAGATGCCGAAGGGCTTGGTGAGGTAGTCGTCCGCGCCAGAATCCATGCCTTTGCGAATCCAGTGGCGTTCGTCATAAGCCGTCAGAAAGATGAAGGGCACACCCGCCAGCAGCGGCTCGTTGCGCAGTTTTTCCAGCACGCCGAAGCCATCCATACCGGGCATGGCGATGTCGCACACGACCAGATCGGGCTGTACCTGCCGGGCTTTTTCCAGGCCGCTTACACCGTCTTCGGCCAGAAAAATTTCGTGATCTTCCTCCAGCGCATCCCTGATCAGAAGGCGCTGCGAGGGATTGTCTTCGATAATGAGTACTCGTACCATGGTGGTTTGACTTTGACTGTGTGGCGATTGGTTGTAATGAATTCTATTATAGAAATCCTCAATCTGCATCCTTAAGAACCAATATTCATAAAAGTTTCAAAACTGCAACAACGGGGGTCAGTTGTGAGTACTGAGTCGAAAGAGAACGATTGAACCACAGAGCGCATAGAGCGTACAGAGATTTGAATTTACAGAGCTTACGCTAAGGGTGCTTTTACACCGTCCCTACAGTCCTTTCGTGGGTAAGTTCTGTTCAGAGTCCTGACAAATCAAAATTTCGTATCCTTTTTCTTTGCGAACCTTTGCGTCTTTGCGTCTTTGCGTCGAATTTCTTGCTTTTAGCGTTTTGCGCCCGCTTCCCGCCTTTGCTACACTCCTGTCCTGACTTCAGCCATGACACAGGACACACCATGATTCGCGGGGCGATTTACGGCATTACAGCAGCGGCAATCTGGGGTGGGATGTATGTGGTGTCGGACGCGGTGCTGGCGGTGATTCCGCCGTTTACGCTGCTCTCGCTGCGCCTCATCCTCGGCGCGTTGATCCTCGGCGTACTGCTGTGGCAGCCGCAACTGCGGGGGAAGAAAACGCTGCCCGCGCGGGATGGCATCCTTCGTCTGATGGGAGTCGGCCTGGTCGGCTTCGGCATCAGTGTGGGCGCACAGTTTGTTGGGACCGACCTGTCGACGGCTGTAAATGGATCGCTGGTGACGAGCGCATCGCCCGCCTTTATCCTGATCTTCGCGGCACTGCTGCTGCGGGAACGCCTTACCGCCCAGCGCATCGCAGCGGTCGTGCTGGCGACACTCGGCGTACTGGTGATTATCGATCTGCGGCAGGCCGACTTCGGCAGTGCCACCTTTCAGGGTGATGTGGCGCTGGCAGTGGCGGCGATCACCTGGGGGCTGTACTCGGTGCTGGTGCGCAAGGTCAGTGCGCAGACCGACACGCTGGTAGTGACGTTTTTCGCCTTCCTCGGTGGGCTGTGTCTGGTGCTGCCAGCGGCGGGAATTGAGCTGTCCCGCCGCACTGTTGGACAGATCGATTTCGGCGTGATCCTCGGCATCCTTTATCTGGGTATCGTCTCCACAGCGGCGGCCATGTGGTTGTGGAATCGGGCGTTCGCGCTGGTCGATGCGTCGGTCGCGTCGCTGTTCTTCTTCGCGCAGCCGCTGGTGGGGGCGCTGCTGGCGGCGATTTTCCTCAATCAGCCGATGACACCCGCCAAGTGGATTGGCGGTGGGCTGATCGTGGCCGGGGTGCTGCTGGCGCTGTATCCGGTCGAACGGCTGGCGGCGCGGCGGATGCAGAGGCAGGCGCGCGAGAGCGTCTGACCGGGTGGAGTTTTTGGCGAAACTGGCTAAAGGCGTTATCTTTATCCACGAAATAGAATAATGGAAAGCGTCGTCCGTTTGCAAACGACGTACCATTGGTGAAAATGGACATCATCAAAAGTGGACACAATCCCCTGAAAATTTTGTCCGATTTAACCAGACGCAACCGCCGCCCGACGCGCTTAAATAGTGCTTGATTTTGAAAAGCAATCGAGAAAAATGACCTTCAGAGAAACAACCCGCACCTTCCCGGTGGTCAACCCGGCCAGCGGCGAGGTGATCGACCACATTCCCGATCATACCCCCGAAGACGCTCACCGTGCGGCGGAGCAGTCGGCGCAGGCCTTCGAGTCCTGGAAGCGCACGACGGCCTATGAACGCGCCGCCATTATGAAGCGCTGGCATGGGCTGATGCTCCAGCACGAAGACGAGATGGCGCGGCTGATGAGCCGGGAGATGGGCAAGCCCATCCGCGAGTCACACGGCGAGGTGCGCTATTCCGCCGGGTTTGTGGAGTGGTACGCCGAAGAAGCCAAGCGCGTCTATGGCGAGGTTATCCCCACGCATCATGTCGATAAGCGTCTGTTCGCCACCCGCCAGCCGGTTGGCCCGGCGCTGGCAATTACGCCCTGGAACTTCCCGGCGGCCATGATCGCCCGTAAAGCCGCGCCCGCGCTGGCGGCAGGCTGCACCATGATCGTCAAGCCTGCGGAACAATCCCCGCTGACGGCCATTTACCTGGCGAAGCTGTGGGAAGAGGCAGGCGGCCCCGAAGGTACACTGCTGGTGCTGACGACTGCCGACCCCGCGCCGCTGGTCGATGTGCTGATGAACGACTCCCGCATCCGCAAAATCACCTTCACGGGCAGTACCGAGATCGGCAAGCTGCTCTACGCCAAAGCCGCGCCTACGATGAAACGCATCTCGATGGAACTGGGTGGACATGCGCCGTTCCTGGTGTTCGAGGATGCCGACATCGACGCAGCCGTGAAGGAAGTCGCCGCCTCCAAGTTCCGCAACGCGGGGCAGACGTGTGTGTGTGCCAACCGCATTTACGTGCATGAAGCCATCGCGCAGCCTTTTGCCGAAAAACTGACCGAGGCCGTCCGCGCCTTAAAAGTCGGCGACCCGCTGGATGAAGCGACGCAGATCGGCCCGCTGATCGACGAGCAGGGTTTAGCGAAGGTACAGCGGCAGGTGGATGACGCCGTGCGCAAGGGCGCGGCGCTGGTCACAGGCGGGCGTGTGATGGAAGGGCTGTATTATGCGCCGACCGTGCTGACCAATATCCAGCCAGGAATGGAAATTCTGGAAATCGAGACGTTTGGCCCGGTCGCGCCTGTGATGGTGTTCCGCGAAGAAGCCGAGGCCGTGCGGATGGCGAACGCTGTCCCGTATGGACTGGCCGCTTACCTGTATACCAATGATGTGAACCGGGCGGTGCGCATAGCCGAGGCGCTGGAGTATGGTATCGTCGGCGTCAACGACGGCCTGCCCTCCACGCCGCAGGCACCCTTCGGCGGCTTTAAGGAGTCGGGGCTGCTGCGCGAGGGCGGCAAATGGGGCATCGAGCCGTACCTTGAGGTGAAATATATCTCGCTGGGGCTGCATTGAATGTCAGCCCTCAACCCCCCTGCCCCCTTCTCCCTCAGGGCGAAGGGGGAGGAGAACGCATTTTAAGCCCCTCTACCTGAGGGAGAGCGTCTCTTTCAGAGGGGTTTGGGGTGAGGGCTGGTCTGGCTTTCAACCCCGCCACACAACAAGAGGGTATTCCAGGGGCATCGTTTCCCTGTAAACCGAACCAAAAAGTAAGGTCTATCAAAAGAAACCGCGAAAGGATCATCCCATGTTGAGAAGCAAACGGTTTACCATTTTGATCCTTCTGACGCTGCTGCTGGGGCTGTTCATCATCCCCGTGAGCGCACAGGAAGGCCAGGTCGTCAAGGTTTACACCAGTTGGCCGCTTACAGGCGGGTCGCAGGCCATTGGCGAGTCGATGGTGAATGCGGCGCGTCTGGCGCTGACGCATTACATGGAAGACAACGAAGACATGGGGCCGGCGGGTGTGACGGTCGAGATCGTGCAGTTGGACGATGCCTCTCCCCAGACGGGCGCATGGGACGCGACCATCGAAGCGGAAAATGCCCAGCGCTGCGTGAACGACCCTGAATGTCTGGTCTACTTCGGCACCTACAACAGCGGCGCGGCGAAGGTCAGCATGGTCATCACCAACGAAGAAGGCATCGCGCAGATCAGCCCGGCCAACAGCTACCCCGGCCTGACTCGTGAATGCCCCACCTGCGAAGAAGGCGAACCGGGCATCTACCGTCCTTCCGGCGAGGTCAACTACTTCCGTGTGACGGCCACCGACGACGTGCAGGGGCCGGCGGCGGCTTCCTGGGCGTACTGCCTGGGCATCGACAGTGTGTACGTGCTGGACGACACCCAGACCTACGGCGCAGGTGTGGCGAATGAATTCGCGGTTCATGCCGAAGAAATCGGCCTGGAAGTGGTCGGGCGCGGGCAGGTGGAATCGACCTCGATTGACTTCCGGGCGCTGCTGACGGACGTGCTGGCTTCCGGCGCGGAGATGGTCTATGGCGGTTTCGTGCTGGATTCGGGCGGCCCGCAGGTGATTCAGCAGATGGCCGAACTGGGGCTGTTCGATGAAGGCATCAAGTTCATGGGGCCGGACGGTGTGCTCTCCCCGGCGCTGATCGAACAGGTCGGCGGGGCAGAAATCCTCAACGGCAACACCTACTTCAGCTTCCCGGCGCTGCTGCCCAATCTGCTGACCGACGAAGCGGGTGTGCGCTTCTATGAAGACTACCTGGCCGAGTTCGAAGCCGAACCCGACCCGTATGCGGTCTATGCCTATCAGGCGATGGAAGTGATCCTGGACTCCATCGAACGCGCGGCGGAAACGGGCGAAATCACCCGCGCCAGCGTGCTGGAAGCGATGCGCGCGCCGGACTACACCTACAACGGCGTGCTGGGTGAATTCAGCTTCGATGAAAACGGCGACAACACGGTGGCGGGCTTCTACGGCTATGACTTCGCCGAGGACAACTTCGCCAACCCGACGGTCATCACCGCCGACATGCACGAGACCTGCGAACGCGCGGAGTAACCCTCTGTTGCAGGTGAGCGTTCAAAACGTTTAAGAACACCCGTAGGGACACGGCACGCCGTGTCCTTACCCGTCCTTATCAAGGTTGCTGATCGGGAAGCAGTGTGCTGCGCCCGTACAACGACACTTTTGAAATCGGCTTTCTGAAATCAGGCACAGGAGCAGGCACGTTCGCACCCTCCTCTGCATCCACCCCTGGGATACGATACTGCATGGACATCGACCAGCAAATTTTTGTACAAACCCTGATTATTGGCCTGACGACCGGGGGCTACCTGGCGCTGATTGCGCTGGGCTATACGATGGTCTACGGCGTCATTGAACTGATTAATTTCGCGCACGGCGACATCTTCGCGCTGGGCTTTTTTGTCTCGCTGGTGTTGTTCGGCGCGTTGAACCCTCCGTCTCCGATGACGGGCGCATGGCTGATCGTGGCGCTCCCTGCTGTGATCCTGCTCACGATGCTGATTACGGGACTGGTGAATGTGACGATTGAGCGTGTGGCCTACCGTCCGCTGCGGAATGCCCCGCGCCTTGCCCCGCTGATTACGGCGGTCGGCGTGTCGTTTGCGCTCCAGGCGCTTTATGCCGTGTGGCAAAGCCCCAGCACAGTGGCCTACCCGAATTATCTCCCACGTGAAGACCTGCTCGAATCGGTCTTCGGGCTGGATTTCCGCATTCTTTCCTTCACCACCAAGGAACTGTTCCTGTTCGCCATCGCGATTCCGCTGATGGTGGCGCTGACGCTGTTCGTTGACCGCACCAAAATCGGCAAGGCCATGCGCGCCTGCGCACAGGATCGGGAAGCGGCGGCGATGGTCGGCATCAACGTGGACCGGATTATCGCGCTCACCTTCTTTATTGGTGGGGCGCTGGCGGGCACAGCGGGCGCGGTGTGGGGGCTGTATCTCAATTCCGGGCGCTTTACGATGGGCTTTGAGGCCGGGCTGTTCGCGTTTACGTCTGCCGTGCTGGGCGGCGTGGGCAACATTCGCGGCGCGGTGCTGGGCGCATTCATCATCGGCATGACGCAGGCGCTCAGTGACCGTTACATCGGCGGCGAATGGACGCGCATCGTCATCTTCGGCCTGCTGATTCTGCTGCTGGTCTTCCGCCCATCCGGCATTCTCGGCTCCACCCAGAGCATTGAAAAGGTTTAAGGCTTATGCTTGCATCCCTTCGCGCGGGCTGGTCGCGCGTTCCCCCGCTGCTGAAAATTGCCATTATCGCCGGGCTGATTATCATCCTGCCGCCTGTGGAGTCCTTCGTTGGCGAACTCCTCAGCGAGGCGCTGGGAGTCAATATTTCGCTGATTACGCAGGTCAACCGGGCGCTGATCTTCGTCGTGCTGGCGCTGGGGCTGAACATCGTGGTCGGCTTCGCGGGGCTGCTTGACCTCGGTTACGCCGCCTTCTTCGCCATCGGTGCCTATGCTTTCGGGATTCTGACCTGGCCGGGGCCGAATATCGACCTGGGCACGAGCTTCTTCATCGCGATCCTGATTGCGGCTGCTGTCGCAGCGCTCTTCGGCATGATCGTCGGCGCACCCACCCTGCGGCTGCGCGGCGATTATCTGGCGATTGTGACGCTGGCCTTTGGGGAGATCATCCCCACGCTGGTGCGCAACCTGGATGAAGTCACCATCCGCATCGGAAGCTGGACAATTGTCGAAGACCTGAACCTGACCAACGGCAATCAGGCCATGAACCCGCTCGGCAAGCCGGATTTTTCCTTTGTGGAACAGGTCTTCCGGCTGGAACAGGATCGCCTGTCGGTCGGTGTGAACCCGGTGTTCTGGTATTACGTCATCGTGGTGATGGTCATTTTCGTGCTGTTCGCGGCGCGGCGGCTGGAAAATTCGCGGGTGGGGCGGGCGTGGCGTGCCATCCGCGAGGATGAGACGGCGGCGGGCTTCATGGGCGTAAACGTGGTCAACGCCAAACTGCTGGCGTTTGCCATTGGTGCCTCGTTTTCAGGGCTGGCCGGGGCCGTCTTTGCTTCGATGCTGGGGCTGATCGAACCGGGTGCGTTCCGCTTCCAGACCTCGATCTTCCTGCTCATCATCGTCATTATCAGCGGCCTGGGCAGCATCTACGGGGTGCTGATCGGCGGCCTGCTCATCAGCCTGTTCGACGGCGTGGTGATTGGGCAAATTCTGCCTGCTGCCTTCCGCGCCAACAGCGAGATTCAATCCAGCATCCAGAGCTTGCGCTGGCTGTTCTTCGGGCTGGGGCTGGTTGCCTTCATGCTGTTCCGGCCACAGGGCTTGTTCCCACTGGAAGGGCGAGGCCGTAAAGTCCCGCCGCAGATCGCGCCCGCGCCGGAAAATCAGCCTGTGACGGAGGCGGTATGAGCGACGTACTGCTGCAAGCGAAGGGCATCAGCAAGGCGTTCGGCGGCCTGATGGCGGTCGATACGCTGGATTACACGCTGGAACGCAACAGCATCGCCAGCATTATCGGCCCCAACGGCGCGGGCAAAACGACGTTTTTTAACCTCGTCACGGGCTACTATAAGCCGACCACCGGGACGATCACCTATGACGGGCGGCAGATCGGCGGGTTGAAGCCGCACACGCTGACGCGCATCGGGATTGGCCGCACCTTCCAGACGATTCGGCTGTTCGGCAACATGACGGCGCTGGAAAACGTGCAGTTGGGGATGCACTACCGCCTCAAGGCCGGGTTCGTCGGCGCGATTCTGCGCCCGCCGCGAGTGCGCCAGGAAGAAGCTGAGGCCGAGGCCGAAGCCCGTGCCCTGCTGGAATATGTCGGCATGAAAGGCTATGAGGACGCGATGGCGCGGAATCTGCCCTACGGCTATCAGCGTCGTCTGGAAATCGCGCGTGGGCTGGCGATTCGCCCCAAGCTGCTGCTGCTGGACGAGCCGACAGCGGGCATGAATCCCAACGAGACGCAGGAGATGACCAGCTTTATCCGCCGCCTGCCGCAGGAGCGCGACGTGACCATTCTACTGATCGAACACGACATGCAGGTGGTGATGGGCATCTCCAACAAGGTCACGGTGCTGGATTACGGCAAGAAGATCGCGGAAGGGCTGCCCGCTGAAGTCCAGAAAGACACGCGGGTGATCGAGGCTTACTTAGGACGGCGCGCGGTGGAGGCGTTGAAGCATGGCTGAGCGGCATCTGCTCCAGGTGGAGAACATCCACACCTACTACGGCAACATCCAGGCCTTGCAGGGCATCAGCCTTTATGTGGACGACGGCGAGATCGTCACGCTGATCGGCGCGAACGGCGCGGGCAAAACGACCACCATCCGCACCATCAGCGGCATCATGCACCCCCGCCAGGGCAGAGTCGTGCTCGATGGGCAGGACATCACCAATGTCGGCGCACATACGCTGGTCGAGCAGGGCATCGCCCAATCTCCCGAAGGGCGGCGCGTGTTCCCCCGCCTGAGTGTGCGCGATAATCTGGAAATGGGCGCGTATAAACGCCGTGATCGTCAGGGGATTCAGGATGATCTCGATAGCGTATTTCAGTTGTTCCCGCGCTTAAAGGAGCGCACCAAACAGTACGCCGGGACGCTCTCCGGCGGGGAACAGCAAATGCTGGCGATTGGCCGCGCGTTGATGGCTCGCCCCCGGCTGCTGCTGCTGGATGAGCCGTCGATGGGACTCGCGCCGCTGCTGGTGGAGACAATTTTCGAGACGATTACGCGCGTGAACAAGGAGCGCGGCACAGCCATTCTGTTGGTGGAGCAGAACGCGCTCATGGCGCTGGAAGTGGCGCGGCGCGGCTATGTGCTGCAAACGGGCAAGGTCGTGCTGGAAGACGCGGCCAATGCGCTGCTCAACAACGAGATGGTGCGCAAGGTGTACCTGGGTGAGCATTGAGCATCTCCAAGCGTATCTCTGGTCATGCAGAAAAAATTCCCAAAACGGGCATTGCTGAATATGATTCTTTAGCCGTTGATTGGCGAGCATTCCCGACGTGGAAATTGCAGGTACAATCGGTATATCAGGTAACAGTTGCAGAGTATCAAGCGGATACTCCTGGTGATCGTGCTGACTACGATCCTGTAAATGGCATTCTGGCAATCAATCTTCTCTACTGCACCTACCTCGATCTACTACATGAAAATGTGCATTTAGAGCAAATCAAACGTGCTTTTGAGATCGGTATCAACATCACTCAATTGAAGGTACGCTACCGGGATTTGCTCTTTGCGTGGTTTGAACAAGGGGCCTATGAGTTTGAAAGAAGCCTGCATATCCAGCGTATTCAGCAAGGGAAAAGCGGTTTTTCTGAGGAATATCTGACTTATCTCGATGAGGTGTTGTATCATCCACAGTACGGACATTGGAATAAGGGCGTACAGAACGCTGCCAGTGCCAGCCCTACCCTAACTGCCCTCATGGAACATTTGTGGCATGGACGAGATTGGGAAGGACTCAATGAATCATGAAGCACGATTTCTACTATATTATTCGGCCTACCACGATACTGTCTGATTTACTCGATCAGTACACGACGAACCACCACACTCAGCTTGAAGCCTCCCTGCGAAATGCTGTAATATGGCAGAAGCAACCGGGGCGTACCTTTGTCGGATGGGAAGCTGAACACGCAGCCCAGGTCAAACTGCTGTTTCTGGCTGATTGGATCGAAACCTATCAGGAGACAACCGAACCGAGTTTTAAGGCATTGCTGGGCGAAATTCTCGGCGAACCGCCTTATTCGGTCGAACTGTTCAATCGCTGGTGGACGCTTGAGGTAGTGCGATCTTCCCTGCGCGAGGTAACTCACGAAGCACAAGCACTTTCCCCGCAGACCTACACCCAGTTTGCGCCTACAGGTTTCCCGCAAGTGGATGAATGGCTCGCATCGCAACAAAGCCAAAAAAGCGGGCAATCGACCTGAAACGGGGATTGCTCTGCAACCGCCTCAAGCGGTCTTTCTTCCGTCGGAGGTTTCCCATAATGCCTGCCGAATGGCTGGATTACGCCGGTCTGCCGGAATTTGAATCGGTGCGAGCACTGGCGCAGGGGACGCTCACCGCCCCGATTTGCGGCGGCTGCGCCAGCGTGTGGTGGTGAAGGTGATCTGAATGCGCGTCATCTCGTAGTCTTCTTCGATCTGCGGTGTTTCGATGGGTGCGAGTTCCATGCGGCGCGGATGTTGCGTCTGCGGCACGATCTCGCGTGGTGATGTGTCCTGCGAGGCAAGCAGGTTCTGTGTTTCCGCCAGCGTGGATTCCACGACTTTGCTGCGCTCCAGCAATGCTTTTGCCAGCCGTGTGCCCAGCGTTACGGCCAGCGCTAATCCCGCCGCCGGGAGCACCGTCCGCGCCGGTTTCCAGATGACCAGCCCTGATTCCGGCTTCTGGATGGCATTCGGCTCATAGCGGATAATGCCTTTGGATTGTTCGTTCTCACTCACGGTTTCACCCCTTCTGCCTTACGAGCAGCGTTCCACATATGGTCGTACTGTTTGGCCCAATATTCAAACCAGTAATTGGACTGTTCGCGCCGGATGACGATGTGCATCCGGTCAGTAATCAGGCTGTTGCTGAAGCCGAAGAATTCGATAACGGCGCGTCCGTTGCGCCCGTTGGGGTCGATGATAATCATGCTGAAACCCGGCGTGTAGGGCAAAAACCCGTATTCGACATTGGCATGATCACGCCGGATGCTTTCCAGAACGCGCACCGACTGCTCAATGTCGGTCAGCAGCAGGTGGCTGCGGCGGTTGTCCAGTTGGGCATGCAGCACCTTAACGCTCGCTTCTTCCTGCGGGTCCTGCACCAACACACGCAGCTTTCCTCCGCGCTGCAAAATCTCCAGCTCCAGTTCTGCGGCGCTGTTCATGATGGTGATGGCGGAGGGGCCATAGACCCACATCTCCTTGCCGCCTCTGATAAAGTCCCGCAGTGCGGTGAAGCTCTGGCGGTCGCGCAGTACGGCGTCCAGGTCGATCTGCTCATCACGCGCTTCGATGGAACGCAGCACCAGAATCGCCATCCCCGCCAGCAGCGCCGCGATCTGCACCTCAATCGAAACCACGTTATCGATAATGCCGATCACGGCCAGGATGACTGCCACCAGCGCCGTTGCATAGACCTCGATGTTCTTGCCCGCTGCGACATCGGTGCCGATTCGTTTGAGCCATCTGAGCAAACGCATCATGGGTTTTGCCCTGCCTGTTGAATAGGGTGTTGTTTTAGCCGAGGTTGTGCTGCGGAGATCATAACGCGCCCGGCGAAAAAAGGCACTGCACCGCGAAGGAGAAAGTGGTGAACTTTAAGGACATAACCAGTAGGGGCGTAGCGCGCTACGCCCGTGCATCTCCCTGATATTCACCACTCTCTAAAGAACTCAGTGCCTTTACTTCTGAGTAATGGTGATGCAGGCTCAGCGTGCGCCGGATGGATTTTGAATCGGCGTGACGGTGGTACTCGCGCCATAGGCATTGAAGTGCGTCGCAAATGCCTGGCACAGCGGGGTATCGGTCGCGGCAAAGACAAAGCTGATCGTCTCGCCTTCGTAGACGAAGCTGCCGTTGCCGACGCACGGTTCTGGTTGGGCGGACTGTGCGCCAAAGACATCGCCCACCGGGTTCTGCGTGACGCAGTTGAGGAAGTTATCGGCCACGCGGTTCTGGTTCACCACCAGCAGGAAGCCCGCAATCGGCACCTGCCCCTGTGCGATAACATTGAGTTTCTGGGTGTAGAGTTTCGCATCCAGCGCCCCGCGTTCCTGATAGCAGTTGACCAGCGTGTTAAAGCGGTTGATGAGGGCGGTCGCCATCAGGTTGCCCGTCAGTGCGCTGATGCCCTGGAGGCTCGTGGCAATCGCGTCCTGCGCGAAATCGACATCGCGCTGGTCATAGTTGGCGAAGGTGGTGTTGGCGCGCGGGTCGGGCAGGAAGCTCTGCGCGGCGGTCGAGTCGGTATTGCGCTGGCCGGTATCCGCCAGCGAACAGGCTGCCAGCAGCAGCGTCACGGTCACAAGAAAGAGGAGGCGTTTCAACATGGGTTGAGTTCCTTTCAAACTTTGAAAACGATTGAGCTAGGACTGCGATGGAATGCCGGGATGGGTTTCATCGGGCGCGGCGACATCAAGCGATTGCCCCGCCTGCTGTTCTGCTTTACGGGTACGGATTTCGGCGCGTTCGCTGCGCCAGTTCTCGAACAGGATCAGAAGCACGCCCAGCACAATGGCATGATCCGCCAGGTTGGAAACATTGTCGATTACGCCGGGGATGCGGTAATGGATAAAATCGACGACATGCCCATACGTGACCCGGTCGAGGGCGTTGCCCAGCGCACCGCCACACACCAGCCCGACGGCGAGGCGCGTCAGCCGGGCGTTGTCGGGGATGCGCGGGAAAAAGATAAGCATCGCGACGACGACGACGACGGCCAGGATCATGAACAGATCGCCCGCTTCGGGCAGGAAGCCAAAGGCCGCGCCCATGTTATAGCTGCGCGTGATGCGGAAGACATCTGCCAGCGCCGGGATGGGCTTGACCGACTCGTGCAGTTCCATCGAAGTCACGATCAGCCGTTTGCTGATTTGGTCGAACGCCAGCACCGCCGCAATCACGGCCAGCAGGATGATCCAACGACGTGTTTGTGTGTTCACGGAGTCTGTGTATTTCCCCACTAATGAATACATCTATTCTATAACGTTAACCCCCGGAAATACAGAGGGCTACGGCGGGAGTGATGAGTCCACCGACCCCAACGGCCTGCAGCACCTGCGCGCCCGCTTCTATGTCCATCAGCCCCCTCGCTAGGCATGTTCCTCTCCCGCGACCCCGTGATGGGGGTGATGGGTGGGTCGACAGTTCGCTTCAACCCGCTAATACACCTTCCCCCGGCGGCGGATGATGGGCAGGGAGCGATCTGACGACCAGAGCGCATACGGGGCCATCGTCAGCGCGGCCAGCCGCAGCAGCACCCGGTCATAATTCACGCGCCACCCGGCAAAGTCTTCCCACGCCTGGTCGCGGTCGGCCTTGAGCGGCACCCCAACCGCCGCCAGCGCATCGTAAACCTCGTCATATTCCTCGCGGCTGATGCTGATCGGTTCGTCGGGATAGTGGGGATCGGCATTGTGCTGGATGTTGAAGAAGTCCGCGATGCTGCGCAGCGTCAGATAGCCGGAGCGGATGCATAACTGCGCCTGCGGATCGGGCTGCATATCAGCGGTCGAGACGATGAAAGAGGCCGCGTCCAGAATCACCCCGGCGGTCGTTACCCAGGAGCGGTCGGGCTTGGGCGACCGGAAAAAGCTCACGGGACCAAGCGAGGTGTGCGACTCTTCGATCTGGACGAACCAGAACTGGCTGGTTTCCCACAGTTCATGCAGGTTCCCCAGCCCGCGAATCAGGTGCAGCCGCGTGACCATGCTTTCCACCGAGGGCGGCGACCCGGCGTACACTTCCAAAAGGCTGACGATGGCCTCCCGCTGCGAGAATGCGCTGTACATGGTTGGCAGATAGGCGATCAGCAGCGCGGTCAGCACCAGCCCGATAACGGCTTCGGAAAACATCACCAGCGTCAGCACGAAGCTGGGAAAGGGAATCGTGCCCAGCGTCAGCAGCGACGACCCGCTCAGCACGACCGCCTGCTCCAGCGTCCCATAGCCCATGCCCCAGTACACCAGCGCGTAACCCATCATCATCAGCAGCAGCCACACGACCGGGATCAGCATTACCGAAATCGGCGCGAACATCGCCATGCGGCGGTCACGCTGTTCATAGGTCTTGGACTGAAAGCCAAAGCGCTGGAAGCCCGCGTTCACCACCAGGAAGACCATCCGCACCAGCCACACATTCACGGCGCGGGGCAGCACGACAAAGCGGATGGCCGAAATCAGGGTAAAGCCGATCAGGTACGTGCCAAACAGAAAAGCCAGAATGCGCAGGGGCAGCAGCATCGTGTTTTGTCCTCGTGCGGTGAAATGCTCTGTCGGTGGATGCAGGACAGGCAGAGGACATTATAGCCTGAGACGCAAAATGTCCTATCGCCATTTTGGGCGGGGTAAGGCTCTCATTAAAAATGAGTACGCTTTGAAGAACTTTTTGAACCACAAAGGCACGAAGAACACGAAGGTGATAACAAAAATCTTTGTGTCCTTTGTGCTTTCGTGGTTGGTATTGATCTTTCTGAAACTGCTTGCCGAATCGAAGATGGTTGCCCAGGGGCGGCATACTCCAGGGGCTTATTCCCGCAGGCGCAGGGCTTCGTCTTCCGCCAGCATCCGCTCGATCTCGGCATATTCCAGGTCGTCCACGTACTGCGTGATCGTCTCCTGAAGATAGGCGGGCAGGTCAGCGTGAATGCGCTGGAAGAAGGCCATGAATTCGGGATGCGTGTTATACAGTTCCCCCAGTCCGCGCAGAATATCGAGCGTCGGCTCGTAGAAATGGCGGATGTGTTCATGCCAGCGGCTTACGAGCTTCTGCACGTCCTCGTCATTGGCGGGCTTCCCGGCCTGCATGGCGCTGCTGAGGGCGAGGTAAATGTCGCCGCCCTCTTCCATGATGGCCTGCTGGCGCTCCTTGCCATACCCGTTCCAGCGCCGGACTGACTCATTCACGTGCTCCGGCCCATACTGCAACCGGGCTTCCCGTTCATATTCCTTCTGTTTTTCTTCGCTGAACCCCTCGAACAGCCGTTTTTTGCTCATCGTGTTTTCTCCTGCCAGATGTTGAATCGTGTGGTCGATGGTGCCGATCAGGTGTTGCAGGCGGTTCATCTTTTCCTGAATGACGATGCGATGCGACCGCAGCGCCGCGACCAGATCAAAGTCAGGGCTGTCCACAATCTCCCTGATCTGCATCAGTTCCAGCCCGATTTCACGGTAGAACAAAATCTGCTGGAGCCGCAGCAGCGCCTCGTCGTCGTAATAGCGATAGCCGTTCGCGCCCACTCTGGACGGACGCAGCAGCGCGATCTCGTCATAGTAGTGCAGTGTGCGAACGCTCACGTCCGCCAGTTCAGCGAGTTGCTTGACGGTGTACATGATGCCCAACCTCCTGATACGGCCTCATGGTAAAGGATGACGTAACGTGAGAGTCAAGCGGTTGATCAGAGGAACTTTCGATTGAAACCCTGGGAAGGGAGGGACAGCGCCACTTATGGATTATTCGTAGGGGCGGGTTTCAAACCCGCCCGAACATTACCAGCACAGTGACCATCTGAAGTTGCCTATCTATACGGGCGCAGTGCGCTGCGCCCGTACCAACGCAACCCATCATTCTCATCTTGTGGGTTTACTAAGTACAGACAGATTTTAACGGTGGGATGGTAGGACAAGGCATGCCGTATCCCTACGAAAAACAGCACACATTTTCTTCTTGAGTGTACTTAGCGACGGTCAGGCAGCCTATCCAGAAACGCCTGCACATGCGCGTTAAATGCGTCGGGGAATTCCATATTGGGCAGATGCGCCGTGCCCTGCATCACGACTTTTTGCGCGCCAGGGATATTGGACTCCATAAAACTGGCCGCCCGCTCGATGTATTCCTCATCGAGATCGCCCATCACAATCAGCACGGGCAGCTTTAGCTCACTGATACGATCTGCTGCTGACCGGGGCAGCGGAACATCCTTGCCCATCTGCGCTTCGTTCTGGAGTGCGATCCGGTTCATGTCATAGATTTTCCGGCGCATCTCCGGGTTGACCTGATCCGGTGTGCGGCCTCTCCCATCGACAAAAATCTGCATTCCGATCTCGTTTACCCGTTCTATATCGCTGTTGGCATATGCCGCTTCCATTTCCTCGTCCAGCGGTGAGGGCGACCAGTCCTCATAGCCGAAACCGCCGGGTGCAGAGCCGACCATAATCAGCGCATCAGCCCGCTGCGGATATTCCAGCGCGAAGTTCATCGCTGCCCCGCCGCCCATCGAACAGCCCATCAGAATGGCGTGGTCGATGCTGAGAAAATCCAGCAGGGCGCGGATATCCTCGTGGCGCTGATACTCGCTGGCAACGGGGAGGCTTTGCCCGTAGCCGCGCATATCGTAGCGCACGACCTTATACTGCTGTGCGAAGAACGCAAACTGGTCATCCCACATCGACTTGTTGGCGATGCCAGCATGAACCATCAGGAAAGGTTGTCCCTCGCCCGCCACCTCATAATACAGTCGCGCACCATTCACCTCTGCAAACCCGCTCTGTACTGCAACCATCGGTCACTGCCTCCCGGAGAATAGATCAGGTGTTCTTATTCTAACACGCAAATAAAAACTTGCAGAACGCCGTCTGTCCAAAGAGGACTGTGAGAAAGAGGGGGCAGCGTGTTCTTATAAAGGCGCAGACGGGTGCGTCCGCTGGGCATTGTCGGGTGGGTTATGAAGCCAGCGCACCGATGCGGCTTTTTTCCGCAATGAGACGTTCGTAGACCTCGATGACCTCATCCATCATGGCCGGCCACGATTTCGTCTCGGCGAAAGTGCGCGCGTCCCGCCCCATCTGTTTGATGCGCTCGCGGCTGGCGATGACTTTGCGAACGCCTTCCGTCAGCGCGGCTACATCATCCACCTCGAAGGTGTAGCCCGTTTTGCCTTCTTCCACCACATCCGGGATTCCGCCCACGCGCGATGCCACAACCGGCAGCCCTGCCGCCATCGCCTCGACCACGACCAGCCCGAACGTCTCCAGTGCTGAGGGGAACACGAACACATCCGCGCTGGCGTAAGCCTGCGAGAGCGGTTCGCCCGTCATATAC
The DNA here is from genome assembly GCA_033762735.1 of bacterium. Classification (GTDB taxonomy): domain Bacteria; phylum Chloroflexota; class Anaerolineae; order Aggregatilineales; family Phototrophicaceae; genus JANRLJ01. The sequence continues at coordinate 4,392 of JANRLJ010000030.1, read as the reverse complement.
CCCATAAATTTGGTGTTCGTCCCGGCGAAGCGTTTTTGCAGCGCTTCCCGTTCCGGTCCATCACCGACCAGCACCAGCCGCGCTTCCGGCAGGGCTTCGATCATCGGGCGCAGACAGTCCAGCCGCTTTTCGCTGGAGAGCCGCCCGACGTAAATCAGCAGGGGCGCGTCAGGATTGCCATCGCTCATCTCATGGCGCATAGCCTCGCTGTAGTAGCGCGGGTTGAAGCGTTCGGCGTCCACGCCTCTGCCCCATAAACCCACACGCTTCACACCAATCTGCGTCATCTCTCGCTGCACGCGCTTGCTGGGCGCGAGGGAATAATCCGCCGCGTTGAAGACCACCTGCGTGAACTTGTTCACCACAGGCTCGAACAGGCCGAGGTGGTAATGATGCGCCATCTGTGCCAGGTCAAGATGGAACGACGCCAGCGTGGGAATCCCCAGCCGCTTCGCCATCAGCAGCCCGGTCGTGCCAATCAGCACCGGATGGATGAAATGCGCCACGTCGGGCTGGAACGCCTTCAACTGGTTATAGGTGTTGAAGCCGGGCGGCCCCACTTTCAGTTCAGGGTAGAGCGGCAGCGTTAAGCCGTCGATGGCGATCACGCGCGTATCGGCATAGGCCCTAGGCACCGTGCCGAGCTTATCCAGTTTAGGGGCGACAATGACCGACTCCACGCCGCGCCGCGCCAGGTGATCGAGCAGCAGGCAGACGACCGTGACAATGCCATCGACTTTGGGCAGGAAGGTTTCGGTAAAAAGGGCAACGCGCATGAGCACTCACTTCTCACGAACTCGGTTATGCGAAAATCGGAGGTGATAACACTCATACCCCGAAAAGGTCACGCGAAAGCCGTGCTGTGTTGGAAAAAGGATTGAGAATGCTTGTAAAGCCGGATGCTTGCCGTTCGGCCTTTTGCCTTTTACAATTCGGTAAGACATTCCATTCGACCTCAATCTGGGATCATCATCATCAATGAGCGACCAATCGGACGTGATCGTTAAACTGGATGACCGTGTGCGCCTGATGTCGGCTGTGCTGGCCGCCACCAACTTTCCTGAAAAGGCGCAGCAGGTCAAGCGGCATGGCACCCACGCCCACGCCCGCGCAACCCGTAAATATGTAAGCGAACACAATCAGCATCCGGCGGTGCAAAGCACCCAGGCGCTGCTCGACCAGGGGACGCCGCTGGAAGCGCTGTTCACGCTGGCACTGCTGCTGAGCTGGCCGGAACTGCACCTGGAAACGCTGCCGCGCTGGGTTCCGGCGGGTTACAGCGCCCACCTGCGCGATTTTTACCTCGTCACCCGGCTCGACCAGTTCTGGCAGAGCGAGCGCGTGGCCTGGGACAAAGCGCTCAAGGAATCCAACAACGTCTTCAATAAGGTGGATTTCAAGACGTTTCTCAAGCCGTTCTTAGGCGACATCAGCGAGACATTCACCTTCATCCCCACTGTCTCTTTTCCGGCAGACCGCGAGTTGGGGCTGAAGCTGGGCAAGGAGATTGTGTGCCTCGCGCCGCCGCCGCTGGCATGGGGCGAAAGCCCGCCCTGGGCCTATGACGAGCCGACGCAGATCACCATGTCCATCCGCGCTGCGCTTACGGTTTATGCCCGCATTCTGCTGCTGACCTATCTGCGCTCGAACGCGGGTCAACTGGCGGAGATCAGCAAGAACGACCTGCCCATCAGCGACCAGTTCAAAGTGCAGCATCCCACCTGGGAAGACCAGTTCGCCGCGCTGTTCTGCATGGCAGTGGTGGCGATGTACCTGGAGTCGCACGTCAACGAGGCGGAATATAAAGCCTATGTGCTGATCGAGAAGAAGGCACGTGGGCAGGCGCTTTTGCCCGGCACCATCAGCGTCATGCGGCGCTATTTGCAGGAAAAGGGCAGTAACAAGTACAGCAGCCTGATCGAGTTCCTGCCGTTCTTCCCCAAGCAGCTTCGCGTGGCACAGAAGATCGTGACGCTGTAGCGGAGTACCGAGTACAGCAGTACCGAGTAAAAAGTACCGAGGGGTGACGAGGCGGCGGTGCTTTGGCTAAGGCCAATAGGTTGCCTCTATCGCACATTTGTGCTAATCTGGTGATGGGGTTTCGTAATGCCACTTCCTTTGCAGCCACGACCCCTGCCGCAATAGACTAATTTTCATTATTCCTGGGAGGCCAAAATGCGCCAGACTACGGTGAAGCGTCTTTATCTGATGCAGGTTGGCTCGATGCCGGAATATCAGATTCCGATTGTCTGCTATCTGGTGCAGACGGACGATGGCAAAAATATCCTGATCGACACCGGCCTCCCTGCGATCATCCCCGAAGACGAATCGGATTTCGAGAATGGACAGGACGTGATCGAGCAGTTGGCGACGATTGGCATAAAGCCGGACAACATCGATACCGTCATTTCAACGCATTACGACATCGACCATGCCGGAAGACATGCGGCCTTCACACAGGCGCAGTATGTGGTTCAGCGTGTTCATCATCTCGACGCAGCCAGCAACCCCCGTTATGCCGCAATTCGCTCCCAGTGGGATCAGCCAATCGAGCGCATTCGGCTGGTGGACGGCGACACGGAACTGGTGCCAGGGTTAGCCTTGATCGAAACCAGCGGGCATGTCCCCGGTCATCAATCGGTGCTGCTGCGGCTGCCGAAAACGGGCGTGGTTCTCCTGACGGTTGACGCTGTACCCTTCCGCGAATGGTTTGTCCGTGACCGGGAGGACGATGGGAGCAGCCCCGACGCCGAAGCGATTCGCGCCAGCACGAACAAGCTGCTTGATCTGGTGGAACGGGAGAAGGTTGGGCTGGTGATTTTTGGTCACGAGCCGGAACAGTGGCAAGGGCTGAAAAAGCTGCCAGCGTATTACGAGTGAGCGTACAGGCGGCGCTACCCGGTGACGAGGCGGACTCCCGCGATCAGCGCCCGCTGATCGACGCGATGCCCTTTGCAACCGGTTCAGGTTTTATGCCGTCTCTGTGGCCTCTGCGCCTCTGTGGTTCAAACTCCCTTAATCCGACAGCATCTCCGCGAGGTCGGGTTCGCTGGCTTCGCGGACGACCACCTGCGGCGTCTGATGCCACACCGCACATGCACCCAGCACCCGCCGCAGCTTCATCACCAGCGCATCATCCACCTCCACGCCCGGTTCCAGATGCAGCGACTTCACCTCGAAGAGGCCTTCGTACCGTTGGGCTTTCGGGTCGAGGCGGCCAATCAGCCTGTTGTCATGCAGGATGGGCAGGCTGTAGTAGCCGTACTTGCGCTTGTGGGCGGGGAAATAAAACTCAATGGGAAAGTCAAAATCGAACAGATCAACCCCACGCTGGCGATCCCACACCAGCGGATCAAATGGCGACAGCAGCGTCGTTTTGGAATGGGGAATTTGCCCATTGGCCGCCGCTTCGACCGATCTCAGATGGTCGGGATGGAAGTAGCCGGGGCTTTTCCACCCTTCAACCTTCACGCGCAGCACGCGCTCCGCTTTCTCCAGCCGTTTGAGTGCCGCGTTGACATCGCCTTTTTTGAGCCGATAGTAATTGGGAATCCACTCGGCCTTCGCCACGCCAAGCACTTTGATCGTATTCAGCACAAACTGATCGTGCGCCTCCTCGCGGGATACAGCGGGGAGCTTATCTGCATCGGGGAAGATACGCTCCCGCAGGTCATACACGCGCTGGAAATTGTCGCGCCTGCGAATCATCACTTCGCCCACATAGACGAGATAATCCAGTACGATCTGTTCTTCCTTCGGATTCTCCCAGGTGGTCTTCATGCCGTCGGTGCGCTTGAAATCGGTGTGGCGGGTTTCGCCCTGCTCCCGGATATGGTTCAGCACATAATCCCTCAGCTGGGGGTGTTCGTCCAGCCATGTGCGCGGGTCGCGCCAGTCGAAGATGCGGCTGCCCGCCAGGAACAGGCGAAAATCCTCAATCGGGATAAAGCAGTTGCCGCTGGCGAAGTGCTCAAACAACGCACCTTCTTCCAGCAGTTCATCCAGCCAGCGCGGCAGATAATCCCCCAGCCGACTCCACAGGACAAAATATGGTGCGCGGGCGACCACACTGATGCTGTCGATTTGCAGCAGGTGAAGCTGGCGAACGGTTGCCAGCACATCGTCTTTTGTGGCGGGCGGGCGCAGCTCGTCGTCCAGCCCTTGCGCGGCGATCATCAATCCGCGCACTGCGTCCTGTGAGAGCGTGTTCATCAGCATCCCTTCCTGTACAGCCATCGTTCAGATGATGCCTGATTATAGACGCTGGAACTTTTGTTCGCGAATGAGAACGTCTCAGTAACCTTTTGTAAGTCTTTTACGATAGACCTCACCCCCCTTCCCCCTCTCCATAGCTATGGAGAGGGGGAAGGGGGGTGAGGTCTATCGTAAAAG
>JANRLJ010000029.1:0-10291 GCA_033762735.1 bacterium | reverse complement strand
CGGAAGCGCGCATGGCGATCTTTGATTACATTGAGGTGTTCTACAACCGGCAGCGGCTGCACTCTGGCATCGCCTATGCTGCTCCGGTCACGATGGCAGCTTGAGCCACTGTTACTCCACTAAACTGGGGGTAGACCACTCAATAGCAGCAAGTACCAAATCCGCACAGAATAATTGTCGAGCAAGCATTTGAACGATGTCGTAAACGGCTTTATAAGCTTCCCGAATTCGTTCCCCAGCGTTTGCTCCTACTCCGATCTCCCATTGAGCAAAGGTCAAATCACTGCTCACTGTTAAACTGATACCGAATTGAACGAGTGATTGTTGTAGATCGGTAATCGTTGCAGTATTTGGGTCACGTAATGATAATTCGTATGAATTTAAGATATTAGAAGCATTCTGCAAGTGCTGGCGATACGCATCGTGCAGCACTTTCGCCTCATTCAGCTTGGTTGCCGTGTTACCACATTGAAGATAAGTCGTTTTGGCTTCTTCCAATTTCCCTGTGTAGAGCACAAGGGATGCGCGAGCGTTGTTGAGGTGGGTGAGCAGGGTTGAACGATCAGACATAGTGGTGTCGCCTTATTTGCTTGCCTTTGGTTCACTGTACACCAAAAAGTGTTAAGCGCTAATGAAGTGGCATAAAACGCAGGGCAGTCGTAGGGTGAAGTGGGGCAATTTGCATTTCTCAAAATCTCCTGCTTGACTCTCAAGCGGCTTGAGGGTTTAGCGTTGGGAAAACAGCGCGTTCCGCACGAGGTTCTATGTTCAAGATCGGTCTGTTCGCCAGGTTGTGCCAGGTGCCTGTCTCCACGCTGTGCTATTACGACGAGGTGGGTCTGCTCAAGCCCGCGCTGGTGGATAAGTTCACAGGCTATCGCTACTACACCGCCGAGCAGGTTCCCCGGCTGAATCGCATTCTGACTCTCAGAGAATGCGGCCTGTCGCTGGAGGACATTCGCGCGATGGTCGAGGGCGATCTGGCACTGGACGACCTGCGGCGGATGCTCCAGGCGAAAGAGGCCGATCTGCACGCGCAGATCGCCGAGGCACAGGCGCAGTTGGCGCGGGTGCAGACCCGGCTGGAGCAAGTCGAACTGGAATCGCAGCGGAAGGCGCATCACGCCAGCCAAATCCTCAGAAGGAGCGAAGACACCATGTTCACATTTACCGGAGAAGGACGCATTCAGCAGGTGCTTGGGCCAGTGGTCGATGTTGAGTTTCCGGGCAGGGGACTGCCCAGAATCTTCGACGCGCTGCGCTGCCAGCACGACGACGGCTCGGAACTGGTGCTGGAGGTGCAGCAGCATCTTGGCAGCAGTGCCGTCCGCACAGTGGCGATGGGCAGCACGGATGGACTGCGGCGGGGGATGCCCGTGCAGGCGCTTGGAACGCCGATTGTCGTCCCGGTGGGGGATGCCGCACTGGGACGGCTGTTTAACGTGTTGGGAGAGCCGATTGATGGCCTGCCTCCGATCAGTCCCGAAGTACTCCGACGTCCTATTCACGCTGAACCTGTCGATTACGAAAGCCAGCAGACCACGCTGCAAATGCTGGAAACGGGCATTAAGGTCATTGACCTGATCGCGCCGCTGACCAAAGGCGGCAAGACGGGCATTTTTGGCGGTGCCAGCACGGGCAAGACGGTTATCATCACCGAACTGATTAACACCATCGCCACGCAGCACAGCGGCCTTTCGGTGATGGTGGGCATCGGGGAACGCACCCGCGAAGGCACACAGCTTTACGGGGATATGGTCAGCGCGGGCGTGCTGGATAAGCTGACGATGGTGTTCGGGCAGATGAACGAGCCGCCAGGGGTTCGGCTGCGGGTGGCCTTTACCGGTGTGACGATGGCCGAGCATTTCCGCGACCAGGGTAAGGATGTGCTGCTGTTCATCGACAACATCTTCCGCTACTCGCTGGCAGGGGCGGAAGTCTCCGCGCTGCTGGGGCGGATGCCCTCGGCGGTCGGCTATCAGCCCACGCTGGCGGATGAGATGGGGCAGTTGCAGGAACGGCTCAACTCCAACGAATACGGGTCGATCACATCTCTGCAAGCGGTGTTTGTCCCGGCGGATGATTACTCCGACCCGGCACCTGTTGCCGTGTTCACGCATCTCGACGGCACGATTGCGCTCAGCCGTCCTATTTTCGAGAAGGCGCTGTTCCCGGCGGTTGACCCGCTGGAAAGTACCAGCCGCATCCTCAGCCCGCTTTATGTGGGGGAGGATCACTATCGTACTGCCCGCGAAGTCCAGCAGGTGCTGCAGCGCTATAAGGACTTGCAGGACATCATCGCCATTCTGGGCGTGGAAGAACTGAACGATGAGGATAAGCTGCTTGTAACGCGGGCGCGTAAGATCGAGAATTTTTTCAGCCAGCCGATGTTTGTGGCGAAGCAGTTTACCGGGCGCGAGGGACGCTATGTGCCGATCAAGGAAACGGTGCGCGGCTTTCGCATGATCCTGGATGGGGAGGTCGATCATATCCCCGAATATCATTTCTACATGGCGGGCGCAATCGAGGATGTCCTTGACCGCTTCGAGGCGACGCCGCTCAGTAATTAGAACGTTCGCTAATGTAGAGTCTTGAATGTTTTTGTACGGGAGGGTTTCAAACCCTCCCCTATGGACGCAGCATTCTTGTGTAATTTTTTTCGATATTCTACAAAAAGTAACAGAGAGGTATGGAACGCCTCTCTCTTGTAATACATAAAATATTAGAACAATAAAGATTTGTTTAAGAAAAGTTTACATTTTTATAATGACCGTTTAAAATACTGCCTCTCGTATCAAATCTGAAAATCGTAAAAACGACGGAGGCAATGTCTGTAATTTATGGCACAGAGGACAACCGCGTCTGCTGACACAGACGCTTTAAAACAAGCGGTTACCCCGGTCGAGGCCGAGGATACAATGGCCGAAGCCGGGCGCAAAATCCTGCTGGCGGATTTCGTGAAGCTGCTTCAACACGAGGCAGGCAGCCGCAGCGGAGAAGACTCCGAAGATGTGCATGATATGCGTGTCGCTACCCGCCGGATGCGCAGTGCATTAAAGCTGCTGCAGGATTACTTCAAGGTGCGTCCAATCCGGGCATACAGCGAAGCCCTGAAAGACCTGGCCCGTGTGCTGGGAAACGTGCGCGATCTGGACGTGATGATTGCCAACCTGAAGCAGTATCGGTCTTCGCTGACGGACGAGTGGCAGGCAGCATTTGAGCCAGTTATCGCCGGTGTGGAAAAGAAGCGGGCGAAGGCGCACAAAAAGCTGGTGGCCTATCTCGACGGAGACCATTACGCCACGTTTATCAGCGATTTCGGGGACTTCGTGATGCAGCCTGGGAAATGGGCGCGTCCGGTCAATGCCGAGGAAGCGACGCCCTATCAGGTGCGCCATGTACTGCCCAGCCTGGTACATGAGCGGCTGGCGAACGTCCGCGCCTATGATAACGTGATTGACACGGCGGATACCCGCACACTCCACGCCCTCCGCATCGAATTCAAGCGGCTGCGCTATGTGATCGCCTATTTTTCGGATGTTCTGGGCAATTCAGGCACGGATTTCGTTGAGTCGCTCAAGGCGATTCAGGATCATCTGGGCAATCTGAATGACGTGGTCGTCGCGCAGGAAGCGATGCAAGCGCTGGTCGAAGATGAGGATTTCGACCACACGACCTCGGAAATTGTGTACGAATACTGCAATGTGCTGGCACAGCGACAGGCAGATTTACAGGGCTTGTTCCCCGATGTCTGGACGCGCTTCAACACTCGCGCTGTGCAGCGTAAACTGTCTGATGCGCTGTTGATGCTGCGATAGGGCAATTCAAATTGGGTGATAGCGCAGCGCTTGTAGTTGCGCCGTCACCGTTTGAATCCCCCACACCACGCCGGACGCTGCCAGGAGGCCGATCATCGGGTAGGCAGGCAGATAGTAGCGCTGCCATTCCAGCGGTGTGAGCAAGGCCGTCGCTGCCAGCACAACCACCGCCCACAGGCCGACGATCCAGCGCGTTTCTCCGGCGATTGCCCGGTCTTGCCACAATCGCCACAGCCCAATCAGGGTCAAGAGAGCGAGCAGAACACCGCCGAGGGTTGATCCGGCCAACGTGATTCCACGCCAGGGCGAGGCTTCATACTGTGCAATCTGATCCCCGATGAAACCCGCCCAGTTGTCCACCTCGAAATACTGCGGTTGTGCGAGGAACGTCTGCCGGGCAAATCCACCGATCTGCTCGGCAAAATCGCTATAACCGCCAAACAAGCCTTCCTGAAAGTTCAGCAGGGTACGGCGTTCGTTCAGGACAAACTGCGCCCGTTCAAGCGGTTCACCCCACCATGCGGGATTGAGCGCATAGAAAACGCCAGAGGTCAGCAGACCAATCAGCGCGACCTGGAGCGCCATTTTGAGGATCGCTGTATGCGGTTGTCGCTGGAAAAAACGATAGAGCAGATGAAGCCCGATTGCGCCAAACACCGCCGCGACGGTAAAAATATTGGTGTGTTTGCTGGCAAGGGCGAGTCCGGCTGCGACGCCGAGCAGAACTGCCGAACGCCATGAGCGCCTTTTCAGAAACCAGATGGTGAGCAGCACGACCAGCAGCGCAAAAAACGTCATCATGCCTTCCTGCATCGCCCGCCGCCCGTTGAGCAGCAGCACAGGATGGAGCGCATAATACAGGCTGGCGAAATAGGCCACAGGTCGCCCGCCAAGCTGACGACCGAGGAGAAACATCACCCCTACTCCCGCAGCGAGAAACAGCGCTGAGGTGGTGCGCCCGATGCGCAGCAGGTCTTCGCTGGGCGCATGCCCAAACGATTGGTTGTAATTCCAGTCCGCGCCCCAGTCCCACTGCTCGTTGGTCGTCTCGATTCCGGCGATATGACGCCCGAACCCTACGAGATACTTATACAGTGTTCCGTTGAGCAAACGAAGCTGCTGCTCTGTTGGGCTGATGGGCGTGGGACTGTAGCGCACCAGTGACCAATCGTTCTGGCGGAACTGATAATCATAGTCGCGGCTCATATAAATCTGGGTGGACTCGTCCCCATGAAACGGGACGAGCCGCACGCCCGCGATGATATAGGCGGCAAGGAGAGACACCCAGATCAGATCAGGAATGATGAACAAGCGGGCGCGCTGGTGCAATTGGAGCGAGATGAAGGGCTTCACGTTGCGGTGTGTGGTGGATGTGATGAAAGGGGAGTGCGAAGGAAGCGACGCGCTCAGGCTTCAATGACGCGGGTTACAGGCTTGATCTCGTACTTTTCAAGATGATCCGTAATCATGCGGGCGGTTTCTTCATCCTTCGCGTCGATGATATACACGTCCGCGACCTGTGTCAGATAGACCTCATAATCGAAGCGGATACCACCTGTTTCTTCCAGTTCGAGCCGCACATCGTCAATGTCGCTTTGCAGTTCACCGCTCGGCTCAACCGTGAACACAATTCTGGTTTTTGACCCGGCCATCGTTCATCCCTTCCAGCGCTATTTCCAAAAACGCGCTGTCACTATAGCACAAGTTGAGGAACGATGGCAGGCGGTGGTCAGGTCGTTTAGCTGAAACGGTCGAGAATGTCCTGCCTTTCGTGCGTGTATTCCTCGTCGGTGATGAGGCCGCTGTCGCGGGCGTCCTGCAATTCGCGCAGCTTTTCCGCCAGCGACTCATCTTCGGTTGCCAGGCGCGTAATATCAACATCTATCATTGGCATGGTCGCCCCTAACATCCCGATAATGCCCTGCATCGTCTCGGCCATCTGCTGTGCCTCGTCACGGTCGAGCTTACCATCAGACATGGCCGCTTTCATGTGTTCGTGAATGTCACGCACCTGACTGGACGCGAGGGCATTGTCGCGGAGATCGAGCACATGGTGCGACACCATGACCTGTGGACTACTGGTATAGGTATACGTTCTGGATGCAGCCTCACGAATCGCATCATCGTTCTTCCGCTTGCGTCCCAAAACGCGATCCTGCCAGTTGGCGCTGATTCGCAGCCACACGGACGACAGTGCCAGCGGGATAAAGCTGGTGAGCAGGCTGAACAGCAGATACCAGTGATTAACCTCGCGGTACTGGTTTTCGAGCCGACATACCACATCCACCCCTAGCAGTGCCTGTGAGTCCAGCGCCGTCACTTTGAGCGCTTCACCCGTCCGGCAAAGCAGCGGCTCCGCCAGGGTGATGAAATCCGGCGCGAGGCGGGGCAGCGCGAACATCACCCCCAGAACCAGCAGGCTCAGCACAGCGCCGATCAGATACGTTCGTTGTTTTCGCACGGTCGTTGTTCCACGTTATCACAGATAAATCGGCTTTTGTGCGCTTATTTTACAGCACCTTTTGCCTGAAAATGTAAAGGACACGGAAGGCCGTGTCCCTGCAACATCAGGCAGCGAAAGCAACCGCCCATTGCTCATTTCGCATGGCGCATTGCCGCGAACGATCAGGTAATCGTGACCAGAATCTTCTTCTGTTCGACGGTCTGCCCCGCTTCGGCGCTGATGCGCTGCACAGTGCCATCACGCGGTGACTTGAGTTCGTTCTGCATTTTCATCGATTCGAGAATCACGACCGTCTGTCCGGCTTTTACCGTGTCGCCTTCGCTGACGGGAATAGCAACGACCAGCCCCGGCATGGGCGCCCGAATCGTGATTTCGCCTGTTTCGGTGAAGCCACCGCCCCGCCGCGAGGCCATCAACTGGGCACGTTCGTCCAGCACCCGCGCCGCGAACAGATGCCCGCCGAGCAGAATTTCATACTCCCCGTCGCGCTGTTCCACGACCACTTCATGCGACTGATTCTGCATGATGAGCGAGTAGAGTGCTTCGTCCAAGTGCAGGAAGTCGAACTCGCGCGGCTGACCGTTGACGATCAGCCTGCCGTCGTTGGTGATTTCGATCTCAAACTTCTTATCATTGATGGTGGTGACGTATTTCACCGCTTCATCCTTTCGTAGCGGGTGAACCATTTCCAGTTGCTCGTGTCCCGCGTCCCCTGCGTCACGACCTGCCCGGTGAGGCGGCGGTTGCGATCCGCCACCAGCGTCGCAGCAATGGCGGCGGCTTCCAGTTCTTCCTCGGTGGGCGGCGCGTAGTAGGTGCTCATGCTGAAGCGTTCTTCCACAAATTTGGTATCGATCTGCCCGGCGATGAAGCTGAAGCTGTTGAGCAAATTCTGGTGGAAGGGGATGTTGTGCTTCAAGCCCATGATGGTGAATTCAGAGAGGGCCCGGCGCATTCTGAGCATTGCTTCGGAGCGCGTCTCTCCCCAGCAGATCAGCTTGGCGATCATGCTGTCGTAATAGGGCGTGATCTCGTAGCCGCTGTACACGCCGCTGTCCACGCGCACACCTGGGCCAGTCGGCGTGATGAGCGTGGTGATTTTACCCACCGAGGGGATGAAGTTGTTGTAGGGGTCTTCGGCGTTAATGCGGCATTCCATCGCCCAACCGTTCGGTTTGAGGACGCTTTCTGTCGGCCCCATGCGCCGCCCGCGCGCAATGCGAATCTGCTCCTTGACCAGATCAACCCCAGTGACGAGTTCGGTTACGGGATGTTCCACCTGGAGGCGAGTGTTCATCTCCAGAAAGTAGAAATTGCGGTCTTTATCGACCATGCACTCAATTGTGCCAGCATTAACGTAGCCGACAGCCTGCGCCGCCGCAATTGCCATGTCGCCCATACGCTGACGCATGTTTTCATCCAGCGCAACGCTCGGCGCTTCTTCCACCAGCTTTTGATGGCGGCGCTGGATGCTGCATTCGCGTTCGCCCAGGTGGATGGTGTTGCCGTGCATATCGGCCAGGATTTGAAACTCGATATGCCGCCCACCTACGAGGAATTTTTCGAGGTAGACGGTGCCATCTCCAAAGGCGGATTCGGCTTCACGGCGGGCAATCGCCAGCGCTTCGGGGAAATCTTCGGCGCGATGCACCACACGCATCCCCTTGCCGCCGCCGCCCGCGCTGGCCTTAACCATCAGCGGGAAGCCGATCTGGTTATTGGCCGCCTCGATCAGGTCTTCGTCGCGCAAACCGGGTTCGGTTCCTGGGACGATGGGGACGCCTGCCTTGCGCACGGTATCGCGGGCGGTCTGTTTGTCGCCCATTTTCTCGATGGCGTAAGGCGAGGGACCGATGAACGTAATTCCCGCATCGGCACACGCCGCCGCAAATTCGGCCTTTTCCGCGAGGAAGCCGTAGCCGGGATGCACCGCGTCGGCACCCGTTCTACGGGCGGCATCAATGATTTTGTCGATGCGCAGATAGCTCTCGCGAGGGGCAGGCGCACCGATAAACACCGCTTCATCGGCATAGCGCACATGCAGCGCGGCACGGTCTGCTTCTGAATAGACCGCCACCGTTTTGATGCCGAGGTCGCGGCAGGCACGAATCACCCGCACAGCGATCTCGCCACGATTGGCGATCAGCACTTTCGATATTTTCTGTGGAGTCAGTTCTGCGGTCATAAATATGGCTTTCTGCTCTCAGCAGTTCATGGATAGCGTTTGTTATTTTTACTCAGTAAGAAGCTCGTGTACCTGCACGGTGGTCTTCAGGGTAGGTGATGTAAAGGTATCAACCAGGGTATAAAGATTCTGATACTCGAATACGCTTTCTTCGAGGTGCCACACCTCTACCGTCAATACGTTGGGCTGGACAATCCAGTATTCGCGGACAGCGTACCTCTCATAAAGCTGAAACTTGGTCACCCGATCATGTCGCACGGATGAAGGCGACAGAACTTCGATAATCAGATCGGGTGCGCCATGCCAGTGCTGATCTTCCCCCAGAACACAGAGCGTATTAGACTCGCTGACCCAGAAAACATCGGGTTCAACAACGTTCACATCATCAAAATGGACGGCGGTGGGCGCGATGCGGACTTTCCCGCCCAGTTTTAACTGACGCAGGAAATGATAGCAGTTGCCGACAGCCGCCTGATGTACGTCCTTCGGTGCATCCAAAATCAATTCTCCATTGATGAGCTGCTGCAAATGGTTCGTTTCTGGAAGCGCGAAAAACGCCTGCGCAGTCATTCGTGTTTTGACGCTTTCGGTCATTTTTATTTGCCCTAAGACCTTATTTTGCTCCGAAACACATCTGTGTTATTGCTTTTGTCTTCGTCCATCCTCAATTAGTGTCAAAATATTCAGTATAAAACCTAAAGTTCCGACAAAACCATTCCATATTGGACTTGCCAAAAACCCGATTATGTAAGCACTTAAAATTGCAAACACAGAGTTGCTACTTTGTATAGCTTGATTAGGAAATGAACTTTGTCCAGGACTGCTGTCATTACTTGGATTTGGAGATGGTATAGGTGGTTTAGTAAGCGTGTGTGTGTCAAGATAAATTTGCTCTGCTACGACCCAAACCGAACCAAATAAGGCAACGGCAATTAACGCAATAAATGCACAACGTAAAGCAACTGGCGAGTTGTTAAAATATACGCGCCGTGTAGTTGGAACGACTTTGGTCACAATTCTCCAGTTTTTGATTTTCACTTCTACACGCTCATCTGGGACATCTTCGTGCCAACGACGAACAGGCATTAATGATTTGCCGATATTAATGCCGACGTGCTGTATTAGATAAGCAAGGTTTAAGCCCCAAAATATACCAATTAAACTTATAGCCATGTTGTTCTTTGAGGGAATTAAATTGCCTACTCCAAACCCGATCAAAGCACCTACTACGCTTGATAAAATATAGGGGAACAGCAAAGCGAACGAAGACATCAATACATCTAACAAAGACCATATGTAGCCTAGAAAATCATTTGCTTCTTGTGGAAAGTCTCTCCGGACTTTCAATACACCTAGAAACAGGCCACTACAAAAAATAAATAGAACTAGTGGAATAAAGTTTGTTTGCCACATCTGAATCGAATTTCTTACCGATATTTCAAAGACTGCTCTTACAAGGATAGAAAATTCACGACCGGGAAGTCCTGACCAAAACCATGCCAGAGTAGAGATCAAAAAGATACCAATAGATGAGCCGACTATGAACGGACGCAAGATAGTCACCTAAAGCAAGTTGTTTAGATCGATTCGGTAAATATCATACACCAACAGGCAAGGCGAGAAATGCTCCTTTTTCGGGGTTACACTTTAATCCATTCGATTTGCCTTAAGTGCTCAAGCTCAGTCGCAGGTGTTCAAATTGCTTGAGCCAGTCATTGGCCTGAGCAATCAGCGCTTGCCGTGCATCTTCGGCCAGCGTGGGCGGGAAAGGAAGCTGATTGAGCGTGTAATGCGCGTTCGCCTCCATTTGCGCCGCGATGCCCT
>JANRLJ010000028.1:0-15039 GCA_033762735.1 bacterium | reverse complement strand
GCTCGCCAGTTATCATGTAGCCCATCTTTTCACAAACGAACACTGATGTATGGGACGCTACTTTCTTCGCCGCCTGCTGCAAGGGATTCCGACCTTCTTCGGAGTCACCGTTCTTTCCTTTCTGGTGATGGTCAGTGCGCCGGGTGATCCGGTCGCGCTTATCACCTTTTCGCCCAATCGTGACCCGGAATCGGCGGAAATTCTGCGCCGTCAGCTTGGCCTCGATCAGCCGCCGCTGGTGCAGTATCTCTACTGGTTGGTGGGCAACGACTGGCGCATGATGGACATCAACGGCGACGGTGATACCAACGACGAGGTGGACGGCTACGGCCAGCGGGTCGGCCTGCTGCGCGGCGATCTGGGTAACTCAATTCGGAATGAACGTCCAGTGCTGGAGCTGATCGTCGAGCGCATCCCGGCCACGCTGCTGCTGACGTTTTCGGCGCTGGTGGTGGGCTACGGAGCGGGGATTCTGCTCGGCCTGATCGCGGCGGTGTATCATAAAACGTGGATTGACCAGCTTGTGCGCGTTCTGACGGTGATCGGTAACGCGATTCCGGCCTTCTGGCTGGGGCTGATTCTGATTATCTTCCTCAGTGTGCGCGCTGATCTGCTGCCGATGGGCGGCATCCGGGACATTTCAGACCGCAGCGATGCGTTTAATCCGGTGGAGACGCTGCGCCACATGGTGATGCCCGTCTTTGTGCTGTCGCTGGGCACGATTGCCTTTGTCTCCCGCTTTACCCGCACCGAGATTCTGGAAGTGCTGGCGCAGGACTACATCCGCACCGCCCGCGCGAAGGGACTGGCAGAGCGGGTCGTCTGGCAGCGCCACGCCACGCGCAATGCGCTGCTCCCGGTGGCGACCTTTATCGGCCCCGGCCTGGGCACACTGCTGAGCGGCGCGGTCATCATCGAGCAGGTCTTCGACTGGCCAGGCATGGGACGGCTGGTGGTGAACGCCGTCTTGCAGCGCGATTATCCCCTCGTAATGGGGTCGGTCGTGGTGGCGGCGGTGCTGTATATTCTGGGTGTGCTGCTGTCGGATATGCTCTACGCCCTGCTCGACCCGCGCATTCAGTTGGATTGATGTTCCATGACGACGATTCCTAACACTTCAACCATCATCAATCTGCGCGAAGAAAAGCCTGCCCGTTCCCGCGCCCTGTGGCAGGACGCACTGCGGCATCTGCTGCGTGATCGCCTGACCATGCTGGCGCTGACCGTGCTGCTGCTGCTGACGGCCATCTGCCTGCTGGGGCCGCCGATTGTCGAAAATGTGCTGAATGTCGATGTCAACCGTACCAACCCGGTCAATCGCTTTCTGCCGCCCGGCGCGGAAGGGCATTTTCTCGGCACTGACCGCCTCGGACGCGACCAGTTGATTCGCCTGCTCTACGGCGGGCGCATCTCCCTGGCGATTGCCTATACCTCCAGTGTGATGATTATCGGCATCGGGGTAACGCTCGGCCTGCTGGCGGGCTATTATGGCGGCTGGGTGGATGACCTGATTACGTGGGTGGTCAACACTCTGAGTTCGATTCCGCCGCTGTTCATTCTGCTGATTATCGCCGCAATCTGGCAGCCGAGCGCCCAATCGCTGATCGTGATTCTGGCGCTTTTAGGCTGGGTGGGCACGAGTCGTCTGGTGCGCGGCGAAGTGCTGAGCATCCGCGAACGCGAGTATGTGCTGGCAGCGCGGGCGGTGGGCGCCTCCAACACGCGGCTGCTGCTCGTGCACATCCTCCCGAACCTGCTGTCCATCGTCATCGTGACCGGGACGATCATCGCGGGCAATCTGATTCTGCTGGAGTCTGGCCTGAGCTATATCGGCGTTGGCGTGCAGCAGCCCACACCGACCTGGGGCAATATGCTTTCCGAGGCCCGCAATTACTTTACAACGGGCGTGCATCTGGTCGTATGGCCGGGGCTGCTGATTATGGTCACGGTGATGTGCTTCTATCTGGTGGGCGATGGCCTGCGCGATGCGCTCGATCCGCACACCTCCCGCAAGGCAGAACCGAACACGAAATAATCTGAACTGCCACAAGACAGGATGACGATGCCTGACAACGCTTTGAAAAGTTCCTTAACCCTGGAAATGCTCCGCACACGACGCGCTGAGATCATTGCACTCGCCCAGCGCAACAAGGCGTTTAACGTGCGCGTGTTTGGCAGCGTTGCGCGTGGTGAGGCGGCTTCTGGCAGCGATGTCGATTTCCTGGTGACCTTTCAGCCGGGGAGCAGTATCTTCGATCAGATTGGCTTATGGCTCGATTTGCAGGACTTCCTCGGCTGCGAGATCGATCTACTGGCAGATCATCCTGAAGCAGGCAGCGTGACAGCAGCCGCACGGGCAGAAGCCGTTCCGCTATGAGCCGCGCCAAAACAGACCGTGATCTGCTAGTTGACCTGCGCGATTACTTGGACAAAGCAGCCAGCTTCACCAACGATGGACGCGATGCCTTCTATGCCAATGAAATGGCGCAGTTTGCCATCATCCGTGTCTACGAGGTTATCGGGGAAATTGTGAAGCGCCTCTCCTTAGATGTGCGCCAGAATAATCCTCAAATCGACTGGCGCAAGCTGGCCGGTTTTCGGGATTTTCTCTCCCACAACTACGATGAAATTATCCTCGAATTTGTCTGGCAGGCCGTCGAAGACCTCCCTGTCCTTCGTGCTGCTGTGGACACAGTGATCGCCACATTACCAGCAACCGATGAAGCGTGAAGGTTAATATTTTCCCCAGTACTGGTTGATCGCCTTCTGTAGTGTGTTCTTATTGTGCTCCGCCACCATATATTCCAGAAATTCATGAATGACGGCCTTCTGCTCTTTGGTGAAGTGGCGGATCCGAAGATGAAACGTGTCCAGTCCGGATTTGTCTCTTGGCGGGATCAGGGTGGACATAACTGTATGTGCAATCATACCTGCTTCGCGGTAGGCGTACATCAAGGCAAGCAGCTAAGCTGGCAGGTAGTAACAGTAGGCTTGCGGCGTGAAAAAGAAGACCGCTTCATGGTGATAGCTCAGGAATGGGACGGGTAGTTCCTGCCATTTTTTCCCTCGGAATGCCTCGGCGATTTCCTCATGCTCACCCGTGTAGCCATTAACAAGGTTGTCATCGCCGGGATAGCGCATTTTGCCGAACTCTGCTTCGAGCTTTTGACGTAATTCGGCCTTTCGCTTCTTTGTGAACATCGCTCCACTCCTTACCTCTGTCGAGTATTTTATACCCAACTTGACAATTTCCCCCTGACTCGGCATATTTACCAAACCTCAATCATGCGATTGATTGAGAAACAAATCACAACAAATAGTAGCCTTTTGACCTTTAGGAGTAGCCTCTCATGAAGAACATCCGCTTTCGGCTCGTCCTTTGCCTGCTTCTGGTGATCGTCCTCGGCGCGAGTCTGGCGCAGGCGCAGGACAACACCATCATCGTCGCCACCAACATCACCGATCTCGCCTCCTTCGACCCGGCACAAAACGGCTCATCCACCAATCTATCCGTTTTCTACACCGTCTATGAGCGCCTCTACGAACTGCCCAACGACCCGACGCAGCCGCTCATCCCCAATCTGGCGGTGAGCCATGAAGTCACCGATGTGACCGAGGACAGCGCGGTCTGGACGTTCCAACTGCGCGAGGGCGTGACCTTCGCCAGTGGAAACCCCTTCACGGCGGAGGATGTGGTGTTTTCATGGACGCGCGTGGCGAACTTCCAGAATGAACCCGCGCAGACCTTTAACCTGTTCGTGGAAAGCGTGGAAGCGGTGGATGATCTGACGCTGCGGGTCGTCGTCATTCGAGGCCCATTCCCCGCGCCGATCTCGTTCTTTGATGTACTGACCGCGCTGCCTTCGTTCAGTATTCTGGACAGCCAGCTATTGATGGAAAACGGCGGCACCACCGACGCCGAAACTGACACGGCGGGCGAATGGCTGAATCAGAACTCCGCCGGGAGCGGCCCGTTCATTCTGACAGGCTGGACGCCGGAAGCCGAAGTCACGCTCATCCGCAACGACAATTACTGGAACGGCGCACCCGCCATCGACGGCGTGACGCTGCGGCAGGTGAACGACTCTACCACTGCGCTGCAACTGGTCGAACGCGGTGAGGTCGATATTGCCCAGAACCTCGATAAAGACCTCGCGCCGCAGATCGAAGCCAATCCCGACCTGACGCTGCAATCGGGGCAGGGCTTGCAAATCATTTACCTGGCGCTTTCGCCCGGCTTCCCCGATTCGCCGCTGGCCGATGCCCGCGTGCGCCGCGCCATTATGCTGGCAGTGGATTATGACGGCATCGTAAGCGGCCTGCTGGGTGGCTTCGCGGCGCGACCAGCGGGGGTCGTCCCGGTCGGAATTCTCGGAGCAGCGGAAGCCGACCAATATCGCTATACACGCGATGTCGAGGCGGCGCGGGCGCTGCTGGAAGAAGCGGGTTTCGCGGATGGCTTTGAACTGACGATCAATATGCCTTCCAGTCCGCTGGGTGGTCTTAGTCCCGAAATCCTCGCCGCCAAGCTGGTGGCCGACCTGGATGAAATCGGCATTACGGTCAATCCCGTGATTGAAGCCGACAGCGTGTTCCGCGAGGGACGCAACGCAGGCGAGTATCAGGCCTGGGTGACGCGCTTCTCAGCCGATTTCTTTGACCCAAGTAACTGGACGGCGCTGTTCACCATCCCGCGCTTTTTCAATATTGCGTACTACGCCAAAGTGCTGGACGAAGGCTTGCAGGCGGCGGCGGTGGAAACCATCGTGGCGGAAGATCGCGCGGCAGCGGTGGCCGAATACACGCGCCTGCTCAACGAGTTCGCGGCCTATTCGGTGCTGTATCAGCCGCAGACGGTGGATGCGGTGTCGGCGGCGGTTTCCGGCTATCAGTTCCATCCGGTCGCGCTGATTCGCTATGCCGCGCTGAGCAAGTAAGTAGACAGGGGCATTTGAGAAGAAAGAATATTTTGAACCGCCAAGACGCAAAGTTCGCCAAGAAAGTTTTTGATAATAGTTTTGGCGCTGTTCATGCTTTTCCAAATGCCCAACACATCTCGACCATGACTCTATTTGGCGCACCCATCCGAAGCGGGGTAAGATGGGCGCATCGTTCGCTTAAATGTTCGGAAGAAAGTGTTTCGCGTGATGAAGAATCGACTGCTTGCCCTGCTGGTGCTGCTTCTGACGATGGTGCTGCTGGAAAACCGCCGCCAGCGCCAGACCATCGTGCAGCTTGAAGCGGTGAAGGCCGAATATGACGCGGAGAAGCGCCGCGAGGCCGAGATCGAAAAAGAAGGAATGCTGTTCGAGCAGTTTCTCGCAGAGCGTCATCCCAAGAAGCCTTTATCTGCTGAAAGGCAGGAACGCCTCAATCAACGGTTGACCTCAAGTAAGATTGACTTCGCCTTTACCGAAATCGAATTTGAGGAATGGAAGGAGAAGCGGGGATTGGAACAGATGAGGATTGAAGGCTGATGCGAAATCGACTGCTTGCCCTGATGATTTTACTGGTGGGCGTTCTCTGGCTGGAAAACCGCCGCCAGCGCCAGACTATTGTCCAGCTTGAAGCGGTGAAGGCCGAGTACGACGCGGAGAAGCGCCGCGAGGCCGAAATCGAGCACGAACTCGATCTTTATGACGAATTCAGCCGTGAGTACAACCCGGAAGCTTACGCGCCCTTGCCACTAAGATCACCAGAGGTTGGGGAAAGACTGAAGAAACAGAAAGCAATGAACGAGATACGTTCTGCTATTCGAGAGCATGAATACGAAAAATGGAAGGAGCGGAAAAACAATGCGTAACCCCAAGATTGAGGAAGTCGAACAGCGTATTCGGGATGCCATTAAAATGTCTAATCCCCGGTGGAAAGCGTATTGGGAAAAGACGCTTGCCTTGTTGCTCGATGGTTTGATGGATTACGATGTCGAAATGGAACGCAAGCTGGAGGCCATCGAAAAGCAGATGCTCTACTACGACCCGGACGACGAGCGAGAAGACTAAAATGCCGTTAAAAGGGCACAGCATGCTGTGCCCCTACCGGAAATTTGAATTCTGACATCACTTGTACTTAAAAACAAAACACTTCGAGTCATTCAAATAAATCGAGCGGTGACGCTCTCACCACCCATTGCTCATCGCTCATTGCTTCTTAAAAGGGGCGACCCGTGACGCAGTATTTTGTTCGCAGGCTTCTCCTCACCATCCCGATGCTGATCGGCATCACTCTGGTGCTGTTCCTGCTGTACAACCTCATCCAGATCGACCCGCTGACCGTCATCATCCCCGACGTGGGCTTTAAAAATCCGCAGGCCGTCGAAAACGCCATCCGCGAATGGGGGCTGGATAAACCCCTGCCGCAGCAATACCTGACGTATCTCGCAAACATCGTGCGTGGTGATCTCGGCACGTCGTTCGTCACGCGCAATCCGGTCATGGATGATCTGCGAACCCGGCTCCCCGCGACGATTGAACTGGCAGTCGCGGCGCTGCTGTTTGCCGGAGTAGTCGGGATTCCGGTGGGGCTGCTGGCGGGGTTCTGGCGCGGCAGCCTGTTTGACCGTTTCTGGTGGCTGGTGTCGCTCATCAACGCCTGCTTCCCGCCCTTCTGGATCGGCCTCGTGCTGCTGACGGTGTTCTGGTACAACCTCGACATCGCCGCCGGGCCGGGGCGGCTTCCCGCCCGCATGGACTATCCGCCGACGGTCACAGGCTTTATGACGGTGGATGCACTGCTGGCCGGGCGGTGGGATGCGTTCTTCGCGGCGCTGTCACATCTCGTCCTGCCCACAATTGTCCTGGGCGGGTATACGCTGGCCGTCGTGCTGCGGCTGACTCGCGCAGCCATCATCGAAGAAATGCGGAAAGAGTATATTCGCACCGCCCGCAGCAAGGGCTTGCGCGAACGGACGGTGCTGCTGCGCCACGCGCTGCGAAATGTGCTGCTGCCGCTGGTGACGCTGCTCGGCCTCGCGTTCGCCAGTCTGCTCGGCGGTGCGGTGATGACCGAGACGATCTTCGACTGGCCGGGGCTGGGGCAGTATCTCGTGAAGGCCTCGATCAACCTCGATTATCCGGCGATTCAGGGCGGGACGCTGCTGATCGCCACTACTTATATTCTGGTCAATCTGTTGGTCGATCTGCTCTACGGTGTGCTTGATCCGAGGGTTCGCGATGGATGAACAACCGCTCTCTCCGCTCTCCCCGGCGATTTCGGTCAGCACAACCGTCGCGCTTCCCCGACAGCAGCCGAACGCGACCAGCCGTGTCGATGTGCGCGGCATTTTCAAACACCTGCGCCGCCATCTGCCTCTGTGGGTGGGATTGGTAATTCTGGGGTTCTTCCTCGCGCTGGTCGTCGCCGCGCCGCTGATCGCCACGCATGACCCGCTCGAACAGGATTTGCTCAACCGCCTGAAAGCGCCTTCCGCCCAGCACTGGTTCGGCACGGATGAGCTTGGCCGCGATGTGTTCAGCCGTGTGGTGTATGGGACGCGCGTCTCGCTGCCCTCGGCGGTGGTCGTTGTGATTCTGGTCACAGTGATCGGGAGTCTGCTGGGCGCGGTGGCGGGCTTTTACGGCGGGCTGATCGGCGGGGTCATCATGCGCCTGGCCGATCTGACGCTGGCCTTCCCCGGCATTGTGCTGGCGCTGGCGATTGCCTCGCTGATCGGGCCAAGCCTCCAGAATATGCTGCTGGCGGCCTGTTTCGTGCTGTGGCCGGAGTATGCGCGGTTGATGCGCTCGCAGGTGTTGGTCATCCGGTCGCAGGAATATGTGACGGCGGCGCGGTCGTATGGGATGCCCGAAAGGCAGATTCTATTCAAGCACGTGCTGCCGAACGCCTGGACGCCGCTGCTGATTAAGGCCGCGCTGGACGTGGGGGGGATTCTGCTGCTGGTGTCCGCGCTGAGCTTCTTCGGGCTGGGCATCCGCCCACCTACGCCAGAATGGGGCGCGATGATCTCCGAGGGACAGGCCAAGTTCTTCAACTGGTGGATTGCCACCTTCCCCGGCCTGGCGATCTTTTTTGTCATGCTCGGCTTTAACCTGGTGAGCGAAGGCCTGCGTGACTGGCTCGATCCCAGGGAGCGGCAGTAGTCATTGATCTTGAACCGCCAAGACGCGGAGAACGCAGAGGATAAACAAAGATGCGCTATCAGATGTGGATTAACGGCGAGTGGCGGGATGCCATCAACGGCGGGACGTGGGATGTTATCAATCCGGCGACGGAGGAAAAAGTCGCGGCGGTGCCGTTCGGGGATGTCGATGATGCACGGGCAGCGATTGATGCTGCCTACGCTGCACAGCCGAAATGGGCGGCGATGACGGCCTACGAGCGGGGCGCGATTCTGCGGCGGGTGGCCGATCTGATTGTCTCCAAACTGGACGAACTCGCGCCCATCACCACCCGCGAATGTGGCAAGGTGCTGGCGGAAACACGCGCCGAATGGAACACAACCGCCGCAATCTTCGACTGGTTCGCGGAGGAAGGCAAACGCGCCTATGGCCGGACAATCCCCGGACGCACCCCCGGCAAGCGCTTGCAGGTGGTCTATCATCCGGTCGGCGTGGTCGCGACGATTACGGCCTGGAACTTCCCGGCGTTCCTGCTGGCGCGGTACTGGGCGGCGGCTCTGGCGGCGGGCTGCACGGTGGTCGGTCGTCCGAGCGAACTCACGCCGATGAGCGCGATGGCGCTGGCGAACGTCCTGGAAGAAGCGGGGATGCCGCCCGGCGTGGTTAACGTTATCAACGGCGACGCGGCAGGCATGGGGCAGGAATTCCTCGATAACCTCAGGGTGGATAAGGTCAGCTTCACCGGGTCGCAGCGGGTTGGCAGGCTGCTGATGCAGGGCGCGGCGGGCAACCTGCGGCGGTTGAGCCTGGAACTGGGCGGGAGCGCCCCGGTGCTGATTTTCGATGATGTGGACGTGGAAGCCGCCGCGCAGAAAGCCGTCGCCGCGAAGTTCCGCAACAATGGACAGGTGTGCGTCTCACCGACGCGCTTTTACGTGCAGCAGTCCATTTACGAGGACTTCATGGAAGCCAGCCGGACGTTCGTGGAAAAACTGGTGCTTGGAGACGGGATGCAGCCAGGCGTGACAACCGGGCCGCTGGTCACGCTGGCCGGGCGCGAGAAGGTGGAATTGTTCGTGCAGGACGCGGTTGCCCAGGGCGCGGCGGTGGTCACTGGCGGCGAACGTCCATCCCAATTCGCGCACGGCTATTTCTACCGCCCGACGATTCTCACGCAGGTGACGGACAGCATGAAGATCATCTGTGATGAGGTGTTCGGCCCGGTGATGCCCATCAGTGCCTTTAAGACGCTGGAAGAAGGCGTAGAAATGGCGAACAGCACCCCCTACGGCCTCGCCGGGTATCTGATGGCGAAGGATATGACGACGGCCATCAGGGCTTACGAAGGCATGAAGTTCGGGGTGATCGGCGTGAACGACCTCCTGCCGACCGTGCCGGAAGCGCCTTTCGGCGGGATGAAGCAGAGCGGCTTCGGGCGTGAACTGGGCAGCGAGGGGATGCACGAGTATCTCGAACCCAAATTTGTGTCGATTGCGCTGTAGAAATCGTGCTAGACTCGTTTCGTAGGGACAGGTTTCAAACCTGTCCACTTTTCCAGAAAAAGTAGTTGGGTCAGATGCAATGGTCTATCAGGAAGTGGAACGCACGGACGCTGCTTTTGTCGTGCCAGAAGTTCCGATCTGGCGGCTGACGGTCGCGCAGTATCATCAGATGATCGAGGCGGGCATCCTCACCGAAGAGGATCGGGTTGAACTGCTGGAAGGCTGGCTGGTAACGAAGATGCCCAAGAATCCACCCCATAGTATTTCCACACAACTCACCCGTGATGTTTTAGCAAAGATAATCCCAGAGGGATGGTTTGTCACCGATCAGGAACCTATCACAACCCTTACGAGCGAACCTGAGCCGGATGTGACTGTTGTTAAAGGTCAGCGGCGCGACTTTCGTGACCATCATCCCGACCCAAAAGACGTGGCGATTGTAATTGAAGTCTCCGACTCCACACTGAAATATGACCGGACGCTGAAACTGCGGCTGTACGCGAAAGTGCGCATTCCAGTCTATTGGATTATCAATCTGCCAGAGCGCCGGATTGAAGTGTATACCGAGCCAACAGGCGAAGGCACTAAGGCTCACTACGAGCAGCAGCAGAATTATGGTGAAGGCGACATGGTGCCCGTGATCCTGGATGGGCAGGGAATCGGGCGGGTGGCAGCGGCGGAAATCCTGCCCTGAACAACGAACACGGCCTACCGTGTCCCTGCATCCCCCTTTTCTATTTTTTGTCCCTGTATATGCCTTGACAGTTATATAGAGTAGCGGTACACTTGTTCTGTTGTGGCGAACAGGGACGACTTCGCCATGCCTATCCCATCAGACTCTCACGCGCTTCTGGAACGCACCAATCACCAGAGCGGTGAGAGCGCCAGCACCCCCGGTTCAGTTTCATCACGCATCAGGAAAGGGAATGCAGCGATGCAGGAATATATTGAGATTCGCGGCGCACGGGAGAACAACCTGCGGGATGTCTCTCTGCGGATACCCAAGCGGAAGATCACCATCTTTACGGGTGTCTCCGGTTCCGGCAAGTCCTCAATTGTGTTCGATACGGTCGCTTCCGAAGCACAGCGCCTGCTGCACGAAAACTTCAGCATGTTCGTCCGCAGCTTCCTGCCGCGCTATGCCCAGCCCGAAGCCGACGCGATTGAAAACCTGAGCATGGCGGTGGTGGTCGATCAGAAGCGCATGGGGGGCGGCGCACATTCGACTGTCGGCACGATCACCGATATTTACAGTGTGCTGCGGATCCTGTTCTCACGCATCGGCCAGCCGCATGTTGGCGGGAGCAATCTCTTTTCCTTCAACGATCCGGGCGGCATGTGCCCGGAATGCAACGGCATCGGTCGCAAGATCGGTGTGGATATGGAAGCGTTCCTCGATATGTCCAAATCGCTGAATGGGGGTGCGGTGCTGTTCCCCGATTACGGGGTGGACAGTTGGGACTGGTCGATCACCACACAGTCGGGACTGTTCGATAACGACAAGAAGCTCGAAGACTACAGCGAGGCCGAACTCGAACGCTTGCTGTATGGCGAACCCTACAAGGTCAAGACGCAGATGGCAGGGAAACCCTTTAACCTGACCTTCGAGGGCATCATCAACAAGTTCACGCGCAAGTACATCACCCGCGACCTGAAGACCCTCTCCGAACGCACCCAGAAGGCCGTCGAACCCTACCTGACCTATGGCCCGTGTTCGCTGTGCAAGGGCGCACGGCTGAGCCAGGCCGCGCTCAGCAGCCGAATCAACGGCTATAACATCGCCGAGTTGGCCGCGATGGAAATCGGCGATCTGATTCCGGTGATGCGGGAATTCAAAGACCCGGCGGGCGCACCGATTGTGGAAGTGCTGCTTCAGCGCCTGGGGCATCTGGTGGATATTGGCCTCGAATACCTCACCCTGAATCGCGAAACCGATTCGCTCTCCGGCGGCGAATCGCAGCGTGTCAAGATCGTCAAGCACCTGAGCAGCAGCCTGGTGGATGTGATGTACATCTTTGATGAGCCGAGCATCGGCCTGCATCCGCGTGATGTGCACCGCCTCAATGAACTGCTGCAAAAGCTGCGCGACAAGGGCAATACCGTGATTGTGGTCGAGCACGACCCGGATGTGATCAAGGTGGCCGATCATGTCGTGGATGTCGGTCCGCTGGCGGGAAGCCGGGGCGGAACCGTCGTCTACGAAGGCAGCTATGAGGGTCTGCTCGGTGCGGATACGCTCACAGGCCGCTTCATGAAGCAGTCCGTCCCGATCAAGCCGCACTTCCGCCAGCCCAAAGGCCAGCTTGCGATTAAGAATGCGAAGGTCAACAACTTACAGAATATCAGCGTAAATATCCCTGTCGGAGTCCTCACGGTCGTGACCGGGGTTGCAGGATCGGGCAAAAGCTCGCTGATTAACCAGGTCTTCCTGCATCAGCATCCCGAAGCGGTCGTGATTGACCAGTCGCCTGTAGGGACTTCGACTCGCTCCAATCCCGCGACCTACACCGGGATTCTGGACGACATTCGCAAGGCCTTCGCCACCGCCAACAAGGTCAGCCCGTCGCTGTTCAGCTTCAATTCCGAAGGCGCGTGCGAGAACTGCCAGGGGTTGGGCGTAATCTATACCGATCTGGCGGCGCTGGGGGAGGTCAAATCGCCGTGCGAAGTGTGCGAAGGCAAGCGCTTTAAGGAAGAAGTGCTGGCCTATACGCTCGATGGAAAGTCGATCACCGATGTGCTGGGCATGACGGTGCAGCAGGCCTTAGACTTCTTTACCATCAAAAAGGTTGTGAGCAAATTGCAGGCCATGAACGATGTCGGGCTGGATTACCTCGGCCTGGGGCAGCCGCTCAGTACCCTTTCCGGTGGGGAATGCCAGCGCATCAAGCTCGCCACTGAACTGCACAAGGCGGGCAGCGTCTACGTAATGGATGAGCCGACCACCGGCCTGCATAAATCCGACATCACCAAACTGCTGGCGATCATGGATCGGCTGGTGGACACCGGAAACACCGTGATCGTGATTGAGCACAACCTTGACGTGATGAAACACGCCGACTGGATCATCGACATGGGGCCGGAAGGCGGCAACAAAGGCGGTCGGGTGATGTTCGAGGGTACGCCTGCGCAGCTTCTCCAGGCCGAACAATCACTGACCAGCGCCTATCTCCGCAACTGATAAAATAACACAGGGGAACGACAGTTCCCCTTTTTCTAAATAAGGACAAAATATCATGACCACACAAGCCGAAAAAGCCGCCGCCTTCGCCAGCCTGCACGTCAAAGGCGATCCGGTGGTTCTGTTCAACATCTGGGACGCAGGCAGCGCAAAGGCCGTTCAGGAGGCAGGCGCGAAAGCTCTTGCCACAGGCAGTGCATCGGTCGCCGCCGCGCAGGGCTACACGGACGGTGAGAAGGTCCCGCTGGATGCTGTGCTTGCCAACCTGCGGCGCATTGCCGCGTCGGTCGATCTGCCGCTCACGCTCGATTTTGAGGGCGGCTATGCAAGGGAACCGGAAGCCGTCGCGAAGAACGTCCTACAGGTGATGGAAGCCGGAGCGGTCGGAATCAACTTTGAAGATCAGGTCGTCGGCGGAGAGGGACTCTATCCCATCGAGGAACAGGCTGCGCGTATTGCCGCCATTCGCCGTGCGGCGGAAGGGCGCGGCATCCCGTTCTTCATCAACGCCCGCACCGATATTTTCCTCAAAGCCCCTGCCGCCACGCACAGCGACGATCATGTGCGGCAAGCGCTGGAACGTGCCGCCGCCTATGCCGAAGCAGGCGCAAGCGGATTCTTCCCGGCGGGCGTTCGCGATCCACGCCTGATTCAAGCCCTGTGCGACGCTTCTCCACTGCCTGTGAACATCCTCGTCTTTGCCGATCTGCCGCAGCCGGAACGGCTGGCGCGGCTGGGTGTGGCGCGTATCAGCTATGGGATGTCGCCCTATCGCCATATGATGGCCGTGCTCAAATCCGCCACGAGCGAGGCACTGACCTTACAGTCGTAAAACAACAGGGTGTGTGGCTGATTTCACGCAACACACCCTAACCCATTTTGCTTAACGCTGTGCCGGGAGCGGGATGGCCTGCGCCAGCGCTTCGCCCACGTTACGCGCTTCCACCAGTTGCAGCCCGCGCGGGATGTCGAGCTGGCTGCGGCGCGTTTTGGGCAGCATCACTCGCTTAAAGCCCAGCCGTGCCGCTTCCGTCAGCCGGGCGCTCAACTGTGAGGCGGTGCGGAGTTCCCCGCTCAGGCCGATCTCCCCGATAAAGGCGATGTCCGACGGGACGGACTGATTATAGTAGCTGGAAGCCAGCGCCACCGCTGTCGCCAGATCAGCGGCGGGTTCATCCACTTTCAGCCCCCCGACCACGTTGATGAAGATGTCCTGCTCGTGGAGCTTGAGCGCCAGCCGCTTGGTCAGCACAGCGCTGATGAGCAGCATCCGGTTATAGTCGATGCCGTTGGGGGTACGGCGGGGGTTGCCGAAGGCTGTCGGGCTGGTGAGTGCCTGCACCTCCACCAGCAGCGGGCGCGTCCCTTCCATCGTCACCGCCACCGCCGTCCCTGGTGCGCTGGCGACTCGTTCCGCAAGAAACGCCTCCGACGGATTCGCCACCTCCACCAACCCCTGCCCAGTCATCTCGAACACGCCGATCTCGTGTGTCGCGCCGAAGCGATTCTTGACTCCACGCAGCAGCCGATACGCGCCGAGCGAATCGCCTTCCAGATACAGCACCGTATCGACCACATGCTCCAGCACACGCGGCCCGGCGATGTTGCCTTCTTTGGTGACGTGGCCGATGATGAACACGCTCACGCCGCTGTTCTTCGCCAGCATTTGCAGCCGATTGGCGCACTCGCGCACCTGCGACACGCTCCCAGGCGAGGACTCGCTTTCCTCAATGTAAATGGTCTGGATCGAGTCCACGATCAACAGGGTGGGTTTATAGTTCTTCACGTGTTCGAGGATGACATGCAGGTTGGTCTCCGTGACCAGCAGCAGTTGGCTGGCATGGAGGCCGAGCCGCTCCGCGCGCATTTTGATCTGGCTGGTGCTTTCCTCACCGCTGACGTAGAGCACACGTCCCACGCCGCCCGCCACCAGGCAGCTAATCTGAATCAGCAGGGTGGATTTGCCGATGCCGGGTTCACCACCGATCAGGGTGATGCTGCCGGGGACGATTCCGCCGCCCAGCACGCGGTTAAATTCTTCCAGCGGGACGCGCATCCGGGGATAGTCCTGCGTGGCGATTTCGTCGAGTTCTTTAGGCAGCGTATTGGGCAGGACGATGCGCGCTTTGGGGGTGCTTCCGCCGCGTGTGTGCGGCATCAGTTCTTCTACAACCGTTCCAAATTCATTACAACCGGGGCAGCGCCCAATATAGCGGGGCGATTGGCGACCGCACTTCTGGCATACAAATTGACTGCGGGTTCTTACAGAAGTCATGCA